>DIYK01000081.1:0-56036 GCA_002429005.1 Verrucomicrobia bacterium UBA6056
CCCGCCGCGGGACGCGGCGCCTCCTCTCTCAGCCGGACGCGGGAGCGCCGGATACCCGTCTCACTTTGTCATCAACGACCATCATACGCATCGATCTTCGCGGTCTTTCCTCCTTCGCCGTTCCGGCTATGGCGGGACGAGTCAGACCGAACGCCTCGAATGGCCTGTAAACCCAGCCCTGCACGGCGCTGCCGTTTGGGCTGGGCTGATATCTTCGCGGTCCTCTGGACCGAAGCATTCCTAAAAACGTATTTTCCTTGGGGTAATCCTTCCCCGGATACAGTCCAAGTTGAGCTCCTGGAGCTAGATTTCGAATTCACATCGTTTTCGGCTAAGAGGCAAATAGCGCCGCTATTTAACGAAAATCAGACGAATTCGGGCTAAATCACGCGGATTTTCAGTCGACGATTCCAAAGTCCGAAAGGCTGCCAGGTTCAAATTTTACCTTTATCCAACTTCACACCTTTCAAATACGATTTCACCCAACGGTCTATTACTTCAGGATCATAGTCCAGTAAATCTGCTGTTAAGTCGCTAAACAATTGAGAAAGAAAGATTTTATCATGTAACTTACCATCTTTATGCAGATGAAGAGCCTTGGCTATTCGCAAAACTATACTTCTTTTACCGTTAGAATTACAATCCAACAATTTCTCAATAACAGAAAGAAAATTTTCTTTCTCAAAAGGCATCAGCAGGCAAAAAAGTGAGCCGAGCACTTCATTAACACTTCCCTCATCAAACCCGCAAATAATTTCGTAGTCATATTCACCGAACTTGGAGATAAGATACTCATTAACAGAATACGTAAGAGTAAAAAAATTCCACAAGTCATTAACGAATAAAGATCTTTCTACATTAATTGAAACTACATACCCATGTTTTGAGACCCAATCTCTTGAAATGTGAATCCGAGTTTTAAAATTGTAAGTATCGATTTGAAATGGAACATAGTAAAAAAGGTTTGAGTAGAGAGAGGATCCGCGAGACCTATATTCTGAATAAATATACTCAATAGGAATACCATTATCCAAAATGAACTGATTAAAAATTCGGTCAAATTCCTTAATTTTCTTCTTCACGTCAATCTCCGACATCAATACGGCTAATCATATAAATTTTTTCCATCTGTTCAATAACCCATTAGCATCGCAGCACCTCTAAATGAAGGAACTCCTCTCTAAGCCGGACGCGGGCCGTCCCGGCCCGGAAAAATCCTCCCAAGTCTCCTTCCCCGCCGCGGGACGCGGGGACTCCTCCTTCAGCCGGACGCGTGAGCGCCGGATACCCTTCTCACTTTGTCAGCAACGACCATCACACGCATCGATGCCCGCGCTCCATTGACTCAACCAACCAGTGCGCGCCCATACTGGGGCGACACTTCGCCTGCAAAGCTGAGTCGCCGGCAGGATGCCCGCGCTCCATTGAGTGTCACAAAAGGGTGCTTGTGAACTGGGCTCATTCTGTATTCCTGTTCACACCGAGATCCAGAAAATCGCTCAAAAGAGTGACCGAATCATAGCCCAGGCTGTAAGCCTGAGTTTTCCATTCCACCGGATTACGCACGCTGTAGGTGTGCCCGGATTCCATTTGGTTTTGACGCTCACGCTTCGGCACAAGTTTCTCGAGCCCCAGAACTTCCCTGCTCATCCCCCCCGGTCGCCCCTCCACGAATCACAGGCATTTTTCTTATGTTCCATCACACATAAATTATTATCGAATCTCCATAACTGTCGAACTCTGAAAATTAGAATTTTCAAAACCAAAAAATTCAACAGTTAGATCAGGTCGGACACAATACACTTTCACTTCATCATCATCTAAAGACCATAAAAATATAAACACACTACCATCATGCTTCAGAACATTATTCACCCTTTCAGATTCCGTTAATCGAATTTTCAGCAGAACAGACGGCTTGGAAGTTTCTTTGCAAAGCATCACATGCAGCTGAGCCTTCACGATATCCTCAGATACAACCAGCAAGCCCTCACTGCTTTCAAAAGAGGCCACATAGTTCCCAGTTTTTCTAAATTCATATTCTACGTCAAACCCATCCAGGACATTCTGAGCATCCCTCGTTCCAGAAAATTTCTTCAAACCACCTACACGAGAGGTAAATATATTATCTCCATCAACAACAACTAAAGGAACCCCAATTCCAGCTTCGCTTTCCTGCAATACTCCTTCATACACTTCTTTTTTAATAACATTATATCCACCTTTATACAAAAGAATATAGTCCCCTCCTGCATCACCGCTATCACCAACTCGTTTTTGAAAGGTGTACCCTCCAACATATCGTATCGAAGATGCTTTGTAATCGAGACTCAGAGTGTCGATTTCAAATAAAATACGCTCATCTGGATTCCACGCCTCTTGCTCAGGTAACTCAACAACCAGATAACACGTATCGCCGTCCAATGCAGCTTCAGAAACTGAAGCTCCTTCCGGCATCGAAGCAAGCCCCAAAAACTCCATAACGGGTTTCTTGTACTTAAAAACCGACCTTCTACTGCTGTTATAATTCACAAACTCAACTCGACCACCAGAATCAAGCAGGTACGTATACATGCCATTTCGTTTTGCGTTTTTGCTAACAAATAACACTTCATCCAAGATCTCAACTTCATGGTTATCAGCATTGAAGTCAACCAGTTCCCCGGAGAGAGAATCATATAAAACAAAACCCTTAATCCCTAGATCACGAAAACCACGAACGTTTATTACCTCCTCACCCTTCCTTTTTAGAACAAGAAATACAAAGAGAAGGAAACAGACAATGAGACCTATAATTTTATACACATTCATAAATAGAACCTGTCTTCGTCCACCATGTTGCGGGGGCTCATCGGGATTCTTTCAATAACGATTCCCATGCCAACACCTTCACAGTCCCAAGCACCTGTGCCACAGCACCTCCATCCGTCTTCATACATTTACCGAGATCCCTACCACGAATGGCTTTCACAGCCTCCTGGCAGTCCGGCAACCCAACGCCTCCACCAAAGCTGATCAGCGGAACCAACAGGAAACACAGCAACCTGAGGACCGCTGCAGATCCCCTCTCAAACTCCGTTCTACATAAAACGCAGTACATGGGGAATCATGCCCCCCCTCAACGGTCTCACTCAATCTCCAAGGTCACTTTGTTGGAAATCAGGCGGCGGGAGAAGGCTTCTTCATCCGCTGTGGTGGATAAGAGGAGCTCATAGGCAATGCTGTAGGTCCCGGGTTCCACAAAGGGGTTCACGGGATAACCCACCACCGAATGCTGCATAAAATTCCGTTCGTCGAAGTCCCGGGGCCTTTCGTCGAGGGGCAACTGATCTTTGACTTGAAAGCTGAATATATATCCGATGCCCGGCTGCAGGGTGACCTCCTCGAGCATGGGAAAAGTGGTCAGATACATCTCGTATTGCGAGGGCTCAATGTCCCAGAGCCGTTCCCCGTCTTTCCAAATCACCAAATTGCCGCGATGGGCATAGATCGGGGGCGAGTACATGGAAATGCTGAACTCGTCATTGGAGAGCATGCGCACGTCGCGGGTGGGACTGCCGTTCATAATCGACACCAAAATCCGTGGATTACTGGGATCCGCTTCATTCGGCTCCAGCCGTACAGTGAGTTCTGCAAAGGCCTCCAGGTTTTTGGCGTTCTGTTCCGGGGACAGGGATGAAATCTCATGGACATGCGCCTGGGGCGTGCGACAGGCCGTTCCTAGCAGGACACCCAGGGCACAGAAGAGAGACAAACACAGCTTCATATAAACAAGATACTAACTCTGCTTTGAGGATGCCAGCGAACGCCACGTAAAACATAATAGCAGGGCGAAGGAGACCAGGCCCGCGAGGAACACCAGGCGAATCAATTCCTCCGCCGTCCAGCTACGCATCCACAACAGGGCCACATAGAGTGCGGTAACGGGCAGCAACAGCAGGGTCAGACCTACTTCGCGACGGGCCCACAGATAGGGCGAAAGAATACTGTTCAAGGCAAAGGGAATGGCCGCCCAGGCATAGACCCGCACCAACTTCACCTGCAACTCCGTGGCCTCCCCGTAAATCAGCCCCATAAACAGCTCCGGAATCACATTCATGACCAGGGCCGCTCCCAACGCGGCCACCAGCGTGCCCAGCACCGGAATCAGTAAAATCGAAGGCTTCTGCGACACCACCGCCCGCGGGAACATGGCAATCATGATGGGCAGGGGCAGAAAAAACACGATTCGCGCCACCGTGGCGGCTTTGGAATAGGCGTCCAGCGCCTCCCCTTCGAGCAAACGCGGCATAAAGATGAGGTCCGCATGAATCAGCAGATACAAGGCCCCCTGCCCCAGCAGCACCCCCAGAAAATAGCGACGGATCTCCGCCACATCCAGATCCGGACTAGGCAAGGCCTCCTTGTTGCCTGAGGAGCGCAGTGGGAGCCAGGAAATGACCAGCCCCACCGCGAAACTGGCCGCCACCGCAAACAGCATACCCGGAGCACCCTGCTTCAGCGGCAGGACGGTCCCGGCAAAGAGCAGACGACTGAGACCCACCCCCAGTCCCGAGAGAATAAACCAGCCAAACAAATGCCGTCCCTGCAAGGCGCCCCCGAGAATGGGCGTGTACAGAAACACAAAGGCCGCCAGACCGCACATCCACAGAGACGTAATCGACTGCACATCCATCTGCTGCTGCAGGGGAAAGCTCAACAATCCCCACAACAACAAGGCCGGCAGGCCCCATCGCGTCACCGTGCGCATGCCATTGACCACAATCCACAGCCAGGTGCGGTTATCATCCTTCCAGCCCAGTTCGGCCACATAGCGGGAAATGGTCAGCTGAATCACCCCCGCAGGCACGTTGAGCACGTTCAACAAACCAATCATGGCCACCACTTCGGCATAGGATTCCCCATCCAGCAAACGGCCGCTGAGCACATGAAAGAGTAGAAAGAGAAAGGAGATAAAGCCGTTTCCCAGCAGCATGAGCGCCGAATCCCAGGTCAGCTGACTGCTGGAATCCTCCCGGTCCGGAGCCATGCGCGAGCGCGCAAAGCGAATACAGCTGCTGAAAAGAGAACGCATAGAGCGTTTCCTTTACTCATTCCCTGGCTGTTTACGAAGCAAATAGTAGCGCAGTCCGCCCTCGAGCTCTCCCTCCATCACCCGGTAACCCTGCCCGGCCAGGTCCCGGGCATAGCGCTCGAGATTTCGGTTAAAGTCATAGCTTCGCTGTTGCTGCTCCTGAAAGCGGGCGGCAGCCTCGGGACTGACCGTGGAAAAGGCCGTAGCCTCCCCCGCCACAGGATCCGGATGCGGATCCAAGAGGATCAGGGTCTGGGGCACAGCCGCGATTTCCTCCGCATAGCTTCGCCAAATAAAACGGTCGGAATAGCGCAGCCGCTCCGAGCGCCCCGCTACTGCGGGAAACATGCTTTCCTGCAACAGAGGGCGCGTGAGCAGCAGGAGTTCCTCCTCGGGATCTACTCCCGGCAGGACCTCCTCTCCCCGCTGCAGGGCCCGGGCCAGCCGCAGCAGTTCCGCCTCGGCCGTGCTGTTACTAAGCACATGGGAAGGCGGAAGAAGTAAGCCCATTGCCGCAACCAGCACAGAGGCGGGCAAACAGAGCGGTTTCAGCATCGGCAAGCACCTCAGAATTTCCATTGCCAAGCGCCCCGCGAACAAGGCCAGGGCCAACATCAGGCTCCAGCCCTCCCGCTGATAGGCGGTGAACTGAGCCAGGCCGGTGCTGGTCTGCAGCAGGGTGATCCCTCCCCACAGCCCCAACAACACCCAGCCGGGATCGCGCAGCCGGAACCCGGCCAACAGTCCGCACAGAAACATCAGCATCAACAGGATGGCCGCCACATTGAACAGCCCCTGCCCCAGACCGCTGCGCTTCAGGGTGAAAAAGTCCAATAGCAAAATCCGCAGCGCCTCCTGCAGGGAAAGATCGCGCAGGCCTTCCGCTGCAGCCGAGGCTTCATCCCCGCTGACAAACACTTCAATCTGGGTGGACAACAACGGCGAAGGCAGCAGGCCGCTCAGCCCATAACCCAGTCCCAGCAGAAGCAGCACGACGGCACTGCCCAGCAGCCAGTGCCTGCGGCTGAGCTTGACCTTGCGTAGCAGCTGCCAGAACCCGAAAAGCAGAGCGATCAGCAGTACATGTAGGCTCATCATGGGCACCAACAGGATCAGGCTTAGCAGGGAGAGAGCCCCTAGCTGCCAGCCCAGATGACGCAGGGCCTTCTCCTCGGATACACAGAGCAACAGCGCTCCAAAACAATAGGGCAGCAACATCAGCCCAGCCTGATTCGGAAAGAGGCCCACCCCGGTTTTCTGTAAGAGATTCAACGCCGGAAACCCGGCCAACAGCGCGACCGACACCAGAGCGGCCAAAGGCTGCCCAAGGGCGCGTCGTGCCATCCACCAACTTCCCAGCAGTAGCCCCCCAGCCCAAAAAGCCCCGCCAAAACGGGCCAGCCAATAGGGATCCATGCGAAAGAGCAGACAGGGCAAGGCCATCAGCCGCGCAAAGCCAGGCGGATAACCGCCCACGCTTAGCCCCTCCTCCAGCAACAGGCGCAACATCATCAAGTGGCTGTAGGCATCGGACTGCCCCAGAGCCGGGGTAGAGAGCGGATGCAGCCAGCGGGACAGCAAGCCGATCGCGATCAACAGGGACAGCCACAACGCCTCGTAGCGGGGGCCGGATTCCTGCGGGGACAGTTCCACGGGCCGGATAAACACTCGCAAGCCCGCACAGAGCCCCACATAGAGCACAAGGTTGAACCACAGAGCTTTCAGCCCCAGCAGACTCAACAGTGTCCCCAACAGGGCCTGCAGGGAAATGCCCAGGAGCAAGGCCAGACTCAGGCGCTCCGGCCAGATCATGTGCCGCAGTCCCCGCCATCCTCCAGCTAAAGGCAGTAGAATGTACAGAAAGCTGCAGGCGAAACAGCTCAACAGGGCCTGCAACAGGGCCAGGGGAACAGAGGTCATCGGGGTCATCGGGAAAGCAGATCCCCTACCCGGTCAGGCCGGGAGTACAACCTTTAATGAAACTTCCGAACTTCGGAAGTCCGGCCTGCTCTGCTTTCCGAAGTTCGGAAGCTTACTCGCCTTCCAATTCGGCCATGCGACGCTCCAATTCTTCCGGAGAAACGTCTTCAATGTGCTGCATCAGGGACCAGCGAAAGCCAAAGGGATCCAAGAGCATGGCACTGCGTTCGCCCCAGGGATAGGTGGTGGGTGGGGTGAGACTGTTCGCACCTGCCGCCACCGCTTGCGCATGGGCCGCATCGCAGTCGGCTACATGAATATTGAGACTGACGGGACAGCCACCCACTGTCTCCGGACTCAAAGCGCCCCAGGCCTCATCTTCGTCACAGAACATAAACGCCGAATTTCCGATGGTGAATTCGCCATGCTGGACGGAGCCATCTTTGCCCTTCCACAAAAAGCGTTCCTCTGCATCAAAGGCAGCTTTGTAAAAGGCAAGGGCCTTCTCGGCTCCTTTGAGATTCAAGGAAGGCGTGACGGAATGATAACCGGGAGGAATGTGGGATAAATCGCTCATGGGCACAGGATGATACCAGCTCCCCTTTCGGTCAAGAAGGGAGTGGTTAGAGGATCTTTAAAACATATTGATGCGCACGTACTCCTCGGTGCAGTCACAGGTGTACAGCACAGCGGAGCCCTCCCCGCCTGTGCCTAGATCCAGGGTCCAGATCTGGCGCTGCCCGCAACAGACCCGGGAGATGTCCTGTGGGTCGGATCCTGCAGCCATGCCCTTTTCCATCAGCTTGGTGCCATCGACTTCGATGCCCAGACCATCCGGATCAATTTCCACGCCGCAATAGCCGAGCACATCCGCCACCCGACTCCAGGCAGGGTAACTTCCGGCCCAGCCGGTTTTCACGAGAAAGGAATTTGCTACCGCACGCAGGGCCTGATCGGCCTCTGCATCGCTGGCCGCCCCCACGGCACGCAGTTCAAAAAAGCGGGTCATACCCTCCCCGTCCCAGACAATTTTCATGGCCAGATCAAAGAGCAGTCCATCCAGTGCTGCCTGGAACAAATTCCAATCCGGATGACCGGGTTTCAAGGGACGATTTCCGGCCACGCCGTTGGCCAGGGCAATCACGGAATCGTTGGTACTGGTATCTCCATCAATGGAAATCCGGTTAAAACTGCGGTTGCCTGCCCCCAACAACGCTTCTTTTAACGCCTCCGGGTCCACCGCCGCATCCGTGAGAATGTAGGAGAGCATGGTGGCCATGTTCGGCTCAATCATGCCTGCGCCTTTGCAGATGCCGGCCAGCGTGACCTCCCGACCTTCAATCTGAATGCGGGTATGACAGCTTTTTGGGCGGGTATCCGTCGTGAGAATGGCATTGGCCGCATCCGCGGCTGCATCCGTGGACAAGGCCTCCGCAAGCAAATCTATTCCCCGGCGCACCGGAACCATATTCAGAAACTTGCCAATGCTGCCGGTGGAACTCACCAACACCTCGTCTTCGCTCAGGCCCAGCTTTTCCGCCGTGCGGCTGCACATTTCCAGCGCATCCGTCATGCCCTGCTCCCCCGTGCAGGCGTTGGCGTTGCCGCTGTTAATAATGATCGCACGGGCCTGACCATTCTGCAGGCGCTCGATGCCCAACTTCACGGGAGCCGCCTGAAGCTTGTTGGTGGTGAACAGACCTGCTGCCGCGGTATGCTCCGCATCACTGAGCAGCAGCGCCATATCCGGACGGCCCCCAGCCTTGACCCCGGCATGCAGACCCGCAGCACGGAATCCAGCAGGCAGAATGGCTTCATCAGAAAATTCAGGGGCAGGTGCGTTCATGGTCACAGTTTCTCCAGCAGTTCAAAGTCGATCTGCACATACACCAAGTCCCCACGGTGACGCAACAGCTCCCCTTTACGATTTTTGCGGAGAATGAAATGCTTGGGTTTATTATCCACGATGCGGAAGCCATTCTCCGCCAGCTCCCGGTTGACCCGTTCCGTCAGCTCGGCCAACTCCGATTCCTCCAGCAGCCCCTGCTCCACCGCCTCCTGCGCATCCAACCCGGGCACCCAGGCGTAGATCATAAAGTACTGCCGTTTCTCCATCAGATGCACCCGGAGGCCTTCCTCCATGGGGGCCTGATCCTGCTCCTGCTGTACCCAGTGACGCTGAAATTCGCCCGGTTTGCGGCCAAGCTGCCACAGGGGAAGATCCCGGGGACCGCAGTAAATGGCCAAAGGCAGCATGGTCCGCACCAATACGCCGCTGTCATGCCGGGCCTCCCGCAATTCATTCAGCAGAGCAAATTCTTCGAAGGGTGAATTAAAACTCGCCTCCGCCAGCATGCGCGCCATGGGGTTCGCCGAGGCCTCCCGTCCCGGCACCTCCTCCGCCACTCGGCACACTTTGATGAGCAGATCCATGGGCTCCCGTTCCTCCGGTTCTGCCAGATACCGATATACCGTACCCGTACTGCTGCGCAACCGCCGTCCCTGTTTCGCAAAACGACGTTTGCGGTACCAGGTCTCCGGACGCAGATGTTCCAAACGTCGCCAGCCCCAGCGGGTCACATAGAGATAGCCGCCGTCCACATCCGGGCTGCGCATAAATTCGAGACCCAGCACCTTCAAACGATAGATCTGGGGAAGCTGGGGAAAGGGCAGTTTGGTGTATGCCTCCGGAAGAGGCTCAGTGGCTTTAATCATATCATGTGCAGCGTCAGCATCACTCTGCCAAAAAGACGGCGTTCGAGGCAACTGCTATCTGCAGTTGCTCGTTGTATATGGGTGTTGCGGGTTCTCTGTTGCCGGTTTTCAGTGATCCGTTGCTCCGGCTTAGGCAGAGAAGTAAGCGGAATAGACTGAGGCTTCCTGCACCTCTTTGTAGCACGGAACTCTTTTGGGGGAATCGCTTCGCCAGGGTGCCCCCCCGGTATCTAGACATCCCCACAGGATCAGGCGCCTCACATGCTGCACATTCAGTGAGGGTCGCTGCACGAGTTACGGAAATTCGCGTATGCGAACGAGTACGATGTGCTGAGATGCGACAGGATTCGAGCCAAGGCTGCAAGCCTGGGTCTTCCATGGCATAAGAATCTGAGCACGCTGAAGACGTACAGGAATACCATGCATTTAGGATTCTTGCGCTCCTTCAGAGCGCGATATCTTTTTCCAAATGCTTAGCCCAGATTCGTTCCAAAAAGAGTCAAGGCAGTCAGACCCAATGCGTAGTGTTGGGGCGGATCCAGAATCTGCAGCTTGAGCTTCTGCCCTTCCACCGTATCGAATTCCCGGTATTCAATCATCAATTCTTTTTCCGGATTCCGGGCATCCACGACCGGCTGCCACTCCCCGGCCTCATTCTGAATGCTGAGTACATAGGACACAGCCTTAGGGACAATCCCTTCATCGTAATTGAGACCATGCTCAGACCAGATCAGCCGCAGGGCTTGAATCCGGAACGGGGACTGGAGATTGATCTCCAGCCAGGGTTGCTTGTCCTCTGCCGCCGGCTGCCACCAGGTGCGCATGGAGGGGTCTAGGGCATAGGCCGAGTTACGACCCGGACTGTAGCTGGAGGCCTGACAGGGTTTGTGCTCACTGAGAATCTTCCAACCCGCGTCGTTGCCCTGTTCCGGACTCCTTTTCAGCCCGGGAGCCCATTGAGGCGTATCCGTGCTTCCATGGACAAAGAGATTCCCCTGTTCATCGATTCCTGCCGGATCCATACCCAAGCGCCGTTCGAAGACGTGATAATAACAACAGCAACAGGTGTAGAACGCCCACAAGGTTTTTTCCGGACCCTCTACCAGGCATCCATGACCCGGGCCGTTCACCAGTCCATGTCTGCCCTGTAGAATGGGGTTTCGCTGCTGATAGTGGAAGGGTCCCAAGGGGCTGTCTCCCACATAGGTTCCCTGAGCATAGGATTTCCATTCCGTTCCGGGCCCACAATAGGTCAGAAAATAGCGCCCCTCCCACTTGAGCATCCAGGCCCCCTCCACAAAGCTTTTACTGGCATCCTCATTGTGGTCTCCATAGCGCTCCCATTCATGAGCTGGATCGTAGGCAAACAGAATTTCCGGTTCTGAGATCAGCTGATTGGGCTGTTCCGGGTCCAGTTCCGCAGCGAAAATACCCGGATCAGATATGCCCCAATAGGCATAGAGGCGGCCATCGTCATCGGAAAAGAGCATGGGGTCCAGCCAGGGTTCGATGCGGGAGCCATCCGGCTTCAGGAAAGGTCCGAGCTCCTCGAAGGGGCCGATTGGACTCTCAGAGCGAAACAGCGGGGCCCCGCAGGCGGTCAGATAAAAGCTACCCTGATGTTCGACCACGGTGGGGGCGTAGCCGGTATCCTCCGGGATCATGGGTTTCCATTCCCAGTTTACAAAGTCTTCACTCACATAGACCATTCGTCCGGAAGGATACAGGTACCATTTCCCGTCCCAGTAGAGTACGGACGGATCCGCCAGTTCCCGGAAATGCGGGCGTTCCTCACAACGCCAGCCGAACTGTTCCGGACTTTCGGTATAGCGTCCACGGGGGTAATCAGGAATGGGAAGTGGATTACAGAAGGTTTTGGGCATGGTCTTCGCATAGGGCCCTCCCGCCTGCAAAGAAAGTGGATTCGCTTCTCGATTCGGATTACCGTACCCCACCAAGACAGCTAGGCTGCTCCGCAAAGAACAGCCCAGCTCAGGTAGAGAGCCTCAGTGGCTTCGTTCCAGCAGGAGATGCCAGTGAAAACTTTCCGGCTTGCTGTGTTCGGTCTCTATGCATTCGTGAAAGCTGAATGCGTTGAACTGTTCTTTGAGCACGTCTTCATTGCAATAATAATGCGGGTGAGCTTTTTCCGTGGGTCCCGGTTGTACATAGGTGCCTTCGGAAATGCACTCCGCGATGCGGGTTTCGAAATGACGGTCACTGAGCATGGTCCCCTGATAGAACCCCGCGGGAGCGAGCACCCGATGAATTTCATCAATCGCCTGCTGAACCACCTGCCGGTTGCCATGGTAGATGACATTCCAAGAGAGCACGTAGTCGAAGCTTTCGTCTTCGAAGGGCAATTCGGTCATTTCTCCGATGGCCGTCTTCAGGCTCAGCTTCTGTCCAGCAGCCTGTTCTTCTACAAAGGCCAAGCCCGTCTCGCTACGGTCCATGGAGGTTACCTCAAAACCTTCTGCAGCCAGCAGGTAGGAATGGCGCCCTACCCCGCAGCCCAAATCAAGCACCCGACGGCACTGATTAGCGTGAAGCAATGGAAGAATGCGGAGGACATCCTCTTCCGGGCTGAGCCAGTCAGCTCGTCCCTCTTGAGTCTGCCAGGTGCGGTCCCATTCCTGATATGCGGTATCTGTGCGTTCCATGATGACCTCAGCGATAAAGCCAGCGGGTGAGATCTTTATTGGCCAACAGTTCCTCTTCGGGAGGGAGTTCGCCCTGTTCATTATAGATGATCAGCGGCAGATCCATCTCATAGAGGGAGCCATGGGCCCGGTAATCTTCTGCCAGGGTTTCGTACTCAGAGTCCATTTCCCCGAACATGGTGTCTTTGTCTCCGGTGACGGTAAGATCCCCAATGCGATCAGCCCTCAGATGGAAGCGTTCCGCCGCCTCCTCCCGGTTGAGAATCTCTTCGACCCCATCCAGCTCTTTGAGAATGTTGCGCACCGCTTCCTCATCCGAAGGATCTTTCAGCCAGAGCCAGGCACAACCCGTGAAGTTGCGGTGATGTTTGATGTAATAATCCCGCTCCGGAGACAGAGCGAATTCCAGCGGAACCCCGCGGGCTTCGCACACTTTATCCAAATCCCAACACTGCAGTTTTTTGTTCATGGCATGGTCCGCGGTCAGGTAGAAAGCTGCATCCGGCGCGACGGCTATAGCCTCCCCAATGAGTTCATCCAGGCGACTGACATGTTCGATGGATTCCGGAGCGGATTCCGCCCAGGCATGCATCGGATAATCGGTAATGTGCACATAAATCAGGCCCAGATCCGGACGGGTTTTCAGCAGATCCACGGCCACGCTCCAGAGCCAGTAGTTGATTTCCCGACTGTAAATTCCAGCCGGCTCCCCATATTTCTCAATCATCTCTACTGGGGCATCCTCCGCGGCCACCCCAAAATCCAGATGTTTGTGAAACAACTCCAGGCTTTTGCGTTTGGAGGTGAGCAGTGCCGTCCCCACGCCCTGTTTTTTGGCGTGTTCGAATACCGTGGGCACATCGATCATGTTGGAGGCATTCATGTACTGGGCGGAACCGCTTTCGCGATCGAAATAGGAGTTAGCCACAATGCCATGCTGAGCCGGCCAGGCACCACAGGCAATGGACACGTTGTTCACGTTGGTCACGCTCGGAAAGACTCCAGTCACTTCTTTGAAAAAGCCCTTCTCGGCCATGCCTTTGATGTTGGGCAGCGGGGCGGAATGATAATATTCCATGCCGAATCCATCCATCATGGCAATTACGGTACGTTGTTCTCTCATCGGTTGTTCCTCTGCATGTGTTCGTTACATAATTTTGCGCCGGATGGCGGAGCTGAGTTGCTCCACGCACAGAACCAGCACAAAGATGGACAGGATAATGGTCCCGGCCTGTTGATATTGAAAAAGATCCATGGCCACTTTGAGTTCGATGCCAATTCCCCCGGCCCCCACCAGTCCCAGAACCACGGAGGAGCGCACCGCTTTCTCCAGGGCAAACAGGGATGAGTTCACAAAGGAAGGCATGGCGGAAGGCACTACCGCGGATTGAATAATGCTCATGCGTCCGGCACCCATGGTGGACAGCGCTTCCTGAGGACCGTCATCTACTTCCTCCATGGCCTCGGCAAAAAAGCGCCCGCAGAAACCAATGGTATCCACCATGATGGTCAGGGTTCCGGCAAAGGTGCCCAAGCCGACGGAGGCGACAAAGAAAATCGCCCACACCAGATCCGGAACGGAGCGGCAGAAGGATATCACAAAGCGGGCCATGTAATAGAGGATGGGCGATGGGGTCTGACTGCGGGTGGCCAGAATCGCGAGAAAGAAACTGAAGAAGACACCGAATACCGTGCCCACCAGCGCCATCTGGAAGGTCACCAACATGGATTTGCTGACAAAGGAAATTCGGGAGAAATCAGGAGGGCTCATTTCTCCCAGCACTCGCCCCATATTAGGAATGCCCTCAATCAGATCCGGGAGAGAGAGATTGGCCCCGTTGCAGGACCAGATAAAAAAGACGATGCCCAGAAAGTAGAGGGCAAATCGGGGCAGCCCTGGTACATCCATGCGCTTTTGAGGAGGAAGATCAGCCATCGTCTGAGGCTCCATAGAGTTCGCGCAGCGCCGAAGTGGAGAGCGTATTGGCTGGAGCATTCAGGCGCACCTGGCCCTTCTGTATTCCGACAATACGGTCAGCAAACTTGAGCGCGTGATCAAGATTGTGCGAAACGTAGAGTAGAGTCAGATCCTCCTGACGGGTCAGGCCCAGCAACAGATCCATGACCTCATCCCCCACCCGGGGATCCAGACTGGCCACGGGTTCGTCTGCCATTAAAAATTGTGGCCGCTGCATCAGGGCCCGTGCCAGCGCCACCCGCTGGGATTCCCCCCCGGAGAGCCGGTCCGCCCGACTCGCAGCCAAATGGGCCAGCCCCACCCGCTGCAGACAATACATGGCCTCCTCCCGGATATGCTTGGGAGCGGTGGCCTGACTCCAGACCTGAAAACCCGGCATACGGGCAAAGGAGCCGTGAATCACATTGGTCAGTACGGAGGAGCGCAGGACCAGATTGTGTTTCTGAAACACAAAGCCCACCTTGGCGCGCAATTTCCGTAACGCGGATCTGCGGAGATTCTGCACCTCATGGCCCAGAAAACTGGTTTCCGCCTCATCCGGTTCAATCAATCGCAGACTACAACGCAAAAGCGTGGATTTTCCACAGCCGTTAGAGCCGATGAGAGCTACGGCCTCCCCTTTGAACACATCGAGTTCAATGCCGTCGAGCACCAAGCCCCGGCCGGGATAGCTTTTGCGCAGACCGCGAATACGAAGTTGAAGCTCCGGTGCTGCTTCCACAGCACCGGCGGCTTCGGCTTCGATCCGCTTCTCAGGGTCACTAAGAAGAACGGATGGGGTCATGCTTACTCGCCGGGGAAGGTGGAGAAGCGTTTCTGTCCAATGGTTTTGTACATGGACCGCACGTAGTTGTAGTCGCTGTCCTTCACACCGGTGAGGAAGCGCATACCGGCGTATTTTTTGTTGTCTTCGCCCTGAAGAACGGCGTCAACCAACTCATCAGAGTTTTCGACCAGTACTTTGCGGATTTTTGCGTCCAGTTCACTGGGCACGTGATTCGCCACCAGGAGTACGTCGTTAGGGAGATCGGGACCGCGAGCGATGACTTTGAAGGCTCCAGGAGGCAGTTCTTTGTCTTTCCCACGCATTTTTTCGAATTTATCCGTAGTCATGCCCCAGGCAGCCACGTCACCGCGTTTCAGCGCTTCCCAGCCCAGATCAATACTGGTGTGCACCAGTTCCACGTCTTTCATCGGGTTCAGACCGCCGTCGGCGATGATCTGGCTGGGAGCCAGGTGCTTGGAGGTGGAGCCCACGCTGCCGATGGCCACTTTTTTGCCTTTGAGGTCTTCGACGCTGTTGATGCCGCTATCCGCCAGGGTCACCAAACTGCAGAAGTAATCCGGACGGGAGAAGCCGGCTACCGGACGGGCTTTGGTCATTTCGCGGAACACCACATATTCTGCAGGTCCGGTGAGAATGATATCCGCTTTTTTGGAGCGAACGGCTTCCACACCTGCTGTGCGGTTGGGGACGGGGTAAAATTCCACTTCCATGCCCAGTTTCTCAGCGAAGAGATCCCGGAAGGCACCGAATTCACGTTGGATTTGTTCCAGACCTTCGAGGTCGGTTACAATCATCCGCAGGGTGCCATCTTTGGACTGCGCATGTGCTTTCATTGTCATTCCGCCCAGGCCAACCAATGCTGCCAGAGCCACGCTGAACCATTTGCTTGTCTTCATCTTGTACTCTTTCTGTGTTGCTTACGTGCGAAGAATCTCTTCCCTCTGAGGAAAGATGTGCACTTGTATATACAACCTGAATGAGCACTTGGTGATGAGTGTACTACATGATCATGAGGCTTGAATGGCTCAAGGGTTAGGCACTGTTAGATGGAGATTCAGGAGCACAGTTTCTCAACAGAAGCTGTGCTCAACACTCAGGAAATTACCCGAAACCCACTAACACCGAAAGCTTCTTGCGAAGAGCAACATTCCCAGCAAGAGCAACAGCAGGGTAGAAGGTTCTGGAATAAAGGAAATCGAATTAAAACCACCTGAAGCTACAGCTTCCCGTTCCTCCCAGTTCTCCGGATTATTCAACAGTGACCGGTAGTCCGATAGCTGGGGCAGACCACTGCGAATCCCGGTATATTCCACAAACAGATCTCCGGGCGTCGAATTCAGACCGTGGATATTGAGCGCATTCACGCCCAAGGCCAGTCCGGTATTGTTCAAACTGGTGAGCCCGGAACTGCTGCTTGCATCCCCGATCCCGGCCAGAAAGGCTGAAGGTGTCCGATCCGCACCCAGATAGGCAAACACTCCGTCAATCGAGGACCCGTTAAAACCGCCGTTCACTTCCATCACGGTTCCCAGGCTGGCAAGGCCCCCGGCATTATTTCCGACATCCTGTAGGGTAATCACGGTACCTGCGGCAATGACAGACCCGCTACTGTTCGTCCATCGTACATTCCCTTCCGAGGTCGGCGAAGTAAAGGCATCCACACCGTTCCATTCCTCATCGTCAAAGAAAATACTCTGCCCCATGCCAATATCGACAAAGGTTACGAATGCAAAGTTCTCTTCGGAGGGCGAATACGCCGTAAAGGCAATATCGCCGCTCTGACTCAAGGAAGCAAACAGGCAAGACCCGAATCCGAAAAAAAGAACATACAGACAACGCGTTAGATTCATAAAACAGGCCAGAGGTAGATAATTAACGAAGCCTCTATAATGAGGCTTCCACAAAATACTAGCCTATATATCTATACATAAGGCTGGAAGTCAGATCCACCCAAAACTTTATCTCCAGGCAAGGACAACTACTCCTTTTGCTCTGCCTGCACACGAAAGCTACGAGCCAACTCCAAAAAAGCCTCAAGATAATCCAGTTCCAGATCTTCCTGACGAAACCCAAGGAAAATTTGTTTTTGTACCCCTTTCGGACCCAGTCGCACTGGAGCCACGGCGTAGGTATCTGAGAATTCTTCCACCAACCATCGAGGCAAGGCGGCCACCCCCCGACCACAAGCCACCATTTGAAACATCATGTCGGTGGTTTCGATGACTTTCTGTTTGCGGGTGCTGACGCCTGCGGGAGCCAGGAAACGACTGTAAATATCCAAGCGTTCCTGTGGCACCGGGTAGGTAAACAACAGCTCATCTCCAAGCTGTCGGGGGATCACATACTCCTGGTTCCGCAGGGGATGCTCTGTAGAAACCACCAGGACTTGTTCGTAATCAAACACCGGCTCGAAATGCAGTGTCTTTTTTTCAATGGGATCCGGGGTCACCAACAGATCAATTGCATGCCCAAATAGAGCCCGCATGCCCCCAAATTGAAACTCCTGCTTAACTTCAACATCCACACGGGGCCATTCCCTCAGATAGGGACCGGTTACCTTTTGCAGCCACTGATAACAGGGATGACATTCCATCCCGATCCGAAGGGTTCCACGTTCCCCACGGGCAAATTGTGCCAGCCGTTCCTCCGTATCCAAAAATTGGGGTAAGAGGCGTTTCGCCGTTTGCAACAGATGCTCCCCGGCTTGGGTTGGACGTAATTTACGCCCTTCACGGTACCAGATCTCTACCCCAAGTAGATCTTCAAGCTTCCGGATACTGTGACTCAGCGCAGATTGCGTCAGGTGCAAGGATTCTGCTGCCGCCGTCATACTTCCATGCAGGTCAACCGCATAGATGATTTCTAAATGCATTCGTTCTAAATAGTTCATGATTTTTATTATGAATGAAATTCATTGATACATGATTTTATACCATTTTTCTTAATCGATCAATTCTGATACGTTCTCAGCATGTCAACACAAGCCCCTCCCCTTATTCGAACGCATTCCCTTGGATACCCCCGCATTGGCGAACAGCGTGAACTCAAGAAAGCCACCGAAGCGTATTGGAAAGCTACGCTGTCCAAAGAGGAACTCCTCGCGGTAGGAAAAGAACTGCGTGTACGGAACTGGAAAAAACAACAGGAAGCAGGCATCGACCTCATCCCCGTGAATGATTTTTCATTTTATGATCAATGCTTGGATATGAGTTGCCTCCTAGGCAACATTCCGCCCCGCTTCCGTTGGGAGGGGGAAACCTGCGATCTGGATACTGCGTTTCTTGTGGCCAGAGGTCTGCGAAGTCAGTCCGAAGAGGAAATCTCCGAAAAAGACTGTCAGACAGGGAAGCTGTCCACCTTTGCCAGTGAAATGACCAAATGGTTTGATACAAACTATCACTACATCGTTCCCGAATTCAGAGCGGACACGGAATTCAAGATCAGCAGTTCCAAAGTCTTTGATGAATTTGAAGAGGCCAAGGCCCTGGGGATTCAGGCCAAACCGGTCCTTCTAGGCCCCATCACCTATCTCTCCCTGGGCAAAGTACAGGATTCCAAGAACCCCGATCTGGATCCCTTCACCCTGCTCTCCCCTTTGGTCTCGGCGTATATCGAAATCCTCTCCCGTCTCGAGCAGGCTGGAGCCGAGTGGATTCAATTGGATGAGCCGATCCTGGCGACAGAGTTGAACGAGACGCAGCGCAAAGCCTTCGCCTATGCCTACAGCCGCCTGGATCAGGCATGCAGCTCCACCAAGCTGATCGTGGCCAGCTATTTTGGACCTCTCCGGGATAACCTCCAGACCGCATTGGATCTCCCTGTGCAGGCACTCCACGTCGACCTGCTTCGGGGTGCAGAAGATCTAGAGCCCCTGTTAGAGGCCTTTCCCGATGATAAGATCCTCTCCGCGGGAGTGGTCGAAGGGCGCAATATCTGGAGAAACGACTATGAGCAGTCCATCCAACTTCTCCAACGCTGCAAACAACGACTAGGAGCAGAACGTCTGTGGATTGCCCCCAGTTGTTCTCTCCTGCACTGCCCTGTGAGCTTAGCTCAGGAACAAAAGTTGGGAGATGAGCTCAAAAGTTGGCTGGCCTTTGCCGATGAAAAATTGGCAGAAGTCGAAGATCTTCGTCAACTGATCTGTGGCAGCGGCGGCACAGAAGCGCTCAAAGCCAATCTGGTCGCGATCGCATCCAGACGCTGTAGCCGTCGCATTCACAATCCCGAGGTTGCCGAACGGGTACAGGGGATACGCGAAGAGCAGTACCATCGTGCTTCCGCCTTTCCCGCACGCCTCGAGCAACAACAGGAAAAGCTACGGCTGCCGGCCTTTCCTACCACCACCATTGGGTCGTTTCCACAAACCGCAGAGATTCGTCGTGCACGGGCTCAGCATAAACGAGGGGAGCTTTCCGATCAGGACTACGATCAGTTCCTCAAAGAAAAAACGGCTGCCTGTGTCGCGTTTCAAGACGAGATTGGCATTGATATGCCGGTGCATGGAGAATTTGAACGAAACGATATGGTCGAATACTTTGGGGAGCGATTAGAAGGTTTTGCCTTCACCGAACAGGCCTGGGTCCAGAGTTACGGTTCCCGCTATGTCAAACCTCCGATTCTTTTTGGGGATGTCAGCAGAACGGAAGCGATGACGGTGTATTGGTCCGCCTATGCACAATCGCTCACCCCTCGCCCCATGAAAGGCATGCTCACCGGCCCGGTCACCATTCTCCAATGGAGTTTTGTTCGGGATGATCAACCCCGCTCCGATACGGCCACCCAAATTGCCTTGGCGATTCGCGATGAAGTGGTGGATCTGGAAACAGCCGGTCTGGCAGCCATTCAAATTGATGAGCCTGCCTTCCGGGAAGGCCTGCCTCTCCGCCAAGCCGACTGGGATGCCTACTTGGATTGGGCCGTAGGTGCTTTCCGACTCAGTGCAAGTGGCGTGCAGGATCATACCCAGATTCACACCCACATGTGTTATTCGGAATTCAATGACATCATTGAGTCCATAGCCGCGATGGATGCGGATGTGATCACCATCGAAACCTCCCGTTCCAATATGGAACTCCTGGAGGCATTTGTTGACTTCCGTTACCCCAACCACATCGGTCCCGGAGTTTACGACATCCACTCTCCACGCGTCCCCGCTACAGAGGAGATGTTGGCGTTAATGGAGAAAGCGGAAGCCGTACTTCCCCGGCAACATCTCTGGGTGAACCCGGATTGCGGACTCAAAACCCGTAACTGGGAGGAAGTGATCCCTTCCTTAACCCACATGGTGGAGGCCGCGCAAACATTGCGAAATCTTGTACCTAGCCTCTAAGCCATGGCGTGAGGAATTGGATACAGAGAAGGCGAAGGGAATTGTATCGTGACATTTCGTTGCATTCACCTAGTTGTTCGCCCCATTTGTATCCAGTTCCCACCCGTTCCTTTCACAAGGCATCATGAATTCAACGAAGCTTCCCGACATCTCCCGCAACGAGCCACCTCCTGTTCACAGTCCCCTTGACTGGGTGGGGATGCAGGGAATCGATTTGCCCATTTTGCTACACGAGAAAGACTATCATCGTGTGTTGCCTGCAAAAGTGGACGTACAGGTAAACTTACCCGCCCTTCACAAAAAGGGAATCCACATGTCTCGGCTCTACCAGATTCTGGATGGCTTAGGTGAACAAGAGGCACTGACTCCGCCAAGAATACAGCGCATGTTACAGGATATGATTGCCTCTCATGAGGAGTGTGAAAGTGACAAGGTACGGATGAGCGTACATGTGGATGTGCTGGCAAGACGTCCAGCTCTCATCAGTGAGGGACTTGCAGGATGGAAGTCCTACCCGCTGCAAGTAGATGCCCGGATGTTGAAGGGAACCTTTTCGCTCCGCATGGGGGTGACGGTCCCCTATTCCTCTACTTGCCCCTGCTCTGCGGCATTGGTACGACAGTTAGTGCAACAGCGTTTTCAGGAAACCTTTCAGGATCACAAGCAGATTGACCTGGGAAGTGTCACAACCTGGTTGCGAAGCGAGGCGACCCTGGCTACCCCCCATAGCCAACGAAGCGAGGCACAGATCAGCGTAGATGTGGATACGGAGGCTGAAGAGCTCGGAATCATCCCTCTCATCCATCTCGTGGAAGAAAGCTTAGGAACCCCTGTGCAAACCGCCGTAAAACGTGAGGATGAACAGGCCTTTGCCGCCTTGAATGGGCAAAACCTGATGTTTGTAGAGGATGCAACCCGGCGACTCAAGAAAGCCCTGAGCGAATCCTACTCAAATGTTGATATCCATGTGAATCACATGGAGAGTCTGCATGCGCACGATGCCGTAGCCTGGACTTCAGCACCTTAAACGGTTCCAGCTTCTTTTCGGGTATTGTTTACTCCGTTACTGGCCCAGCAGGAGGCATTTGTCCGGCTACCTTCTTGGCAGAGCTTGAGAACGAATAATCCCGCAGCAACACACCAAAAGCCTCCCGGGCTTTGCCTTGATTTCCTTGGCGTAGATAGGAAATCCCCAGCCACAACTGGGCTTCATCCTGCAAGGAACTCTTTCTGGAGTCTTCGGTCAAAACCGGTTTCAAGGTCTCGCGACCTTGCTCAAACTGCCCGGCACGGATCAAGGCACGCGCCAGACAGAAGCGCGCATAGGGTTCCAATAGATGTTGTGGATGCTCCGTCAACCACGCTTCTGAGGCCTGCTGCCCCCCGGAATTCAACCAGTTTGCGGTTGCTTCCGCTCCCTGGTTAAATGCGGCAATATTGGCTTTGCGCAGAGGTTGAAATTGCTCATAGCCCTCTCCCAGCGCCTGTTGAACCTGCTCCAGGCAATACGCATCAATGGCTTGAATCGCATTCGCATACGGCATGCCACTGATCTCGGATAAGATCTGTTGATAGCCCTCTCCCGCTACCAAACGCCGGCAGAATAGCTTTACATTCCCCTCCTGCAGGGACTCCAGCCATGCAAAGGCCAGACCATCCTCTAAATAATCAGCTAAGGTATGATCCGGATCATCAATCCCATCTAAGACCTTCAGTGGATCTCTTCCCGCCACCACTTCGTTCAGCAACACGCTCCGCACCCGCATGAGGTGATCATTGGAGGCATAGAGGGCCAGCCCCTCCCGGACCCACTTGGGCAAGCTGTCATAAGGATGTCCCATGATCCCGATAAAGCCGGCATGTTTGATTTCATGCACAAGCGTCGTGGCAAAGGTTTCCGGAGAAGCCACCACATGCTCGCTGTAAAAGCGAACCACCGTCGTGGGTTCATTCTCCACGCCAATCACACGGGTGACGGCAATCAGACCACCCTGAGGATTCCGGTTGGCATCTGCAAAGCGGTACAGAATCTCTGTGTGTTCTTCTAGATCGATGCCCACACGCTCCTCCAGAAACCCGAAGGCTTCTTTTTGCCGAGTCGGAAGCTCATGCAATGCTTTCTGGAAGCGGATATCCTCTTCGTATTTTCCGGAATAGGCCACCACCCCATCCGCAGAGAGCTCCCAATCGGGATTAATATCCTCTAAGCAGCTTCGGGCATGTTTGGCCAGAGGCCCATTCGGGTAGGCGCTGAGAAAGGCTCGAAGCTGCTTCTCAGCCTCTTCAAAACGCCACAGCCGGAAGCTACTCTGCGCGACCAGAAATTCCCAGTAGGGCACCGAACGGGATTTGGGGTAGAGGCGAAGATTTTCTTTGGCTTGCTCAATACAATCCTCAAGACGACGCAACCCGGAATAGCAGGCGGCTAATTCCGTTCGCGCCCGCTCTGCGTAGCGGGACTCTGGAGATTGGCGAAGCAGTTCTTCATAAAAGGCAGCTGCTGGAGCCAGGCGTTTTTCGGCTCCGGCCTGACTTCCAGCTCGGTTAAGAAGTGAGGGCAGCTTGGGGTCATCCGGATCCTCCTCCCCCAGCGCCTGAGCCTGGGCCAAGGCCAACGCATAGTCTTTCTGGCTCAGGGCCTTTTCCATGTCCTCCAGCGATGCAGCTGGAAGCGGGGAAACCGCAGAGAGGAGCAGCAAGTAGAGGAAGAAGAAAGGTGAACAGGTAAACATCATACCACTCCAGGTTCCAAAGGACTCATATCGTGAGAGCCTTACCCTGCAGGGTTAGAAAGATCCTGTCCAGTGAAGAGAGCTCAAAGAGCTCATCCGTTTCCAGACAAAATCCAGCCAAGCTGGACCCTTTATAATTCCTGCGCTTCGACGGCCTTCCACCAGAGATCCGCAATCATCCCTGCCCCCATCTGGGTGGGATGCACGCCATCTTTCGCCAGCAATTCCGGCGGAATGGATCCCCGCAGCCCATCAAAATGGCTATGCAGAGGAATATAGATCCGGGCGAAGTCCCGGGACAACTGCTCCACCACGGCAATTTTCTCAGCCAGATCTGACTCTACTTTGTTTCCCCGCCCCTCCCCGGGAAAATAAAAGGGAGTCATGAGAATGATCTGCTCGGTGCAGGACTGAACCCGCTCCAGCAGGCTCCGGTAATCGCACTCAAACTCCGCCGTCGGAGTCCCAGGACTGCTTGCACTGGCGGTGTCGTTAATGCCGATGAGAATCGAAACCCAATCCGGATGGAGAGAAAGCACATCCTCGTCCAAACGAGCCAACAAATCCGCTACCTTGTTGCCACTGATCCCCCGGTTATGCGCCTGTACCTGTGTACCCTTGGGCACGCGTTGCAGCGCCCGGCTGAGCATAGCACAGTATCCCAGACCCCCTTCTTCATGCGACCCATACCAATGGGTAATGCTGTCGCCTGCAAAGACGATCGTTTCGTTCTGCTGGATGATCATGAAGTCCGGTCCCCGTAGCTTGTTTTCCTAGAGAACCTATTCCCTACCCTGATCACAGCAACGAGTCAAAAAGGTCTCACGATATCTTTGAACGAAGACGAATCCTGAACCGCTTCAGCGGCCCAGGCTCAGCAGCGGGGACTCCAGCTCGGTGAGCAAGGAATTCTGCCGCTCTCCGTAGAGACGCATATGATCCCGCAGGCCCTGCAGGCGGAACGCACCGCCTGCATATACCTCGAGCTCCTGCGCCGTCCCGTCCTCACAAAGGCGGGACTGGTAGAAGTGCTCGTATTCTGCAATCGACAGCATTTCACGTTCATTCAGCAAATCCAGATGAGCCTGTGTATTCAAGAAATCCCGGTACCCCGGCAGCACCTGTCCGCTGAAAAAGGCTCCCATACAGCCACTCCCGTAACTGAACAGTCCGACCCGGCTTCCGCTTAGGTCCGCAGGATCCTGCTCCAGCATGGACAGCAGCCCCATATACAGGGAGGCGGTGTAACAGTTCCCTACCTCCCGGTTATATCGCTGTGCACTTTGAATCATGGGGAGAAGTTTCTCCTCTCCGCCGCACTTCCCTGCACAGCGCAGCAGATGGCTCTGCGCTTTTTCGGCCATGCGGGTAAAGGGCATATGATAACAGAAGCGCTCAAAGCTGGAGAAGGCATGCCCCCCCTCTTCTACATAATGCTGCCAGGCCTGTTCCAGTGCCTGTTTGTAGACTTTGATCGAATACTTTCCATCCACCAGGGCTTCATCCAGATAGTTGGGACGCCAGAAGTCCATCACATCCGAGGTGTAGTAGCCCACCACCGGATCGATCTGCAGCAACTTCGCCTCCGTCGAAACCACCATGGCCACCGCCCCGCCTCCCTGCGTCGGTTCCCCTGCTGAACCCAGGCCGTAGCGGGCAATATCGGAAGCAATGAGCAGGGTTTTATGCTCAGGCTGCAGCGCGCAGCTGGCCAGGGCAAAGTGCAGGGCCGAGGTGCTGCTGCAACAGGCCTGTTTCATCTCGACACTCCGGCAGCGTGGCGGAAGATCCAGCAGCCGGTGCACATAAATGGCTGCAGCTTTGGATTGGTCCACGCCGGATTCGGTTGCAAAAATCACCGTGCGGATGCTGTCCCGATCCACCCCCTCCAGCGCCCGCAACGCCGCATTCGCTCCCATAGTCACCACATCCTCATCCGGAGCCGGCACCGCCATAATCTCCTGACCGATGCCCTGACGGTATTTACCGTAGTCCACCCCCCGGGCCACCGCCAATTCGCGGAGATCCAGTGCGTACCTCGGCACATACATGCCCATGCTTTCAATGCCTGCTTTCATCACGGATGATCTTTCTGTGCTCAACATAGCGCTTATACTTTGCAATGTAAAGTATGTTAATACATCATAGAATAGGGTACCACGAGGAGCTGTTTAATAGTGCCTCCGCAGCACAAACCAGGAGAAGGCCCGTAAACGCAGACTGGTCTGGGATGCCGGAATATGCTCCCGTAACGCAGACCAGGCATCTTCCACCAAAGCTTCCGCCTGAATGACGCAGTCATCTATCGCAGCACAAGCATCCAGACACTGAATAACATCCCCAATGGCATAGGGGTCCTGATGTCCGGCCTGAAGTTCGGTCCACAGCCACTCACGGCGCCCCCGCTCCAGACGGCCCAGCGCTTTCACCACCGGCATGGTCAATTTCCCGGCCGTAATGTCCTCCCCTTTGTCCTTCAGATTCTTTTCAAAGCCACGTAGGTTCAGCACATCATCCATAATCTGGAAGGCCAGTCCCAGCGCTTCAAAATAATCCCCCAGCCGGTCGATCTGCGCTTCGCTGCCGCCCCCCTTAATGGCCCCCAAGCGTGCCAGCATGGCCGCAGGCACTGCCGACTTCAGCCGGTGCACTGAGAGAATGCGTTCTTCGAGCTGATCGGAGTTTCCGCTCTCAATCACCCCGGGCATGAGATGCTCAAAGCCACAGATATCCATCGCCTGTCCGGCATGAGCAGCACGCATGGTCTCGAAATACAACTCATAGACCCGCAGTTTCAGTTCCGGAGTCAGCGTATCATCCAGCAACAGGGTCTGCCCAAGAAAATATGCGGCATTGCCCGCATTGATGGCGACCGCCTCACCATGAGCCGCATGACAACTAGGCCCTCCCCGTCGCACCGCACTCTGATCCTGAATATCATCAATGATCAGGGATCCGGTATGCAACATTTCCGGCCAGATCAGCCAGTCTTCAAAATCCTGGGAGTTGCCACCCACCATATCGATACAGGCGAGCGCAGCATAGGAACGCCAGCATTTCCCGCCACGTTCAATAATCTCCCGAATCGGCTTCAGCACGCGCTCCACGTAGAGTTCGCCATCCAAGCCTTTCAGAAAATGTGCACGCTCGGGACTGGCCACCATGCGCTGCAGATCTGCCTCGCTAGGCTCCAGCGGGAGCAGGCGCTCCATGGCTCCCCGGGTGGCTTGGGTCACGCTGCCCAGAAAATCCTCGATCCGGTGAATGTTGCCGAAGCCACTGATTTCAATAAATCCATGTCCTTCAACCGCTTCGCCCGCCCGGGTTCCCTTCAATTCGATCCGCCCTTCCCAGAAGGCCGGTTCGGAAAGCAGGGTAACAAACTCCTGCTCCGGGAAGCAGGCCTTTACTTCAGCCTCCAAATCCAGCGCTGGCACCCGGAATCGCCATTTCACCGGATAGGATTGAAAGGTGCGGGTACTGGTCCAGTACTCCAGGGGTTCGAACAGAAAATCGTCCGGATAGCGCGGTGCTCCGGAGGCATCAATCGAGACACACCAGCGACCCGCACTGATGGAATTCCGCTCCTGATCAAAGAGGTCGTAGGCTGTGAGCTGCCCGCCCTCAGCAAACTGAACCGAAATCCAGTTCCATGCGATATCGTGGAGCAGATCCACATCCAGTTTTTCCTCCACGATCTCCTTGGGCTTGGCAAATTCGTGATCATACCAGGCGGAGCCACTCACCGCCACAGTCCGGCCATCCAGTTTCATTTGCCCCTGAACCTGATTCATCGGAATAAAGTAATAGAACATGTCCTCACCGGAGGTCCCGACCACTTCGCCATCCCGTCCGTGACGCACGGGAGAGATCCGGGGATCAACCCGCAGCGTCAGTTCCTGGGAACCGTCCGGAGAACGGAGAAACAGATCATAGCCACCCTCCCGTTTCAGCAGACGGTTGCCGTCAAAATCCAAATCCAGGCATTCCTCAGCAATCCCCACCTCCTGCTGCAGCATGCGGTCCGGCAAGGGGACGCAGTTCTCTTCAAAGATTTCCTTAAGTGCCTGTTGAAACAAACGGTCTTTTTTACTGCTGCCCTTTTTGATCGTTTCCAGACCCACCTCCGGCGCACTGGGATCCACCAGGGAATGCGGAAAATAGCGCTGCCCCTCAACATCCACCAGCCCCCAGGTGAGACTGTAGGCAAAGCGGTAGGCCTGGGTCAGCGGATCCTGACCGATGGCCAGCCGGAAGAAGGAAGCAAAGAATGAGTAGGCCTTCCCTTCCGCACTGTTCAGATGACCGTTAACGTACCACCACTCAATGGTAGAGCGGGGATGCGGGCAGTCGTGAATCTCCAGATTCAGCTCGGCAGACTGAGGCCAGTGCCGCTCATCGAGTTTAATCTTATCTAGGCTTACATTACTCATGGTTCCGGTCCTCGTTAGGCAAGAATCGCGTCTGCGATCTGCTGGACAGCGTGGTTCGGGGGTGGGGAAAAGAAGCTCGCATCTTCGGAATCCGCTGCGAACAGTGCGGGAAGGGCATCGACCAGGGATGAAAAATCATCAAACACCCGGCCGGCGCGATGCTTTTCAATCCAGCGTTCATTACCCCGCTGCACCAGGGCCAGGCCCGTGGATTTCAACGCCAGCAGCGGGGTTCCGGTCACCTGGGATTCCGCCAGGGTGACTGAGCCGGGTTTGCCAATGACATAATCCGCCACCTGGATCATGGCGATGGGAGGCTCCGGCAGATAGGAAAAGATCTTGTGCGGATAAGACAAGGACATCTGCTCAAGTTGCTGGAACAGCTTCTGGTTCCGCCCGCACATAAACAGGACATTGGCCTGCAGATCCTGACGCTGCGCCTCTTCGGCAAAGCGTTTGACCTGCACCGCGCCCTGCCCGCCAAAGGACACCAACAACAGGGGCCGTTCCGGATCCAGCCCCTGCTGCTGCAGAAAATCGTTTCGGTCCAATGCCGCTACCTCGTAGGCATCCGGATCAGCAGGCATCCCGCCCACATCGCGCATGCGTTCCGGCGGAATCCCCAGAGAGCTAGCCTGCGTCTGTAACTCCTCGGAACCCAGCAGATATTCGATCCGTTCATCCTCGATAAACCAGTAGCGTTTTTTTGCCTCTTCGATGTCCACTGGAATGCAGAGATAACGCCCCTGCGGGCAAGCGGAAAAATAACAGTCCGACATCAGCTCATTGCACATGGGCGTCACCGAGACCAGACAGCTTGCCGGATGCTCCTGCCAATAGGAACTCAGGACCGCTTTGCCCTTTTTTCCCACGCAATCCAGGGTCAGGTACTGCAAATTCACCAGCCCCTTCAGGTCAAACAGACAATCCCGCTGCAGGCAGGCGTTGAAATACCCGATCCCCATGCGCATCACCCGGCCAAAGGGCTGCAAGCGGTCACAGACATCCACTAGATTCAGCATCTCTGCCTCACAGCCCCGCCGCTTCAGCTCTTTGCAGATGGCAATCGCCGCCGAGCGGTGACCCGATGCCGCATCGAAATACAGCAGCTGCACCTTTTCGGGCCTCCGGGATGTTTCTGAACGCTGAATCAATATACCGAGTCCTTTGCCATAGGAACTAGGTATAAACTGAAGGGAGTCAAAGCCCTACACTCCCCCGGAGAAAGAAAAATGCACACCTAACAAAAATGTGCCTATATTAGAATTCGATGTTATTCCTGCAGGAGTTCCGCACGTAGGCGGCGCAGCGGGTGCTGCTCATCTGAAATCTCCCGGTGACTCAGATAGATGTCTTTCACCAAGGGAACATTTTCGATCTCACGCAGTGCAATTCCACTCTGTTGTGATTTTTTGGCCACGGCACTTTTCTGGACGATGGAGATGCCCAATCCATTCCGCACCCCTTCAATCACCGCAACCGTATTCCCCAGATTCATGTGCATGTGATAGCGATCCGCGACCTCCCCTAACTGTTCCCGCAACAGCCTTCCGGTTCCGGTGGCTTTCTCCCCACCCAACATAGGCTCATTGATCAGGGACTCCGGAGAAAGCCACTCTTGGGTCGCCAGAGGATGTTTTGCCGGCAGAATCACCACCAGGGGCTCCTGGCGCCATAAGTGCGACTGAAAGCCGGGTTGAGGGGTCCACCACTCGGTGAAGGCGAGGTCAATCTGATGATGCAGCAACTGCTCCACTACCCGATCGTTGCGGTCAATACTCAGCCGGAAATCCAGATCCTCGCCCAAGGCCTTCTGACAACGCCGCAGCTCAGGCTGCAGCAGGAAGGTTCCTACATTGGTACTGGCTCCAATCAGGATCTGTTGGGACTGAAGATCCGTCCGGGCTCCTTCCAGCAGTCGTAGAATCCCATCGGCCACCTCAGTAAAGCGCCGGGCTTCCGGGGTCAGTTCACAGCCGGAATGCCTACGGATAATCAACTGGACCCCGAGGTATTCCTCCAGACGGCGGATATGCTGACTGACCGTGGACTGGGATAGACCGAGAGCCTCTGCGGTCTCATGAAAATTCCGGGTGCGCACCAGCTCCCGATACGTGGTCAAATATCCAAGATACATAATGTGTACAGTGTCCTGTCCGGCTGGAGGCCTCAGCTCCTCCCTGAAAACCACGCTTCCAGATTCCGGGCCGCTTGTAAACTGATTTCCCGCCGCACCCGCATGACCGCGGAACCGAGATGCGGCGTAAACAAGGTACGTTCTTTCATCGCCAGCAAGCGGGGATCCACCTCGCGGGGACGGGTATCCAGAGCCCAGTCCTCCATCTCAAACACATCCGCGGCATAGCCCTGCAGCCAACCGCTTTCCAGCAAGTCGGCCACATCCGATTCCCGGACCACAGATCCCCGGCAACAGTTAATCAGATAGGCCTGTGGGGGCAGCTGCTCCAGGATTTCCCGGTTGATCATATGCAGGGTTTCCGGAGTTAAAGGAACAAAAGGAATCAGATAGCGACTGTTCGGCAGCGCTTCCGCCAGATCGGCAAACTGCAGTCCAAATTCCTGTTCCCGTTGTTCAGGCAGTCGCTGGGAATCGACATAACAGACCTTCATCCCGCAGGCCACCAGACGGCTGGCCAGGGCCTGCCCTACCTGCCCCATGCCCCAGATACAGGCCTGCTCCCCCTGCAGCCCGGTTCCATAAAGCAGCGGACGCCATCCGGGGAAACGCTGTTCACGAATCATGTCATCCCCGGCCGGCACATTGCGGGCCAGAGAAATCATCAGGCCGAGCGTCAACTCCGCCGTGGGGACGGTCAGCAGATCCGGTACATACGCAAAGTGAATCTTCCGCAGCCGTATCGCCTCCAGGTCAAAGTTATCAAAACCCTTGAGGGCTGCGCTGATCACTTCCAGCTTCGGGCACTGCTCCAGAAAAGACTCATCCACATGGTCATTCATAAACACCATCAGGCCTTCCACATCCGCGCAGCGTTCCAGCAACTCGTTACGGCTGTACGGTTCGGAGTCCGGATTCAACACGGGATCGCAAAACCTGTGCAGATAGGCCTCCGTGTCCGGATGAACCCGGTTCGTGATCAGCACCCGGGGACGACGTGGAGAACCGCTCATTTAAACTGCCTCCGCAGGCGGGATCCAATGAGATCCACGAGAGTCACCATGGCCAGAATAACCAGAATGATGGCCAGTACTTCCTGATATTGCATAATGCGCAGTGAGGCAATCAGTTCAAAACCAATGCCTCCCGCTCCTACGGCACCGAGAATGGTGGAGGCGCGGAAATTATATTCCCAGCGGTAAATGATCACATCCGCCATTTGCGGCAGGACCTGGGGCAGATAGCCATGCCAGAGAATCTGCAGCGGACTGGCTCCGGTGGAACGCACCGCCTCAACCGGTTTTTCATCCACGTGCTCAATGGCCTCTCCGAAAAATTTACCCACCATGCCGATGGAATGAAAGCCCAGGGCCAGCACCCCGGGCAAAGCGCCGAAACCGACCGCGGCCACAAAAATGATGCCCATGATCAGTTCGGGTACGGCACGCAGGAGGTTCAGAATCACCCGGGCCACCTGATACACCAGCGGATGCGGGCTGGTATTCCGCGCAGCCAGAAAAGCCAACGAACAGGAAAAGAAGACCGCCAGCGCGGTCCCGGCAATACTCATGGCCAGGGTATCAAACAGCGGGCCCATCCAGGAGCTCCACTCTGAAAAATCGGGAGGAATCATCTCCCCGCCGAGGTCCAGAAAATCCGGAACCCCTTCGGCCAGCCGCTGGGCGTCGAGCAGCCCGGTTTCCCAGGCTGCCCAGACGACAGCAGCCATGACCAGCGCAAGCTGGGCCACAGCTTTTTTCCAGCTGCGTTCCTGCTTGCGCAGAATGTCGATGGCTAATGTGGTATCCATGATCTTCGCTTACATCTTGCCGAAGTCGAGACCGAGCACTTTGCCCATATCCCGGATTTTGTCGTAATCCTCATCGGCCATGGGAGCGAATCCGTCCGCTTTGAACGGTTTCAACACTTTGGGATCTTCCATTTCCACGAAGGCTTTACGGATTTTTTCTTTCAGATCGTCGTTCAGATAGCCCTGTACCGTCCAGGGGTAGTTGGGGAACTGATCGGAATAGGTAATTACCACAACGTCTTCTTTGTTGATGGTACCTTTTTCAACCAGGCGGTTGAAGATCGGCTCGCTCATCCCGCCCATGTCCACTTTGCCATTGGCCACAGCCAGAGCCACCGCATCATGGGATCCGAGAAACTGCTCGGTGTAGTCTTTACCCGCTTCCAGACCTTTGTGTTTAAGGATGGTTTTGGGAATCATGTGAGAGGAGGTGGAGGCGGGGTCGCCGAAGGCCATGGTTTTGCCTTTGACCGCCATGAGTTCATTGATGCTGCGCTCGGCATTGCCAATGATCACGCCGCGGTAGGTGGGGCTGCCGCGTTTCACCTGCGCGGCAAACACTTCAATTTCCGGGCTGCGCTCTTTGGCCATCACGTAGGACAGCGGACCGAAATAGCCCATTTCAATGCGGCCGCGGCGCATGGCTTCGATCATGGAGGAGTAGTCGGTGGTCACGATCAGCTCGACTTTTTTCCCGGTTTTCTCTTCCAGGTAGTTTTTCAGCGGCTCGTTCTGTTTGATCACCGTGGAGGCATTTTCGTCCGGCAGCAGGGCCACACGCAGCACCTTGGGATCGGATTTATCTTTGCCGAAAGCCGGCAGCACAGAGGCCAGCAGAGCGGCCGCAAGCACAATACGTTTAAGGGAGTTCATCTTGGGGGATTCCTTGTCGGGGGTTAGGTCAGTGCATCAACAGACGCGAGGTCCATCTCCGCAGCAGAGTCTGTGCTATCCGGAGCCCCAGGAAGATCCTGATCGGCTTGTGCACCGGAATGCTGGTAAATTTCCTGTAGGACGCGCTCATCCAGATCCGCAGCCACCCCGTCAAACACCACCCTGCCCCGGCTGAGCCCAATGATGCGGTCTGCAAAACGACGGGCCAGCTCCACCTGGTGCAGGCTGACCACGGTGGTGATCCCGTCTTCTGCACAGATCCGTTTGAGCAGAATCATCAGTTCCGAAGCTGTAGCCGGATCCAGACTGGCCACCGGCTCGTCAGCCAATAACAGTGAAGGCTCCTGAGCAAGAGCCCGGGCCACACCCACACGCTGCTGTTCACCCCCGCTGAGCTGATCCGCCCGGCGCAACCCCTTCTCAAACAGCCCCACCCGGAACAGACAGTCCAGCGCCAGCATGCGCTCCTTGCGGGGCAACGGCAGCATGGAAGCGAAAAAGCTATGATAGCCCAGTCGACCGTTGAGCACATTCTTCAGTGCCGTCTCCCGGGGGAGTAACTGATGATGCTGAAAGATCATCCCGGTACGTCGTCGCAGCTCCCGCACACTCTGTTTGCTGTGGATGCGTCCCACACCCTCCAGCTCCAGTTCTCCAGCGGCAGGACGGGTCAGATAGTTCAGGGTACGCAGCAGGCTCGATTTCCCGGCACCGGATCGGCCCAGCAGCACGGTAAACTGACCTTCGTGAAAACGGAGGCTGGTCGGCTGCAGCGCCTGGACGTCCCCGTCTTTCCCTTGGTAGCGGACTTCGATTTGTTTGAGGTGAATCATGATATGCAGATCCAATCGTTCATGTTGTTCAATTGGATATACCGTTCGTTTGTGTGAAACGGACAACGCTGCGGTTAACAATTCATTAGAGGCACATCTCATAGTGGAGGGAGGATTTCCCCTGCTCGGCAAGATCACCGGAACCCAGCCATTGGCGCTTCTGCCCGTAGGCTTCCAGGGGTCCCCCCCCCTCGCCCATCCCCAGCTCGTTTGGCGGGTTTACATACCCGTAATCTTAATCATGCGCTTCAACTTTATCTTTTCTGCATGGCCTCACCCTGAAAGGGTGCCGCATCGTTCCGGTCGACCCGCCATGGTTCGGGAATGCGGCGCTCCTTTAGAGCGCTATTGATGGAGGTGGTTCTCGCCGATCCCCGGGTTCCACCCGGGGCTGATATCCTTGCGGAGCTTCCTCCTTCGCCGTTCCGGCTACGGCGGGACGAGTCGGCTCGGCTTTCATCATGCAGGCTCCACTGTCTCGCTAAGGTGAGAGCTGGGGAAGACTGTGTGATGCTTACGGTCCGAAGGACCGCAAAGATACCAGCCCAGCCCAAACGGCAGAGCCGTGCTGGCCTGGGTTTCACGTAATTATTCAGTTATTTCGGTCTGTAAGACCGCGCAGATCAACATGTTTCCGGTTTCATGCCTACGGCAGGGAAACATTGCGCTGCGACGGACCGCATCGTCTTATCAGATTTTGATTCCCAGCACATCCTAGGAAATGGCTCCAGCCTGACACCATTTCCTGAGGATCTCCACCATGAAAAGGATGTTCCCCTTGGGAGTAACGAACTGGTTCTTTCTCAGCTCTGGTTATCAGGCCTTCAGCCCTTTGCATTCGGTATGCGATGTACCCAGGCCTCACGGCCTGGGCTTTTAGGTATCGGCCCGTTGGGCCTTCCTGATTGCGGAACCTGGGAGCCGCGGCTGGCAGACAGGATGACGTAGCTGTCGGCCTTTCAGGCCACAGGCCGCTACCTAAGCCAAAGCATACGCCAGCAGGATGGGCCAAAGCGAATGAAGTAGCGTTGACTCGCAACCAAAGAACAGATGCCACACTCAATAAGCGCCAACGGCGTAACACATCATAGCCCAGGCCATGAGGCCTGGGAATTTCATCAATCCTGAAAAAGAGCCCCAACGGGGTGACACGCACATCTTTAGGATTTGCATCAAGCGCTCCATTCGTTCTCGATCCTGATGAGCTTCCCTGTAGAATCTTCGCCATGAAATGGATGTTCTCCCTAGGTGTAACGATGTGGTTGTTACTCAGCTGTGGATGTCAGGAAACGAACCCGAAACTATGGATTCGGCATGAACGGCCTGCACATGGAATCAGGCAAGTTGACATTGAGGTCCCCAAGAACCATCAAGCGGTTGTATTGATGTGGCAATATGGCGAGATGTCTGAGCCAAAGATCTATGGCAGCTTGGCTCCTGGAGAAAGCGCACGCTTGATTCTCGTTGAAGAGGTAGCTGGGCATGATGCGGTATACGTCGTTATGGCTGGTGGAACGAATAAACTGGTGCTCCCCATTACATCCCGTGACAAAACCCATCGAATGGTCACGACGCGAAGCCCCGAAACACTTCGAACAGAACCGACGATCATTTTGCGCTTAGGATCATCAGAACATACTGAGAAAAAACAGGACGAAGTCTCTCAAGGAGGAATCACCTTCACCCTGTCTCTCGCAGAGAAATAAACGGCCCCAGTAGATCGGAAACGGGAAGAAGGAAAAAGACATCCCCAGTGACATTTGTTGCTTGCCTCTGGTTTCAGGCCTTCAGCCCTTTGCATTTGGTATGCTCTGTACCCAGGCCTCACGGCCTGGGCTATTAGGCTTCGGCCCGTTGGGCCTTCCTGATTGCGGAACCTGGGAGCCGCGGCTGGCAGACAGGATGACGTAGCTGTCGGCCTTTCAGGCCACGCTTCGTCAAGCTCAGCGCAAACAGGCCGCTACCTAAGCCAAAAGCATACGCTAGCAGGATGGGCAAAAATGAATGCAGTGGTGTTCAAATCTAAAGGCCAGATACAACTCTCAAACAGCGCCAACGGCGTAACACATCATAGCCCAGGCCGTGAGGCCTGGGAATATCGTCAAAAATCAAGAAAAGCCCCAACGGGGTGACACCCGCTTCTTCTAGATTGGCTATCAGGCCTTCAGCCCTTTGCATTCGGTATGCGATGTACCCAGGCCTCTCGGCCTGGGCTTTTAGGTATCGGCCCTTTGGGCCTTCCTGCTTGTGGAACTTGGGAGCTGCGGTTGGCAGACAAACCGCGACCTAGAGCATAAGCTGGTAGGGTGGATCCTAGCGAATTCACCAGCTCCGTGGCCATGCATGCAGCCTGTCTGCGCTGAGCTTGACGAAGCGTGGCCTGAAGGCCGACAGCTACCCTGAGGAGCCCCCCTCAGGCAATGCCCTTGCGCTTTCCACTCGCCAAGTCAGCGCTCCTGCCCTATCGAAACGAAAAAATGACCCTCCTCCAGAAAGGTTCTCACACAGCATGCAGCCCCGAATTCAACCCAGCAGCGCCCAGGATCGCGTGGCTCTTCTCCGCATCTTGGAACAGAGCAGTCAGTTTGATGCCGACGCACTGGAACATGTGCTCAGCTGCTTTGATGCCTACCTTGCGGATCCGGATCAAGAACTCTGGTTCTCCGCACAGCACGTAGACGGGTGCGTGGGTGTGGCCTATTGTCGACCTGAACCGGTCACCTCAGGCACCTGGAACCTGCTCATGATCTGGGTACAAGAAGGCTATCAAGGTCAGGGACATGGCTCTGCGCTGATGGAAGCGCTGCTCAAGGAGCTCCGGGATCGTCAGGCACGTCTGGTCATCGTGGAGACTTCCCAGGGAAATGAATTTGCTGCAGCTCGAAACTTCTACCTTCAACGAGGCTTCCAGCTGGAAGCTGAGATTCAAGATTTCTTTGACGCCGGGGCAGACAAACTAATCTACACCCGGAAGCTGACAGAAGAAGTACCCCATTCAGGATCTCAACATGAAGGATGACAGGCTCGCTCAACTTGCCTATGAAATCAACCGCTTACGCCGGAGCGTACTCTGTCTCTGCTGGATTGTCAGTTTGAGTGCCCTCTTCATCATTCTGGCTATATGGAAACCCGAACTGATCCTCGCGCTACTCATTCTCCTGGCGCTTCTGCTGGGAACCGGTCTCATTGCAGCGTCCATCGGCCTGGGTCTCGGGAAATCCATTCGGGCTCTTCGAGATCGGCGTCCCTGAGCCCTGAATACAAGCATGGACGGGGCTTGGGCCCCCATTCCGCTCCCTGAGGTGATCATGCAAAGGGAGCGAAGCCAACGAGAAATGCGGGTCTACGCCGCTATTTCCTTTGCCAGGTTTGGCTGCATTTGTTGCAATGGCTTCACATGAAAAAGCGCATCCTCCTTAAAGACGTCGCCGAGGCGGCAGGGTATGGACGCTCTACCGTATCCATGGCTCTTCGGGATCACCCAAAGATCCCCGCCAAAACCCGCGAAACCATCAAACAGGTTGCTGCCAAACTCGGTTATGAAAAAGACCCGATGCTCTCTTCGCTTTCCGCCTACAGAGATGGGCAGCGCTCGCAGTCCAGTTGGCAGGGTTCCTTAGCCGCACTGGTGCTGGATGCCTCCTGGCCTTGGAATGCCATTCCTCTCTGGGAAAATGTGTATCAGGCCATGAAACACTGTTCACGGAATCTGGGCTATGAGCTCACAGAATATTGTGTAGATACCCCGAATCTCTCCCTCAAAGAACATCAAGAACGTCTGCAGGCCCAAGGGATCACGGGTCTGATTCTTCCCCCCATCGAATCCTTTCCGTATGCGGAGCTGGATTGGGATTTATTCAGCGTCATAGGTTTTGGTTTTGATTCCAACCGAAATTTTGATGCCGTCGCCACAGATAACGCGAGGGCGACCTTGGGCTGTATCGACCAATGTATTCATGCAGGGTACCGACGCATCGGCATGATTCTACCGGAAGGCATGTTTCAACCCAGACACTATCGTGAAATCGGCTGCTTTCTCTTTGCCCGGGAGATGCAGCCCGACCTGGAACTGTGTTTTATGAATCAGGACACAAATTCGGCCTCATCCCGCACGCGCTGGATAGAAGAACATCGTATCGAAGCGGTCATTGGCTACAGCACCGGATCCGACAGAGACTTCGAACAGATGCAGCTTCCCTTTTTAAGCATCAACGTCGTCGAGCCCGACTCTCCAATCAGTGGCTACTACCATTCTCCAGAGGAACTGGGGGCCACCCTGATTCACCAACTCCACGCACTGATTAGTCGGGGGAGCACAGGCATTCCCGAGCTACAAACTTCCATCATTGTTGCAGGCACCTGGAACGAGGGCAGGACCATACGCGCCAAAGCTCCCACGGCGTAAAGGCCTCCAGCCCTGGAGTCCTGCTTGTTTGCCGCAACGAACCCAAAAGGAGCCAAGGCTTTTCCGCAGGGGATGCACACAGCGAAGACAACAGCTTTATAAACGCTGCTTTGAATTCTAAAGGCCTGCTTGCAGCAACAGATCCTATACTCACATTAACCACACGACCCTTATGACCTTCCTGTATGTATTCTGGATCTCTCTTCTCCTTCTGTCCATGGCCGCGCTCTATCTGCGAATCCGCTATTTCAAAAAGGTCATGGCGAAGGGCGAAGCGTTCAGCGGCCGTGTAAAGCGGGTTTATGCCTATCGCTACGGTCGCCACGGGCAGCCCACAGGCTACCGTGCCGTGGTGGAAGTAGAGGGCTTGGAGGATGTGGATGAAATCAGCCCGAAGCGGTTTACACCCGGAGAATCTTGTGAACTGTACCGTTACCAAAACCGCTTCCGGATCATAACGCCCGGTCTCTTTGTGTACGCCCGAGTCACGCTACTTGTCCTGGGCCTGGTGACCGCAGGGCTCCTTGGCTTCTTTCTCAGGTTCCCCCATTGAATCCCCCCTCTCTCTTCTAGCTCCAGCTTCTGAAAGCCGTTCACATGATCCCTCCCTGCACCGGTAACTATCGCAGTGACACCAAGTATATCCTGATCCTCGTTCTGGCCTTAATCCTCATTCTCCTCCCTTTTCTCTGGGGCATGAAAACAGTGCTGAATGAAAACCCAACGGATCCAGCAAGGAATCTAATCCCTGACACAAGGTCTTCTATTCCTCTGCCGCCCAGCGAAGAGAACGCTGTACCGCGCGGTCCCAGCCGGAACGAAGCCGGTTCATATCCTCAACCGCTCGTTGTGGCGTAAACACCTGATCCATCGACCATAACTCCTGAATCTGTTCCCGCGATTCCCAGTAGCCAACAGCAAGCCCCGCGAGAAAAGCGGCTCCTAAGGCTGTCGTTTCTACACAACGGGGTCGGACCACATCACAGTGCAACAGGTCCGATTGAAACTGCAGCAGCGGGTCACTTCGGGAAACCCCGCCATCTACCCGCAATTCCTGCAGAGAGATGCCGGAATCTCTTTCCATCGCCCGAATCAGATCGGCGCTCTGAAAGGCAATGGCTTCCAAGGCGGCCCGGCAGAAATGTGCCCGATTGGTTCCGCGGGTGATGCCCAGCATGCTCCCACGTGCATAGGGATCCCAGTGAGGAGCCCCCAGCCCGGTAAAGGCGGGCACCAGATAGAGGCCGTTGCTGTCCGCGACACTGGCGGCCAGCTCATCCAATTCCTGGGCGGAACGAACCATCTGTAATTCATCCCGGATCCATTTCACTGCCGCACCGGCAATAAATACCGAGCCCTCCAAGGCATACTCCAAGCAGTCACCGATTTTCCAGGCCACGGTGGAGAGGAGGTTGTTCTCCGAATACATGCGCTGCGTGCCCGTATTCATAAGGAGGAACGAACCGGTACCAAAGGTACTCTTGACCATGCCGGCCTGGAAACAGCTCTGGCCGAACAACGCCGCATGCTGGTCACCCGCTATCCCGGCGATGGGCACGCCGGCGAGCACATGAGCGGGGCCGACCTCGCCCACCCGTTCCGAACTTGCTCGAACTTCCGGCAGCAGCGATTCAGGAATCTGAAAAAGCTCCAACAACTCTGGATCCCAGGACTGGCTTTGCAGGTTGAAGAGCAAGGTGCGGGAGGCATTGCTCACGTCGGTGACATGAATCTGGCGGCCGCTCAGCTGCCAGGCCAACCAGGTATCCACCGTCCCGAAGAGCAATTCTCCCCGTTCTGCTTTAGCCCGGGCTCCTTCCACATGATCCAGAATCCAACGCAGCTTGGTCGCCGAAAAATAGGGATCCAAACGCAATCCGGTTTTTTCCGTCAACATCGACTCCACCCCATCAGCCCGGAAAGTCGCACACAGGTCCGCAGTACGCCGGTCCTGCCAAACGATGGCAGGATAGACGGGCTGGCCACTGTCTTTTTCCCAAAGCAAGGTGGTTTCCCGCTGATTGGTGATGCCAAGGGCGGCAATCTGTTCTGCATGCAGATCCGCGCGGCTCAACACTTCGGCCAACGTCGCATTCTGGCTGGACCAGATTTCCCAGGGATCATGCTCCACCCAGCCCGGCTGGGGGTAACGTTGCTCGAATTCTTTCTGGGCGGAAGCCACAATACGCCCCTGTGCATCAAAAAGAATGGAACGCGAACTGGTCGTGCCCTGATCCAGGGCCAGCAAATAGGAGGGTTCAGACATCGGCAAAAACTACCATATTCCGGTAAAGCTGCGAAGGGTCATTCCGAAGCGAAGTCCGGGGAAGACTGCGCCTGGTGCCGGAAGTCTCGTGGGCTCTGTCCGCAATAGCTTTTAAACACCGTAGCGAAACGCTGGCTACTGGAGAAACCGCATGCGAGGGCGATCTCGGTAACACTCAGTTTGCTTTCAATTAAATGGTGCTTGGCCGCATCAATACGCAGACGCGATAACACACGGATGGGGCTATCCCCTCTTTGCTCTTTCACCAGTTCAGCAAAGCGGGTCCGCCCCAAAGAGCAGGCTTTCGCCATCCGGTCCAGGCTCCAGCACTCCTCCAGCTGAAACGGAAGTTCTTCGTTCAGAAAGGCCTGCAGCCGCTGACGCTGAGGATCTCCCCCCTGAGGGGTGCTATGTATACGAATGGCCTCCTGCAGGTCATGCAACAAAAGATACAGCCAACCCAGACTCGGCAGATCCAATTCGCCCCCACTTTGCTCCAGCTGAGCCACCAGAGATAGCATTTTTTGCTGAAACGAATCCGGAGGCTTCAAGGTTTGCCCAGGACAGCAGCTGAGTTCCTGAAGCAAAGAGGAGGCCTCAGAGCTTGGAATTTCCAGATCCAGCTCCAGCCCTTCCCGGCCTCCGGAACGAGGGCGCTGCGAAGACGTCAGCGGAAGCAGCACCCAGAAAATATCCACCGGAGGCAGACGTTGCCCTACTGCAGCGTGAGACTGCCAAGGCCAGGTAAAGGATAGCTCGCCCGCCTGAACACTCAGGATCTCCCCCTCGCAGTCCCAACTCACTCGGCCATGACGCACATAGACCAGCTCCAACCCATCATCATGATGAGTGGACAAGAGGCGTTCTTCACGGGCGGCGTTCCAATGACCAAAACGGATGCGTGTCATATGTTTCATTTTTACCGCCGGAAGAAGCGGGACGCAAAATAAAAAGAAACATGTTAGCTGACAAGGATCATTCAACCCGGAGGCGCTTCGCCTCCATGAAAGACCTGTTATGAGCACGACATCCTCCCTGAAAAAAGCTGCCGTGATCGGCTGTGGTAAATTTGTTGAAGGCCAGGAAGGCTGGGCCATCGGCCACGCCCACGGAGGCGCGATATCCGCCCTCTCCGATGAACTGGAACTCTACGGGGTCGACCTCTCCCCGGAAAACCTGGTCGCCTTCGGGGATCGCTTCAGCCTCTCCGAGGAACGACTCTTTGCCTCCAGCGACGCCTTGTACGCCTCCTTCACTCCCGATATTGTAGCCATTTGTACCTGGCCAAAGCTGCATGCCCCTATGGCCATGGAAGCGATGGAACGCGGCGTAAAAGGCATCGTTATTGAAAAACCCATTGCTCTGGATGCAGGCGAAATTCAGATGCTGTTGAACAAAGCCGCAGAAAGCGGTACCCACATCTCCGTGGCTCATCAGCGGGTATATGATCCCTACTACCAGAGCTGCAAACGGGTTGCCCGTTCCGGAGTCCTGGGCAAGCCCTTAACCGTGAACGCCCGGGTAGGCGACAACTGGGATGTGCTCTCCTGGACCACACACTGGTTTGCCATGGCCAACTACCTGTTTGACTCGGCACCGGAGTACGTCCTCGCCGGCATGGATGTGAGCGACAAACGCATTTACCAGCAGGCGGTGGAGAATGCTTCCATCGTATTTGCGGAATACCCTGATCAGCACAGCGCCCAGTTCCTCACCGGCCCGCTGAGCGGCGCCAGCTTCAGTATCCGAGGCCCGGAAGGGATGCTCTTGCGTGAGGGGAATGAGCTCCTGGTCCTCACGGCAAAGGGCGTAGAACGGCAGCCCCTGCCCAGCGGCACTGATGGGTTTCAGGAGCTCTACAGGGAGCTGCTGGCGGAAATGCAGGGAGGCCGCGAATCCCTCTGCTCCCTGCAGCGTTGTGCCAGTGCGACCGAGATGGCCTATGCCGCACAGGAGTCCGCCCGCAGCGCCCGCAAAGTGTCCCTCCCCTTGGCCCTGGACTATGCTCCGCTGGAGCTGATGCAACATCCGCCCCGCTCCGCTCTGTACGGGAAAAACTTCCTGCTCTATGCCGATGCACATTTCGGAAGCGGGGGGCGCGAAGGATTGGCCGAAGCCCTGGAGAGGCTTAGCGGAAAGGCGACCCGGGTCATCGATGCGGAACAACAAGGTCTGCAGGCTGCCGATGTGAAGGGCATCGATGGGATCGTGATCTACCACACCCAAAGCGAAGCAGACGAAGCGACCCGGGAGCAGCTCCGTAGCTGGGTAGAATCCGGCAAGGCCCTTGCCATTGTGCACGCTGGCCTGGGAGCCTGGCCGGAGTGGAGCGAATACCAGCGCTGGTGCGGACTGATCTGGGAATGGGGCGTTTCCTCCCACCCCCATTCTCCGGTACATCTGAATACGGAAACCCGCCATGGGGTCCCCTTCCCCTACCGCCAGGGCTGGTTGCCCAAAGACGAAGTCTTTATTCAGCTCAAAGCCTGCGCGGAGCTGAACATCGACGCCAGCGTGGAAATCCCCGAGAGTGGTGAACAGTACCCCGCCGCCTGGCACAGCGACAGCAGACCCAATATCGGCTGCTGGATGCCCGGCCATCTACGCAGCTCCTGGAAAGTCACGGCAATGATTGAGGGCCTGGGCGCGGTGCTGCAACGGACCCTCTCTTTATAAAATAAGACACAAGATCCTCCAGGGTTCCCCGGGAGCCTTTGAGCTTCCGGGGATGGGTGCAGCGGATCAGATTCAGTCCCCAACACCGATACTCGCTAACAACGTAAATTTCCCCAGATCTATAATCTTGCTGGTAGGCACAAGGTTGCTACATGCCATAGAAATCCATATTTAAGGGAAATGAGCAGCATGAACACTGAAGCGCAACCAACCGGCACCCCAAGCCCAACGCCTCCCATACCCGCTAGGAACCGCGCACAGGAGATTCGATCCCGCGTGGAGCAAGATGAAAAGGTGAAATCGGCCTCAAAAGCAATTCTCGCCGTGGCCATCCTGTTCATCATTGGAGGAAGCATCATGGGCATGATGGCCGTGAATACGGCAAATGAAGCTCTGGCGCACCTGAGTCAATTTGCTGATGATGAACTTCTTGAGTTGGAAAATGGGGTCAAGATCCTGGCTGGGGAATTGCGGAAACAAGTCAAAGCCGAGCCCACCATTTTATTCATTTTAAATTACATGCTCTCCGCTTTATATTTTGTCCTGTTTTTCTGGTCAAAACGCTCCCCCTTCCCGGCAGTCGTCATCGCTCTGGTCGTCTATTGTTCCGTTCAAGTAGGCAATGCAATCATGGACCCGACAAGCCTGATCAGCGGGGTCGTTATTAAATGTATCGTCATCATCGTCCTGGGCAAAGGACTCAGCGCTGCCTTAGCCCAACGGAAACAACAGCGTGAACGCGAACTTCAGGCGCAGGTCTCTTAACATTCGTCCAAGTTCAGTCAGGCATGGGTTCTCAAGAGAATAGTCCAACACCGGCATCTCCCGATCATCCGGATCGTTCCGCGCAGCTCCCCCCCTCGCCCTCATCCATCGGTAAGAACTCAGCCATCTCAACCGAAGTAGAAAGAAGGTCTGGTCCTCAGGGAGATTCAAGCGAAGTACCTGTAATATCAGGATCCTGTCGACATGCCATGATCATGTGGTTCTGGTTGCTGGGTACACAGTTGCCCATAGGTCTCTATGTACATATCAGCGAAAACACGCATCCCTCCGTGGATGTCGCAGCCAATTGCATTTTCCTGGGGGTGGTCCTGTATTTTGCAAAAGGGATGATGCCTTCACTCAAAGGAATCCTCCGTCCACGCAGGATACCGGTGAGCAGCCTCGTATGGATTCTTGGGTTATACCTGGTACTAAGTGCATTCGTCTGGGGGTATTATGTTGTGTTAGATTTTTTCGGGGTCCCCTTTTTCAACTACCTCGATAGTTACCAGGAACATGACTGGCCATTTTGGTCTGCAGTGATCCTCATTTGTATCGTACCCGCGGTCCTTGAAGAATTTGCTTTTCGGGGCATCCTCTTTCAGGGCTTACGGGAGCTTTGTTCCCTATCAGAAGCATTGATCCTGCAAGCGGTCTTATTTGCCGTGCTTCACCTGTTGCCACTCATCTTCCCGTCCCATTTCGCCATTGGCCTCTTTTTCGGGTTTGCAGCTTGGAAAAGTCATAGTTTATGGCCCCCGATCCTACTGCACTTCGTTTGGAATTTAACCGTACTGTTACTCGAAAAGATGGGCTAAGTCCTTTGTGGCATAAACGGAGAAATCCTCTAAAGCCTAGGTTAAACAAAGCCCTCGCTTCCTTGCAGGGAAAGCTTTCCTATACAGAAGCACCTGAATCACTCGGAAACGTTCTATGCCGCTTCAATTTTCCAGGATTTCGACCGAGTTACGAAAGGGCCCGATGCAACGCCGCTTCTGGATCTCGTTGTGTCTCATTCTTCTGGTCACCGTGATCGGCGGGGCCTCCCGTTTATCGATCACAGAAGGCTTCCCCAGCTTATACCGAGACTACGCGGGTGACATCTTCTGGGCTTTGCTGGTGTATCTCTGCCTGGGTACGCTGTTTCCCAAATGGAGCATCGTACGGATTGCCCTGCTCACGCTGTGCTTCGCGTACAGCATAGAAATCCTGCAACTCTACCAGGCCCCCTGGATCCAACACCTGCGAAAAACCTGGTTCGGGATGATTCTATTGGGAAGCGGCTTTCTCTGGAGTGACTTTGTTTGCTATAGCCTGGGTTGTCTTCTCGGCATCGGTATCGACCTAGTGTATCTTTTGGCGATGCCCAAGGAGCTGACCAACTCATGACACCCCCATCCTCCCCCTCTGTTCCCTGCCCGCATTGCGATTCCACCGATACCAAACTGACCAAGCCCGGCTGCCTGGCCGACATCCTCTTCTTTGTCTCTATCCTGTTTATGATGTCAGGGCTGAAAAAGGGCCGCTACTTCCACTGCAACAGCTGCGGCAAAGACTTCCGGGCCTAGACATGTGCAGGCCTCCTGAACAGGTGAAGTCTAAACGGGATCCGGATCAGAAGCGTAAAAGCCCACCGCACAAAAGTTCACCCGCTATGGCGGCCCGGAGGGCTGCAGGGATCTAGGCCAGGGTGCAGCCCTGGCATGACGATTAAAAAAATGAACCAGCGCCCCGGAGGGGTGCAGGCCTCTAAGCTGGCTGGCAAAATCTCCGAAGCCACCTGGCTCATAGAAGGGTCATAGACTCACCCCGCACCGGAACGATAGGCATTCCTCGCTTCCCGTGGAGACATCCCTGTCCGGGCTTTAAACATCCGCGAAAAATAATAGGCGCTGTTAAATCCGCATTCTTCCGCAATCTGTGAAATGGGTCGACTGCTGATCATTAATAACTCACGTGCCCGGTCCAGACGGCGCTCTTCGATATATTGCATGGGAGCCTGCCCCATCTGTTCCTGAAAAAGATGGGAAAAGCGCGAGGGAGAGAGCGAACACAGCTTGGCCAACAGCGCAATGTTGAGCGGTTCAAAGGCATGCTCATGAATGTATTCCAATACAACCTGAATCCGTTCATCTCGGCTGGCTGAACTCCTGGATGGGTTCCATTCATCACAAAACAACAGAGCCTCCTCCAAACAGTTCAGTACCAGACTTCTCCGCTGCGGGCGTACACTCCAGGCATAACGGACTGCCTGATTCAAGGCCTTCAGGATCTGTTCCCGCTGTGCTTTGCGTTTGATCTGCAAGAGGAGAATTCCAGGCAGAAGTTCAGGAAGCTTCAACCAGTCCTGCCAATGCGGCCGTGGATCAAAACAACACCAAATATGCTGCCAACTGCCGACGCGCGTATCTACTTCATAGTGCTGACACACGCCACTTCTGAACAACACAAAGGAACCGGGAGGCATCAGATATTCGCGACCCTTCAGCCACCCAATGCCCCGCCCCGCCACGGTATATTCCAGCAGCCAGGTATTGGTCCCCCCGGAGCGTAACACCTGGTTGGGACGCTCAAGATTGTGAAACCCTTCACCGGCTGTACCGGGTTGCAAATACTCTAGCTTCGCCTGCATATAGCAGGATCCTGCAAGTTTATAGCAGGACAAGCAATTGTTTAGCAGTCAAAAAATCAGTTATGCTTGCAGGATTGTGTAATTCAAACTGATAGGAAATCACTCATGACCAGCACCATTCGTTGGGGACTACTCGCCGCCGGTTCCATAGCCAAGGCCTTTGCCAAAGGCGTCCAAGACAGTGAAAGCGGCCGCCTGCAAGCCGTCGCTTCACGCGATGCCGGGAAAGCCGCCGCTTTTGCGGAGGCCTACAACATTCCAAACGCACACAGCTCCTATGAAGCTCTCCTCGCAGACCCGGAGGTCGATGCCGTGTACATCTCTACCCCACACCCCTTTCACACGGAATGGGCCATAAAAGCTGCGGAAGCAGGAAAGCATATCCTCTGTGAAAAACCCCTGGCTATGAATGCCTACGAGTGCATGGCCATCGTTGACGCGGCCGCAACGCATCAGGTGTTTCTCATGGAAGCCTACATGTACCGCTGCCACCCCCAGACTCATAAACTGATTGAACTGCTCCGAAGCGGGGTGATCGGCGAGCTGCGCAACATCAAAGCAACCTTCTCCTTCGGCAAGGCCTTCCACAGCGAAGGCCGGCTCTGGGAACAGGAACTTGCTGGCGGGGCCATCCTGGATGTAGGCGGCTATACCAGTTCCTATGCCTGCATGGTGGCCGGGGTAGCCCAGGGATCTTCCTTTGCCGTGCCCCGTGAGATCAAAGCGCTGGGTGTGCTCAGCCCGGAAAGCGGCGTGGATGGACTCGCTTCTGCCCTGCTCCGCTTCGATCATGGTGTCATCGCGGAATGTTCCACCGGGATTGCCGCCTCTCAGGAAAACTGTGTGCAGATCTTTGGAAGTGAGGGCTGGATGAAGCTTCCGGATCCCTACGCCGCTTCCCGGGTGCAAGCCAAAGCCGGTTGTATTCAACTCTTCACCCAGGCATCTGGATGCGTGGAAGACATCCAGATCGATTCACCGCGGACCAGTTACGCCTATGAAGCCGATGTCTGTGGCCGGGCGATTCTCTCCGGGAAGTCGGAGGCAGAATACCCTGCCATGAGTTGGCAGGATTCGATCCATAATGCGCAGCTTCAGGATGCCTGGCGCAAAGAAATTGGCTTGATCTATGATCGGGAGAAACCTGAAAACATGCTCAGTCACAACTTTGCCGGGCGTCCCTTGACCCGTCAGCGACCCTTGATGAAGCCCGGTCGGGTTGAATTCCAGGACAAGGAACTTTCGAGGCTGATCATGGGCGTAGACAACCAGGTCAGCTCCCCCCACTGCCAAGCCGTGTTTGATCAGTATTTCGAACTGGGCGGCAATGCCTTTGACACCGCCTATGGCTACGGCGAAGTCAAATCCCGTCTGCTGGGTCGCTGGCTGCGTTCCCGCGCCCTGCGTGAGGACATCGTGCTGATTGCCAAAGGCGCTCACACCCCGAACTGCAACCCCGAAAGCGTGGTGTCGCAGCTGGAAGAGCAGCTGGAGTGGTTGGGGACCGATTATGCCGACATCTATATGCTGCATCGGGACAATCCGGAGATTCCAGTAAGCGAATTCATGGACGTGCTCAATGAACAGGTGCAGGCCGGACGCATTCAGAGTTTCGGTGGAAGCAACTGGAGTCTGGAGCGTATCGCCGAAGCCAACGCCTATGCCGAAAAACAAGGCCTGCAACGCATGAGCATCGCCTCGAACAACCTCTCACTGGCGGTGATGCAGGAACCGGTGTGGGCCGGCTGTATCCATGTACATGACGATGCCTCCCTGAAATGGCTGGAAGAACAGCAGATCACCCTCCTGCCCTGGTCCAGCCAGGCCCGGGGCTTTTTCCTGCCGGAACGGGCTCATCCGGAAAAACGCGAGGATGCCTCGCTGGTCCGCTCCTGGTATTCCGCGGAAAACTTCGAACGCCAAAAACGGGCGATCGAACTGGCCGCCACCCATGGAGTGGATCCCATCAACATCTCCCTGGCTTGGGTTCTGGGGCAGCATTTCCCCGTGTACGCCCTGATTGGTCCTCGGACCCTGGCAGAGACCCGCTCCAGCCTACGCAGCCTGGAGGTAGAGCTCAGCGAAGCCGAGATGGCCTATCTGGACCTGAAGATCCCCTCCCTCCGGGAAAGCGCAGCGCTGGTCTGAGCTCCAGGGCCGAAAACCCCGCTCTGTATCCCGCGAAGGATGCCGCGCTCCACAGCTGTCGTGGAGCGCGGCCATCCTGGCTGCGAGCAGAGCAGCTCCCTCAACCACAGCATTGCCCGCAGTCCCCGCACCAGCAGCGTCCTGGGTGCACCCTGTCCTCAAACCAAAAAAAACCTGTAAGCGAAAAGCTTACAGGATAAAAAATGGCGCACCGGGAAGGATTCGAACCCTCAACCTTCTGATCCGTAGTCAGATGCTCTATCCAATTGAGCTACCGGTGCGGCGGACGGGAAGTATAACCATAATTTCAGATTAGCCGCAAGAGAAAAACTGAGGAAAATCAGTTCTTTTCATTCTCAGATTCATCCGGGACAAAATTCAGGGCCAAGGAATTGATGCAATAGCGCAGCCCCGTGGGGCGTGGACCGTCTGCAAACACGTGACCCAGATGGCCTCCGCACTTGGCCGTGACCACTTCCGTGCGCACCATTCCATGGCTGAAATCCCGAATTTCTTTTACCGCTTCCGGGTTAATGGGCTGATAAAAGCTGGGCCACCCCGTTCCGGAATCAAATTTGTGCTCTGAGGAGAACAGCGGTGTGCCACATCCAGCACAGGTATATACTCCGGAACGTTTCTCCTTCAGCAACTTACCGGTAAAGGGACGTTCGGTGCCCTTCCGACGGAGAATGTAATACTGATCCGGGGTCAGGATCTTTTTCCACTCGGCCTCGCTTTTGGGCAGATCTTCCGGATCCAGCTCCTGAACCTTGGCCGTCATCTCCTGTTTCGGGGCCATTTCCGGCTCTTTACGGCCTTCAGCCCACAGAAAATACAAGGGGACGCTTAATAACAACAGCAGGTACTTTTTCATACCCATAGGTCGATTCAGCTCACAGAGTCTTACGAAGTTCAGCCACTGAACTTACGGTTTCCCAAATACGAACAGTAAAGGCGTGCACCTGCCCCTGCCCCTCCTGCTGAAAGGCCGGTTCCAAACGCTCCACCACCATTCGGCAGATGTTTTCCACCGTGGAGGGATATGGAATCACAATCATCTTCATGCCCATAGACTGAAACAGCTTCAACAACTCCGTATCGCTGTCCTGACACAGGAAACAATGATCCATTTCGGCCACAAAGGGTTTCACCACGGCAGAAATATCCCCAAAATCCATGACCATTCCCGTTTCCGGATCCACATCCCCTTCAACCTCCACCTCCATGCGGTAGGAGTGGCCGTGAATATTCCGGCAGGCCCCTTTGTGCAGTGGGAGCCGGTGACCCATTTCCCAGCGAAATTCTTTAGCAAGTTTCATGGGCCCACCCTACTCGCCATAGCTTTTCTGTAAAGCGGGCATCCAGACAAAGAGTTGCCCGGATTCGACGCGCAAGCTGACCCGGCCCCGGGCGCGATTGCTTTGCCCCAATTGCCCGCCAATTGCCATGCGCTGACCACTCAACTCCCACACTAGGCCTTCACTGAAGACCCCTTCCGCTTCCATCAGCGGTAACAGGGACACGGTATGTTCTGCGGGAAGATCCAAATCCAGTGGACAGGCCGGCGTCACCCGGATCAAGCATTGCTTTTCATCCTCAAATCGCAGAGGAAGCGCCGGATCGACGCTGCAGGCGATCATCAGATTGCTCAGGGTATGATCCAGCCTCAAGCCCAGCCCTCCCAGAATGGTGAGTGCCCCGACATCATCCGGTAAGGCCTTGAGCACTTTTTGAAAATCGCTGCTGTTCTGATCAGGAATCCGTTGCCAGTCCCAGTCCTGCGGAAAGCTCTGGGGATCCGCCGAATCAAAATCACCCAGCAGTTTCTCCGGGCTCAGCCCCGCGGCCAGACAGCTGATCGCACCGCCATCTGCCACATAGAGGCGGCGCCCCTGAACCCGCGCACGCAGAAAAGCCAGATCCGGGGCTTCCCCATTGAGGAGAATCACAACTTCAGGGGAAGGCCGCTCCAGATTCATCATCAGAATCCGACCTGGCTGAGCTGCAGCAACTTCGGATACAGAAATCTCAAAGTCGCATCGCTCCCTGGGTTGCCTCCGTTACATAGACGGCCGGTTCCAGACCACTTTCCTCTTTGTAACGTGCCACCACCGTCTCAGTGAATGCGTCTTCAAAGCCCTCTTTCACCAAGGCCACGGCACAGCCACCAAAACCGGCGCCGGTCATCCGCGCCCCCAGACAACCAGGCTGAGAGCGGGCGATGGCGACCATGCGATTGAGCGCATCATTACTTACTTCAAAGTCATCCCGGAGGCTGATGTGACTTTCATCCATCAAGCGCCCCAAGGTTTCCCCATCCCCTTTCCGCATCGCCTCGGCCGCGGCCAAGGTACGGACATCCTCCGTGATCACGTGCCGGGCCCGCTTGCGGGTTAGTTCCGGCAACTCCTCCGCTCGCGCTTCGAACTGTTCCGGACTCACATCCCGCAGGAGCTCACAGCCGAAGAAAGCGGCGGCCTCTTCGCATTGCTCCCGACGCTCATTATACGCAGAGTCCACCAAACCACGACGGGTGGCCGTGTCCAGAATCACAATTTTCAGGCCTTCCGGCAGAGGGACTTGTTGTCCTTCCAAGGAACGGCAGTCCAGAAGATAGGCATGACCGGCCTGGGCACAGGAGGAGATCATCTGATCCATAATCCCACAATTCACGCCCACCCAGTTGTTTTCAGCTTCCTGACCCACCACCGCCATATCCACGGGATCCCAATTAAAATCGGAAACCTCGGAAAACGCCTTGGCTGCGGCGAGCTCCAACGCGGCGGAACTGGAGAGACCGGAACCGCGGGGCACATTCCCCATCATCGCCCCCTCCCAGCCCTTCAGGGGCAAGCCCCGTTGCTTGAGGGCATGAGCTACGCCTTTGATGTACTCACACCAATGAGGGTTCTGATATTCAAAATCGTTCAGATTGAATTTCGCGGAATGATGGAAATCCCCGGAGACCAGCTCCACCATCTCACCGCCCATATAGCGTACCGCAATGTACATGGCCCGGTTAATGGCCATGGGCAGCACAAAGCCGCCATTGTAGTCGGTGTGCTCTCCAATCAGGTTCACCCGGCCGGGTGCGCGCACGACAATATCCGGTTCGCCCCCATAGGTTTCGTGGAAAAGACTGACAACATCCTGTTCAATACTCATTTGCCCCCATTAGCCCCTGCATTTCCAGCTGGCAAGCCAAGGTGCAACGGATGCCAACCAAATCTGAACAATGCGGGAGTCTCCCTGATAAGGACAGAATGATTTTGAAGACAGAATGATTCTTCCGCAAGCAGTGGGGCAAATGAATCAAAGGAGGATAGGTTCGGCCTGTCAGTAAGCCAAGCATATCCTCAGGCCAGAGGCCTAAGCTCCTATTTCCAAACGGAGGATAGGCCTCCGGCCTGTCATCTTCACACCAAGAACTCCCCCCCCCAACTACCATCAACAACCCGTCTTTCCTCAAGCCTTCGTTTCGCCAAGTTCACCCAAATCAATCAAAGACTGCCCGGTGGCCAGGATCGTTTCCTTCGCGGGCCGGAAGCTCACCCCGCTGAGTTCGCACACGTAGGCCGAATCCCCCTGAGGCCACTGATGCAAATCCGCAAGAATGGTCTTTAGCGAGCGATCAAACAGCGCCAGCAGGCGCACGGCAAAGGCCGGCAAGGTACCCGTGGGAATCTTCTTCCCCTCAACCGGAAAAGCCTCTTTGAGCATGCGGCACATCTGGGTCATGGATACGGTTTCCCCGCAGGCCATCAAACGGCGGCCGCCAAGCTCCTCCAGCTCCAGCCCTTTCACATGCAGCTGGGCCAGATCCCTGACATCCACAATGGGAAAATTCACCGGAGGCAGCGCCGGATACGCGCCCTGGAAGAACAGTTTAATCACATCGGTAGAGGTGGCCTGTTTTTGATCCAAGGCCGGTCCCAGCACAAAGCCGGGATTGATTACGCAGAGCTGATCTTTCAGCCCTTCCGCTTCCGCCCAGTCCCAGGCCACCTGTTCCGCCAGGGTTTTGGAAACAATGTAGGGCGAAAGCGCCTCCCAGTCCGCATCGCTCCAGTCACTCTCCTTGACCACAAATTTCTTTGGAAGATCCGGGCGATACATCATGGCTACCATGGAGGAAGTCATCACCATGCGCCCTACCCCGGCAGCCTGAGCCGCCTTAAGCACACGCAAAGCGCCTTCCCGGGCCTCGGGAACCAGATCCATCCGACCTTTGGGCTGTTGCAATGGAAAGGGAGAAGCCACATGCATGAGCAGATCCACCCCTTCACAGAGTTCGGCCCAGCCCTCATCCCGGCCCAGATCCGCCTCCCGCAGCTCCAGCGCAGAAACATCCGCTCCGGCCCGGGTCAGCGTTTCGCGCAAAGCCTCCTCCCGGGAGAGATCCCGCAGGGTGCCGCGAACGCGATAGCCACTCTGTAAAAGCTCCAGCGCAATGTGCTTGGCAATATATCCACTGATACCGGTCAACAGAACAAGTTGAGACATAACAGACTCCAAGGGGTTACGAGAGATTTAACCTACATTCAGATGCCTTCCAAGGGCAATTGCAGATCTTCCGCGGGCTTCGCTTTTTTCTTACGGGGACGACGCAAACTGACCCGTCGAAAGGTGCGACTGCCGTGTTTGGCCTGCACCTCATGAGCCTCTGCCTGAATGCGGGGATCTTTACGCAGTGCCGAGAAGCGTTTTCGGGCTTCGCGGCAGGCTTCCAGATGATCCACAATGGGCAAGGGATAGCCTCTACGCTGAGCCTCCGTCGCCTTCCAGGGTTCGTGCAGGAGATCCGCAGGCAACTCGGCGAGCTCCGGAAGCCAGAGACGCAGGAAGCGCCCCTCAGGATCATGATCCTGTCCCTGTTTGATTGGATTGTACATGCGCAGGGTATTGATCCCAGTCACTCCGCTCTGCATCTGCAGCTGGGAAATATGAATTCCCGGTTCGTAGTCCAGGAACTGCTGAGCCAGCCTGTCCCGGAACAGACGCCAATCCAGCCAGAGGTCATATGCCGCAAAAGAAACCAACATGGCCCGCATGCGGAAATTGATCCAGCCCCGGCATTGCAGAGCCCGCATGCAGGCATCGACCATCGGATAGCCCGTTTGGCCCGCCATCCAGGCCTCCAGCCAGTCTTCACGGGGCTTTTCGCGCAAGGCATCAAACCCGGAATGAAAACAGTGAAATTCAATCGCGGGTTCCGACTCCAGTTTCTGAATAAAATGACAATGCCAATGCAGCCGACTTTCAAACGCAGACAGGGCCGCTCCGGGAAAAGCCCCGGGCTGCCCGCCTTTTTTGCCCTCCCGATGCCAGGCCTGCGCGGCCCGCGTGCGCTGCAACACTTCCCGAATCGAAAGGTTGCCCCAGGCCAGATACGGACTCAGACGGGAACAGCTACTCCAGGCGGAAACCGGGCTACTCATTTCCCGATGATAGGCCCTGCCCCGCTCCATCAGAAAGCTTTTCAGCATGCGCTGTGCTTCCGCCCTTCCCGGACGCACATCATTCTGCCGCTCGGGCACAGCCGGATGATAAGCGGGAATACCCAGGGCTTCGGCGGAAGGAATCGCATCCTCGGGAAACGGAGCTAAGGGTTCTCCCTGAGCTTCAGGCATACCCCAAAGGGACTGAGCCATAAAATCTTCCCAGGCAGGATGCCAGCGATCCCGATCCTGTAGTCCCCTCAGCACCGCCTGCTGAGGACACTCCACCCAGGAACAACCTGCATTTCGCATCCACTGCTTCAAGGCCCGATCCCGGGCAAAACCCCGCTCCGTTCCGGTTTCCATATGGGACCAAAGGCGAAAGTCCGGATCTTCGGCCAGCAAATCGGCACAGACTTCCAGCATGTCCCCTTTTCGAATCTCCAAAGGAATCCCCAGAGCCGCCAGGCTGCTCCCCAGTTCCCGCAGGCTGGCCGCAATCCAGTTCCAATGCTGGGCATCCATATCCGGAGCCTGCAGCATCGAGGGTTCCAACACAAACAGAGCCCGCAATTCGCCCTCGGCTTTGGATGCCCGAAAGAAAGGCTCATGATCCTGAAGACGCAGATCACGCTTCAACCACACCCAATTCATGAGGATTTACCCGTTTTGCGGTTCCTCCGACAGCGTTCACTGCAATAGCGAACCTCCTCCCAGCAGCGCTTCCATTTTTTCCGCCAGGTAAAAGGCCGCCCGCAGACCGGGCAGATTTTGGTAGGTTTGGGATTCATCCATGATGGATCGACTCCCGGGAACAAGCCTTACAGCCCATTGGCTATCGTTTAGTAGCGCGGTTTCGTCAGCCAACGGAACAGGTACTGTAGAATGAGCCCCGGAATCAACAAGATGGCGGAGGATAGACCTGCGGCCAAGGCCACCACAAAAACCGGAAGCGGCAACTCTTCGGGAAGCAAACGGATAAAAGCCATAGCTCCGCCCAAAGCCAAGGGGAGCGCCGACCAAACCAGGATTGCTTCGCCAAAACCCGTATTCAGCGGATTTTTGAACACATAGCCGATATAGCGGAACAAGCCCATCCAAACCAGGGTTTGACGATACTGGATGAGAATGTCCTCCTCGCTCAGATCACTTGCCTGCAGAAAAAACAACAACAGCTCCCGTCGTCCCACCCCAAAACAGACACACTTCTTCACCGTCCATGTGGAAGGATCCGAATGCGGGCGCCGATCTTCCGGAATACATTCACGTGGGTCATTCATGGGGGTAGTTTTTCGTTTTTTATAAAAAACACCCCAACAGTTTCGAAACAAGGCTAATCCCTTCATCACCTTGCAGAGAGCTGCTATTAGGTATGAGGACCTCGAGATCAGGCGGAACTCCCGTTTCACCCTGTAAACTCCCCCTAAAACCTACGCCTGCCTACTTAGAAAGCAGGCTACCCTAAACCAACATCCCGGCTGGCGGCCGGGGCTCCCAGGCAGCGCCCAATGAATATACAAACTCTGAATCCCCGCGACCTGCGAGCCACTGCTTACTATCCACATCGTGAGCCGCTCACAGCCCCCACCCCTTTCCCTCAAACGACGGGCTGACGGCCCGTCCCGATATCAGCGCAGTCCGAAAGAGGAAAAAGAGGTCAGACTAGTCGAAGAGTAAAAGCGTCAGGATTTTGCTCCCGACGTATTAAGCCACTTTCACGCCGTAAATGATACCGTCAGAACGGATTATCATCGAATGAGCATTCAAACCTTGCACCTACAGCATCACAAAGTACCCTTATAGGGTTAGGCAAATTAATATATTTGATGGGTATGGAAGGGACAGCGAGAAGGTCGTAGGTATTCGCCTCAATTGACCAATCGAAGGCATAAAACCCTAATTTCGTCAAAGATAGCCATTCTCCAATACATGGGTATAAATCCAAATCTACGGATTTCAGTATTTCACTTTTAGGGGATAAGGCTTCAAGGCAACTATCAGCCTCATCTAGCAATTCCTCGGACACCCCCTTTAAACTGGCCGGAATAGTACCAAAACCACCAGAAGAAAAACAGCCGACATTGCCATTTCGGTCACAACAATACCAATCGAACTCCACACCTTTAATTGAATTACATTCAATCAAGTCGACATTATTTGATAATTTTAAACGTTTCATAGCAAGCCAAACACTTTTCATTAATTTTGATTCAAGCAAAGTGTATCGACTTTAGTTTAACCAAAAAGATAACAAAGGGAGCGACAGGCACAGAACCCAAAACCCAATTCGTTTCCAGATCAAAACTTCTCCAAAACGAACGACGGGCAGATGTCAACCTATAGCCCAAAGATCAGGTCCAAAGATATCAAACATAGCGAAGCAGGTCGAACGATGAAT
>DIYK01000081.1:56096-56316 GCA_002429005.1 Verrucomicrobia bacterium UBA6056
GCGAAGCAGGTCGAACGATGAATGACTCCCCATGTAGAACCAGGCCAACAGATCCACGTAATTCTCACACATCCGATCTTGGACAGTACAGCGGAGTATCGCGTAAACCAGCCCCCTTAGCTAAAACAATATGTAAAGAAGGCTCCCTACAGCCTGATAATCATCCATGAATCCCCAAGACCTGCAAGCCAATGCCTGCCCACCTAGTCGAGAACCGCAC
>DIYK01000044.1:0-176 GCA_002429005.1 Verrucomicrobia bacterium UBA6056
AGCGATCATCCGTGGTCCTCTTCTGAAACTTATCGCCGAGCTTGAGAAAGCCTGAAAAGGCCTGAAATGTGCCGAATAGCCCCGAAAACATTGGCTGAAACCCTCCTCAACCCCTGATCAGCGCAGTTTGAGGAAAAAAGGGGCCAAATCGGCAAAGTTATCAAAGGTTTGAGAAA
>DIYK01000044.1:245-35514 GCA_002429005.1 Verrucomicrobia bacterium UBA6056
AAGTTATCAAAGGTTTGAGAAAATAAACGGGTGCTGAACAGCCTTTGCAGGTAGATTGCAAGAGGCCTGCAGGTCAGCTCCAGATCCCGCCCTTCTGGCCGCGAGGCGTGATGATCACCTCGTGGTAGGTTCTGCCGCCTCCCTTGCGGTTGTCGACGCCCAGGGGCCTGACCATATCCGTGATCTTGCATCCCTTGAACAGTTCCCGGACGGTTTCATCAGAAGACATGGTGACCAGCCAGGAGCCTTTGATCCCAGCTAGCAGCTCTCGGAGTTCCTGCAGTTCCTTGTGAGTCCAGGAGCTGTAGGTCTTCTGGCTTCCTCCGATATAGGGCGGGTCGATGAAGAAGAAGGTGGAGGATGCATCGTATCGGGAAATACAGTCTTTGTAATCTAGGTTCTCGACAATGACTTTGTCCAAGCGTTCGCAAAGAGTCTGGATCTTGTGGAGGTTATTGGTCCTGGAAACCGGCCCCTGGGTGCGAGAATAGCCGAACCCGGCCTTGTAGCCCTGGGAGCCGAAGGACTGGTCCAGTCCCTGGAAGAACCACGCAGCTCGCTGTATATCGGTTTTGTGGGCCTGGTCGGTTTTCCGGAGATGGAGGAACTCCTCTCGGCTGTAGAGAACCAGGTCGAGTTCCCGCATTAGGGCATCTGGGTGGTATTTGGCGATCCGGAAAAGGTTCACCAGGTCACTGTGAATGTCGTTCACGACCTCTAATTTCGAGCTGGGCTTGCCGAAGAGCATTCCCAGGCCACCGGCGAAGGGTTCGCACCAGCAGGTGTGCTTCCCGATTCTCGGGGTGATTCGTTTGGCCAGTCGGGACTTCCCGCCTGCCCAGGGGATTGGGCTATTCATGGGGATCCTTTGTTTAGAAAAAGGAAGGGGCTGACACGCAACCTCCACAATGGTACAAGGACAAAAGAGAGTAGCCCTTGCTGGTGATCGATGGTCCTAACATCGGTCGGTGGAGGGGTGCCAGCCCCTTCGCCTGCTCTCGCCTGGCTCAGCATTTGCAGGACAACTTTAGTTTTAGCTCGGGGCGAAAGCCCCATCCAGCATTATTTTATGCGAACTCCTTTTTGTGGTGTTCAACTTGGTGCCGAATAATGCGGATTTGCTCTTTGTTTCCCTGCTCCACAACCGCCTTTACATCGGCGGGTTTCAGACCGCATTCCCGGCAGAGTCTCCGGAAGTGAGTGTCCAAGGCGGCGATGATATCCTGCAGGTTTTCCAAGGGGACATCGTCGAGGCGTTCTGCGAGGTTCATGCGGTCCATAATTGACCGCACATAACTCCAACTGGTGACCTCCGCACGGACCACTGAAAGAAGCTGCATGAAGCGGTTTACCTGGTACCGGTACCGCCGTTCTTTGGCCAGTGACCAATAGGCGATTTCCTTGTCCTCCTGGGCGGTCATAGCGAACTCCAGCATGGCCTCTTCAAACTGCTCCATGGAGAGATTCTTTGAAGAGCGTTGACCTGAGATTTTCTGAAGGACATCTCGCCTCCAGGTGTCCTCGGCAACCCGGTCTGACATATCCAACTTTTCATAGTAGGCATGGGCCTGCCAGGCCTTGTGTGCCAGCGGGTGAATCTTCGCCAGCATTTTCCGAGAAATAACTGATGATTTACTCATTGAAACTGCCCCTTCAAATCAGGTTCCTGACCGGCGTTTTCTTCATACCAGTCAGGAAGCTGACCTTTTTTGTGACTCCATTCTTTTCCGAGGATCCGATAAATCGGAACGCGATAGATGCTCAAAAGAGTTGAGTGGTACATAACGGAGGTGAAGAATTTTCGCTTTTCGTAAGAATCGGGGCGCTTCTTCCATTGATAGATTTGAATGGCTCGCCAGGGCCTTTGGATCCATAGAAATGGAAGAGATAAAAGGCACAGTAGAATGTCTGCGACATACACTCCGGTTTCTGATCTGTGCTCTGAGTCAATGCTCCAGAGAACCACTAGAATCCCGAGTACAAATGAGAAGATTTCACTCATGCCTGATGACCTTTCTCAATAATCGGATCGCCGGAGCCTTCGGAACGGGAATCCTTCGCGTTGATTCCGAAAACAACGGAAACGGCGTGCAGGTATTCAACAGCCTCTTTGTAGGCCATAGGCGGTCTGTTGGGGTCCGCGAGTAGCCAACGCTTTTCGGTTACGCTGTACTCCAGCGTGCCGGGGTGCTTTTCGCGGTACTCACTCAGGATCTTTGTCGCGGAAGCCATGCCTACGCCCAAGGCTCGGGAGATGTCATCCCGGCACACTTGCCTGGCATGACTCACCTTTGCTGATACAAACTGGAGGTAGTGACGCTTCATGACTCACCGCCTTCGTTCTCAACAACCGGATGTACGGAACTCTGTCCGGCATCCTGGGTGTTAAAGAAGTTTTGAAGATCTTTCCTCATCTCCTTGCAACGCTGGCTGCAGTTATCTCCAAAACTTTCGAGCTTTTCGAGAAGCTCGCGGGCAGACTCTTCAGCGAAGGTCATGATTAACCCGTCGGAAAAAGTTATGGTGATTGTCATGGGGAAACCTCCGTGGGTTTCGAGCGGAGGGATTGAAGACCTTCTTTCAAGGTCTTCAACTCCTCCTCAATTCCACGTATGGCCCAGGCGAGCGTTTCTGTAGGGGAGCTACGTTTATCGCACCAGGGGTTGCCAGCGTACTGGCCGTAGTTCTCAACCTCGGACCCGGCATTCGCCAGAGTCTCTTGCAATTCTTCCAGTGCTTCGGGGTTCATGACGCCTCCTCAGTTGTGGCTGCGCGGAGGGCTGCAGTACCGTCCAGGGAGACGTTTTCATATTGGTCGGTTCCCGGTTTCCTGCGGTACAGGCGAATGTATGCTGCGCTCCCGGAGACCTTGATGGAATCCCGGATCGCGTCCATGGCCGTCGCCCATTTGCTTTCCTTGATGTCCAGGCGCAACAGGCCGAGAACTTTCGTGGTGGAAACCTGTCCCTGTTTGTTGGTGCGGAAGGCTTCGTCGATGATCATCCGGACTTCTGGCCGGGACTCCGTGGTCCATTCGTCCAGGCACTGAAGAATCAATTCCTGGGCGGCCGCGAGCTCTTCGGTGAACTGGATGTTTTCCTGGCGAGCAAGCTCGATCTTGTATTCACCGTCGTAGCTGGTGAGGGTCACGTTCCCCTTTTTGCCACCGCGTTTCACGTTGTACTTTTCGTGAGAGAGATCGACAAAGGCGCTGATCTCGTCGAAGGCCATCTGTTTGTATTCAGCGGCTTTCCGTGCAACTTCTTCGCCCAGGGCGAAGAGTTTACGGGTGATGTCATCGCGCAGCAGATCGATCTCGCGAATGTTGGTTTTCGGCCGCATGTTTCCGGCCGCATCCATCATGTATCCCTCAGGGATGGTGAGTTGGTCTGTCATGGTGTTGCTCCTGTGGTGGTGTTGGTTTGTGAAAAGAGGTCGCCTTGGATGGCGGGTGGATCTTTGAAAATTTTCCCCTCACGGATGAACCCGTCCTGGACTGCCATTCGGCGAGAAGAGGCTTTGCGTTTAGCGATCTTGCGGATCCGGCTTTGCAGTGAGTTCTGGTAGTGATTGACTTCATCGGCCGTTATGGGCCGCCAGTAGCCTTTGTCGCCAGAGACCACACAGAAGCCCAAGTCTTCCAGGTGATTTTCCATGAGGCTCTCTGCCACGCGTCTGTTTGGCAGCTGGCAGATTTTGACCATACGGTCGAGGGTGATCGCGTTTTTGCGGCCTCGTGCGCAATACAGCAGCTCCCGTATCCGGGAGACATAGAGGATTTCTTTGTCTTTGGTCATGAGATACCTGGAAGGGTAAGCTGGTTTCGATGTTTGCGTTCGGATCGTCTTTTGAGCCGAGCAGCCGCATCGTGCCGATTGTGGCAACGCTGGCAAAGTGCAGCCAGGTTGAGCAGGGATGCAGCCTCCGGCCGATCGTCAAAAATATGAGCAGTGGTGAGGACCACTTTGCTTCCAGTAATCGGGTGAGGTTTTCCGTGCTCTGCCCCACACCACTCGCAGCGGCCGCGTGCCCGGACGAAGCGAACGAAACGGGAGCGCAGCTTCCAGTCTTTTGGGTAGCGCTCGCGATTCTCAGCACGGATTGGCATCAGATACCCTCCCCAGGAATGAAACTCTTTGGATCCCACGAAGTGAGAGTTCCGCAAAATGGAAGGCCGTGATGTTTCTCAAAGTAGGAGAACATGGCGCTGGCAGAGTCAAAGCCTTCTATAGATGCAACATAGTCCAGGTCACTCAGCCAAGGGTAAGAGATCCAATCGTCAGTGTTCAGAAGGATCTCAAAGGCACCATCGGAGCTGAGGTTAAAGGAGAACTCTTCAACCACGCAGGTACAAACTGCGCTCCCTAATGTCCCCATCTTGGAACGGTATGGTTTTTCCGTCCAATATCTCAGGGTGAATCTCTCACCCACGTTGACCTTGGGTTTTTGTCGAATCGTTGAATGTTTCGTGCCTGATACAATCTGGGCATGGAACTGCTGAAGGAAGGTGTAGTACTTCATGACTTCTTTCCTTTGGATATGCAGGTTTCCAGTTCGTATGCCTCACGTCGGAGATCCTGGGCGACGCCCTGGAGGCGGAGAACTGCAATTTGGCATTCTCCCCGGTTGATCTGGCTGATCACCTGTTGAACTGCGTTTGCCTGCTTCTGCAGAACCTTGACCTGGTATTCATCCGAGATCATTTGACCCTCCCACGTTTGGCGTGTCGCTCACCATTGGCTTTCATGGCTGCAGTCCGCAGGCGCTGCCTCACGGTCATCACAGCCTTCTGAACATCTTCGAGTTCATGATGGTCTTTCTCAGCCATTTCCCAGGTCACCCGGTGACAGAGATCGAAATGCCCGAACTCATTCGCGGCCTCTGCAACGATCATGCAGGCTTCCCGCAAAGAGCCATTCAGGTTCAAGGGCTCCATGAAGGGCCGGACATCAGCGGCTTTGATTTCGTCGAGTTCGATGATGGCGACGACCCGGCGGAGCAGCTGGTCGGTGCGGTCCCAGTACCAGGCCATCATGTTCCGGAAATGCTGTGGAGTGCAAAAGAAGGCCACGCTCCAGCGGGTGGTGTTGAGAATCGCTTTGAGAACGTCGATGCATTCTCCGCCGAAGTTGTTCCCTTCATCAATGCAAAGCAGCCCGCCGTCGTGTTTGTTGAGCGCTTCAAAGACGGTGCCTTCTGCCCTCCGGCGGTTTCCAGGGAGAACGATCCCCAGGGCTGCGGCCAGGTCCCGGTAGAAGGGAATCGCATTCTTCCTGTAGGATGGGAGCGCCGCGTGAATGACCTTTGCTCCATACTGTTTGCGCAGATGTTCGCACATAGCCGTTTTCCCGCCCCCTGTGGGCCAGGGACACATGACCAGGCGGTCTTGCCCCTTTTCATTCATGGCCCGCGCCACGGCCCCTTCTACGCTTTTAAACAGGGGTAACAGGTAAAACTCATCGGCCAGGCTCGAAGCGACGCTCCCTTGCATGCTCTTCCGAGCCAGAAACAGCTCCATCCGGTTGATAGCCTGCTGCAGCTGGTCGACGGTGTGATCCGGGTTGCCTGGGTATTTGTCATCCCGGATCCGGCCCCAGCGGGATTCGGAAATACCGACAAGCTGTTCCCGCACAAAGTCTGCAGCGGTTTTGTACCCGAGGAGCTCCTGTAGCTCCAATGCCCTTGCAACAACGTTTCTTTGCTCCGGGGTCTGCTTGTGAATTTTCTGCGCCATGTGTTTTGCTCCTGGTGTTTGGTGTATTGGTTAATCGTTCCACTCGTCATCCGCTCGACTCCCACCGAAGTCCTCCATGACCGATGCCGCGATATCCTGCTCAGCCGGGGTCTTCTCAAGATCGGCTTTGCCCTCCGCTTTTGCGGCAGCGAGAACGGCCGCATTGTTCTCGTGCATCTTCTTTTTGGCTTTGAGTTCTTTACGGGCTGCTTTGGCGTATTCGCCGAGGAGTTTGTTCTCGATCTTGGATGCCTGGCCGGAGGCCTTTTTGAGGGCCTCGGTGTCCAGGTAAGAGCTCCGCTTATCTCTAGCTACTGTTCCAAGGATGGATCCTTTGGCATCGGATACGATCAGCTCATTTGGAGCGAAAGGGTTGAAGCAAACCGCGTAGCGTTCTCCTGCAGGTAACAGCCTTTCCTCACCTTCTTTGGTGGTGAGTAAGGCAGGAAACACCATGGCATCCTGGGAAACTGAACGGTCACGAATTACGAAGCAGTGATTCTTTTGCACCAACTGCTCCTGCTGGTGTTGATCGCCCAAGATCAGGGCTGTCGTCCAGCTGGGTAGTCGGTTCAGTTTCGCAGCGCCACGTTGCCATACCTGTTTCGGAGAAAGCTTGATCTGGCGGTTGTTGCCTGGGGCCGCGATCAGAGCATCTATTGCGGCACGTTGTTCCAGGGGAACCTTCATGTAGTCTGAGCGGCTCTGCCAGGGGAAGGCTTCGCCAAGACGCCACTGCATGTCCGTGTTGCCATTGGCTTCCCAACCCTCCAGGTTGTGATCGGTACGGTCATGCATCCGGGCGTAGAGCTCGGTTGCGGCTTGCATAAATTCTTCCCATCCCACGATGGGGAAGATCAGGGCCTCCGCGTAGCGTTTCGGAAGCTGAGAGGCTGCCAGCATCAACTGCTTGTTATAGTGTTGCAGGCCATAGAGCTGCTCCGGGGCATGCTGGTAGTCTTTGCCCATTTGCCCTGGCAATGCTCCGGCTTCATTATGGAGAGGGTTGTGCAGGCTTTCCTTCAAGGCTTTAAATCTTGAGTTGCCACTGGACTGGCCACGGAATTGATCAAGGAACGCGTTGCCTTCCAACCCGCCGGAATCGACCTGGATCAGGCCCCCGCTCAGGTCATGCAGGAGCCGTGCAAGCTCCTCGCGGATGGCTGCGGTACCGCGTTCCACGATCAACTTCACCCCGCCGGGATGAAAGCCTGTCTGCGTCAGAACAGAGGCGAGAAGGAAACGCATTTCAGATTCTTTGATGGAGCTTTTCTTTTTGCTCCAATCGTTCTCCATCAGGGGACGCATCCCCCAGGCAAACTGATAGGCACTGGCGACATCCATGCAGCCCAGTTCCAACGGCCGTACATCTTTTGAACCGTAGCGGCAGCGGTTATCCCACCAGACATCGTCAAACATGTAGATCTGGCCAGGCAGCATTCCGGCGCGAGTCTTCAGAACCAGAGGCCGATGCTTCGAAAGCTCTTTACGGCCGCGCCGGGCAACCGCCATCACAGCATCAGAAGGGCGATGTTTAAAGAGGTTCTGGTAGCTCCATCCTTCGGGCAGCGGCGGGCACCATCCCTGGATCTCAGGAGGGGCCGATTCCTTTTCCTGTCTCCACCAGTCCCGCCAGGTTCCATAACCAGGGACTTCCCCGCCATGCTCCCAGTAGCGTTTCAGAGCCCGATATGCTGGTTGGATCTTCCGTTTGTTCTCAATGCACCAGCCATGCCAGAACTCTACAAACTCCGGAGGCAGGCCCCGGCCGCTGCCGGAGGCCTTGGCCAGGGCCTGCTTCGGAACAAATACCGTCCAGTCGGCACCTTCCCTGAGAGCATAGTAGTATCGCTGCAGGCTCTTCTCCGAGTATCCACGCTGCCCTGCCAGCTTCCTTGCCTGGCGGGAAAGACACGCCAGAGGGGAATCCGCTGAGAAGATCTCTTCAAAGATCGCGTTCAGGGTTTTGACCCGGTTGCGTTCTTTGCAGGGGAGACCCGCCCAGATGGTCGGGTTGGAGAGTTCAGGAGATAAACAAGCCAGATCCATTGCAGCACACTTTCAGCGATTACGGTACACATCGCGCAGGGTGTAGCCCTTGCGGTCGATGATGGGTTGATGTGGGGAACGTTCGATGTCGGCCTCTTCGGCCTCCCTGCAACGGAGCTGGCCGCAGCAGGGGCAGTCGTACTCATCACCGTATTTGAGGAACTGATCCTCTTCGGCCATGAAGTGGCAACTGTCACAGACAAGAATGCTTGATGCGGAGCTGCTCATGCGCAGGCCTCCCGCTCGCGTTGTTTATAGATCTCCGCCAATCCGCCGAAGCCTCGTTTTTTCGCGCATTCGTAACAGAGCGCTTCGTCGTCCCGGATGATGGAGACGAGGCGTTTGCCGTTGTACTTTTTCCAACCGGATACAGTGTGAGACACTTCCTTTTTACAGTCAGTACACTTCATTCCTGACCTCCTCGTAAGAAGTGCTCAGGAACGTAATCCGGATCCCGTTCCTGGGGATCCGGCATATAAATGGAAGAGTCGCCATCTTTCAAATGATCGATGGCAATGGCCAGGAGGCAGCCAAAGCCCACCAGGCCGATCAACAAGGCGATCAGTGAAAGAAAGGGGATGGTGATTTCAGCCTGCATTGAGAGCCTCCTTCAAGTGCTTACGGAGGTCCAGGAGAACGCCATCGAGGTTTTCCAGTTCCTCCTTCTTCAGGAGAAGTGGGTCCAGGTCCTTTTTGTTCAACCCTTCCACGATACCGGCATAGATGCCGTTCCAGTGTTCCCGTGACATCGCCTCACGTTCGTCGAAGCTTCGAGAAGGTCGGCCCGCACCTTGGCGGCTGCCGCCTTTCGGTGCGGATGCAGGCTTCTCATTGCTGAAGCGGTCCAGCCAGGAACGCTGGCTGGTACCGGAGATATAATCGAAGAGCTCCAGCTGCTTGGCTTGAGCCTGCTTAGGAAGGGTTTCGGCTGTGACCAGTTCAGGCAGGGAGTATTTCGAAGCGACCCGCGTCCCCACGATCTCTTTGTATTCCGTGGCAACCGCTTCAGCTACACCCATATAACGGTAGGCTGTGCTTCGTTTAATATCCGGAGCATACGCTTCGAGCCATGCTTTGAGGCCTTCACCCTTGATGCCGTTCCCCGTCAAAGGTTTCCCTCGGGATGACACCGTGTCCACTGCGGACAAGGTGGTTTTGATTTGCATCAACATTGCGCCGAAGCGGAGGATTTCGGGCATCAAAGCTTCTACCTTTCGGTATTGAGCCGTCAGCTGTTCGCCCATCTGCTTGAACTGATCCTCAGTGGGAATTTCAGTGGGCTGGCTCGCCCGTGAGGGCGGGTTGATCTTCCGGACACTCATACCGCCCTCCGCAGCCCGTAGATTCGTTTGATGATCCAGATGGCGTCTGCAGCAGGGATGCCGATGAACAGCATGTCTTGTGCAAGATGCTGATTGCTCAGCTTACGGTCGGGATCGATTTCCTTAGCTATGCTGTAGGCGTGTTCCGCTGCAGCTATGCAGAGCTTTTTGGATTGATCCATATCGCCTCCAAAAATTTTCGGATAGATTGCGAGACGAGCCGCCTCCTCTCTGCTTTCTTGCATTTGTTCAAGCAGGTTCCAGATGCGCACTTTGCGCTCTTCCTGCATTGGCCTTTCAAGGGCTTTTGTTTCCATGGTTGCTCCTGGTTGGGTTGTGGTTATTCGTAAGCCCCTTCCCGGCGGCTCTCGATGAAGCGCCGGACAGAGGCGGTGAAAACGCGATAGGTCGGACGGGAAGAAGAAGCCCTGGCGATATTTGTTGCATCCAGGCTGCCATCTTCGATCAGCTCATAGACATGGCTCTTTCCGCAGCTGAGAACCTGAGCCACTTCGTCGGGGCGCATACGTTCCCGGTTCGGCAACCGGTCTTCCGGCGGCCTGTTGTATACGAAGAAAAGCTCCTGCTGTTCTTCAGGCATTGGAGGTCTCCCGAGTAGCTAAGTCGAAGGTCCGGCGAAGAAGAGACTGGCTTTCCCGATGGCCATTGAGGACCCGATTCAGGTGTTCAAAGGTCACTCCCAAGAGTGGCGCTGCCTGAAGCTGAGGGATTCCGGCCTTACGGAGAGCGGTCTTTACCTTGCTCGGTGTAAGGATTTGGTACTTGTGCCCGTTACTATGACGTGTCATAGTCTTAAGATAACGCCATCTTTCTTAAGACATCAAGACTCTTTCTTAAGAATTTTCTTACGCTGTGTAAAAATGCCTCGTGCCCTAAAGTCCATACGCAAAAAAAAGGGATATACCCTAAGAGAACTTGCATCCATGTCGGGTGTAGGCACCTCGACTATTGGGAATTTCGAGAATGGTAAGACGGAGATGAGCGTTGAATTTCTTAAGAAAATATCATCCGTCTTAGGCGTCACGCCTGATGAACTCCTAGAAGATGAACAGGATGGTCAGCTGAATGCTCAAAATTTTCGTGATGAGGTGCACCAGCATACGTTGAAAGAGCATGTTCCCGATGTGGTGCACGAGTCACAGCCAACCTATCCTGTTTACAAAAAGACTGAACCTCAGGCACACGATTATCGGACTATCGAAGACAGACTTGAAGCCATCGAGAGGAACCAGCGCTCTATTGAAGCCAACCAACAGCAAATCTTAAGCATGCTGTTTAGAATGGAGCGTAGGGATTCCACTCCGATTCGAAATGGAATGGGTGAGCTTGTATCCCTCGGACATGAGGAAACGCCAAAAACCACATATCCGCAGGACAGTTTGAAGTTTCCAGCACTTTGCTTGGGAAGTGTGGCTGCAGGTGCGCCCTCACAACATGAAGAGCAATCAACGGTTCTGATCGATTACAGAATGCCTACCGATCATTACCTGCTTCAGGTGAACGGGGAGAGCATGGAACCAACCATTCCAAACGGATCGCTCATAGAGGTGATGGAGCATAAGGTTGGCTGGCCTGCCAAAGGTTCCGTAGTGGTTTATGCAGATGCTACTGGCGCGTCATTAAAGGTCTTGCACACAACAAAGGATGAAGAGGGGAACCGGGTCGGGCAGCTTCATTCCATCAACCCAGAATTTCCAGATGTTGAACCCATCGAAGATGGCGTGGTTCAGGCCGTGTTTGTTCGTATTGTTCGTTAACTGAAATGAGGTGACGAGATGAAACCTATGACGATGCTGATAATCCTGTTTTTGTTCTGTATCAACAGCAGTGCCTTTTCCGCGGAAGAGGTGACATCTCAAAGGGATGCATATGACATAATCAATGCCCTTTCTAAGGCCTCCCCGGTCCAACATTCGAACCTACTGAATGAATTAGGACCAGCAATCAAATCATCCGCTGGGTTACCTGAAGATGACGTTGTATCGATGATTTGCGTGTATGCGCTTGGACGGATTTCAACCGGTGATGCGAATAAAGGTCGTGAAGTATTGAAATACACGATTGAAAACTGGCCTGAACACAAGTTACCTCCTCTTCTATATGATGAATTTAAAAGTGATACCACGGGTATAGAAAAGGCCGCATGGAACCTTTACTCAAAGTTACTCAAGGATCTGGCTCAAGACCTTGATTTGAAGCAATCGAACACCACCGGGCCACAAATAACGTTGCTAGGAGAAGAGGAATACGGAATCGGACGCAAAAATGTGATGGTGGTTTTAGGGTTCCTGGATGAAGCTCCACCCGTTTCACTAATGGAAGAAGTGGCCCGAAGGGAACATGAAAGAGTGAGGGGCCGTTATGAGGAGGTGACTATCTCTTTCCATTACAGCCATGACATGAAAAGACGAGGTGCTGGCTATGGGATGATCGAATACTCACCAGATGGTGAGCCTGGAGAGTTCCGCATCAATGATTGGGTTTTAAATGACCATCCCATTCCCCCTCCATCTTTCCCTGAAAGAGATGAATCGAAATCTCCCTCAAAGCTAATTCAAAAGCCTTACATATTGATAGATCACCAAAAATTTGAGCTTCTCCAGATTGTGAAAATCCGTCTTGTAGGTCAGGTGCCTGAGGATGCTAAACTGAAGGAGTTATCAACAGATCTGCGAAATTGGCATCAGCCTCAGGACCAATTTGATGTGGAGTTCTATGTCGAAAATGGGGGGAATCAGAAACGGTATGCGCTTTGGCAGAGCTTTCGGAGTGGAAGAACTAGCTTTACGAGACATTGACAAAACCTTCTCAGGTGTCGGATTATGTGAAATAATCCAACATTTTAGCTTCCATAGAAGGCACCTGACTGTTACCCCCTGCTTTCAGTGACAGGAGCAAGTTTATGTGGACAATTTTGTTTAATTCGCGGATTTTGGGGCTAGGGTTCCTGCCGCCTGATCTCATCAACAAAATCACCGAGATCGGTTCATTTGGAACAGGTACAATTTTTGGTGCTGTAATCTTTATGTGGTCGGAAAAATCGGCGCGAAAAGAACGTCAGCAAGAAAAAGATAACGCTTTCAAACGAGAACAAGAACTCAACCGCCAAAACGTAGAAAAAGACAGAAGAATTGATGAGCTCCACAAAAAGCTCTACCCAAACTGAAGAATCAACACCTAAGAGGTTTTAACGTGGCTACACTCTATGTTGTTTTGACTATGATGGCTCTCGCCTACTGGAGGGTCAGAAACGCTCGGAGGCTTCGCCTCCTGAGCGAGCAAGAGCTTGTAATCGCAAGCTCTGTTACTCGTATGGAAAAACTTATGCGTAAAGGTGATTTAAAGGGCGGTGATGCCTCCCATGACACTCTTTATGAATTAATGCAGTATGTGATGTACAATCGCGCATACGCATTACCTTGGTCTTTTAAACTGAAAGGTGAGCCTTCTGAAGAATCAGCCGAATTTGGGAGACGGCTAAGAGAAGAGTTGAACCAGAAAAAGTGCCCATTCAAAGAAATCTTAGATGATTTTATGAAAGCTTACTATCGGGCCTTTGTATATAAGCACCCAGTTTTGTCTCGTGTGTTTGTCTTAAGAATGATGTTCCATCATGCAACATCAGCGAAAGCTCCAAGAACTAAGCATAAGCCCCAAAAATCAGATGAGGATACTGTGATTGCCTTTGAATACATGAGTCAAACTGGACCTATGGTCTTGGGCCAACAAGCAGCTTAATCACATCACCAGCTTACCTAATTACATGCCCTCTTCAGAGGGCTTTTTTTGACTCAGTAATAAGTTTCCGCTTAGTCCGTAGAGCCCGCCGCGATTAGATCCGGCGGGCTTTTTTTTGCGATAATGGGGCCATGCTGAACGCGGCCTCACTTTCCATGCAACTCTGCCAGAATGCTCCTGGCACCGGCTCTCGTCGTCGCGCCGCGTTATCGACGGCGGGAGCCCCTTTCTCCTCTAGGAAGAGCCGCCTCCTTGGACCGGTAGGCGTGTTACATCCTGCTGCATCCCGTCGGGTTTCTTCCATGGACCTGCGAAATGTTCCAAGTTCGGAAACCGGTCCCCACATGCCCACCCTCCAGAGAACCGTCGCCCCGCACCGGACGGCGAAAACTGCGCCCGGGCCATCCGCACCCATGCGTGCGCTATCAAAGCAGTATCCGGTGCACCTTTTCCCTGCCCCTACCAACCGCAGCCCTGGTGTATCATGATACAGCTGTTTCTTGCCCAGACATCAACCCTACCTGTTGCAGACGACGTCCTCGCGGATGGATTCAAACTCTCTATCGTAGCTCTGTTGATCTTCCTCCTGGTTCTTCAGATTCGAAATTCGTTGAAGCCCAACCCTTCGAATGAGGAACGCTTTGCAGGCAAAGACGAACTCCGGGCCATCGCAAACCGGGTCGAGAAGACGGACGAGAAGGTTGAGAAGACTGACGAGAAGATTGACCAGCTCCGCGTGGATGTCGCCAGGAACTATTCGGAACTGCAGAAGTCTGACGAGGCACGAACTGCCGTTCTTCATTCACGTTTGGACGGCTTCCATGAAACCCTTCGTCAAATTTCAGAGAAGGTGGGTGGCAGCCATGCTTAACCAGGAGAACGCCATCGAGATCCTGAATATCCTCGGACCCTTCAATGGCCGCAGGATCCGTGCAGACATCGTGCGCAACAATTTAAACATCCGCCTGGTGCGCCCCGTCAGCGAAACCCAATTCATGGACATGATTCGTGAAATGAAGGAACGCGGCTGGGTTGTACAGCGCGTCGATGATTTCGGAAACGAACTCCTCGGTATCACCGAAGAGGGACAGCTGATCCGGGAGAAGAACGGACAGTGAGCCGCCGGAAAACCAATTCCAACGCCTGGTATGCTGAACTCTCCGAAAAGGGGCAGCGGGAGTGCTTCGAGCTGATGCGTGGCCTGGGCTACGTCAGAGCTCGCCTGGAGATCATGGAGAAGTTTGACGTGACTCCCTCCCTGGGCGCGATGAGTGCTGCTTATAGCAAATGGTCTGCAGAGGAACAGGAAGCGGAGCTGCTCCGGGCTGCTACGGACATTGAAGGCATCGAAGAGATGACTCGCGAGTTGGGTGAAGTGGATGACACCCTGCGGCATCGCTTGAACCATGCTGCCCTGGCTGCGCTTGTTGGCGGGGATCCAGATCAGATCAAGCTGTTGGTTAGCCTGGCCTTGGATGCCCGTACCGCCGATCGGGAGGATGCGAAGCTGCAGCAACGCATTGCGGAGTTTGAACGGAAGATGGCTGCAGCTGGTGAAGCCCTCGACGACACGAAGCTTTCCGCCGAAGAAAAAGAGATCCGGATTCGGGAGGCGTTGGGGCTATGACGGATTCACAGAAAACCTTCTGGGGCATTATCGCGATCATGCTCATCTACTTCTTCCTGAAGACTGCGTTTCTCTGGATTGAACATAAGCTCGAGATCCGCCGTATTGAAGCGCGTGCTGAGCAGACACGTCTGGAAAACGACAGGGCTCTTGAGAAGCACGATCGTATCCGGAAGGAAAATGATGACCGATTGGTCCTGAAGATCCGAGGGGAGGTTCCTCATGAGTAAAGAACTCCTCGCCTTATTGGTTTACAGCCTCCTCTTTCTGGTCAGCCAGTTTGCGATCCAGCTTCTTATTTCATGTCTGGAGATGCGCTTCATGCAAAAATACATGGATCGCAAGATTGCCGAGTTGGAGGTGAAGCATGGTGAGTAAAGGCCGCATCAACTCTCCACACGATCTCCTGCTGCCTTACCAGGCGGACTGGGTAAATGATCACGCCAGGTTCAAGTGTGGCTGCTGGTCTCGCCAGACCGGGAAGGATTTCTCTACCACCAACGAAGTCGTTCGCCATGCCATGTCGGAAGACAAAACGACTTGGATGATTGCGGCACCCTCTGAGCGGCAGTCCCTGGAAACCCTCGACAAATGCAAAGACTGGATCTCTGCCTACCAGATCACGATCGATGATCTGATAGAAGAGCGCAATGGATATCAGGCCTTGTTGAACCGGGCCACCATCTATCTGCCGAACGGTTCCCGGATCCTCGCCGTCCCAGGGAAACCCGACACGGTTCGTGGTATGTCCGCGAACACCTGTCTGACCGAGTTTGCTTTCTTTGAGGATCCCGATGGTACCTGGCGTGCGATCTTTCCTTCCATCACCAACCCGCTGCGTGGCGGGAAAAAGCTGATGCGGGTCTACTCCACTCCCAACGGCAAAAGCGGTCCTGGCCGTCGCTTCTATAAAATGGTTCTCGACAACCTCCTCGAGCCGAAGAAAGGCCGGAAGTTCGAGTGGTCTGTTCACATGGTCAATATTGAGGATGCTGTGCGCCGTGGTCTGCCAGTGGACATCGAGGAGCTCCGGGCCGGGATGGACGACGCAGAAGGTTGGCAGCAGGAAATGATGTGTCAGTTCCTGGACACCGCCAATGTCCTCTTGCCTTATGACCTCATCGCTCTTGCCGAAAGCGGAGAGGCCACGGAGTTTGGGAACCCCACGGATGTGGCCAGTGGCGCAGAGATCTATTGCGGCATCGACTTCGGCCGCACGAATGACCCCACGGTATGCTGGACCCTGGAGAAAATTGGAGACGTGCTCTGGACGCGGGAAGTCCTTGTCTTAGATGATATGAGTACGCCCGACCAGGAGCAGCTGCTTAACACCCGCCTGGCCGTCGCCACCAGAGTTTGCCTGGATTACACCGGCCCAGGGATTGGCCTGGGTGATTACCTGGCGCGAAACTGGGGTGAGTTTAAACCCAGCGGCCACGATTTCGGTCGGGTGGAGCTCTGCACTTTTACCGCTCAGTTCAAGCGCGAGATCTTTCCTCGGCTGCGTCGACAGTTTGAAGCGCCTACCAACCTGCGCATTCCGATCTCTGTGGAGATCCGGGAAGACCTTCACGAAATGCAGCAGGTCGTGCGTAATGGCCAGTACAGCTATGTGGCAAAGCGTACCCAGGAAGGCCACAGCGATCGCTGCACGGCCCTTGCACTGGCCGTGCGTGCTGCCTCTTTCCCTGGAGCCGTACTGCCGCCCAGACGTTTTGGCCGTCTTGGGACTCAGGCGGGACGGGCAGCCAATGCACGGCGGGGCCGTCGTAACCGGAGCAGCGTAGGCCTATGAAGAATCCTCACCAGCATACTCAAAAACAGGTCGCGGCCCTCAACCGTTGGCGCAGTGGCTACAACCCACTCCGGGGATTGACCACGCAGCGTGTGGTCAACCTCCTCGAAGAAGGGGAGCGGGGCATCTATGCCAACCTGCAGTGGCTGTACCGTACCATCGAAAAACGCGACTCCACTCTCCGTGGTCTGAAGGCCCTGCGTATCTCCTGCCTGCTCAACCTCGATCACAGCATCACCATGACCCCGGAGGACAAGCTTCCGCCTGGGGCCACGCTGCAGATGGCCGAACGCCAGGCGGTGACCCTCCGTGAGGCCTATGACCAGATCGACAACCTGAAGGAAGCGATCAAGCATTTGGCTCTGGCATCCTTCAGGGGATATTCCCACTTGGAGATGCATTTCCAATCGGATTGGACGCTGACCCACCTGGAGCCGGTCGACCATTGGTTCTTTGCCCGTGACGGTATCTATGGTGATTGGCTCTATGATCCGAATGCGGCCGGGGTGCTCCGTGGGGATCCCTTGAACGAACAAACCTGGATCTGCAGGGAGGTAGATGATCCCATCAATGAGATCGGCCTGATCAGCTTCCTCCGCAAAAACCTGTCACAGAAAGACTGGGACGGCTTCATCGAGGTGTTCGGCATTCCTTCCATCTTCATGGTGGCTCCCAAGGGTTTGACCCCGGATCAGTACAAGCAGTGGGCTGAAGTGGCAGAGGAGATCGCCGGGGACGGCCGTGGAGCCATCCCTGAAGGTGGTGGCGTGGAAACCGTGGGCGGAGATGTCCGGGGGAACGCTCCTTTCCACGAACATATCAAATACCAGGATAGCTGCACCGTTCTGGCGGGTACCGGCGGAAAGCTGGCCATGCTTACCGAAAGTGGATCTGGAACTCTGGCCGGTAGCGCTCACATGCAGGTGTTCGAAGAGATCGCCCAGGGCGAAGCCAATGAGATCTCCGAAATCCTGCAGCAGAACATTGACCGGCAGGTTTTGGCCAGACTGCACCCAGGGGAACCGATCCTTGCCCGGTTCGCATTGGAGGCGGAGGACGCCGAAGACGTGGGCGACTTCGTGAGCAATGTGAAGACCCTGGCCGATGGGGGCTATGAAGTTGACCCGGATGAAATCTCCGAGCGCACCGGCTATACGGTCACCCGCCGTCAGGACGCGCCAGAGACTCACGCTGAAGACGAAGAGGTCAAAGGGAGCGTCGCAAACAAAGCGAAATCCAAACGCCCCTCCATGGAATCCAAAGCGGCTGAGGAGGTTCACGGCGAACTCCTGGCCAATGCCAGGCTTCGTCTGGCCGAAGCGCAGCAGAGCGTCCTGCGGCCGGTCGCGGAGGAGCTTGGACGGCTGATCCTGCAGGCGGATCAGAATGATGTCGACGACGACACCTACCGACTGCTGCTTGAGAATTTCCTGAACAACAAACTGCCCGAACTTCTGGCCCAGGTGAACGCGGACCCGGAGACCGAAGCAGTTCTCTACGAAACCATGAGCGCTGCCCTGGTCAACGGCGCAGCCGAGGAGGAACAGGCATGATCACTACGGCTTCAAATAAGGCCCGTGAAGGCGCTGGCGGATTTCGCGCCCCAATACACGAGCAGAGGGCAGAAAATGCCCAGAAGGCCCCGCTGCAAGGCCTGCAATCGGGGTTTTGGCCCTCACAGGCCCCGATTCTCTTCGTGCACGGCCTTTTTTCCACGGGAAGGCGCTCCTTGGACCAGCTGAGGAGCCGCCTCGCGATCCTCGGCCATGAGACCCGCGACTTCGACTGGGGACCCATGGGACCCATCGCAGCGTGGCTCCGCGAAACGGACATCGCAAGGCGTCTTCTTGAGCATGTTGAGGACGGTTGGCATGTGATTGCCCACTCCCGAGGCTGCAATCTTACCAGAGAGGCCATGTGCCTCGGTGGCTGCTTCGACCAGGTGTTCTTCTTCGCCCCGGCTTTGCCCACCACCGCCGGATTCCCGGAGCACGGTGCTCGCCGTATCGAAGTCCTCCACCATCCGAAGGATCATGTGCTTTCCCTGGGGAGCCGGGTCTTCGGATGGACCGGCATCGGCGAGATGGGGCGCGTCGGGTACCAGGGCAGCGATCCCCGCGTGGTCAACCACATGGGTGTGACACCCTCCCTCATTCACGGTGACTACTTCGAAGAAGGCCACATCAACCAATGGGCTGGATACATTCACCGCCAACTCAGCATCCTTCCTCCCTACGAACCTCCATACCCCTACTGACCATGAACGCTAAACCCTGGTACCAATCGAAAACCCTATGGGCGAACATCCTCGCTGCCGTCGGTCTGTTTGTAAACATGAGCGCGGAATCTGAAGTCATCCCTGCAGAAGTTCTCGCGGCCCTCACCGTGATTATCAACTTCGTACTCCGCCTGTTGACCTCCCGGCCAATCGACACCGGGAAGAAGCCTCCCCTGGGGAGCGCTGCCATTGCCTTGCTCGTCCTTTGCATGGTCTTTGCAAACACCGGATGCAGCAGTACGCGTGCCCCGGCCGGCTACACTGCGGACACAACTCCAGAACACAACGGCGAGCTTTGGATCGGTGCTGCAGATGATCCTGGTGTACCTGAAGGTCGCGACATCAAACTCCACGCAGAAGGCGATGCCCGAGCCGTTCCAATGATCGGTGGGGCAAACACGCCTGAAGCCTCTCAGGCACCCAACCGAAGCGCCGTCCGCGTGGAAGTCACTCCCGACAGTGTCAGTACCGGCTTCGATTTGCTGGGCATGAAATACTACCGCGCCTCGGACTGGGCCAGAAAAGCCTGGGGACCGCTCAAAATCCTCAGCTACCCAGCGGACTACGTTGGCTACATGGTGACCGAGCACCCGTTCCAAAGCCTGGCGGTCGGTCTCGCCGCCTGGGAACTCACGGACAACGGAGTGAGCAATACCCTGGGCGGACTATTCGGAGACGATAGCAGCAGCTCAAGTTCGAGCGACGACAACAGCAACGCGCCCAGTACTGCGACCGAATCCACCCTCACAGGTAACGTTGAAATCAATGGCGATAACAACGTGGTCAGCTTCACGACTACGAACGCCTCCACGGCGGAGGCACCTCGGGAAAGCAGCACCACCACAACCAACAATCTCGAACGATGAAGCAAGCAATCGACATCATCATATCCGATACGATCGGGGATCACCTCACCTCAGCCTACCGGGCCTTGCTGCCCAACGTAGAGATGCGCGGGTATTCCCATCCGGATGAACCTGCTCAGCTGAACCGGATGCCGAATCCACATGGTGCCTGGTGCGGTTGGCTGGCCGGGCTGCCACTGCAGGTTGTCAGCTCCTGGGGCGGACCTCAGTTCCGGCTGCATTTCGTGGCGGCCTTCAATCCCAACGGAGATGCCTACGCCGACGATCACGCCTTTCTCCTGGAGATGATCGAACAGATCCGTCCCAGCTATGTGCTGAGGTCCTGGGGAGCACCCGACGGAGATGATGAACTCATTGAAGTGTTCAACCGTCTCAATTCGCAGCAGTTCATTTCCGATTTTCTAAGTCTGAAAAAATCCTTGGGCTTTGTCGACGTGGCTGCCGCCGGAAACAGCGACCGGAATGATGCCGACAACGACATCAACTTTCCGCAGCGGGGCATGCCGGATGAAACCATCATCGTCGGCAGTATTCGCCGGGACGGAGTTCCGGTGGAGAGCTCCAGCGATGGAGAAGGCCTCAACTGCGTGATGTGGGGCGACCGGATTCTCAGTCCCGCCCTCGATGGCCTCTGGGATGCCTGGAGCGGCACGTCTGCAGCCTGCCCGAAGTTCGGTGGAGTCCTTGCAGCCAAGGGACTTGACCACCAAGGCGCGATCGACCTCATCGATGCGGAAGCTTCCAAGCCTAAAGGAATCACCGAGTGGCATCCCAAGTTCGGAGAAGGTTCCTGTGAACATCTCTGGCAGCAGTATGCGCAGCAGGTGCCTGCTCGCCTCTGGCCCAAACCCAACGACATCCGGAGCTGAAGTATGAAAGGTCAATTCATTCGCAACCGTGCTCAGGCCATTCTCAAAGGCAACGGAGAGGAGTACAAACTCCCTGAAGATGGCTGGCACATGATCGCTCCCTACGGTGAGTTCCCCGGAGTACTTGAAAAATACAGCGACGGGAAACTCCAGGAAAGCCAGGTCACCCAGGTCATCAACAAAGCGATCGCGTCACGCCTGGCCGAGAAGTTCGAAGGCGAGCTGCTCACCGATTACGAGCACGATGAAGAGAACACCATCGCCGCAGGCTGGGTTCAAAACATCGAAGCCCGCGAAGATGGTCTCTACGCCCACATCCGCTGGAGCGCACGCGGCCGAGCAGATGTGGAAGGCGGCAACTACCGCTTCTTCTCTCCCGTGTTCGCAACCCGGACTGTGCGAGAAGGCGTGGAGGAACCCATCAGCCTGATCGGGAATACGGTCACCAACCGCCCCAACTTCCGGAAGGCCCTCCCGGCCATCTCGAATAAAGCCGAAACCCAACCCAAGGACTCAACCATGAATCCCAAACTGCTGGCCCTGCTGGGCCTTGCCGCCGGAGCCGACGAAGCCGCCATCGAAACGGCCGTAGGTTCCATCGAAAACAAACTGGCCGAGTTGGACAGCGTCAAAGCTGAGCTGCAGCAGGTCAAGAACTCCCAGAAGAGCCTCCTGGAAAGCCAGGCGGATGCGGATGTGGAAACCTATGCCTCCGTGATCAGCAACAAAGAAGTGGTGCGCACGCAGCTCATTGAAAACCGCGAGCCCACCCTGGAACTGCTGAAGAGCCTCAAAGCGAAACCCGCTCCGCCTCCGGCTCCGCAGCATATGAAGAACAAAGCTACGCCTCCTGCAGGAGGAGCAGCCTCCGAGCAGGATCAGGAAGAAGCCAAGGCCCAGCGAATCTCCAATAAGGCGAAGCAGCTGATGGCCGATGGCAGTCATCCCATCTGGGCTGACGCGTTCCGTGCCGCCACTGCCGAAGTGGAAAAAGAAGGCTGATCCCTCAACCCCAACGATTCTCAACTCCAACCAAGGATAACTCATGCAGTCCGACGTTCGCACCGGTCCCATTCTCGTCGAGAGCAATGAAGACCTCTCCAGCAGCTCCAACCGCCTCGGCGTGTTGCTGAACAACTCCGGCCTCAAAGCCGCGTTGCCCTCCGCCACCACGGATCACACCCTGCACCTGATCGAGATTGGTCGTGCCCAGGGAGAGAAATCTGTGTTGCTCCCTCTGGCTCCTGACACCCAGGTCCGCGTCGTTGCCAAGGGTGCGATCAACCCTGGCGATGTCGTGGTCATGGCTGATCCCGGTACCGCTGCCGACAAAGGTAAGGTCCGCGCTCTTCCCGGTACCACTGGCACCTTCAAAGGTGTGGGTATCTACGAAGGTGAAAAAGCCGCCGCCGATGGCGACCTGGCTCTGATCCGTCCCGTCCAGCTCGGAGACATCGACGTCGCGTAAGCGGCATCGCATTCACTCTGATTCAACCCCTCAAAGAAGGAACTTATCATGCCCGTTGACATTTCTACCGTCAGCTCCAACCCGACCCTGCGTGAATACGCCCAGGGCGCGGCACGCCAGGCCATCGACCCGGTGGCCGAGTTCGTGTCTCCCACCGTGGAAGTCTCCAGCTCTCTCGGCAAGTTCAAGATCTACGACGAAAAGAATCGTCTGTATATCCCGAACACCCTCTTCACCCCCGGCGGTAAAGCGACCGTGTTGCAGTTTGAAAAAAGCGACGGTAACTACAACTGCGACCACCATGCCATCGACATTCCCACAGATGACATCGAGGAAATGGAAGAGGCTGATCTGGTGGCCACCGTTCAGGAAAACTCAGATGACGCTGCGGACATCGCCGCCTTGGCTCATGCCAAGCAGGTCATTGACATGGCATATGCCAATGCCGCCAACACCGCGAAAACCTGGAACACCTCTGCCGATCCGATTGCAGACTTGAATGCGCAGATCAAAGCTGTGCTCAAGGCCGGTCGCGGTATCGGAGTCCGGGTGCTCTTCGGGGTCGACGCCTGGGAGATCTTCATGAACCACTCCAAGGTGGCCGGGAAGTTCATTGTCGGCAACGGCAAGTCCGGTGCAGCCTACGCCATCCCCAACCATGAAAGTGCAGGCAGCCTGCTCCTGGGTAATCCGGAAACTCACTGCAGCTTCATGGTGCATGATGCCAACCCGCAGGGACAGGATCCTGACATCCAGTTCATCTCTGGCAGCAAGATCCTGATCTTCGCAGCCAAGGCTCGGCCCACCCGTCGTGACCCGAGCGCGATGAAGACCTTCCGCCTGCGCGGTCGCTGGATGAAACCCGGCACCTACCGCCGGGAAGATGATCGCGGTACCGTGACCAAAATGGACTGGTCCGAAGACACCCAGGTCGGCAATGCCGCTGCTCTGAAGACCCTCACAATCAGCGCCAGCTGATGAAGTGCGGACGCGGGCTTCCGAACTTCGGAAGTCCGCTTCGCCTCCTTTTCCTCTCCAAGAAACCTTCTCCATGACATGATCACTCAAACAGAATCCCACATTGATAAATTGATGTCCCAGGCAACCCTCTCACTTGCCAGGGCGGGACAGAAAACCTTTGTCGCTACGGCCACACTTCCAAATGGGTTTGAGATCGTAGTGAGTTCGTCTGCTATGGATCCGGAGAAGTTCTCCTATGCGGTAGGGGAAAAAATCTGCCGCGAGAAAATTCGCGAAAAACTCTTTGAGTTGGAGGCCTACAGTGCTCATTCCCAGCAGCTGATGCTGGATCGCTTGCAACATGCCTGCAACATCCTTGAGAGCATCAAGGAAAGCTCACCTGAATACAGCGAAAGCATTGATCAAAGCCTCAAGTATATCTCTGTGGCTCTTCCCCAGGAGCAAAACTGATCATGGCCTGGATCATTCCAACCGAAAACGACATCCTTTCCCGTATCAGCTCCGCTGAGCTCGAAGCGATCCGTTCTGCAGTACTTGCGGACGGCCAGGCCGATCCGGTCTCAGAAACCCTCGACCAGGTGATTGACGAGGTGCGTGGTTTCATTGCTGGCAACCCGGCCAACGTCCTTGGTCCGGACGGAACCATCCCCGAGAAACTTCTCAACGCCGCTCTTTCCATTTTCGTTCCTATGTTCCTTGCCCGTGCCGGTGGCACAGCCATCGACCCGGAAGGCGAACGCGCAAAGCAGCGCGACCGAGCCTATAAAACCTTGGAGCGAGTTTCCGATGGCAAGTTCGCCATCGATGAGCCTGCAGAAAAGTCCGACGAGACCCCCTTTGTTCAGCAGCCGAAATACAACGGCCGCGATCGTGATTTTACCCGAAACCGCATGGACGGAATTTAACTCACAAACCTTGCCCTGGAATAATTCATGAAAAGCCTCCCCACATCCATTGCACAAGCCTTGCAAGACGCCAAATATACCCGCGTCGAGCTGCTGCCGCGTCTCCGCCGTTTTCCCCTGGTGGATCAGGACGGCGCGATCCGCCTCGGTGACGACAAGAAGCCCCTCATCGAAGAGCGTGAAGTCCACGACCTCTTTGTCTGGCCTGGCAACCTCCGCGACGCCACCGGGAACTGGCCTGCCCAGGGCATCCTTGCCGAGGCCGATGTCGATTACAGCGAAGCAGCTGAAGTTGCCAACGGAGCTCTCCGTTTCCGGCAGCTGCAGTTGCCACATGATGGCGATCCGGATCCCGATGTGATCATCGATGCTGAAGAACCTGTAATCTGATCGAACGGATATGGCGTCTCACTTCCAAACCATGCAACAGCAGATCCGGGATCACTTGGTTTCGGATGCCTGGTTTGCTCCTCTTCAGGATGGCATCATCGTCCAGGACAAAGGAGATTTGGGAAACCAGATCAACATCCAAATCCAGCGTCTGGGTGTGTGTATTCTGATTCTTCATGCAACAGGCCAGGCAGGAAGTGGGAACTTAAAATCCCCCTACTTTGATCGGATCCAACTTGCTCTGCAAATTGCCGAGAATGTCACCCTGAACCGATCCCGTGATGAATACAAATCCGCCCTGGCCATCTTGGAACGAAGTTACATCCGCCTTCACCATTTACCGATGGGAAATGGAAACAGTCTGCTGCTTCCTGGGAACTTTCAGATGATTGAACCGCCGAAGGGGGCCACGGTTGCCTACCAAGCTTCATTTACCACCAGTCAGGGAATTAAGCTCTAATTTCTACAAACACTCCACCCGAGGAAAATCATGACCATTTCCGCAAGTGATATTATTCGAGGTCCCGCCATTATCTTTATCGGGGCAACTGCCATCTATACTGAAGGGGACATTGAGACCGTCGAACGGATCGAAACCTTCGATATTTCCACCGCAATGTTTGGTCCTCAAACCGATCAACGTGTGGATGCCATTCTCCAAGAGATTTCATTTACTCCGTCCGGGGATTGGGCTTATCGCACAGCATTGCTTCCGTACCTGAACCCAACGATTGGATCTTCGATCTTTACCGGCCAGGATGTTCATATTCATACGGCCGCTGGGGTGAAGAAGACTTTGCATAATGCTGCGATCACCCAGATGCCTTCGTTGATCTTCTCTACCAACAAGGAACTCTTTGGCGATGTGACCATCACTGCAATTGGTGCGGATAACACGGCCTGGAGTGATGCTGCGAAGCGTCAATCCATCACCAGTGAAGCCTTCTCGGATACTTCCTTTGATCCGGATAACATCATCACCCAGGATTATGCCGTCTCCTGGGGGGCAAGCTCACCCTGGGATGATATTGAGAGCGAAGAAGGCGTGACCATCGAGTTTGATCTCCAATTGGAGCCGGTGACAACGGACAGCCAAGGCATCGTGGATATGAGCATTGCCAACCTCGGAGTCACTGCACGGCTGATGCCGGTCGGTGTGACCGAAGCGGAGATGCTCGCACTGCTCAAAATTCAGGGAGCAGGAATGCGTCGAGGTCGCTCTCTTCGGAATAACATCAACGACCTGGTCATTGCCGGGGCCTCAAACACGGTCCGGGCTACAATCAATCAGGCCTCGCCGGTCGCTGGTCCCACACGATATGGCCAAACCACGCTGCGCCATGGTGAGCTTGGCTTCAATTCGGTTCGGGAATTTTCCATGGGTGCAGTTCAACCGATGGTTGTTCTGGATACCAATCCGGTCTGATCTCAGCTATGTCCCTCAAAATCACCTTTGCGGGAACCGTCCTGTGCGATGGCTTTGCAGACGCTCGGCAAGCGCCGAACGGTCTCCGCATTGGTGTGCGAAATACAGTTCAGACAAGCAAGCGGATCCGAGCTGCCATTTCGGATCATTTCGCTAGGGAAAACACGGAGACCCCAGTTCAGTTTTCAAACAGTATCGAGCATGCTGATATTGCGGCCGCCATTGCCACCTGTTCTTCTATTGCTGCAGCCCTACCCAAGGTTGGACTCTTGGAAATTGAGAACAGCGATGGAGGTATTCAAGAGCTTACTGCACAGCTGCAGGACCATGAACATTGGCATGTAGGGGTTTCATCGCATCACCGCTACAGCTTTATTGGCGGTGTCTTCTCAGGGGTGCCTGGTGGAGGCGGTGGTGGTGCTTCACCCCCAGTTCGAACCTTTCGCGCAGTGGGCAGCAATTTAGAAATCTACAACCCCGACACGGATCAGTGGTACCCGCTGAATCTTGTGGGTGGATCTGGAATGGAACAACTCGTCATTGGAGCCCCTGAATGAAAACGCTACTGCTTTGGATTCTTCTCCCTTCACTCCTACTCGCTCAGAATCGAACCATCATGGTTAACAGTTCTGGTGCTATGGCTGCACCCACGGCCGCGCAATTCAAAGAACAGAACGACCTCGCCTCAGAAAGTGAAACTCAAGCAGCGCTCGACACGAAACTGGAGACGGTCATCACTCCTGGTGGTCCCTTTTTCGAGCACTTCACCGTAACGGAATGGCAAGTAAGCTACAGAGGCACTACGGGTCTAGTAACCACGGTGAACACGACCGATGCTGTCTTAGAGACGTACACGGTGAATCCGTCGGTGACCGACTATCAAGCGATCGCGACCTATGAGAGGAACCCGGATGAATCCGTATACTCGTATGCCTCTTCGGATGTAGGTCGGGCTACGGTTGATCTCACGGGAGCGGTGCAATACGTCTCCGATGGTATCGTAGACATCACGGTTTCTCTCGGGTCGTATAGCAAAACCCATTCGCTCAATATGTCTTCGGGTAATACTTACAACGTAACGAACATCGTGGCTGGGGTAACGACCTATCTCCGGTACGATTTGACTGAGCCGGTCGATGCTGCTTTGGTTGCGGATGCGGGAGCGAATGATGATGAATTGTTTGATACCAAAGATTGGGGGACGCATACCTACGTCCGGAATGTATCGAGCTGGGCCTATACAGCGACGGGAGGAACGGATGCCTGGTCGGGACTTGCAGTCTGGGCTACGGGGAAAACTGGGATCGGCCCCTCGATCCGGGGCACGTTGATTTCTCCGGACCTGGTTGCATGTGCCTGGCACAATCGGCCCGCGATCGGAAGCGAATACAAATGGCTCGGGACGGATAACATTCTTTACACCCGAACGGTCTTGAATGTGGTTCGGGTCGGAACAGGTGACGGCTGCCTGCTTCGCTTGGATACGCCGCTTCCTGCCGCTGTTCAGCCGCTTAAAATTTTGCCTGCGAATTACACCAGTTACTTTCATTTCATCCCCGAGGATCACTGGCAGATTCCGCTCGTGGTTGTCAATAAGCAGCTGCAGGCGATGGTTGCTGATTTCACGAGCATTTCGAGCTCCAACAACAATATCATCGCAGGTGCAGTAAAAAGTGCGCTGTCCAACCGGGAGCCCTATTACGAGCTTCCCATCGGGGGAGATTCAGGAAGCCCTGTCATGATGGTCCTGGGAAATGAACTGATCCTGATCCTTACCTGGCATACACCCTCCTACGGTGGGGCTTTTATTGATGGTGAGTTGTTTAATGCAGCAGTGAGCACCTTAGGGGCAACACCTCCAACCGTCATCGATTTGTCTTCCTACCCTCAATCCAGACCTGCGGCTCCATGATGAAAACTCTCTTATTGATTCTCGTCCTTTCCGCGAGCTTGACCTCCGCCCAGGTGGTAGGCGTAGTTACCCGCGTGAAGATTCCATTCATGTCATTGACGGAAATGGAAGTTGCGACGCCTGATTTGAGTGCGGGGTTTCTCTTCTATAAAGAGAACACCAGTGAACTCTACCTCACAACAGGGGATGAGATCACACCCTACCTACGTCTGAATCCAGATCAGGTAGAATGGAGTCACCTGGCGACTCGTGAAGTCGACATGAAAAAACAGGCCCTGGACTTTGATGACCGTTACAAACTTCAGGGAACGGGAACCTACAGCGAGTGGACAGCCCAGGGCAGCCCTTTGATCCGTGTTTTTGGAAACAGCTTACTGGTGAGGGTTCTCTCATTGGATCACGATGCTGCAGGCCCAACCTTGATCATGGAAATGGACACAGGAGGTGAAGGGCTGGTGCCGGAGGTCCAGTACTGCTTGGATCTTACCGCCCAACCCCAGGTTTGGACTGAAGTAGAAAACTACACTCTGGATCCGGCCAGTTCTGGGTCAGACGGTCGGGTAACCGCGACTATTTCTCCACATCAGGGAGCCCCTCTGGATTTTGCACCGTATTATCGAGTATCTCTGCCAGGTGTCCCTGAAAGCCCTGAGGTTCAATTGCTCGCGAATACATACATCAGGGGAACCTTAGCCTTGGAGGGGAATACGGACGATGATTTTGAAACCGTCATCACTGCTGAACCGACCGCAGATCGCTCGATCGATTTACCGGATGCTTCGGGTACGGTTGTGTTAAAGAGCACTCAAAATATGCTGTGGAGCATTTGGGCGGAAGAGAGTGCAGGGGTTAGTGTGGGAGTTGCTGGAGGAAGTCAATGGTCCTTCGGCAACGGAGACAATACTCCTCCAGGTCATGGTATAGTTGTACCTTTTGACTGCGTACTCTTTGCACTGAGTCTGAACATCGAAAACCCAAATGCAAACGGTACCGTGGAGGTCGAAAAAAACGGAGTACTTACAGGTGCATCTGTAACGCTCAATGTGGGATCTAACGGGACACATACGATATTAGGGACTCCTGTTCAGTTCGCGGCCGGTGATTTTGTGAACTTTAAAACAACTGCAAGCGGCAACGGGACGGGTGCTAGAGTTGCTGCTTTTTTTCGAGTACCGGTAAGTGAAGTGGAATAATGAACTCAGCGCAGGCACTTTCAAAGCATTCTCGACTTATCCTCTGGTGGGTAAATCGGTTCACGATTCCTGGGCAGGATGAAGAAGATCTCCGCCAAATCGCTCAATCTACTTTCTGCTTAGCATGGGACAAATCTGACTCCGATGCTCAAGAAAAACTCCGCGTCTCTTATTCGATAAGAGCTGTGAAGCACGCTTTGATTGCACACCTGAAACGGACTCAGACAGATTCACGGACTGGAATTACTCTCAGTTTCGATCAGCCTTTGGGCGATCATGGTGTGACTTTATTGGAAACGTTCCCGGGGAGTCAGGATGCGGAATATGATGATCGCAGTGACTTTCTCACGGCTGCACTGCGGAAGCTTCCAGAAAAAGACCAGACCCTACTGAAGCGAGTTTACTTTGACGGCGAGCCTGTAATCGCAATCGGTGAGAGCATGGGATTGACCCGAGGGGCAATTTACAACCGGCTGAAGAAAGCGGAGGCACGCCTTCGGAATGAGCTCACAGAGCCTGTTTTAAGGGAGATGCGTGAGTCATGATTACATCTGAGCCCATTCCCTTTAAAGCCGCCATTGAAGCCGCACAGGCACGTCAACTACTTCCTACGGGAGCGGGTACGGAAGAACTCGAGCTCTTGAATCCCTTGATCCGGGAGCGTGCCTGGTTTTCCGCCCGCGTGGACAATGCCCGCTACCTGGACCGGATCGCCCAGACCGTGACCGACCTGGTCAGTCCAACCCGGGCAACGGCGGACGGCCGTTGGGGGATCAACAAAGCGGAAGCCCGGTTGCGCCTGCAAGAAGAACTGGCCCGGATTGGATATGATTCGGAGGCCCAGGGAGTGAAACCCGGTTCCCTGCAGGACTGGTCTTCTGATGCCCGCCTGAACCTCGTCATCGAAACCAATGCCGACATGCAGCGTGGCAAAGGTGCATACGTTCAAGGGCGCTCCAGGGGAGCCCTGGCGGCCTTCCCGGCCCAGGAGCTGTATCGACGCGAAGCCCGCAATGAAAAGCGCGACTGGGTATCCCGCTGGCGTGCAGCTGGGGGCAAGCTCTACGGTGCAGGCCGCATGGTAGCCCTGAAGACCGACCCGGTGTGGCAGGGCATCTCAAGGTTCGGGCTGCCATACCCACCGTATGACTTCGGATCCGGCATGTGGGTCCGCCCAGTTTCCCGCCGGAATGCGAAAGAGATGGGTCTGGAAATTCCTCGCCTCGATGAACTCACCAGCGAAGCGGCCGCACAGGAAGCTCCGGAGCAGCCTGAAGTATCGCTGCCGAAAAACCGCTCTCTTGCAACGGCCTTGCTGCAGGCATTCGCGAACCGTGTAACCCTCACCCAAGACGGAAAAATCCGACTCGAATCATGAGCTTCACCGTTTCAGTTGATGACCAGGTCACTCCGGCAATCAATGTCCTGGAGCGTTTGATCTCCGGGCAGGATCCAACCCTCAGAGAAGCAGCTGCTCAAGGGGCAGCTGATGAGGTACGCAGCCACCTGGAGAAACGCGACCGGAAACCCAATGCCCTGGGCGGCCGCCGCACCCATTATTGGAACGATGCTGCCGCTCAAACCTTTCACGAAGTAAAGGGGGACGACATCCGCGTGGGTATCGATCACCCAGGGGCAGCGCTCCACTACCACGGCGGAACGATTCGACCCAAGCGAGCCAAATTCCTCACCATCCCGGCCGTTGCCGAAGCGCACGGCCGGACGGCCAGACAGTTTGGCAACTTGGTGCCAATCTTCTTCGATAAAGACACACCCGGAGCACGTTCCTTCGGAGCCCTCATCGAGCATAACGACGGCGGAGACATCAACGTCATCTACTGGCTCACCAAACGGGCCGAGATCCCCGAGGACAAGACCGTCCTCCCCAAAGACGCAGACATCGTAAACGCCGCCATAGACGCTGCAGAAGACGCCCTGGAGGCCATCAATGAGTAAGATCCTCGATATCATCCTGCGCACGAAGAAACAGGGACGCGGCATCAAGGAAGGCCGCGACGAAATGGGCCGCTTCACCAAGTCGACCAAAGAGAACTCCCGCGCAGCCAAAGCCTGGAGCAAATCCTGGCAGGCCGCAGGCAGCGGAGTGAAGAAAGGCGTCGGGGTCGCAAAGAAAGCCCTCAAGACTCTCGCCGTCGGATCCGTCGGAGCCTTGGCCGCCTCGACCCGAGAGTTTGTCAACTTCAACCACGCCATGTCCCAGGCCTGGACCATGATGGATGTCGGCCGGGGCGAGTTCCGCCGGCTCCGCTCCCAAGTCGTCGACCTCTCCACTGAACTCGGGGTCGCCAAAGTCGAACTCGCCCAAGGCTTCTATCAAGCCCTCTCCGCCGGAGTACCCAAAGACAACGTCATCGACTTCCTCCGGACAGCGGGGAATATTTCCGTGGTGGATCCTCTCGCAGATGTTGAGACGGCCATTGATGGAATTACGACCGTTCTCAACTCCTTTGGTATCGAGGCTGAGCAACAGTCAGCAGTTGCAGATAAATTATTCACCTTGGTCGCAAACGGGAAAACGAATTTCGGTCAGCTTGCTGCTTCGATTTCTCAAGCAGCACCTGACGCTGCAGCAATGGGTGTTGAGCTGAATGAACTTTTGGCGGCTGCTGGTTCCATCACAAAGCAAGGGATCCCAACTGCCACAGCAATGATCGTGATTCGTAACGCGATGATGGGTTTGAATGCTGAACTGGGAGATGGCTGGGGAAAAACACGGACGTTTCAAGAGGCCCTGGAGGAGGTCGCAAAATCAGCCGAGTATTCACAGAATGCACTAAGAAAGATTTTCGGGGCTGAATCCTTGAAGGGCATCAACGCTCTTACAGGCGCGAACTTTGGGAGTGCGGTTAAAGACCTGGAGTCTGCTGAAGATTCAGCAAATAAATTTGGCGTTGCCACCCAAAAAGTCACATCCGAAGTGGCTCATTGGTTGCGACTTTGGCAGACCCTAAAAGCCTTCACCAATGATCTCGGTCGAGAGTTCGATGAACGCATTCGTCATTCGGTGACTGCCATCGTCAATAAGCTAAATGAAATCAGGAAGGGCGATGCATTTAAGAGTTTTGCTGAGAACCTTGCAAAGGGGGCAATTTCCCTAGGAGAGCGCATTGCTGCCGGGGTCAGTACCGCTATTGAGGCTTGGCAAAGCATCACATCTTCCGATGGGTTAAAGAATCTCGGCGAAGGTCTAAAGAATATCCTGATTGAGGCCGTCGGAACCATGTTTATAACCGGATTAGAGCTGGTTAAAGGGTCTATTGGCGTCTTCGTTGGTGTCTCCAGAGCCATGGCCGTAGCCTTCAAAGAAGAAGTCATGAAGATGGACTTCATGAAAGGCGCTCGCACCAAAGCTGCAGCAAAAGCTCTCGAAGAAATGTCTCGGGAGGAAGTGGCGGAACAATTCGGCGAAGAAGCTGCTGGCCACGCAGGCCCGCTTCCTGAGTCAGGCTTCCAACGCCGTGCAAAAAGGCAAACCCGGATGCGCTTCCTTCAAGAGAATCCGGAACTCGCCGCACAGCTCGCTTCCATGGGCAACCCCGAAGAGATCGATGAAGCCCTCAATGATGCCCGGAACAGCTTTGATGAAACCAAGTCTAACATTGGCGAGCGAGTAGGAGAATCGGGAGGCCGCATTGCTGAGGATGTTGAAGGTGCAGTGGGCTTCAACCCAGTAGAAGTTTACCAAAAAACATTGGGCAACCTTCAGTCCATGCGTTCATCTGCAGAACAGGCTGCTAATGCAGCTCAGAAAGGGGAAGAGGAGGTAGTCAAATCAATGGACAAAATGGCTGCTGCTCAAGAGCGCTTCGGTTTCAGGATTGTCCTGAAGATGGAGCAATACGAACAGAAACAAAAAGAACTTGAAGAGAAGCTGAACAACCTACCCATCTGATCATGGCCAGTTACGAATACAGCATAGACGGTGGCACGAATTGGCTCAACCTTCCTGCAAACAATGTGACGCGGGTTCGCAAGCAGGCCTCTGTCGATGAACTTCGATTCAACTACCAGGCTTCCCAGGCATTAACTGACAGCCCATTCATCTCCTATGGAACGGCCGTCCAGGTTCGCCGAGATGCGACCCTGATCTTTTCGGGGAAAGTCTCGTCGATTCCGCGGGAAGGTGCCGGAAATTCAGAGTCTCAACAGATCGTGATATCAGGGCCGTGGAATGATCTGCAGAAGGTCGCCTATCAGCAATCCTGGAAGAGCTACAACACCAGTACGCAGACAGAGGAAACCATCACAAAAACACGGGTGATTCTTGGGCTATCCGCCACCGGCACCAGGTGGAGTGCAACCCAGCAGATTTCCGATGCGGTTTCCTGGGCGATCAGTCGAGGTGTAGACCTTCAAATCGGAACCATTTCCACTACCGCCCAACTGCCGCTAGATGAGCGTGATAACGTAACCTGCGCGGATGTCATTCAAGCCATGCTTCGTTGGCTGCCTACCCTGAATGTATGGATCGATTATAGCACTTCACCGCCGACCTTTAACTGTGTCTCGAGGGCGTCGCTTTCCTCAGTTAGCAAAGCCCTCACGGATGGCAGCAATATCGGCATTCGGGCTCGCTATGATCTGCAGGTTCCAGGAGTCTCCATAACCTACGAAAAAACACACAGCGAAGGGAACAACACCTGGGTCACTACGGAAGAGGATACGGCCGGAAACACAGGTGCGCTGGAAACCGTGTTCATGACCTTTGATTTGGAGGGTTCCCGACGGACCTACATGTCCGCTCGAATTGAAGTGGACGAGTTTCCGGTTCCCTTGATCAACAAAGCCTTTTTGAAGAAGATGTATCCTGCCTTGAGTGAGCTACCGGACGAGAAACTGTTCATCAACTCCGTGTCTCGTGATGGCGTCGAGAATTACCCTCGTTTTTTGGTCAAAGGTATGATCCCGGATTGGCTCACTTCCGTGAATACAGAAGATGAAACGCTGACCTGGGATATCAGCTATGACTTGGGGGAAGGATTCGACATCTTCGACTCGGTTGAGAACCAGAAAATCCAGGTCCCTGTAGTTGCAACAGACGGCCTCACCTCCAGCTATAAACGAACCGCATCGTTTGACAGTGGCGAGAACACTCCGACGGGTGTTGCAACTGCCATTTACAACTCCTGGAGTGTGCTCCATTTCGAGGGCCAATTCACATACGAACAGGATGAATGCGACCTCATAATTTCGCCGGGGAGCCTGTTTAACCTCAGCAGCGGCCGCACAGAATGGGCCACGATGGACGCAGCAGTTCAGACCCTCACTGAACAGTTTGATGAGGGGCGCACAATCGTCCAATTCGGGCCTCCAAAACGCATCGAGGCAGATTCCCTTGTGGCTCTATTCCGTGCTCTCAGAACCCGTCGATTTGCCTGGAGTAGCAACCAGAAAACCAGCTCTGAAAATGACAGCGACGGCCAGGTGGAAATCGGCGGAAGTTTACCAGGAATCAACACCACATTTATCGACGGTCAGCGCGACCAATTTGTGGTCAAAGGGAACGACGGCACAGACGATCACAAAGTAGATCTGAACCCAAAGGAAATCACCCACGCCGAATCCGCTGACCAGGGCGCGAGGCACCTCAAAAGCCGGGAAGTTTTACTGCCATTTCTAGATGCTGGGACGATCAAGTTTCAGAAGGTACAGATCCTGGCATCTGACCTCTACGGAACCGTAACGACGCTCCCTGATATTCCTGATGAGTTGAAGGACCTTCTATCGGGTACAGCCAACGGGCAAATTCCCTGGTGGGATCATGCCAATTCCGAGTGGAAACTCAGCGATGCTCCGGCCGGTGCCAACGCAATCCCATACTGGGACGGAAGCAAAATCACCTGGACAAGTGCTTCGAGTACTGGGGGTGACTTCCCGGCGATCCAATCCGGAGGGGATCTGGATTACGAAAACACGGAGAATTGCTCGTGACCAAGGTTTGGCGGCTCGGGGGCAAGGTCTACCGGAACGCGAACGGAAAAGTAGTTCGCTGCGCTACCTGCCCAATCGATTGCGAAAGCCAGGAATGGAACCCGGTTCCTCCAACATTCCCAGATTGGCCATACACGCCAGGCTCAGATCCGGATCCCGAGGATTACCCGGCAGATGATCTCCTGTACAGTTTGGCCGTGGAGGCCCTGTTTGAGGGCGTGGGCTACAGCTCGTCGGATTGCTCTGGCTCAATTAACAACAAGCCCAGCCAGAGACGCCTAAAGAACGGGCCTGTAATTGTGAACGCAGTTCAATCCCCAACTCCAAAATGGGTGGGGTCTGGCACGATTGAGATCCGAGAACAACCTCTCGGCGGAGGCGCGTGGGGGGCCTGGTCCGACGTAGGGGCATGTACGGTCACACTGGAATGGGTAAGCGGCACTCCCAACATGTGGAAGTTGACTATAACCAACATGGCCGGGGGAGGCAGATCGTTCCAGGTATGGGTGAAGGTCACTGGGAGAACGCCGGTTGGGGGAACGTACACCAACGATATAAATGAAGGATGCCGCGATTTCGGATCCTTCAGCGTCTCCTATTCGAACACGGTGTCAGTGACGTGAGGTGCCTACACTGGACTGACTGTAACAATAAGGATGGCGGGATATGCTCCCTCATAGGGGGCGGGATATCATACGGCAGGTGCCGGGCGTGCCCGGAGAACACCGATCCGTGTGAATGGC
>DIYK01000044.1:35582-35808 GCA_002429005.1 Verrucomicrobia bacterium UBA6056
AACACCGATCCGTGTGAATGGCCGCCGGAATCAAAGATAAACCACCCTGGCAAAGCCCCAAACAGAGACTGTCGCCCCTGCAGGAAGGAAACTGGCTCCTCCAAATAACCCCTGCAAGCCCATTGCAAAGCCCATGCACCCGCCATGCACCCCGCCTGAAGGGAAGAGGAATCACCCCTGGATCAGCTTAGGAAAAGGGGCGTTTTTCTCAAACCTTTGATAACTT
>DIYK01000003.1 GCA_002429005.1 Verrucomicrobia bacterium UBA6056
CGGTAAAAAAAAAAACTCCATCAGACCACAACCTTCGTAACCCGAGCCGGAACCCAAGCCCCCCAACCAAGCTCCGTGTCCTTCGCGCCCTTCGTGGTAAAAAAAAAACATCCATACTGCCTACCAATCTGCCTAGTATTCTTCCTATCCATGCCACAGTCATTCCCCACAAACATCCCGCTATCTAAGGGAGTATCCCTGATCTCATTTTGTGGAATTCGTGCACTTGGTCACGGTGGTCATATTACGCAATACCCTTTTGTATTTTCATAAAAAACGCCTGAAAAACGAACACATATTCCGTTGTACTTGGGTCTATTTTTGGGCATATGGAACGCACTTCAACCTTCGGATATCTTTATGATGCGTTCCACCTATTTCTCCGCGTCCTTTTGGAAAGGATTTCGCTATAGCTTCTGGCTTTGGCTGCTCTGTTCAGCCTGCTTTTTACGGGCCGAACTGCCACCTCCCGGGGTGATTCGCACCTTGCAGGTGAGCGATGCGGAAACCACTTTTCTGCCCATGCCGATTCTTCCTTCCGAAGAAGACAGCAGTCAGGCCTTTGATGGACAGCACAGTGGCAGCGGCCTCATTCTGACCCAGTGGGATGCCCTGTTGCAGGACTGGAAAACGGCAACCTACAGCCCCGGAAGCGGTTGGAGCGGAGATCTGATTTTGCTGACCCCGGGAAAACCTCTCGGCTTGCGTCTGGCTCCGAATACGAGCCCTCTTTCTTTCAGTCAGGGTGGTCTGCTGCCCGCAACTCCGATTCTGCAGACCTTATCCCAAGGGCTTATTCATGTCAGTTCGCCTCAACTCTCCACCCAGCCATTGACCTCTTGGAATTGGCATCTGCTGGGGACTTCCGGACTGAGTATCAATGATGCGGATGTACTCAATGACCCTAACAACCTTCCCCAGGCCTGGTTACAGGACGATCAGGGCAACATCAGCTGGTCCGGGGTCGCCGATCCCGCGCAGCCCGGAACCCTGTTGGGCAACCAAGTGTATTTCCTCGAAGTGAAAGGGGCTCAGGCCATTGAGGTGCAAGGGCAGGTGGCTGGCCCCTTCAACGATCAAGTCTTGCCCTCAATTCAGGCGGTAAACATTAATGCCGCCCAGGATCAGGTAGAGCTGAGCATTCAAACCGCTCCCGGCACTTCCCACACGGTAGACCTCTTCTACCAGGACCTGAGCTTCCCCCAGGGCTACGACGTGGCGGCCCCTTGGAAGATCCTACAACTGGGCGTGGTGCTTGGTGCCGGAGAACAGCATACAGTTACCGACGCCGGGGCCGGGGCCCGCGTGCATCCCGCCGCAGTCTCCGCCCGACTCTATCAAGTGGGGGACGCACTTCAGGATCCCGACGGGGACGGGTTGTCCAGTGCCTACGAAGAACTGGTGCTAAAAACCAACCCCAGTCTGGCCGATACGGATGGCGATGGCATTGACGATCCCCACGAACTAGCCTCGGGACTCGATCCGCTCACTCCCAATACGATTCCAACACAGAATTTGGTGGCCGAATTTCCTTTGGACAGCGACGCCTCCGATCTTCAGGGCAAGCTCAGCGCCACGGCCGTTGGGGCCCCTCAGTATCTGGCACAGGACGGCGTCTTTGGCGGCGCAATCAAACTTCAGGACGGAGCCGCAATCCAGATTGGCGATCACGACGCCTTCAATACGGCCGGTCCCTACACCGAACGCACCATTTCTCTTTGGTTCACGGTCGACCACTTTGGCTTTGGCCGTCAGATGATTTACGAAAGTGGCGGCAGTTCCCGGGGCTTCAACCTCTATGTCGAAAACGGCGTGCTCTACGCCGGGGCCTGGGACATTGAGCAGGATAGCGCGGCCAACGACATCGATACCTGGCCGGGCAGCTGGCAGAGCACCCAACGGGTGCAGGAAAACACCTGGCATCATGTGGTGCTGCGCCTGGATGCTTCTGCAGAACCCCGCTCCCTGCGCAATAACGTGTTCAGCGCCATCCTCGATGGCCAGGCCTTCGAGCAGGGCAGTACCCAGGGCATGCAGGTCTACACTCACGGCGATGACGCCGGACTGGGACAGCTTACGGACTACAGCCTGAGTCACGACGGCCAGACCCAGGGCTGGAAAGCGCTTTATGGTGCCTTGGATCAGGTGCAGATCTGGAATCAGGCCCTAAGCACAGATGAAATGAAAGCACTCTACGGACTTGGACTCAGCCAGGGCACCGAGATCCGTTGGGATGTAGACTCGTTCTACAGCATAAGTGGTGGCCTCAATGGAGATGCTGATGGCGACCTGTGGGTGAACGCGCTGGAAATCGGACAGGGGACCGATCCCCTTCACTACAACCAGACCCTCGACAATGCGACCGCGTTGGTAGAGCAGGTATGGTGGATCAACTCCAACAATACCCAGCTTCATGAATTGTTCGAGAAAACCTCCTATCCGTTCAACCCCCAGCAGGAGCGCCTGTACCCCCCACATGGTGAACGCTTTGCGGTGCAGGAACGATTCTCCGACAAATACGGCCGTCGCATGTTTGGTCGTTTTGTCGCCCCGTTGACGGGGGACTATCAGTTCTACCTCTCGGCAGACCGTTTTGCAGAGTTATGGATCCACCAAAACGGCGTGGCCACCAAAATTGCCACTTCTCAGGATAACCTTTTTGAGGAATGGCTCTCCAATCCGGCCCAGCTCAGCCCTCCCATTCATCTGCAGGCGGGTGAGTTGTTGAAAATCGAAGCCATCATGGTGGAACATCAGGGGAAAGACCACCTTTCCGTGGGCGTGAAACTCCCGGACAACCGTTACGAAATGCCCATGCGGGCGGCTCGCTTTCTGCCGGTGGCTGCTGGAACTGATTTCAGTCTGGATAGCGATGGCGATGGTCTGAGCGATTATGAGGAGATGGTAGTCGGGACCAACGCTTTACTGGCTGACAGCAATGGAGACGGACTCAGCGATTTTGATGCGCTGGTACATCAGTTGGATCCCCAGCTGTCCTTATTACAACTGCCTGAGATCCCGGCAGCCTGGATCCTGCAGCACGATATCTACACCACCAACCCCTATATCTATGCGGATCCGGATGCGGATCTGCTCACCAACGTGGAAGAATTTTTTGCCGGGACAGATCCGAATCTGGCAGACAGTTCCGGGGATGGCGTTTCCGATGCCCAGGTGGTCAAGAGTTTCCAATTGGACGCCACACAAGCATGGTTTGACGGTACCCGGAGCGAACTGGATACGGCCGCCGCATCTGAAGCTCAGGTCCTCACGGGATCCTGGATCGAACATGCAGACGGAACCCTGGTCGCCCAGAGCAGTGGGGGATCGGTATCCTATCCGCTGACGGTTCCTGCGGATGGATTCTATGTGGTGGAGATTGAAGTCGAACAGCAAAACCCCCTCAGCAGCATGGGGCGTTTTCAGATCGAAGCACAATTCGGAGCCGTACTGGGATCCACCTTGGATCTGTTTGCCCCGGTGGGACAGCCCGCAGAAGCGCTCTTTCTGACCCCGAAACTACAGGCTGGCCTGGTCCAGGTGCGCTTCACCTGGCGGAACACCAACGTCAATTCCCGCTTGGGGATTCGCAATGTACGCTTGATTGAGCTCGGCGGTCCGGATGCGGATCAAAATGGCAGCCTGGATTGGCAGGACGAACTGGAAGGCAGCAGCTTGCTGGTGGCTGCCCCAGCCAGCAGTTTTGTTTCCCCGGTCTGCATCGAAGGGGAAAGCGCGTACCGGGATGGACTCAGCCTGAGCAGCACAGCCTTACCCGCGGTGTCCCTGGCTGCCGGACCGGGCATTCAACAGAACTGGTATGCGGATGTGCCTTTGCTGCCCTCGGCCTTGACCCAGGTGGATATCGAAAACAGTTTCACTGGAGCGCAGTCCACGCTGAACATTGAATGGACCCCGACCAACCTCTTTCCTCAGGCTGTGGATCCCATCGTGATTCGCCAGCATGATTCCCTGCTGCTTTCGGGAACGCCAGCCGGGGCAAGCGCAGGCACGGTGACCATCGAAGTGGTGGGCGTCAGCACCTACAGCGGCAGCGTTCAAGATGAACATGCTCATCTCTTCGACCAGGCAGGAACCTTCACTGTAAACTGTAGCTGGGAGGATCAGGGCAACCTCCTGCAAACGCAAAGCACGGTGAAGGTGGTCGGCGGAGGCTTCCCCTTGGAGAAACTTTCTCTTCAGGCCAACTTTACCAAAGAGTGGACGCTTCATGAACTTCCTGAAGAAGCTGTGTTGGAAGTGGATGAAGGGGTTTCCCTGGAAGAACTTCCTCCCATGCAGGATCCCCGGGTCATCAATCTGCGCTTACTACAACCCTTGCCCCGTACCCTTGTGGCGCGTCTGGGAGAAGAGGGCCCCGTGTTAGATCATGTGGTCCTGCAATCCTTCAACCCCAAACCAACCTGGCGATATGAGGTGGTAAGCACCTATCCGGATGGCAGCCAATTGGTAGAAGCCACGATGATCTTTGATCACATTCCGGAAAACATGCGCATCAAGATTGAAACACGCACCTCCGGCTTGCTCTTCGAAAACGGGACACGCATCCTTGAGTTGACGGAGGCGGATATCGGCGAGGATGGGCGCCTGATCTATCGCATCTTCCAGACCCCGGATTCCAAGGATGTGATTTGCCACCGCATGTGGTTTTATGACACCCAAACCGGTATTCGTCTGGGGAACCGCTAAGCATGATCAGCCCTCGCACATTTCGAAGCTGTATAGCGCTGCTGCTTATCGCAGCTTGGCCGCTCTATGCCCAAGTAGAGTGGGTAGTGGATACCCGCAGTGGTAGAAGCTTGGAGGAACGTTCTCGAGCCGTTTCCCAGATCACGCCTCCTCTGGACAGCCTGCAGTTGCAAGCGGTTCTGGCCTATCTGGTAGAACCGCTTCCTGAAGCCAAACGCGGGAATCACCCGGAATATACCATCCGTAATGATCTCTTAGAAACCCTCAATCACCCCAAGCAAACGGTTGACCCTATCGTAGACGTGTTGATAAAAATCGTTTTAGATGCTGAAGAAAACCCGGTTTGGCGTGATTATGCACTTCAGCATTTAGGCGTGTTGCGACCCCGTAGTTCTCCTGAAAAGCAACAGACCTCGCTTAACGTCTTATGGTCCTTGAGTGACCTGCCCCATGATTCACTTGCATCGACAGCACTCATTTCCATCAGTCTTCAAAACGATCTAAGCGAAGCAGCCTTCCTTCGCTTACAACAGCGTTCTTTTGCGGTAGCTGCAGATCCCAAACAATCTTTGGCCAACCGGAGCCCTGCGTTGCAGTTAGCCTCCGAAAGCGATCATCCACAGAGCGAAGAGTTGGCCAAAACCATTTTGAAAACCGAGCGATCCATGCCGCTGCGTATGTCTGCTCTGGCAGTGTTGGGGCAGCATGGGGGTACGGATGTGCTCCCACTCTTGGCCGAATACCAGCAGGAACAGACCCTGCCTCCTCTACGAAGTGCGGCCAATGCGGCCCAGCAACAGATTTTAAAACGAACCCAGCCCTTGGGAAATTGACCCGAATATGAAGACCCTACGAAGCATCTCTACTCTTTCTTTCTGGATACTCCTCAGTGCTGTCCCTGCACTGGGCATGATTAACCTGTCGGAGAATGATAAGCAGAATCTGGATTGTGTAAAATGTGATCCACGTGCGTCAAGTTGTATGGATTGTAATACTGATCAGGCGCTCAAAGCAGGACCGGATGGCTCCATTCTGATTCAGTTTCCGCTCAAAAGTGGTCTTCCTGCTTCTGGCGTCAGTGGAGGAAGCCTGGTCTTTCATCAGAACTTACTCGACGCAAGCTCCTTCACCCCTCATTCATTGAAATTGCGTTGGGGTGGAGCCTTGTATCTCTCTTCCTTCCGAGGGACCACAGCCGCAGGGGATCCCTCGAGCTTGAAATTTCAAAACAATTTGGGACTGAGCCAATGGTTCGGTTTTGAAGATGGACAAAGCACGGCACGGGCCGAAGGTCGGGAAGGGGTAAAGGAACAGAAATTAATTATGGTCGATGCACAAGGGCAGCCCGTAACTGAGGCTCCTTTTGCTTATGATCTCCATACCGAAGATGGCTACGTGTTCCGGTATCGTGCTGATCCATCTCAAGCAGGTTTTGGTGAGTTGCTCAGCAAACGCATCCCAACTGGCCGTCTGATCGACTACGGCACGGCAGGCTTTGAATTTATCCGGGGAAGCGAAGGGGAATTTCGCCAAATTATGGGGCCGGAAGTCTTTGTAGACATCGATGTGCTCAGCACAAACTCGTACGCAATTCGGGTCTACAACCCGGAGGACGTCAATCCAATGAAGGAAAACGGGTTATACACGCTGAAAACTGTAACCGCGGAAAATCTTCCCGTCAAAGCGATCGAGGAATATACGGTCAGCCAGCCCGGGGCTAGCTTCGACGCCTTTACCTTAGTTTCTGATGTGGATGAGGAAGTGACCACATACCGCTTTAGCTACACGGAAGGGAGTGACGAGTGGGAAATGAAAGTGGATGGGGTCACGAATGGAGCCCGCCAATTCAAATCTTACACGGCAGGCGGCAACGGCCTCTACCGACAAACGGATGGTTGGCGATGGGATTTGGATCAACGTGTAACCGAAGAACGCTTTCTGGAGATGACTCAATTGGGGGAGATACCCCGGCGAACACGCTTGGTGAAAGATCCCGGAGGCTTGAACCTCGAAACGCTCTACGAGTACTACCAAAACGAAAATGCGCCACATTCTCTGTACCGCTTGAAATCCATCCGGAACTACGATGGCTCCTGGATGGCCTGTGCCTATGATCTCAGTGGACGCAAAAGCATCGAACTTGGCCCCTGGATGGACACTCCCGCGATGCCCCCCGCAAACGTGGAACAGGGCCAGAACCTTGGACAGGCCACTCTGTATGATTACAGTCCTTTGCTTTCCGGAGATGTTCCGCTGCTGAATGACAGCCGCCCCCGTACCGTTACCCGCAAAATCAATGGCCAGATTGTTGGTCGGACCTTCTACGCCTACACCGTCGTAAATGGACAACGCGTGGACATTGTGGAGCGTGCGGCCAGCCCCAATGCTGCATTCGGGGATCCCGAAAACCTGCGAAGCACCACCACCTACGTGGCTTCTGGACCTCATCAGGGACGGGTTGAGTCGGTACAGCGCCCGGACATGACCCAAACCCGCTACAGCTATGCGCTGGTCGCATGGGATGTGGCCAATTCCGCGGTGCTGCCCAATCAGCCCGGGGACGATTTTATGGTCACCATGACGGAGGAGGGCGAGAATGGGGAAGTACCCTATGAAACCACCAAACGCTTCATCGTTCAGGACCGCCGGGGGAATAGCATCTACTCTGAAACGCAGGTCTACACCGGGCCGGGGAGCTACGAAACCCTGAGCTGGGAAAAACGTGTGTATGACGCCTACGGCTACCTCTCCGAAACCCTGAATTCCAAGGGGGAGCGTAGCACCCAGGATCGTCAGGCCTCCTGTTGTGCTGCAGATCTGATTACCGACAGCCAGGGAATTACCCGCAAAACGGAACATGATCAACTCGATCGGGTGAAGGCACGAATCAAACTCCATCCCAGTGATGCTACGAAACATCTGATCACCGAATACATCTTGGATGCGGCCGGACGTGTCCTGATGGAGACCACCCGGGATGGGGCTGATACGCTGTCCTTGACCAGCATCAATGAATATGACGGCCTGGGTCGTCGCACCTTCAGTAATCCGCATACCGGTGGCATCAGCAGCACCGAGTACCAGGATGCAAACCGCATTGTCATCCAGAACAATCCCGACGGGTCTACCGTGATTACCGAGCGCTATCTCGACGGTCGCACCAAATCCGTGACTGGAACCGCGGTGACTCACCAATTTTACCTCTATGGCTACAATGCCGATGGCAGCACTTGGACCCAGGTGTTCACAGGACCGGCTTTGGATCAATCCCCGATGTGGAGCAAAAGCACAAACAACATGTTGGGGCAGGGTATCAAGACCGAGCGCCCCGGCTATCTGGGTGTGATCTTGAGCTCGACCCGGGATTACAACGACAAAGGGCAGTTGGTAGAATCGGTTCCCGAAGTCGGGGCCTCCACCCGTATGGAATACGATGAGCTGGGCGACCAGATCCGGAGCTACCTCGATGTGAATGGAGATGATCAGCCTAACTTGGCTGGACCGGATCGCATTACGGAGAGTGATGACCTCTATGTGAAACTCGGAAACGACTGGTGGATGGAGAGCAAAAGTTATGTGTATGACCATGGCAAAAATACCCCAACCTTGACGGGATCCAGCCGGCAACGCTTGACCGGGCTGGGCACAGTCGAAGCCGGGAAGGGGACCCTGGTATCCGAATCCATCTCCATCGACATCCATGGAAATATCAGCACGTCAAAACGCTATCTGGATCGGGACAACCAGATCGCTCGCAGCGAGCAGGACTCCAGCCTGACTACGGCCAGCCCGGATGCCCGAAGCCTCAACATCAATGGGCTGACCACGCAAAGCGAAAGCCGGGAGCCTGAAAGCGGAGACTGGCTGACTACGAAATTCCGCTTTGACGAACTGGAGCGGCAAGTAGGTACCAAAGAGCCGCGTATGCTGGAGGATCCCAGCGATGAGCGGATTGGTTGGAATAGCATCGAGTTCAAAGCGGGAAGCAATCTGATCGCCAAGCGTATCGATCCCGCCCTCAACGAAACCCTCTATGCCTATTATGAGGGCACAGATCGCTTGAAGTCGCTTACCGATCCCAATTTGAACACCGAGTTCACGGCCTACACGCTGGATGGTCTCGTGGCCGCGAAGTGGGGTTCCACCTATCCGGTCGTGTACGAGTTCGATGACTATGATCGCATGTTGCATCTCTTCACCCTGCGGGATCCGAATCATACCTTTGCCCCTGCAGTGGATCCGGACACAGGAGTGCTGAGCTCGGATCTCCCGACCTTGACCGCTGCAATGGATCAAACGACCTGGGTCTATGAGGAGGCGACGGGCTTGCTGCTGGCCAAACGCTATGATGATGACCCGAGCTTCAATCTGGCGATTCCCAGAGGACCGGTTTACAGCTACACCCCGGATGGTCGCCTGGAGACCCGCACCTGGCTGCGGACAACAGACGGCCAGCCGCGCGCTGCCAATAACCTGTTGGTTACCACCTATGGCTATGTGCCACAGACCCTGGAACTGGCAACAACCAGTTACTCCGATGGCACGGCCACGGTCACCAACACGTACGACCGACTGGGACGCCTGAAGAGCACAGATGATGACTTTGGCCTGAAAACCTATGGGTATGACGATCAGTTCCAGTTGGAAACCGAAACCTGGGCTGGACTGGTGAACGAGGTACTGACCCGCAAATACAAAACGGACGGTCGCCCCGAGGGACTCAGCCTCTCAGGTGGTTATGAAACGACTTACGCCTACTATCCGGTTAGCGGCCATCTGGATAGCATCAGCTACCAACGCATGGTCAATGGACAGCCTGCGACCCCCGCGTATACTGCCGAGTATAGCTATCTGGACAACAGCCAGATGCTGAATGCCGTGAAAATCGATGATTTTCAACGGGAAGTGGGCTATGAGCCCCATCGAAACCTGATCAAGCGGGTGCTTAATACCCATACGGACATTGATGCGATTTATGTACTCAGTGAGTTCGTGTACAGCAACGATGCCGGGGGGCGCCGCATAAACCGTACAGATGATGGTCAAGCATTTGAGTCGACACAGGAAAATATCTGGGGCTACAATGAGCGCAACGAAGGCACCTCTGCGACTATGAGTAACGGCAGCTCCAGTTACAGCTTCGATCAGATCGGCAACCGGGTTCAGGTATCTGTGCCAGAAGATCCTGTGCCACAGGTCTATGTTCCGAATGCACTAAACCAGTATGCGAGCATCAGCACCGGTGGAACTACAGCTACCCCGGTCTATGACCTCGACGGAAATCTTACCGACAGTGGCGATGGTAAGACGCTTAGCTGGACCGGGGAGAACCGGATGGAGAGCTTCAGCGTGGGCAATATCACGGTTGAAAATACCTATGATGGACAGGGACGCCGAGTCAGGAAACTGGTGAAAGATCTGGGTGTGGTCACTCAGGATCTGCGCTACATGTACGATGGTTGGAATCTGTTGTACGAGATGGATGAGCACGCCCCCCTGAAACCCATTCAGCGCTATGTCTGGGGACTGGATCTGAGTCAGACTATGCAAGGGGCAGGGGGAGTTGGCGGGCTGTTGTTGACGGAAGTGGATGCTAAACTCTATGCGCCGACATCCGATGCGAACGGCAACATTAGTGAATACATCAATCTCGCGAACGGCAATATCACAGCACACCTGGAGTACGATGCATTCGGTCGCACGATCGCCAGTACCGGTGCCGCACCCGCTCCCTACGGGTTCTCAACTAAATATCTGGATCAAGAATCTGGGTATTACTACTATGGTTACAGGTATCTTGATGCGGAGACTGGACGTTGGTTGAATCGGGATCCGATCGAAGAAGATGGGAGCTACAACCTCTACGGTTTCATTGAGAATGATGGGAGAAATTTCTGGGATTATTTAGGGATGTCCAGAGGAGTTGGTCTTTCTAGAATGACCACGTTTTCAATTATGTTTTCGAATATAAAGCAGGATAAAACTTCGTTGTATGCTAGTAGCGTCATTCCAATTGAAAATATTTACTCAGCTTTAGAGGTATATTTAGATTTAGTTCAATACGGTAGAAATACAAATTCGAATGCTGCGATGTCATATACGAGACGACCTGGCAAATATGGAATTATACGTTATAACTTGCATGAATATACACCAGATGACGATCCCTCAGAAGTTATACATGAGTTGCTGCATGTTGATCATGCAATACGATTAGGGTGGAATTTTCATTTCACTAGTACTGGATGGAAAACTGAAGGAATTGCGTATGCTTCCGATAGAGTGCATGAAGCTATGGGTACATTAAAAATTATTGAAGATATTATATTTAATGTTGATAATACAAATGATGAAAAAGCCTTGGCATTAGCATATTTTTGGCAGAGAGCCTGGGGTGCCGTTGGGGACGGTAATTTTGGAAATAAAATTCAAAATATCAACTTAAGAGGGTCTGTTGAAAAACCAATAAAGGAAAAAGATGTTTCAAGATTAAAAACTTTATATAATTTCTCTATGGATTGTGAGGCGGTAGCCCGGTTGTATAATCAGCTGCTTGTAACGGATGGATTTGATGAATGCTTTAAATTTACCTGCAAAGTTGACCCTCATAAAAAATATTATAATGTTAAAATCGATGAAGAAAAAAATCCGGAATCGTTTCCAACAGAGGCTACATTATTATGGGATGTGAAATGGATAAAATAAAGGTCCTCCTTGTTGTATGTGTACTAATATTAACATTTTTCTCTTATCTGTTGTTTTTTTATGGTTATTATTATCCGGATAATGAGCTGTATCATGCAGAAACATTTGTTAATTTAGTTTATTTAGATGATGATGCTTTAAATGCTATACATAATCTTAATAATTCTACCTTCGAAAAAGTGGGTTTGGTTGAGTACTTTGATCGTGAGTGCCCAGATATAATGAATAAAGCCAATAGATATTATTTGCGTGCGTTCGAATTGGTTAAGTCTGAAGACCATCAATTATCTATTCAATTGGGAGATGATTTTCTTAAGGGGAAAGGTGTCCCTTTTTTTATGAGAAAAAAATATCAAAACGAAAATTTAATACATGTTAAGGTGGAGCCTGTCCCGAATGGTACTAGCTTTAGGGAAAAGGGAAAAGGGAAAGGGAAAAGGGTCACATAGGAGGGAAAAAGGGTCAGAAAAAGGGTCAGGGCGGAATAGCACTAACTTAAGGGGGTTTTGAAGGGTGCTTTGCCCTCCGAAAAAGGTGTGAAAACCGGTGCGGGGAAAGGGTCAGGCCGTGCATTTTAACATTGCTCTAAGGTAACAACTGCCCTAGTTTTGGCAGCATGCCAAGGTCGCTTCGAATTCAATATCCTGGAGCCCATTATCATGCCATGTGCCGGGGGAACAATGGGCAGGAGATCTTTCTTAGCGATGATGGGCGACGTTTGTTTCTATCCACCCTTGGCGAGGTCGTGGAGCAGGCGGGGTGGCGGATTCATGCTTATGTGCTTATGAGCAACCATTACCACCTGCTGCTGGAAACGCCGGAAGCCGGTACGATGTAAGGACATGGGTTACAGATAATGCAATGACATGGGTTACACGTTAACAAGGGCGAATGCCCTGGAAAAACGTGACCCCAATGGAAGAAAGAACTCGTATGGCCATCTTGGCTGAAGAAGGAACCTACACCGTGAGTGAGCTGGCGAATCAATTCGGCATCTCGCGGAAAACCGCTCATAAATGGATCTCTCGTTACCAGCAGGGAGGCGTGGGCGCGATGGGGGATCGAAGTCGAGCGCCCCTTTCTGTACCGTGTCGAACTTCGCAGGAGGTTGAACGCCTCGTCGTCAAGGAGCGTAAGCTTCACCCCACCTGGGGCGGCAAGAAAATCCAAACACGTCTTCGAACCCAGTATGGAATCGAAGACCCTCCCTGTATCCGCACAGTGGACGCCATTCTGAAGCGAAACAATCTGGTAAGAAAACGGCGAAGACGTGGGGGTGTGTACCGGATTGAGCGCCCGGAACTCACGGTAGCTACACGCCCTCTTGAAGTGATGACGGTAGATTTCAAAGGGTGGTTTACTACCTGTGATGGGGAAAAATTCGAGCCACTGACGATCACAGACCTGTACAGTCATTATCTTCTCAGGGCCTGCGCTCTCCGCCAGTCCACAGTGAAATGGACTCGTATGGCGTTTTCAGGCCTCTTTCGTTTGGAAGGAGTGCCTGAAATTATCCGGGTGGATAACGGGGCACCGTTTGGTTCTGTAGGTCCCGGAGGCCTCACAAAACTCAGTGTTTGGTGGGTTTCCTTGGGAATCGAAGTTCAGTTTACTCGACCGGGTTGCCCTCAGGACAACGGGAGTCATGAGCGTATGCACCGCACCATGAAAGCCGAATGCTGCACACCGGCGAGTGCAAACCGCAAAGCCCAACAGCTCCGGATGGACCGTTGGCGGCATGAGTTCAACTATGAGCGACCGCATGAATCTCTGAAGCAGCGCGTGCCTGCGGAGGTCTATCAGAAGTCTCCCAACCGTCTCGATGAACAGATCAAACACCTTCTGTACGATCCCAGTGAGTTTACACTTAAGGTCTCCGAAAATGGGATGATCCAATATGAGGGAAGGCGCATTCAGGTTGGCGAGGCTTTTGCGGGTCAACGAGTCGCTCTGGAAGAAGAGGGAAAAGAAATTCTAGTCCGCTATGCAAATATCAAGCTTGGCTTTATTCCCAGTAAACGGGATCGCGACCGCCTTCGACCCTATTCTTATGAAAAACGCTGGCAGTCGAAGTAATCCGGTACAGAGGGGGGCGCTGCCCCCCAAACCCCCCGGGATTTTTCGCATTGCGGCCATCCGGCAGGCCACCTTGAAAAAGGCGGGAGCCCGAAGGCTCCGCGCCTGCCGTTTTGGCACCGGCCTCGGCGCTCGGGTTGCGTCCCCGCAGAGCCCTATCCTCCGGACCAGCTCCGGTACCAAACAAGGCTTGCTCTTCGGATGCAAGCTCTTTAGTCCTCAAGCAAGTGTAACCTATGTTGTTGCATAAAGTGTTACCCATGTCCCTCATCGTTCCGCCAACCTGGTGGCTGGCAGAGGAAAGGGTCAGGCCGTGCATTTTA
>DIYK01000099.1 GCA_002429005.1 Verrucomicrobia bacterium UBA6056
TGAGGGGGCAGCTCACCCGGAATGGGGGTGGGCGTGGGCGGAAGAGGGGTTGGGCTGGGGCCTGGAGTTGGCGTTGGCTCCGGAATGGGGGTCGGGGTTGGGCGGAGAATCTCCGAATTCACGGAGGAGCGCCAACTGGGCGTGGTCCATACTAAAAAGAGCAACTGACCCAGCAAGAGTGCGGATACAAACAGAGCAGAGGCGATTTCAAAGAAGGAGCGGCTGCGTTTTCGCGCAGGTTCCGGGGGATGCACTGGAACATAGCGCAGGCGGAAACCGCAAAATTCGATTTCATCCCCGGGTTGGATCTCAATTTCAGAAGGGGCGGCCTCCCCATTCAGATCCACACCGCTGCGCACCGCACCAGAAACCAGCACCACCAGATCTTCGCCACGGGCTTCCAAACGCAGGGTTCCCTCCGATTCGGGCACGCCCGGCAGAGACAGGTCTGCGTCTTCCCGACCGCTGATCCGGAACGCCTTTTGGCGGAACAGGAAATTCTGACCCTCAAAAGGGCCATCCAGACATTCAATACGGTGTAAAATCATAGGATGAGGACCGCCAGGGGGGATCCCTGCAGCTCCAGACGCCTGTGGGCTTGACCGGAGGCCTTTCTTTCGGCAGGGGGAGCGGTCTTATGCAAACGGATTCTCTTTCTCCCATTCCCTTAGAAACGCTGACCGCTCTCTGCAAGCGCAGGGGCTTTATTTTTCAAAGTTCAGAAATCTATGGGGGATTGAATGGATTCTGGGATTTTGGCCCGCTGGGTGTGGAGCTGAAAAACAACCTCCGGGATGCCTGGTGGCGCGATATGGTCCGCAGTCCCCCTCTGGGACCGGATGGCGAAGCCTTGGATATTGTAGGCCTCGATTCCGCAATCATTCAGAACCCTGCCGTCTGGGCGGCCTCCGGTCACTTGGGGGGCTTCAATGATCCCATGGCGGACTGCCGGGAAAGCAAAGCCCGCTACCGTGCGGACCATTTGATGGTGTATCGCCCTAAAAACGGACAGGGTACCCGCTTTGCGGCGCTGACCGGTGAAGAAGCCCGTGCGGAAAAACGCATTAAGAAGGTGGCGAAGGCAGATCCTGCTGATTACGAAGTGGTGGAATACACTCAGATCGCGGAAGAGGAAATTCCCATGGTCTGGGGACCGGATGCCTCTGAGCCGGGTACGCTGACTCCGCCGCGTGAATTCAATTTGATGTTCAAAACCTTCATTGGTGCCACGTCAGGCGAGGACAATGTGGCGTATTTGCGCCCGGAAACGGCCCAGGGCATCTTTATCAACTATAAGAACGTGCTCGATACGATGCGGGTGAAGCTGCCCTTCGGGATAGCTCAGGTGGGCAAAAGCTTCCGTAACGAGGTGACGCCCCGGAACTTTATTTTCCGGTCCCGGGAATTCGAGCAGATGGAGATGGAATGGTTCTGTCATCCGGAAGAAGCAACCAAATGGTATGAGTACTGGGTGAAAACCCGCCTCGACTGGTGGGCTTCTCTGGGCATTGACCTGAACAACCTGCGTCGGCGTGAACATGGAAGTGATGAACTTGCGTTTTATTCCACCGCTTGCGCTGATGTTGAGTACAAATATGGCTTTACCCATCCGGATTATGGCGAACTGGAAGGGATTGCCCATCGTGGCAATCATGACTTAACTCAGCACACTAAACATTCTGGTACGAAAATGGAATACCATGATCCCCAGACAAATGAGAAGGTGATCCCCCACGTGATTGAACCGGCCTCGGGTCTGACTCGAGGGGTGCTGGTGTTGCTGAACGAAGCTTTTGCGGAAGAATTTGTCCCGAAAGGCGATTCGGATGCGGAGGTCTTGCAGGCGGCTCCGGGAGCGCCCACGCCGGATGGCTATGAGAAGCGCTCCGTGATGCGCTTCTCCCCGCGTTTGGCTCCGGTGCAGGTGGCGGTGTTCCCGCTGCTGAAAAATCGTCCGGAACTGGTGAATAAAGCCCGGGATCTCCATAATGAACTGCGTGGAAATTGGTCTTGTTTCTATGATCAAACGGGCGCAATCGGCCGGCGCTATCGTCGTCAGGACGAAATTGGCACGCCCTTCTGTGTGACCGTCGATTTTGACAGTCTGGAGCAGGATACGGTCACTGTGCGCGAACGGGACAGTATGAAGCAGGTCACTCTGAAGCAGGATGAGCTCTCCAGCTGGCTTCGCGAACAGGGAATCTAAGGTGCGAATGCCATTGCCAGATGGCATGGCCTGTGTCTAAGGTGTAGTCCGCACGATGACTGAAGAAGCTGATTTGAGTCCTGAGGAACATCCGGACCCCCCGATGGTAGATCTGGGGTTGGGTGCTGAAGCGCCTGAAACGGCGCCCGAATCCCAGCCCGAGGCTCAGCCCGAACGGGAAGGGAGTTATCGGGTCTGTGAAGCCTGTGGGGCCTACATTCCCAAAGATGCTCATCCCTGTCCGGAATGCGGAGCGGATGAGGACGAGGACTTAGCTCCCTTACCCATCCGTCAGTATGACTGGATGTTGTTTATGGTGCTGTCCGCGCTGTTATTGGCGGCACTGCTTTTGCTGAGCCGCAACCGCGAAGCGGCCCGGGCCTTGGAAGATCAGGTAAATAACAAGCTGCGACCCATTGAGGAAGGCGGCGCTCCGGCGCCGACCCCGACTCCCAAAGCTCCGCCCAAGCCGACGGCGACTCCGTTGCCCCTGCCGACGCCGACCCCGAAACCTCCGCCCACGCCAACTCCGATTCCCTTTACTCCGGAAATGTTCGGTGCCACCCCCACGCCGACTTCGACTCCCATCCCGACTCCGACCCCCAAACGCTCCAAGACCTTGGAACTGCGGGATCAGATTGCTCAGGAATTCCGCAAGACACTCAATACGGAATATCCCCGGGCGAAAGTAGGGGATCCGGTACGCCTGACCACGGTGGATGGCCGTGTCTTCAATGGTACGGTGATGGCCTATGGAAATCAGCAGGTGCAGGTGAATCTGCCGGAAGGGCCCAAGTACTTTATGTTCCGTCAGCTGGAACCGCAGTCCCGATTGCGGGTGGATCCTTCTGAACGTGAAACCTGGGTGGAAGAGAAAGCTCTTGAAGAGGTTCTCAAACGCCTGCAGAATCCATAAGTTTATGAACGTCGCCGAATCCATTCAGCAGTACCGTGCTCAGATTGAAGAGCTGCGCGAGCAGTTTGCCAGTCTGCCCATTCCCTGGATCCGGGAAGAACTTCTTCCCTGGGCGGAAAGCGCTCCCTTGGACCCGGTGCTGGATGAGGCGCTCAAAGAGGCTTTTCAGGTCAGCAGTCAGGGCCGTCTTGAACTCTTGCGGATGCAGTTGGATGAACGCCGGCGCATGCTGCATGCCACCGTGACAGAACAAGTATTCCGTCCTTATGGCGTGATGCGCTTGTTAACTCCCATTGTGCACGAGGGCAAGGTGCTGGGCTATTTGAGCAGTGGGCCCTTGAAATTAAACGGCTGGCAAGGCCGGGAACTGGAGACCCTGGCGCAAGTATGTGGTGTGTCTGCCCGTCAGTTGCCGTCAGGGTTGGAGCGTGCCGTCAGTTTTAGTTCTGAACAGTTGCATCTGTTGCAGCGGGCTCAAGAGGAACGCGCCCGGGGCATGGCTGCGATGCTGAGCAGTGGGGCGGCTTCGGCTCCCGCCGCTCAGGAGACTCCCAGTTCCGAGGATTGGATTCCTCCAGGCTTTGCGGATCACTTGGATTTGCTTTTCCGTTATTTGGAGGATGAAACCCAACAAGCCGCCATGGGGCGGGAAATTTCTGTAGAGCGTTTGCTCGGGTTGGCCCGACGGGGGCGCCACCTGAGCCGCAGCCTGGCTGAGAAGAGTGAAGAAGCTAACCAGCGGATCAGTTCTTTGGATCTGCACCGATTTTTGGATCAACGCTCTGAGCAGTTGCGAGAGCATGTACCCGGCTTGCGATTTGAACTTCAGTTGGAAGCCCGGAACCCGGTGTTTACACAACGGGGCCGGGGCATTGAACACTTACTGGGCAGCCTGCTCGACGGGGTAGCCGATGGTTTGGCTCAGGATATGGTGTTGGTGAAGATTAAATCCGATGAAGTGGATGGCATGCTGCGCGTCCGCATTCGCGATGCGGGTGGGATGGCCACCTTCTCCGGCCTCCGCCCGGATATGGAAGCGGAATTGCTGGAGGAGCAGGATGAAGCGGCTCAGGAATGCGGTGACTGGTACGCCCTCGCGGACAGTCATGGCGCGGATTTGACCCTGCATCAGGAAGATGGCGTGGTCATGCGGGCAGAGTTGCGTTTCCCCCGTGAGCCTCTGGAAGATGTTCATGTGCAGGATGCCCTGCAATTGGCCTGGGTGGTCGAGCATGATGACCGCGAATATCGCAACCTGGAGCATATGCTGCTCGATTTGAATCTGCGCCCGATGCGTTTCCGTAATGCGAAAGAAATGCAGGATGAATATCCGATCGCTCCGGAGCCTCCCTCGATGGTGCTGATGAACTACAATTTGCCGGACCTTCGTGGGGCCGCCCTGCGTGGTTGGCTCTATGAGCAGGATCCGGATCTTCCGGTGGTACTCTTTGCCAGTTTCAAACGCACCCATCCCGGGGTGATGAGTGCCAGTGGCCTGCCCAACACCATGTACGTCCAGAAACCCTTTGATGCCCAGATGCTCAAAGACCTGATGACCCTGCGTGCAGGCCTGGACACCCGTCCAGAGTAACTCTGTGTTGCACTGAAGGCCGGGTTGCTGTGAAGGCCGGGTTGCCGTGCTAGAGCTGTGCGTCTGAAGAAGATCATCAACCGCGGACCACGCGGACCACGCGGACGACGCGGAACCAGCATGGGGGCTATGCTGATGGCTGGGGGCTTGGAGTTCTGTATGGCTCCGTCTTTGGGAATGTGGGCTTGGGTTCTGTCTCGCCCCCAAGATGGGCGCGGTCCATTGTGAGAGCTTCTCTGGCAAAATGGAGCGCCTGCATCTTGCAGGCGGAGTAGGGGTTTTATTCTGCCTTTGGCTTAGAATGACGTACGCGTACTCGTACGCGTACGCGAATCTTCTGGCTTGGGTTGCGGCCTGCCAGCCCTGAGCTTGACGAAGGGTGGCCTGAAGGCCTGCAGCTACTCTGTGGGGTGGCAGA
>DIYK01000072.1:0-19269 GCA_002429005.1 Verrucomicrobia bacterium UBA6056
CCATGCCCTACCCAGCCAAGGACGAGGCAAACTCCCCCCCCTTCGACAAGCTCAGGGCAGGCAGGCCGCAACCCAGGCCGGAGCTCTGAGAGGATTTTCCCGCAGGGACTGCGGGACTACGCCACATCCCATGCCCCCACGCCGGGTCCGCGCTTTCCGCGCCGTCCGCGGTTGAATACAACTTCATGCCCCCCGCAGATCCCAAGCCCTCATGTTGGATCCCTGGCCGAAGCCCGTAGGGCTCCGACCTACGGGCAGGCTGTGAACATCCGTGTTCATCAGTGCTCCTCTTCAGCAGAACCTCAACCAGAGACGAAGCCGAAGCATAAACCAGCACACACGCCATGCCCCCGCCAAAGGCTGTGGTATTATTAAAAATCAGAACATCCACTCCTACCCAAAGGGCTCACGCCCATTGTGGCAGGCAGGTCGTGGACATCCGCATTCATCAGAGCTTAGCCACACTCCGTGCATTGACAGCCCCAGCCACATCCCCCAAGCTGGACCTCCTGACTTCCAAGCCAAAACGACGGCCAACCGAAAACCAAAAACCGGCCACTCAACCTTTCCCCTTCCCTGCAAAAAACCTTCCCCCAAGCTGGTCCCCTAACCCCTGACTCCTGACTCCTGACTTCTGACTTCTGACTCCTGACTCCCTTATGTGAGACCTTCGTCTTTTTTTACAAATTTCGACCCCGTAGTTGGCTGGGCTGACTTCTGACTTCCTGACTCCTGACTCCCTGACATCTGACTCCTGACTTCCTGACTTCTGACTCCTGACTTCCTGACTCCTGACTTCCTACTCCCAGACGATGAACAAAAAAGATCTCCACCAACACTGCATCCGCCACCTCAAGGCACAAGTCGACGCTCTGGAGGCGGTGGCACGAGAAACCGCATCCACTTCCACCGATGCCGAGCACATCGCCCGCAGCAAATACGAAACCTTTTCCCTCGAGAGCTCCTACCTCGCCAGGGGACAAGCCATGCGCGTGGAAGAAATGCGGGAAGCGCTCCTCAAGATCACCGCCATGACCCCCAGCGAAAACCACAACGTACAACTGGGCGCGCTGGTCGAACTGAGCGAACCCGGCGGAGAAGCGGAATGGTACTGGCTGGTTCCCGCCGGAGGCGGGGAAGAACTCGAATTCGAAGGCCACCAGATCAATCTGCTCAGCCTGCAATCCCCGCTCGCCCAGATCCTGTACAAAAAACAAAGCGGAGAGCAAATCAACCTCGCCAGTCGAACGCTCCAGATCCTCTCCGTTCACTAAGCAACACACGCGTTGTCAACGAACTCAGATCCCAGGATCCGGTATGAGGGCTTGGGTTCTACTTTTTTTCACCACGACCTGCCTGCCACAATGGGCGTATGCCCTTTGGGTAGGAGGGCGCGAAGGGCACGAAGCGGATGCTCCGGCTTGGGTTCTGAAGTTTTAACTTCGCCCGGGTTGCGCAAGAGAGTAGCTGTCGGCCTTCAGGCCACCCTTCGACAAGCTCAGGGCTGACAGGCCGCAACCCAAGCCACAACATCCCCTCAGGGCATCTGTAGGCCAACCCCCTGCAGAAGACAAATCTCAGACCATCCTTCGACAAGCTCAGGACTGAGGCCGCAACCCAGGCCGGAATATTCGCGTACGAGTACGAGTACGAGTACGATTTTTCAGGCGCGACACAAACCCCAGCCCTATCATCGCATGCAGGATGCATGCGCTCCATTCTTCTCCGACAACCCTCGCAATGGACCGCGCCCATCTTGGGCGCGAAACAGAACCCAAGCCGAAGCTCTGAAATGATTTTCCCGCAGAGACTGCGGGACTACGCCGCAACCCAAGCCCCCCATTCTAGATGTATGCCTTCAGGCCACAGGCCGCTACCCAAGCCAGAGAATTGGCGTATGCGTAAGACTGTTCAGGTGCGATAAAATCCCCAAGCCCCCCCATTCTAGATGTATGCCTTCAGGCCACCCTTCGACAAGCTCAGGGCAGGCAGGCCGTTACTCAAGCCAGTGAATTCGCGTACGCGTACGAGTACGATTTTTCAGGCGCGACACACCCCCCAATCCTTCCCCACACACATCACATAGGTGGAAGCAGTTCAAGCAACGGAGCGATTCCCACTCCCAATAAGGAAAGAAACGCCATCATCGCCAACACCATGAAAACGATCAACAACTGCGCCCGGCAATAGGTCACCCGACTGCGGTTTCCGGAACCAACACTCCAGATCACAAAAAAGATCAGGTTCACAATGGGCAAGGCCATAAGGATATGGGTCAGGACCCAATCCATGGTGGTCATAGGGGCATCATCAGAAGTACTCATGTTCTTTCTCCACTCGGGCTTACGATTAGTCTCCCATCTCAAGCAGCTTTTACGATATTACAGAGGCAGCCCTTCTTTGGAATCTATGCCGAGATCTTGCCTCTTCCTGTTGCTCTCCCTCCCCCTGCTGCTCTCCGCCGAGCCGGAGGCTCTGCTGCGGGAACGCTTCTACAGCCAACCCCGACGCTTGGTTTCCCGGGTCGGAGATGACGGAGCGGTCAGCGTAAACCGCGGCTGGAAGCCCGGACGGGAGGAGCCCTTCTATATCGAACAACAACGCTATGCTGTGGATGTGATTCAGGCGGGCTTGCTCACGGAGAATGAGCCCCTGCTGCGAAAGGGCATTCGTATCCTGGACTGGGGCTTTGCCCGACAGGGACCCGAAGGCAACTTCCCCGGAAGCGGAGATCCCCTGCACAGCAGTTCTTTTTTTGTCGAAGCCTCCGCCCGTGCAGCCTTGCTCCTGCAACAAAGTGAGCGCAAGGAACTTCAGGCCAAAGCTCTCAGCTGGAAACCGAAAATTCATGCCGCGGCCCGCTGGATGATTCGGCCGGAGGAACGACAGCGGCGTCCGCATCTGGATCTGGAACCCTACACGCACCGTTATTACCTCCGCGCGGCCGCATTGCTCCAGAGCGCTACGCTCACCGAGGACCCCGCATTATTCCGAGCCGGGGATGCCTATCTGCAGGAGGCTTTGAAGCTGCAACAACCCGGCGGCATCAATCCGGAAAAGGGCGGGCTCGATGTCAGTTATCAGGGAGTGGGTATTTTCTATGCTCAGCTCTGTTGGCTGCACAGTCCTCTGCCCGCGCGGAAGCAAGAACTGGAAGCCATGATGACCCGGGCCTGGGCTCCCCTACTCGCCAAGCTGGATGAACAGGGTCTGATTCAAACCGAAGGCAGTAGCCGGGCACAGGAACTAGGCCGCTCGGGAACCCCCAAACGAGTAGCCTATCGATTGATTCTTCCCGCCCTGCTCCGACAAAGCCGCATCAGTCAGGATCCCCGCTACCGGGAGCTGGCCCAGCGTATGACCGATGCCGTTTGGCCGGAATAACCTGGGTCAGCTGCCCCGCTCTTCGTTTTGCTTGCGGTAGGCTTGTGCATAGTGATGATTGTTGAGGCCCACCAGATCGCGGAGCACCATCCAGAAATCCCAGCCCAGCATGCGCCAGGGGCCATGTTCCACAAAACGCCGGGGAGAGGTGATCATCCGTTCCGGGCGCAGCACCAGCTTGCCCTGTGTTTTCAAGCGTCGGCAAAAAGCCGCATCTTCCATGATGGGTAACTCCGGCACGCCCCCAATGGCTTCAAAGCTGCTACGTTGACAGAAAATTCCCTGATCGCCGTAAAAGATGTGCCATTGCACGCGGTAGCGAATGCGATTCAGAGCTTCGATCACCCGAAACACCGGGCGGCTCCCCTGCAATGAAAAGCTAAAGGCGCCCCCCACGACCTTTTGATCCTCCAGGGCCTCAAGCACACAGCGATCAACAGAGGCAGGCACCCGCGTATCTGCATGCAGAAACAAAAACTGATCTCCTTGAGCCTCCGCTGCCGCCAGGTTCAAAGCCGCGGCGCGACTGTTCGCCTGAGGATGCTGAATCACCCGCACTCCCGCAGTGTGGGCAATGCTCACCGTTTCATCCTGGCTATTGCAATCACTGACCACAATTTCACAGTCCTCGGGATGAGCCAAGGCGACCTGCAGCGAGGCCAGGGTTTCACCCAGAGAGGACGCTTCGTTTAAGGTTGGGATAAGGATGGAGAGCATGACTCGGCCTGGGACTGATTGACATTCCAATCATATTTCAAATATCGGATCCGACTGTCTTCACGAACCTGGCCGCGCCAGGCTTCCGGCCCATAGCGTTGGGCAAAGCGTTGCAGATCGGCATCACTGCTGCCAAAGTCCCCCCGGAACCAGTCCAACAGTTCAGAAACCCACAAGGTATCCGCATTTGAATCGTAACGGGCATTGCGCTCCGAAGCGAGAAAGCGTCGGGACTGATCATCCAACTGCGCTTGCAACAGGCTACCCTGATACGCTTCTGCCCGCAAAGGCGGACAGCCAATACTGGCACAGACCAACACCATGTGCAGACGCGGATCGGCATAATGCACCCGTAGCAGCTCATGCTCGATCGCATCCAGACTCTGCAACTCACCGGCCAGCATCCATCGTGCGTCTTTCCAACGTTTGGCCGCCGGGATGTCACGAATCGAAGTCACCTGTGGATAATCCAACATCAAGCGCAGGGTGAAGGCATTGTAGGCATTTATCAACAATGCGGCCTGTTCATAACGCGAGAGCCTGTCAATATCTGCAGTAGCCAGCTCATCAAGGTAGGCATTCAACTGAGCTTCGCGCTCTGCCAGTTTCGTGTAACAAACAAAGCCCTGATCATCGACCAACTCAGATAACAGAGTGGTCCATGCCCTATGGTCAAATACGTCGCCCTCGGTATCTGTTCCAAGCAAGGTCGGGTTTTCCGGGATCTCAGGATAAAAGACATTGCGGATCACCTGTACATTGCGCAGGGAAGAAGCGCAGCCACTGAACAGAAAAAGAGCTGTCAAACAGAAGCAGTACCTGGAAGGAAGCGTTGGCATCTTTGATGGGTAGCTCAGAACCCTCTGACCTTACAAGCTCTTTGGGCTTAACCCACTTCAAAAGAGCAGATCCCGAAGAGCCGGTCCAGGGGGAGTTCCGGAGCCCGGCCGCGATACATGCGGGCGCATTCAAAACTGAGGGTCATGCCCAGCCCCTCAGCCAAGGCCATGGCGGCTGGATTCCGCTCGCTCACATCGAGAAACAGTGGTGTTGCGGCAGGCAGCAGCCCCTGCAGACTCAGGAACAGTCTTTGCGCCTGTTCAGGACATTCCGCGAAAAGTGGCCCCACTTTAGCTCCGCTCCGACAGGGGCGAATCACCCCGTAGCCGCAAATCCGCCCCGCTTCCTTCAGTACCAGGCCGCGATGGCCATCGCTTTTAAGCCAGCTCTGCAGAAAGCGGCTACGGGCAGTCGGAAAAAATTGCTGATCATAGGCTTCCAGCTCAGCAAAGGGAATGTCAGCGGGATCCAACAGGTCCGGGTCCGACTCCTGCGGCTGGGAACGGCCTTCATAACGCATGTTGCGGTACTCGAGGCTGAATCCCGACTTGCGATAGTTCTCCTGTTGATCGACCACCCCATCCAGCCCCACAGTGCATCCGTCCAGATACGACATGGCGGCCTGCCAGAGTTTCCAGCCATATCCCTGCCCCCGCCAAGGCTTGCGAACGATGTAGAAGCCAAGAAAGGCAACGTCCGGGGAGTATTTTATCGCCGAAATACAGGCAATGGGTTCTCCATCCAGAATCCCCAACAGAAAACCCTGCGGGTCGCACAGAGGATAACAGGACATATCCTGCAGTCCGGGATTCCAGCCCTCCTGCGCCGCCCAGTCTGCGAACAGGGCATACTCTTCGGGCTGAGCAACACGGATCTGATAAGCGGAAGAGTTCATCCCCGCCTCCTCCGCTTTTTTCCAGAGAGATGCAAGGCCGGAGCTTTGGAATCTGATCACGAAACATCCGGACCCCTTCTTTGCAGCGGTTTTAACCACAGATCACAGGATAAAAAGGGATCCATACGCAGAAGATCCGGGGGATCTGTGGCTCCGCCAACTCAGAATTCAACAGCGGAGCGCGCGCTTCCAGCGGGCGATTACAGGAAGCGCCGCAGGGTTTGGCGGAGGAGCGGCTCCGTCCTGGCCTGAGCTTGTCGAAGGCGGCGTGGGAGCTTTCAGCGTGACAGGTGCCGGGCTTGGGGGATAAAGCCGGGTACCTGGCGCGATGACTGCGCGGCGCTCGGCGTGGGAACTGCGTGAGCGAAGCGAACAGCACAGGGGCTTATCCGCCGGAGGCGGGCTGGGACTGCTGGGAAGGTGATGGGGGAGCTGGGGAGAAATTTCGCCTTATTATTCAGGATAAACATCTAAAATATCTAGAGCTGACCAGTTGACAGGCTGACCCGTTCTCCGTTCTTTTCACGGCGAACCTTTGTTCTCCCGAAAAGTTTCATCTTCCCATACAATTTTTTCATCTAGAGTTATTCTCTTCAAGAAACCCGGCGGCGAGGTAACTCCCGGCTGAACAATTGCTGCACCGGCCCAATCAGGACGAACTTCAATTACGAATGTATACATTTCTCTCTCTTTGAGACTTAAATTATTCAACATGGGTTGGTCACCATCTCCAAGCCAAACAATAAAAGCTCGAGATTTATCGCTTACAACCAAGCTGTGTCTCTTTTTATTATTACTTAAAGAAGTTACAACAAATGAAGGTTTAGACCGTATAATCACATCTGGATTTAGAGTCGGCTTCGGCTCATTTACAGACTGACTTGTTTTAACCCTCTGGTCTTTACTTTCGGATTTATCTGCAATTTCAGGTTTATCAATTTTCGCTACGTTTCCTTCATCCAAGACATAACCCCAGAATTCCGAAAACTCTTCTTCGCTCATAGTACTTTTTTCTGAGTCACCAAAACTGCACATAGAGGATGCCAAAACCATAGGTATTAATATTAAATATATCCTATTCATTTCTACAAACAACTCCTATTACTTTATTGCATCATGGTTTTTATTAAGAGGTGTTAAAAACCAAAACCCTGGTAATTCTTTTGATAGAGGTTGGCAGTCTGCATAGATTACGATTATATTACCATTTTCACCACAGAATACATGTTAAAAAATCGGGCCGCATGACCGTCTGCAGACCATTATGTGAATCTGTGATGATTTTCAGCCGGTAAGGGCCTCAAATTAAGGTCTGGAGCTCATACCCGCCTCCGTCACTTTTTCCAGAGAGATGCAAGACCGGAGCTTTGTAATCAGATCACGAAACATCCGGGGCCTTTCTTTGCAGCGGGTATTACCACAGATCACAGGATAGAAAGGGATCAATACGCTGAACATCCAAGGCATCTCAAGCGGCAGTGTAAGCAGAACCCGTGCGTCGCGCGAGCCACGGCCAGAGAAGCTCCGAAAATCAAAAGCGGATAAAGCATATCGGGCCATCGCAGCGAAACCTTTGCCTACCGTAGGCATGGATCACCGAAAACGGAGTGATCTGCGCGGTCTTACAGACCGAACAGACATCGAGGTCCCCATCCACCCAGCCTTGCACGGCTCCGCCGTTTAGGCTGGGCGGGTATCTTCGCGGTCCTTTGGACCGAAAAAATTCAAACCCATCACATGAATCGCCAATACCGTTCTGACCATCTACGCCTCACAAGGAGTACTAGAGGAACCTAGTGCAGTTCGCCCTACAAATAAGGTTACTAAAAGGGATCTGAAGGATCCCTACAGTACCAGCCCAAAGCGCCTGCCCGCGCGTGGCGCGAGCCACGGCTAGGGAAACTCTGGGTTTGAGGTCAAAAAAAATCTATCGTTCTGAAGGAACGCAGGAATCATACCTGCGTGGAAATCAGGCAGGCCTTCAGCTCAGTCTACGGGCTTTTCCTAAGCAGATGGGCATGAATACGGGCGAAGGCCCTTCTTCCACGCTTTTCATAGAGCTGTTCACAATAGGGATCAAGGAGACCCTGCCAACGCTGCTTCCGCTGTACCAAAAACAAGCCCTGTTTTGTTCCTAAGAGGAGATAGTTCCGGTTCGAATCCAGCTGAGTCTGACCATCATCTTCTAAGGGAGAATCACGCCAGCGTTTTAGCGCCTGTACACTTTCCAGTTCTTTCTCAGACGGACTCAGAAAGAGCGCATCGCAAAGCGTTTCTAACAAGACAGAAAGAGGGAGGTACATAATGAGTCCAGTGGTACACAGACGAAAGGCCGAGGTTTAGTCCTGAGATGGACGCCGTCGCTCTTGGAGATAGCTGGGTACGACGTAAAACAAATTAACGGCACTGACCACCGCGAAGCCGAAGAAACCGCGGTAGCTGTTCTGTCGCCAGAGCGTGGCGCCCCGGGCTGCGTGTTCGGTGGCACGGCTCAGCCTAATGGCATCCTGACGCAGCTGTTCGATATCCGCTTGCTGATCAAACTTCTGCCGAACCTCTTCGAAATCGACATCACCCATCTTTTGGTCGTTTATGTAAATCTTCGTTCCTTGAAAGAGGACAAAGAGAATACATCCGAGATTCAGAAGCAGGAGATTCCTGAACAGATCCAGTTTCTGTGACCCGGGTTCCGGGAGGGAGGCTGTGCGGATCTCGGACGAAGCCTCACTGGGCGTCGGCGGGTCGGAAAGTGCTTCTGCTTCGGGCCAGGCCATAAATTCCTGATCCGCCGCTCCTGCCAGGGCATATAACACTTCCAGATTCATCCCCTCCACCCGCTGCGGAGAATGGAGCTGCATGCGTCCCTCTTTGTCCATTTTCAGTCCGGGTTCCTCCAAACTCCGGGCTATGGGGCTGTACAGATCCACCAGTCTGGATGCCGCCCCAAACAAGGCCGCCCGCTGCGCTTCGTTGGGTGGGCTCTGTGGATGCAAGGCCTGGAGGGCCAGCCGAATCTGTTCCTCGCCCTCTTCGCTCATCAGAAGAATTTCCGTGAGCTCAATACGCAGCGCTCCGGCTGGCAGCTGCTCCAGAACCTTCTGCCAGAAGTCTAGATAGGGATCAAGGTTGAGGAAGAGTTCCCGCAGAAAGGGCTCCCGCTCTCGAAAACGCCGCCGGGCGCTCTCCAGATCAGTGACACAGAAGTACTGAGCCTCGCCCTCCTCATCCTGGCCAACCTGAAACTCCTGCTCATCAAACAGGGCCAACCAGAACAGAGGGACGGAATACTTGGAAATCAGAAAACATTCCCAAGCCTCAGCCTGTTCAGATTCAGAGGTGACGGCGCATTCGAACTGTGCGTAATTTCCCATGTGTGGCTCGCTGATACGTGATTGAGTCTCGTACTATGCAGTCAGAGATACACGTTTGATTCCAGATTCTACGAACTTAAAATTGAGAAGAACCTATCTGAATTCTACCTCATCAGAACATCCCTGCTTATCTGCGTGATCTGTGCTTCTCCTCCTCTGATGTTTAGATCACGGTCGAATCGGGTTCGCTCTCCAAATAGGCCCGGCCATTTCCTCGGGCGGGATCGTCGATGAGATCAATCCATTCCTGCCCGGATGCACGAATCGTTTCTTCACTGGCCTGATCCGCCCGGTACATCCACTGCGGAATCATGTAGTTCATTCCGCAGAGATTCGCCGTGAGCTGAAAGGGGCGTAACAGATCATGAAGAGTGGCGTAGATATCGAAACCCGTGTAGTACTTAGGATCCCCACCCACGGAGAGGAGCAGTTGCAGATCTTTTCCGTGCAGCGCCTTGCCGCTACTTCCGTAAGCAAAGCCGTAGGTCAACACATCGTCCAACCACTTTTTGAGCAGAGGCGGTGAGGAATACCAGTAGAGCGGAAACTGAAATATGATCCGGTCATGCTCCCGCAAGAGCTGCTGCTCGCGTGCGACATCGATCTGAAAATCGGGATACTCCGCATAGAGATCCCTGGAGCTGGAGAGCTTGCCACTGCTCTCCAACTGCTCTTTCCAAATCCGGTTCACCCGCGAAGCAGATAAATCCGGATGAAACACCAGGTTGGCAATCTTCATGAGGCCACCCCGCCAGCAAGGCCGAAATGCTCCAGCGCCTTTCGGGCTACCAGCTCCCCCTCTTCCTGCACAAAATGATCCGCATTGGGCAATTCCAGGGGTTCCGGGCAGCCTTTGATCAACTCCTTCATGTGATACATCACCTCGGGTCCGAGCATGCGGTCCTTCATGCCTATGGCCATAAAGGTCTCGCCTTCCCATTGCTGATTCCAGAACGGAAAGGCTTTGGCAGAGGTCTCCACACCCGGCATGTCCGGTCGATCGGCCACCAACGCGGGAAAACGGCGCACGCCGGCTTTGTAGCTTTGATCCGGATACGGAGCTTCATAGGCCTGAGCCTCTTCATCGGAAATACCCGGAGCATGATCTTTCATCACCTGGTAGATGGGTACATCGGGATCGGAGTCGATCACCGCTTTCCATTCACGGAAGGCCTCATTCACTTCACCGGTAAGGATGCCGGTATTCATAATCAGTAGACGGGAAAAGCGCTCCGGCATATCCTGCGGTACAGTCAGCCCCAACACCCCGCCCCAATCCTGGCAAACCAGCGTGATGTTCTGTAGATCCAAATGTTCGATGAACGCGATCAACGCGTTGCGGTGAAAATCAAAGCTGTAGCTATCCTCATCCACCGGCTTGTCGGAACGGCCAAAGCCAAAGTGATCCGGAGCAATCACGCGAATACCGGCCGCAGTGAACACCGGGATCATTTTGCGATACAGGTAACTCCAGCTGGGTTCGCCGTGCAGACAGAGAAAGATCTCCGTGGCATCCGCCGGACCTTCATCCAGATAATGCATGCGCAGACCTTCATAGCCCGGCAGGCTGTCCACGTAGTTGGGAGAAAAAGGATAGCCCGGCAGGCCTTCGAATCGTTCATCAGGGGTACGCAGTGCTTCAATCATGTGGAATCCTTGGTTAGTTTAGGTCACTTGACCTACACCAAGGATATAGGTCGCTTGACCTAAAGCGTCAAGAGTGATAAACTAAATTTCTTTCCTTCCCCCATGCCCTCCTCCCGAAACAACACCAAAGAACAGATCCTGCAGGCCACTCTGGCCGTGCTGAAAGACGTGGGCAGTGAAGGTCTCACCCTGCGGAAAGTGGCTGCCGAAGCCGGGCTCAGTCTGGGGAATCTGCAGTATCATTATCCAGGCAAAAGCGCGTTGCTAGGCGGGCTGTGCGAGGACTATTTCGAAGAATGCCGGCAGGCCCTGGCAGCCTACCAACCTTCAGATCTGAATGCTGCCTGTTCGGTGAAGCTCGAGGAATTGATCCGCTTTTATATGGACCATGTAGATCACCTGAGCGACATGTGTCGAGTTTTCCGGGAGATCTGGGCATTGTCCACCCGCGAAGAGGCCATCGCAAAGCAGATGGCCAGCTACTACCAGCGACTTGAGTCACAGCTACAGGAGATTCTGGGCTCTTTTGGCTTAGACGCTCCCGCAGCCACTCGCATCAGCAACCTGCTCCTGCCCTATTTCGAAGGCTATTCCATCGTGCACGATGGCCTCTCCGCCGAAAAAGAGGAGATCGTCCGAATGCTCTCTGATCTGAGCATTCGCCTGAGCCAGACTTAAGCACCCGGCAGCAGCATCAGGGCGGTCAACAGAATCCAGGTGATCATCACTGCCCAATAGAGGATCGGGCTTGTACGTCGGTCCAACGCGTCGAGAAAGTAAGTCCGACCACTTTTGAGGTCGGGGATCACCCAGAGCAGAAAGAGCAGCGACCAGGCCCATTTGAGTTCCAACAGCACAATCGCATAGATCAAGAACAGCCCCAGGGCACTTCGCCACTTCAGCGCTTGCCGCCCAGGCTTCAAGAACCCAGCGGAAGAGGCTTTCGCCAGCGGAAGCAGAAAAAACGCCGCGCCCTGATTATCGTAGGCCAGAAGTTGCGTTCCCTGCTCATGAGGAAATTCGCCCTCTACCTGTCCCCCCGCAGCCAAAATCGATGTTTTTGCCTTCTCCAAATCGGCCACAGCAAAATACACCGCCCAAAACTCTTTCTGCCCTTTGACCGCGTTATCAGCTACCTGAACCGCAGCAATCCGTTCCGTACCGGCATAGATGCCATAGCGTTCATGCGGCTCCGCTTCGAAACGCCAGCCGAACAGGCTTTCATAAAAGGGGCGAACCAGATCGATGTCCGAGACAAACAATTCATTCCAGCACCAGGATCCCGGCTCTGCCGCATTCCGCTGTGCAGCCAGAGCCCTTCCTTCATAACAGGTAAAGCCCGCCCCGGCAGGATCGCGAATCAGCGCAATGCGGCCATCCGCCATCTCCTCCTCCAACTCCACCTTGGCTCCCAACTCCCGGGCCCGGGCAGCGGTAGCCTGTGCATTCTCCACCTGAACATAACTCATCCAGAAGGAAGGCATCCTGATCTTCTGAAAGAAGGCCGGCATCTCATAGATCCCCGCAGTGGGAGATTTCCCTGCGAAACACAGCTTCATGCCATCCTCTTCACGGAGCTCCCAGCCAAGAACCTTCCGGTAAAAGGCTCCGGCCTGCTGTGGATTCGGGGTGGACAGATCCGTCCATACAAGCTGTGCAGTCATTCACTCAAAGTATGCAGAAAGCGGAATCCTGCGAAAAGCCTGAGATAAAAAAATCACGTAACTGACGCTATATGGGCAAGTTCCTTCAAAAAGCTGTCTTTTGAGACGCTTTTTCAGAAAAAGAATCCTCATCCGAGTTCCGAAGCTCGGAAAAGGGCCAAGCCTATTTTTCCGAACTTCGGAAAATTGCCGTATTTCAGCAAAGATGGGAAATTTCACATGGAGCTATACGGCAAATCGATAATTCCCATGCTATTTTGAAAGAATCATTACAGAAATGTCGCACGAAAAAAGCTGTTAAGCCGCAAAGTCGACTTTCTGCTTGTACCTGCTCTGTAGGATTTATATTAGAATGGACCATTTTCCCCGAGCCTTGGTTCCGGGGAAACCATGATTCGGTCCGAGGATCGAACCCTATTTATGAAAGGAACGCGTATGACACAATCCAATGAATACGTTCGCAGCTCCTTCCCAGAGCCACAAGGGCTCTATGATCCCGCACAGGAGCGGGATGCTTGCGGAGTGGGCTTTATTTGCAATATGGATGGCCGGGTTTCCCACGGCATCATTCACCAGGCACTGGAAATTCTGGTGCGTCTCACCCACCGGGGAGCGGAGTCTTCTGACAACCGTACCGGGGATGGCGCCGGGATCCAGATCCAGGTTCCCCACGCATTTAATGTGCGTGTGATGAAAGAACTGGGTGTGGAACTGCCCGAATTCGGTCACTACGGAACCGGTCTGGTTTTCCTGCCCAAAGATGAAGCCAAACGCGCCCGCGTCATGGCCAAACTTGAAGAGGAAATCACAGCCAATGGCCAGAGCCTGCTGGGCTGGCGTACCCTCCCCGTAAACCGGGATGTGTTGGGTAAAATTGCCTCCGCCTCAGAACCTCATATGGAACAGATCTTTGTCGCCCGTGGCGAAGGGGTCGAATCCCAGCGCGCCTTTGAGCGCGAACTCTACATCATTCGGAAGAGTGTAGAGCAGTGGGTGGATCAGGATGAGGTCCTCGAAAAACAGAAAGACTTCTACATGCCGAGCTTCAGCTCGCGCATCATGATCTATAAAGGTCTGCTGAAACCGGAAGACTTTGAAGCCTACTACACCGACTTGCTGGAAAAGGATCTCGAAACCTGTCTGGCCCTGGTGCATCAGCGCTTCTCCACCAACACCTTCCCGGCCTGGCCTTTGGCTCAGCCCTTCCGCTTGCTCTGCCACAACGGTGAAATCAACACCGTACGCGGCAATGCCAACTGGATGAACGCCCGTCAGTCTCAGTTTGAAAGCGAAGCGTTCGGCGATCGCATTTCTAAAATCAATCCGGTGTGTATCCCAGGAAACTCGGATACCGCTACCTTGGATAATACCGCCGAACTGCTGTACCACACTGGCCGCGATCTGCCCCACGCCATGATGATGATGGTGCCGGAAGCCTGGCAGAAGCACAAAACCATGGCACCCGAGAAGAAAGCCTTCTACGAGTACCACTCCTGCATGATGGAGCCCTGGGACGGTCCTGCACTGATTCCGTTTACGGATGGTACCTTCGTCGGGGCGACCTTGGACCGGAACGGCCTGCGTCCTGCACGCTGGCTGCAGACCAATGAAAACCAGGTGGTCATGGCCTCCGAAACCGGTGTGGTCGACATTGACCCCGCCACCATCGTGAAAAAAGGCCGCCTCGAACCGGGCCGCATGTTCCTCATCAACCTCGAGGAAGGTCGCATCGTTGAAGACGCAGAGATCAAATACCAGATCTGCACCCGCAAACCCTATGCGGAGTGGCTGGATGATCATCTGGTCGACATTCTCGACCTGCCCATCGATCAGGAGCCGCCCAAACTGGAAGGCGATGAGCTGAAACTGCATCAGCAGATGTTCGGCTACAGTCTGGAGGACCTGCGGATTGTCATGCGCCCCATGATGGAAAAAGGGGTGGAAGCCCTGGGTTCCATGGGTGTGGACACCCCGCATGCTGTGCTCAGTGATCGTCCCCAGCTGCCCTACAACTACTTCAAACAGCTCTTCGCTCAGGTAACCAATCCTCCGCTGGATGCGATCCGTGAAGAAATCGTAACCTCGCTGGTGACCAACATCGGCCGGGAGCGTGACCTCTTCCAGGAAACTCCGGAGCATGCCGCGATGCTGAAACTGGAGCAACCGGTCCTCAACGACCGCCAGCTCGAGCGCATCAAACAAAGCAAGCTGCCCTCCGTTTCTGCCAGCACCATCAGCATTCTCTATGATGGACAAAACGGCGGAGCCGGTCTGGAAGCTGCTTTGGATCAGGTATGCAAAGCAGCCGAAGTTGCCGTCAAGGAAGGCGCGACCATTCTGGTGCTTTCCGACCGGGGTGTGGATCGCGAACACTACGCCATTCCCGCTCTGCTCGCCACCGCGGCGGTGCATCATCACCTGATTCGTGCCGGCCTGCGCACCATGACCGGCCTGGTCGTGGAAAGCGGCGAAGTGCGTGAAGTGCATCACTTCGCCTGTCTCTTTGGTTATGGCGCCAGCGCCGTGAACCCCTATGTGGCCATGGCCTCGGTTCGCGACATGGCGAAAAAGGACGACCTGGATACCAGCAAAGCCTTGCAGAACTACGTCAAAGCCGTGAACAAAGGCCTGCTCAAGGTGATGTCCAAAATCGGCATCTCCACGCTGCACTCCTACCGTGGCGCTCAGATCTTTGAATGTATGGGTCTGCAGCAGTCTGTGGTGGACCGCTACTTCACCGGCACCCCCACCCGCATTGAAGGTGCGGATTTGCATGCCCTGGCTGCGGATATGGTCAAACGTCATGACCGCGCCTACCCGGGCCGCGATATCGCGGAAAACCTGGATCTGGACGTGGGTGGCATGTACCAGTGGCGTCGCCGCGGGGAACGTCACCTCATCTCCCCAATGCTGGTCGCCAACCTGCAAAAAGCAGCCAAGATCAAGAGCAAGGATGACTACAAGGCCTACTCGGACATGGTCAATGAGCAGAGCCGCAACCTCTGCACCTTGCGCGGTCTGATGGAATTTGACACCAGCAAGCGCGAGCCAGTGCCGCTGGAGGAAGTCGAACCCTGGACCGAGATCGTCAAACGCTTCAAAACCGGTGCCATGTCCTACGGTTCCATCAGCCGCGAGGCTCATGAAACTCTGGCCGTGGCCATGAACCGCCTCGGCGGTAAATCCAACTCTGGTGAAGGTGGCGAAGAAGAACACCGGTATGAACTGGATGCCAACGGCGACAGTCGCAGCTCCGCGATCAAACAGGTGGCTTCCGGCCGCTTTGGTGTGACCAGCTACTACCTGACCCAGAGCAAAGAGATTCAGATCAAAATGGCTCAGGGTGCCAAGCCCGGTGAAGGCGGTCAGCTGCCCGGTCAAAAGGTCAACCAGACCATCGCCAAAGCTCGTTTCAGTACGCCCTATGTCGGACTGGTTTCCCCGCCCCCTCACCATGACATCTACTCCATTGAGGACTTGGCTCAGTTGATCCATGACCTCAAGAACGCCAACAAATACGCCCGCATCAATGTGAAGCTGGTGTCCGAGGTTGGCGTGGGTGTGGTGGCAGCCGGTGTGGCCAAGGGTAAAGCCGACGTGGTGCTGATCAGTGGCTACGACGGCGGTACCGGGGCTTCTCCGGAAACCTCGCTGAAGCACTGCGGACTTCCCTGGGAACTGGGTCTGTCCGAAGCTCACCAGACCTTGTTGCTCAACGATCTGCGCAGCCGGATCACGGTGGAATGCGACGGAAAAATGATGACCGGCCGTGACGTGGCCATCGCTGCATTGCTCGGCGCCGAAGAATTCGGCTTCAGCACTGCCCCGCTGATCACCATGGGTTGTATCATGATGCGCGTCTGCCATCTGAACACCTGCCCGGTCGGAATCGCCACTCAGAATCCCGAACTGCGTAAGAAATTCGCTGGCAGCCCGGATTCCGTGATCAACTTCTTCCATCTGGTGGCAGAAGAGCTCCGCGAAATCATGGCCTCCCTTGGTTTCCGCAGCATCGACGAGATGGTCGGTCACAGTGAAGCGCTGAACATGAAACCTGCCGTAGACCACTACAAAGCCAAAGGCCTGGACTACAGCAAAATTCTGTATCAGCCGGACGTACCCGAAAGCTTCGGCCGCCGGAAACTCATTCCCCAGGATCACCACCTGGACGTCGCTCTGGACAATGACCTCATCGAGGCCTGTGCTCCGGCGATTGAGCATTCCGACTCCGTACACATCGAACGCGACATCGTGAACATCAACCGTACCGTGGGCACCATGCTCTCGGCGGAAATCAGTCGCCGTTACGGAGAAGCCGGCCTGCCCGAAGGTACCATTCAGGTGGACTTCAACGGCCATGCGGGTCAGAGCTTCGGCGCCTTCCTGGTGCACGGTGTGACCTTCAACCTCTCCGGCGATGCCAACGATTACTTTGGCAAAGGCATGAGTGGCGGTCGCTTGATTGTTGCTCCGCCCGCAGTCTGTCCCTTCCGCCCCGAGCGGAACGTGATTATCGGCAACGTGGCCCTGTTCGGCTCCACGCGGGGTGAAGCCTTCATCCGCGGTATGGCTGGTGAACGTTTCTGCGTGCGGAACTCCGGTGCCGAGGCCGTGGTCGAAGGCGTGGGTGACCACGGCTGCGAATACATGACCGGCGGTCGTGTGGTCGTACTGGGTCCCACCGGACGCAACTTTGCCGCAGGAATGAGTGGCGGGGTGGCCTACATTCTCGACAAGCAGGGTGACTTCAGTGAAGTCCGCTGCAACCACGAGCTCGTTGACCTCGAAGAGGTCATCGATCCCGAGGACGTTGAGGAACTGCAGGGCCTGATCGAGAAGCATCACCGCTACACCGGTTCCACCATCGCCCGCAAGGTGCTGGATAACTGGACCGAGTTCCAACCGAAGTTTATCAAAATCATGCCCCGGGATTACAAATTGGCGCTGGAGCGCCTGGCCCGGGAACGTGAAGAGGCCCAGCGCGAGCAGGCCGATACCTCCGAAGCGCTCAACGTTGAGCAGAACTAATTCAAGGAGAATCACATCATGGGTAAAATCACTGGATTCTTAGAAAGCACCCGCGAGCTGCCCAAAAAGCGGCTCGTGAACGACCGGATCAAGGACTACAAAGAACTGTACGTCCCCATGTCCGAGGAGAAAAAGCGTGAGCAGGCGGGACGCTGCATGAACTGCGGCATTCCCTTCTGTCACACCGGCTGTCCCCTCGGCAACCTGATCCCCGACTGGAACGACCTCGTCTACAACGGCAACTGGAAAGAAGCGCTGCACGAACTGCACAGCACCAACAACTTTCCGGAATTCACCGGCCGCCTCTGCCCGGCGCCCTGTGAAGAGGCCTGTGTACTCGGGATTAACGAGCCGGCCGTCACCATTGAAGAAACCGAAAAATCCATCATCGAAAAAGGCTTCGCCGAAGGCTGGGTGCTCCCCGAGCCTCCGGAAAGCCGCAGCGGCAAAAAAGTTGCAGTGATTGGTTCCGGTCCTTCCGGTCTGGCCTGCGCACAGCAGCTCAACCGTGCCGGTCACCTGGTCACCGTGTTCGAACGCTCCGACCGAATTGGCGGCCTGCTGCGTTATGGTATTCCTCACTTCAAGATGGAAAAATGGGTCATTGACCGCCGTCTGGAGATCATGGAACAGGAAGGCATCGAATTCAAAACCAGTGTCAAAGTGGGCACCGATCTTACCAAGGAAGATCTGGACCGTGACTTTGATGCCGTCGTCTTCTGCGGTGGCGCCACCAAATCCCGCGACCTTCCCATTGAAGGCCGTGATCTCGACGGCGTACATTTCGCTATGGACTTTCTGCCTCAGTCCAACGCCCGCGTGGAAGGCGATGACATCGCCGGCCGTGTGGCTTCGGGAGACTGGCAGAAAGAACTGCTGGCCACCGGCAAAAACGTCATCGTCATCGGCGGCGGGGACACCGGTTCCGACTGCATCGGCACCAGCATCCGTCAGGGTGCGGCCAGTGTAGAGAACTTCGAACTGCTGCCCATGCCGCCCGTCGGCCGTCCGGAAAGTCAGCCCTGGCCTTTCTGGCCGATGAAGCTGCGCGTGAGCACCTCTCATGAAGAGGGATGTGAGCGTCACTACAGCATTCTCACCAAACGGTTCCATGGCGAAGATGGCAAACTCACCGGTCTGGAAACCATTCAGGTGGAATTCGAAACGCCCGAAGGCGGCGGTCGTCCGCAGCTCAAGGAAATCGAAGGCTCCGAAAAAGTGTGGCCCTGTGAAATGGCCGTGCTGGCTCTAGGCTTCCTCGGACCCGAAACCGATAGCATCGTCTCTCAGTATGGCTGTGAACTCGACGCACGTGGAAACGTGAAAGTGGACAGCAACTGGATGAGCAGTACCGAAGGTTTCTTCGCTGCAGGGGATGCACAGCGCGGTCAGTCTCTGATCGTATGGGCCATCTCCGACGGCCGTGAAGCCGCGGTCTCTGTCGACGAGTACCTGATGGGGGTTCCCAGCGAACTGCCCCGCAAACTCGGCACAGACCTGCCTCGCGTATAAGCCAAAGGCAAAACGATCCCCAAAGACCGGGCCTCAGGGTCCGGTCTTTTTTTGGTCTTGGACAGAGGGGATGGAAAACAACCGCGGACAACGCGGAAAGCGCGGACCTACATCCAACGAAAGCAGAGGATCTGTGGGGAAGGCTTTAACCCCAAAACCGGGAGCAGCTCTAGAGCATTTAAATAAATACTGTAGCCGTAGGGGCGTAGCG
>DIYK01000072.1:19462-25141 GCA_002429005.1 Verrucomicrobia bacterium UBA6056
AGTTTTATTTAATATGCTCTAGAATCCTCTCACCAGGTACATGGGTCCGCGCAGTCCGCGTTGTCCGCGGTTGTTCCCCCTCACAGAAGAGGTGGATGAACCGTACCCCTCAGTTTGAGGATGTTCTTTTTTGGCGAAAGCCGTCTTCGACCAAAACCCATAGAAGAGCCATGGAGGGATACAAAGTACGTGTGAAGTCCGGATCAGGGCACATCGCCACTGGGACCGGCGGAAGCCGGGCGTTTCTTGAGCAGGACTTGTGCGGGCCAGAGCCGTCGTTCTTTACCTGGAAGAGCATAAATCAATTCATGTTTGAGCCGCATGATTCGGTAGGGGTTGCCCCGGTAACAGGAACAACGCTGCCCCCCCACAGCGTCCGCGACCATGCTTTCATAGCCCGCAGATTTCACCCGCGCCTCCGCTTCGCGACCGCAAACCGCCCAGGGCATGCAAATGTGCTTCACGCTTTTGCCTAGTTTCTGTTCCAACATCTCACGACTTTCCCGGAGCTCCAGCTCCCACGCCGCTTCGCGTTCTTCCTGAGTCTCCTCACGGCCTTGTATGGGACCCAGAGCAGACTGAAGTTCCTCTGTGCTCCAGTCTGCTGGCTGCGCTTTCGCCCATTCCTGGCAGCGCTGAACATAGTCGGGATCCGGCAAAAAACGGGTGGCATCCGAGAGGCGGGAACGGCGCCAGGCCAGTGGATAGCCCAGATCATCCGCGCTGAGATGCCGTGGAGGCCGGCCTTCTTCAATCAGCGGCCAGCTGAGTCGCGCAAAGTGGCTCTGCGCTGTCACCAACTCCTGAAGCTCCGTCCCTACAGAGATCATACTGTGGCTATAGCTGTGTCCCTGTACATCCACCCATCCGGAAGCCTGCATAGCCTGAATTTCCGGCCAGGTGGCCCAAGGGGATCCTTCGTCATCCAACACAGTATCCGCTCCCTCCGCCAAGGGACGGCAGCTCTCAGCATCGAGCACCCGTCCCGGAGCCACATAGGTAATCGCACGGAGCCCATACTTCTGTAACAGAGGCAAACCCACCTGATAAAAGCTGCTCCAGGCATCATCAAAGCAGAGTACCACCGAACGCGCTTCTGCTTTCTGTTCCCCCCGCTGATGGGCCGCCAGTTCCTCCGCCATCAAGCTCCGGTAGCCATTTTCGCTCAGATACTGAAAATAGGGCTCCAATCCCTGCCACGTCACTTCATGAAAATGAAACACCGGCAGCTGCTTTGCCCCTACGGGCAGCCCGAACAGAAAGGCAGGATAGGCTCCACAGGCCAAATCCAGAATTCCCCGCCAGGGGCTGTATCGTTCTGCAAAGGGAATGGGCGAGGACATACCCATCCCTAGGATGGATTTGCGCCAGGCTCAATGACAAAGAGAACCCAGGCCCTTTGCGTTCAGCGAATCTCACTCAGCGTGATCCGGAAGCATTCTCCATACATCTCGACCTCCCTGACCTGGCTCTCCACCCGGAATCCCGCCCGCAACAGATCTGCGAAGAACTCCCGGGCCTGCGGCCGCCCGGGTTCGCTCAATAACACCCGTCCGCCCGGGCGCAGCAGCTGCTGGAAACAGTTCATCAAGGCGCTGAAATGGCGTTCGTCATACAACACATCCGCTGCCAGAAGCAGATCCCACTGACGATCTGTTGGTGGCTCATGCCAATCCAAGAGCAAGCCTTCCCCTTCCAGGCCATTGCGTTGCAGATTGCCGGTGGCCAGCTCCACAGCCCCCGGTATCACATCCGAAAGCGTCAAGGTCGCGCCCCGCATTCCGGCGGCCAGCCCGGCAAGTCCACTGCCACAGCCTAACTCCAGCACCTCCATGCCCTCCAGCGACGCGCCCTCCAGCAACGCCTCCGCCATCACCCAGGCCGAAGGCCACAAACTCGCCCAATACTGCCCCTCCTCCCGAGCCGAAAACTGACGAGCCAACACAAAGCGCAAGGCCTGCCCCCCAAGTTGCACATTCTCTTCCATCCACTCCATACCCACCCCAACGCCATCCACCGCTCAAAGTCGAGAACCAAGCAACATCAGCATCAGCGCAACCAGTATGACGGCGTGGGTTCTGCAATGATTTACCACAGAGGGCGAGAAGGGCACGAAGCGGATGCTCCGGCTTGGGTTCTGAAGTTTTAACTTCGCTCGGGTTGCGCAAGAGAGTAGCTGTAGGCCTTCCAGGCCACAGGCCGCAACCCAAGCCGGAGCATTCGCGTACGCGTACGAGTACGATATGCAGAGCACAACGAAGAACCCAAGCCTGCTAAGCCTGCAGGATGCAGGCACTCCATGTTTCTAGTGCAACTCGAGCGAAGGTACCCCCTCGAAACCCACGCCGGAGTATCCGCTCCTACCCAAAAAGCCCACGCCCATTGTGGTAGGCAGGTCGCTGTAAAGAAATGTTGAACCTGAGCCAGAACCCAAGCCGGAGCCATAATAAAAAAAACCGGAGAATCCGCTTCGTGCCCTTCGTGCCCTCCGTGGTAAAAAAAATTCAGAACCCAAGCCACCCTTCGACAAGCTCAGCGCAGCTAGGCCGCAGCTTCAGACCAGAAAATCCAACAGTAGCCGCGTCACCAGCACCGGCTGTTCCACCGAAGGAATATGCCCTGCATCGGGGATGAGTTCCAGATGCGAACTCTGAATCGCCTCATGCATCCGCTGCGCCTCCTCCGGAGGCCGCGAACGATCCTGCTCCCCGCACAAAATCAAGGTCGGACAACGGAGCTCAGCGAGCTGCGGCATAAAATCACTGCGGGTAAAAATTCCCCGCCCCAGGGCCATCGCGGTGGGAATGTTGTCCGCTTTCCAATCCAGCAAAGACTGCCGGAAGGCCGCCACCAGCTCGCCCGATTCCCGCAAGGTTGTTTCGCCAAAGAAAAAAGGCAGACAGGCATCGGCCAGCATCTCCGGAAAACGCTGTGCCTGAGCCACCATCTGAATCATTCCCAGAAAACGGGCCTGCGACTCCGCTGGCTCTTCCCCCAGATCACAATCCATCAACACCAACTTTTCCACCCGCTCCGGAAAACGATGTGCCAGCCGCGCCGCCCACATGCCGCCCACAGACAAGCCCAACAACGAAAAACGATCCACCTCCAACGCATCCAACAACGCGGCCATATCCTCCGTCAACGCTTCCACCGAATAGGCCTCCCCCGCCTCAATCGCAGCCGAATCCCCATGCCCCCACAGTTCAGGAACAATGCAGCGGAAGCGTCCCGAAAGCGTAGCCACCTGGGCCTCCCACATCGCCGCATCCCATAGATAACTGTGACCGAACAGCAACACCGGCCCTTCACCCACATCCACATAACTCAAGCTTCGGCCCTGCAAGGATATCGTCTTTTTCATGCGCTCTCCCCTTTCATATTCCCCCCACAAGTCCAGCCCAATCCCCGGAAGCCCATCCAGCTTCGCCTGCAGGATGCAGGCGCTCCATTTTCTCAGACAACCCTCACAATGGACCGCGCCCATCCTGTGGGCGACCCAGATCCCAAGCCCCCAAGACTGGGTCCGCGCTTTCCGCGCCGTCCGCGGTTGAAAACGATCCCCAGCCACCCCACAGCCATCAGCCCCTCACCGCATCCTGGTAGGCCTGTAACAACTGCGCATCTTCAATGGAGCCATGATGATGCAGCTGCCGGTAGCGCTCCCCATCCCATACATAGCTCCTTGAGGTGCGGATGCGCAGCGGCAGCTCCTTCTTCCCTAAACGAAAGAACCCCCGTTCACGCCCCACCGCCTGAAAAAAGCGTTCTCCTCGGAAAAGCTGGAAATCATAATACTCCACATACACCTCTGCAGGCCCCTCAAAAATACTGCGGTATACCGAGCGAATCTCCTCCCAACCACGTTTGATCCCCCCCAGAGGATTCGACATGGATGCTCCCGGCGAGGGCAGCCAGTTTTGCTGCATCAGGGTGAAGTCGCTGCCGTTAAAGGCCCGGTAAAATTCAATCAAGGCCGCCTCAGGGGATCCCTCAAGGGCCTGCTCTGTTCCAGTGATGATGTTCAAGGATTTCATTTCAGCTCCATATAGTTGGTATTACAACGATTTCTTCAAAAAAAGGAATTAGAGGAGTTCCCCCGCCTCCCGCAGCAAAGACACCAATTGCTTGAGCTTACGCTCTCCCAGGCGTTCTTTCATCTCCGCATACAGCGAATCACCCAATTGCTGCAAAGCCTCCCCCAGCTCCATGCTCTGTTCCGTAGGCTGTAGCACCTTTTCCCGCTGATCCAGGGCCGAAGCCTCCCGCCGCAACCAGCCCCCCTGCTCCAGCACCTGCACAAAGCGGGTAACGGTCGACTTTTCCAACTGCAACTCCCCTGCCAAGGTCTGTTGAGAGATTCCCGGCGAAGCCAAGACCACCCGCAGCACATAGGCCTGAGGCGGCGTCAAACCCAGCTCGGCAAAGGCCATCTCCCAGCGCCCCGTCACCTTCCGTGCCAGGGCATTCGAGTTAAAATACAAGCAACGCTCAAACATGATTCCTCCTACCCGATTATAGTTGTATTTGCAACTATATAATCCTCCCAAACATTTCGCAGGCACAGATCAAGGCCTCAGGCAACTCCGCCTGCAGGATGCAGGCGCTCCATTTTTTGAGTAGCCCTCAGAGTAGCTGTAGGCCTTCAGGCCACAGGCCGCAACCCTGGTCAGAGCCTTCGCGTACGAGTACGAGTACGATTTTCAGTGCGAATCAAAACCCAAGCCCCTCTGCCAAGACGGGCAGCAAAAACATACCAGAACCAGAACCAGAGCCGGAAGCCATGCCGGAGCTCTGATATGATTTTCCCGCAGGGACTGCGGGACTACGCCACAACCCAAGCCCCCAACACCGGGTCCGCGCTTTCCGCGCCGTCCGCGGTTGAAAACACTCCCATGCCGACTCCCAAACCCCAAGCCCCATCGTTCCAGAGCCCCCTCCCAGAGCTCCACCCCTCCACATAAAACCCTGCCCCCCCCTACTTCAACACATGTTCACTGATCAGCCGATTAAAGCCCACAATATCGAAGCTACCCCGGATCTCAAAGCGGATCTTGCCAATGCTGCTGATATAAAAATCAATCTCCGTATCCCGGTCCAGGGTCCCTGAAGTCTCCACCGAAAAGGTCTGCACCTTATTATAGGGAATCGAGGTATAATCCACCTTCGATCCCGTCATCCCCTGCACATTGGTCGCGATCACCCGTTTATTGGTAAACACCAACTGATCCCGCACCGTCTTGAACGCCGCAAAGATTTCCTCGCCCTCAATCAGAAAGGCATAAATCGGCTTGAACACCTTTTCCGGATCCATCGGCTTCAATTTGAAAAAACTCTCACTGTTAAAATCAATCATCACAGGTCTCCTTCTCTCCCAACCTGAATCCCACACCCCAAAAGTCCAGAGCAATCCCCAGTACTCAAATAACGCTGTATCAGCGGAGAATTCCCTCAGAGGGACTGTAGGCCAACTTCTGCAGGGATAACCCTTCGACAAGCTCAGAGCAGGCAGGCCGCAACCCAGGCCAGAGCTCTGAGAGGATTTTCCCGCAGGGACTGCGGGACTACACCACATCCCATGCCCTAGCCAGCCAAGGACGAGGCAAACTCCCCCCCCTTCGACAAGCTCAGAGCAGGCAGGCCGCAACCCAGGCCAGAGCTCTGAGAGGATTTTCCCGC
>DIYK01000022.1 GCA_002429005.1 Verrucomicrobia bacterium UBA6056
AGGGAGGGAGTATTTGAGCTGCGGCATCCCCGCAGCCCACCACGGCCCTCGGCGGGAGGTCGCCATTCGGGCATCCGAATGACAACAGCCTAGGGAGACGAGTTTGCGATAGCGCACGACCGGGCGTTTCCATTGCCGCCAGAGTAAACAGCGCAAGCGGCGTCTGATCCATCGGTCATGGGTTTGGGCAGCGGCTTTCGCCGCGCCGATCCGGTAGTAGTTCCACCAGCCCCGTAGCACGGGGTTGAGGACCTTGTTGATGAAGTACTCCAGATTTTGGCCCTTCCCCCTTTTGAACAAAGGTCGGATCTTTCTCCGGAAGGCCTTCCATGCCTCGTCGGGGAGGCAGATGCGCATCTTCCCTCGTATCTTGCGGAACGTCACTCCGAGGAACGTCGTCCGCCATGGACGGATGACCGAGCTTTTCTCTCGGTTGACCTTCAACTTGAGCGTCCCTTCCACGTAGCGTGTCACCGAGGCCATCACACGCTCGCCTGCGCGTCGGGTCTGCACATAGATCGTGCAGTCGTCGGCGTAACGAGCAAAGCTCAGTCCCCGGTTCTTCAGTTCTTTGTCCAGATCATCGAGCAGGATGTTGGACAGCAACGGTGATAACGGTCCTCCTTGGGGCGTGCCTTTGTTCGTGGGCTGGATCTCCCCATCCACGGACACGCCGCTGCACAGGAACGCGTTGATCAGCCGTTTCAGACCTTTGTCCTTTACGACTCTTCCAAGGCGGGACATCAGGATGTCGTGGTCCACCTCATCAAAGAACTGTTTCAGATCCAAATCCACCACCCATTGTTTCCCTTCCTGCTGATGCTTCAGGGCGTGGCGTAATGCGTCGTGAGCACTGCGACCGGGGCGGTAGCCAAAACTCGACTCGGAAAAACCCGGATCGAACATCGGCTGAAGGATCTGGACGACGGCTTGCTGGACGATTCGGTCCAGTACCGTGGGGATGCCGAGCTTGCGTGTGCCCCCTTTGGGCTTCGGGATTTCCACCCGTAGCACCGGCAGGGGGCGGTAGCTTCCCTCGACGATCCTTTGCCGGATCTCCTGACCCTTCTCTCGGAGGAACGATTCCGTTTCTGCGAGATCACGGCCGTCGACTCCGGCGGCTCCATTGTTCCGCTTCACCTGTTTCCAGGCGCGGTTCATGTTCCCCGCATCGGCTACCTGTTCGAGCAGCGATGCGTTTGGTGGGTCCGAGTTCTCCAGCACCCATGGACACCGCTCGATACGCACGAAGGCTCTGGCGGGCAGGCCCGCCGCCTCCTTCGCGGCTCCCCGAGCACGGGAACTTCTATCTTTAGTGGTGTTTCGCACGACGCGGTTCTCTTTCCTCAACCTTGAGTTCAGGCCTTGGATCCGAGTGAGACTTCCGGTGTCTTTTGTTTCAACGGGAGTGTTGCCTCCCCCGGCTCGTGGCTCGGATCTTAGTATGCCTTCTGCTGACTCCTCCGCTTCCATCCACGCCTTTCACAAGTCGTGTAGCCTTTCGGCAGAATCGGAGGTCTCCCCGGGTAAGGGATTTCATGACTATCACAGCTCATCCGCCGCATTTACAGCATCGCCTACTTCAGGGCTTGGGTTTTGATGGGACGTGTCATCTCACCCGGCGATACGGCCTCGTATACGGTTCATGTTCTTCGAATAGCTGCTTTGAATACGGGCTTCCTTCAGACCCCGCCTCACGGCGACGCCCTTGCCCTTTTCTAAACCTTCCTCCTGATTGGCGGTTATGAGGACTTACACCTCACAAGTCATGTCCCATGCCGGGCACACACGGTTACCATGATCGGACGAAGTTTACGACGTTCGATCGATGGTCTTGTTCTGTGTCCTCACTCATCTCAGGCTGTTTCTCAAATGGCATACTCTTCATTTTTTCAATACGATTGCGCATTCTTTGCTGAAACTTTATTCGGTTTGTTAGGCTAACACTTAAACATGTGGCAGAAAGAATCAGCAACACGACCCCCGTAACTTTGACCACGCTGTCCTTATACTTAAACGCAATAATGCCGAGTGAATATATTGAGGTGACAGCATAGATTGGCCATTCACAACCTGGTCCACAAGGAGCCGCAAGCAGGATTGCTGCTGCTGCGAAAACAAGTGAGTACCCGCCAAGTGTCGATATAATTGGATTAAATTCCTTCATTCATTTCCACATAACAAGTGACTCAACGGGTCTGTTGATCCATCTGAAAAGGGGGAACAAAGGGTGAGGTTACGGTAATGATTAAACCTAAAAAGGGAATCATCTGTTTCATAATCCAACCATACATTTCTGTCTCCTGACAGCAAGGAGAATCAATACGATAGGCGCTTTGCATAAACAAGTCTAAGGGAAAATAGGCAGGTATTAAATATCTGAAACAAAATCTGTATTGAGCTCCTGTAAACAAACTCGTTTCCTGCTCTGGTCCTTGGAGCCAGTTGCCTTTATACTGGGATATCCATCTTGCTCATATGCCCCACACCCTGTCCCCTCAGAGAAAACGTATCGGTGTCTACCTCAAAGCCGTGCGAAGTGAAGACCGTGAATGCCTGCGCGGTCTGGCTGCCTTCTCCACCCGGCAACCGCATTGGGATTTCCAGATTGAGGAACAGAGTGTGTATGATGCCTCCCCCTTTCCACCCAGAAATCTGGACGCCATCCTGGTCCGACTGGACCAGAAACATCCCTTGAATGAAAGCCTCACGCAGGATCTGCCGGGAGTGAATCTCTCCGAATCCGATGAACAGTCCCGCCTGCCCCGGGTCTGCAACGACAACCGGATGATTGGAATCATGGCTGCGGAACATTTTCTGGCCAGAGGCTATGAACACTTCGCCGTGTTTGGACGAGCAGATCATTACGGATTAAGCCTCCGCCACAAGGCCTTCTATGACACCGTACACCCTCAACAGCGCAGCCTGCAGCGCTATGAAGAGGATGAGCAGGTGTTCGATGACTTCAGTTCATGGGTGCAGCAGGTCGATGCCCCGGTGGCACTGTTCTGCTGCAGTTCTCATTTTGCACGGAGCCTGATAGAACATTGCCGCCGCAAATCCTGGCACATACCGGAACGGGTCGCCATTCTCGGCGGAACCGAGGATGATCTGATCTGCAGCTTCAGCTCTCCCCGCCTCTCCAGTGTGCAAAGTAACGCTTATCGTATTGGCTATGCCGCCGGTGCCTCCCTGGCCAAACAGCTGGCTGGGGAAAAGGTGGAACCTGAACTGCGCATCCCACCCATGGGGGTCATCTCCAGGAGATCCACAGACATGCTTGCCGTCACCGACCGCGCTCTGGTCACGGCTCTGCACTATATCCGGGATCACTACCCACATCCCATCAGCTGCGACCAAATTGCAGATGCCGCCGGATTAAGCCGACGCAGTCTGGACCGGAAATGTGCTCAGATCCTGGGGCGCAGTATCAGCGAGGAAATCCGACGGGTTCGCATCGAAGCCGCGAAGTCTCTGCTGGTGAGCAGTGAAGATTCTCTCCAACAAATTTCTGAGCTCTGTGGCTATGAGTACCCGGAACGCTTCAGCATTGTGTTTAAACGCATCACCGGAAAAACACCTACCCGCTACCGGGCTCAGTTCAGAGAGTAAGCCGCCCCCCCAGCCATCAACGCTGCACAAGACTGCGGCGTTTCCACAGCATCAGGCTGAGCCCGGCCATGCCCAACAGAGCCAGGGAACCCGGCTCGGGAACCGCCACGATACCCAGCGTCTGATCCTGCGTACCTTCAAAAGCCTCACCCAGGCCATCCCGGTACAAGGCCCCTCCGGCATAGGGGTTGGTGCCGGTTGCCCGCCAGCCTACATACACGCCACTGGCAGGCCCGGAGGAAGGGCCATCAATCTGCAGCGCATAAGCACCTGCACTGAGCATCGTATCCGGGATATCCCAAGTCAGCAGATTATCTTCCGTCACCGGATCCTGATTCGTGGTCACCGTGGCATCGGCAGCCGTAAAGGTGTAGGCCTCACTGAGCAACTCCGTACCCAGCAGCAAGGTAGTTGCTGTAGCGGAGGAAGTGACCTCAAACAGGCGGAAGGTCACCGTGGCCCCCTCCAGAGCAGAGTTGACCGAGAGCACAAACTGATCTGCCAACAGGCCACTGCTGAGGGTAAAGGACTGGGTATTATCCCGGTTATCCTTGGAACCTGCACGGGTGCTGCTGATCCCGCCGTCGATCGCATAGGTCTCAACATCCAAATTGGGTAGCGAGCCCAGCCCGTCCTCAATGAGAATACTTCCCTGCAGGCAGCTCAGAAACAAAACAAAAGGGGTACTCCATACAAAGGCTTTGAGAATGTTCATGGTCAACGGCTCCGGTGGAAAAAGGGAGGAAGTGAATTTCCTCATTTTACCCCGGCTACGCTCGCGTACCAAGCATGGGCATCCTGTGTATTCAGGACTGCCTTCTGTGTTTCCCGGACAGGGCGATCACTCCACCACAATATGGTAGAAAGCTTTTTCTTCCGGTGCAGAGGGATCGCTGAGGGTATCGGTACTGCTGCTGGGCACGAAGTCCATCACGACCGGCTGCCAGGTGATGAGATCCAGCGAACGCCAGAGCTGATAACGGCGGCGGGGATCCAGACCACCCACTTCCAGATCCGCCTGTCCGGGAAGAATCTGAACATCCGAAATGCTCATCGTGGGAGCGGGCGGAATTGACCCGGAATGCAAGGGGTTGCTTCCCGCCAGTATTTCCTCTTCATCGCTGTACAAATCCCCGTCGGAGTCTGCCAACAAGGGGTTCGTCCCTTGTTCATCCCCATCGAGAATGCCGTCGTTATCACTGTCCTCATCGTTGGCCAGGGTTCCGCGTTTGGATTCTTCCAAATTACTGGCGCCATCCATGTCCGCATCCAGATGCCCATCGGCGACATTCGGATTCAATCCGTTTGCCGTTTCATATGCATCGCTCATGCCATCCCGGTCCTGGTCATGGGATACCGCCACCACTCCATACATACTGGCGCCTGTCCCACCCCGCTCAAACAAGTGATAGTCGCCGGCAGGAAGGACGCTCGCATCGTCGTTGCCGGTATCATGAGCCAGATAGACCGAGGCTGTCTGGTCCACAGAGACACCCGCCCCTGCATCCACCGGGCTTTCATCCCAGCCCACATTCAATCCGGTATCGCTGAAGTCCAGGCCCAGATTATCCGTCATCCAGGCAGGAACACTTACCCGGTCATCCAACAGCAGATACAGACTGCCATGTGAACCCAGGGTCACTGTGAGTGTGTAATTCGCGGTTCCGCGGGAATCATTAGCCAACTGCACATACTCCGCTCCGGAAAGCAGCGCCGGAATCCCTCCGGCATCCACACCGTTCCACTGATGAACCCGGTCGGTGAAGGCCGGCGCATCTTCGCCAAAGCTCTGCCCACTGCTGATGGTGGCGGCAAGACCTTCCGGCTGACCATTGGTCTCGCTGACAGCTGTGATCAAAAAGGCCGGCAGTCCGGGAGAGAGAGGATCCAAGGGGTCCGTTCCATTATCCACTTCATCGCCATCGGAAATGCCATCAAAGTCCGTATCCGCATTCAAAGGATCCGTACCGGGATCATTCACCCCATTGTTGATGCCACTGTTATTCTCTTCCCCATCCAAGAGACCATCCCCATCAGAGTCCGGGTTATGCGGATCCGTTCCTCTTGCCAGTTCCTGAGCATGGCTCAGGCTATCCGCATCCGGATCCAGTGCGGCATCATCTGCATAGGGATCCAGCCCGAGCTGCTCCTCCGTTGCGGTATCGAGACCATCCCCATCCGGATTCGCATCCGGCAGCAGCGCCTGCGCCGGGAAACTGGCCGAACTGCCATCCAGCTCCTGAAGATAATCGATCAGCATCTGTAGATCACCCGGAGAAAGATCCGAAGTCACTCCATGCTGATCTCCCGCATTTTTTCCAACCAGCACCTCTTCCAGCGTCTCTGCCGATCCATCGTGTAAATAAGGTGCCGTGCTCCACAGACTGCGCAGACCGGGGACATCAATCCCCGGCAGCGTGTTACCCAGGCGTTTCCCTGAAGTGCTGCTGAGGGTCCCTACATCCACAAGGGCTCCGGAACGGCTGGTACTGAAATGCCGGCCGTTGTGACAACTGGTACATCTCGCCTCAAAAATCGCTTCCCCTCCCTGGGCCGAAACACTCAGACTCCCATCCGCGTTTCGATGCGGGCTTTTAGGATAGCGGTCCAACGAAGAGACATACGCAACCAGCGCATCCAGCTCGGCACTGAGACCGGCTTTACTTCCGCCCAGGGAACGGTCCCGGTTTTCCGCATGAAACTCGGCATCACTGAGAAAGCCATCCCCACCAAAGGGCCCACGCATATCATGTTCGAAATCATGAATTTCATCAAAGTTACCGGACCAGTGCACCCGCCCATGGGCCAATCCGGCCCGCCCCTGCAGCGTGGTGGTATTGCGGAAGCCTTCGCCGCGATCGGTGAAATCCCAGTTCCGGCCGTCATGCTGTCCATCCAGGTGGCAGGTGGCACAACTGATATAGGAGTCCTGATTCATCCGAACATCGGCGGCATTGTAGAACACCTGTTTCCCCAACAGAACTTCCGCGGATAAGGTTTCGTTGGCTACGGTGGAAACCTGTGCCAGCTCCGGACTCAGGCTGCAGGATCCACTGCAGAGATTGCCCACAGAGAACACCCCCACAGAACGGGTCATAAAATTGTGCACGAAGAGGGTCGATCCATCCGGACTCAGCACCAGTCCCTGAGGAGAACGCCCTCCCGTCGGCACGGAACCGATAAGCTGGCTGCTGTAAGCATCCACCATCTCCACAGTCTGCGTACCCTGTGTGGTGACAAAGACCACATTGCCATAGCGGCTGAAGGCCACGGCGGAAGCGAAATCCCGGTCATTAAAATCAATCCGGCTGCCCAACACTTCCAGTCCAGTAGTCAGGTCAATTTTAGAGGCAATCGAACGCACCGTACTCTCAAACGTGAGCGGCAACCCGTCCCGGGCCAATCCACGCTGAATATTATCTTTCTTGGAGGGCACCCAGGCGCTTTGTCCATCGGGGGATATCGCAATGCTGCTTAGGTAATTGGGCAGGCCACGCCCGCTGTCTTCCGCATCCGGTCCCGGATCCAAGGCCAGGCCGATGCTGGCATGAATGGAAAACGTAGAGGTGTTCACATCCAACACCTCGCCCTGCGTATCCGGAGACAGGAAACGGGTGACCAGCAGACGTAATCCATCTCCACTGATTGCCAAGCCCCGGGGCTTGTCCCCGACATTCAAGGCGGCTCCAATTTGCGTATGTGTGCCGGGGTGAAGACGAATCAATTCCCCGGGGCCTTCCAGACTGACGTAAGCCACCGAGTTGTCTGGAGAAAAGAGGACACCGAAGGGAGCGTCACCATACTCAAGAGCAATCCGCCCCACTACGGCACCGGTCCCGCGGTGAATCCGAACAATCTCATCGTCATCCTGACAACTGACCCAGAGTTCATTGGCAGGCCCCAGGGCCAGGCTACGTGGATGATCCCCCACCGGAATTTCCAACTGTTTGGTAAAGGGCGTAAGTGCAGACAGAGCCGTCACCGTATCATTGTCGGGGTTGACCACCCAGACCCGTTGATGGTCGGCATCGTAGACAATACTGGAACTGTGCCGAGGAGCCTGCGCGGTCAGCGGCACATGAATCAATTGGGCAAAGGGTTCGGAGAGCGTCTGGGCCCCATCGCGTAAGGTCACGGTAACCGTGTAATTGCCCGGGTTGCTGTAGGTATGACTGACTGTGGCAGAACTGCTGAACGCCGTGGCGGCGGTCCCATCTCCGAAATCCCAGGAGTACTCCGGATTAAACGCGCCGCTGGAGGCCGCGCTGAAATCCACCTGCTCCCCCACTTCGAAGTTTCCGGGAGAAGAGACCATGAGTTCCAGTGTGCTGCTGGCCGCTTCCGTGCTGAACTGCGAGCTGAAGCTTGTGCCCAGGCCATTCCCGGCCAAATCCTTGATTCCCCCAGCAGGAATCAGCACCTCGTAGGTGGTATTCGGAGAGAGAGGAGAAGTGGGCCAGAAGTTCACAATCCCAGTCTGATTACTAAAGGTTCCGGCAATGGCAGAGCCTCCGACCGGTCGAACGATAAAACTGGAGCTGTCGATCGACTCCGTCAGCACCTGATCGCTCAGCGTAATCCCGACCCGACTGGTCAGAGCCTGATCGCTGGCACCATTGGCCGGATTCACCATATTCACTTCCGGTGCCAGCGTATCCGGGCTTGTCGAGCCCACCAGCAAGGCCGATCCATTGTGGTCATTTCCTGCAAACAGCAAATTTCCCAAGGGAATAGCAAAATCCCAGTCCGCATTGGTGAAGCCGCTGGGGGCATTCGTGCCCTGAGAAGTAATCGGAGATCCGCTCACATCCAGATGTACCACCGCTGAGGAGGAGCCATAATAGAAACTGCCATCCTTGAAGATGCCATAGCCCCCTTTGCCGGCCACGTTAGGCCCGTTGCCTTCGTAGATGATATTCGTGGGGTCACTGATGTCGTAAAAGCGGGCCGGATCATGTGCACCCAGGATGCGGTTTCCGTTGACCATCATGCTGTAGCCTACCTGAAAGCCGCTCTCCAGATCCAGGAGCACCGGGTTGAGCGGGTCACTGATATCATAGGTCGCAATGCCGCCGCCATCCGAGCGGGCCAAAACCAGAAGGTTGCCGATGGCAAAGCAGGTATTCACCCGGAACCCGCCCAGATCTCCAGTCGGGATCCGCTTCAGTTCTACCGGATTCGCAGGATCACTGGCATCGACAATATAGAGACCGCCGGTGGTACCGGCAGCATAGGCATAGCGTCCGCCCTGCCAGAACACCCACCAGACCGTGCTGTCATAATCCCCTCCGGAGAGATTGCTCAACTCCAATTCGGAAAGCCGGACGGGGGCTGTGACGTCGCTCAAATCCCAAAATTGAAGACCGGAACCGCCATTCCGGTTGGTATTCATACACCAGATGTTTCCCGAGAAGCTATAGCCGTGAGCCTCACGGATGTTTCCCGCATACTGGTTCGAACTGCTGTCGTTGTAGGGTGCGGTCGCATCCGAACGGAACACATTCACCGGGTTTTCCGGATCCGCGATATTGATAAACGAAAAGCCTCCCGTGCCCTTGCCTCCGCCACCATCATTGGAAAACACCACCATGAAGTAGCCCTGATGCATGGTCACAAAACCATGTCCCCGGGGGGCCCCGCCATTGCTGTTGTCGCTGTCAATGCGGCTGAGCATGTCGAACACGCTCTTGCTGGGATAAGCCTGATTCGGCAAACCGGGGCCTGCAGCCTGACACCAGGTCAGCAGGGCACAAAGAGACAAGAACAGGGGACTAACGCGAAGTGAAAACATTTTACCACTTTAGTACATTTCACCCAGATTGTTAATATTCAATATCGAACCTCATCTATACATTTTCGAACATCGAAAACCTTTCTCCTATAGATCCAGCCCAAAAAAGGCTTCAGACCCGTACATTCTGTCAACGGACGCTTATCCATGTTTTCGGCCAGACTCTCCAGCGAAGAACAGCCGGAGCGCGGGCATCCTGCCGGCGTCGCGGAATGCAGCCCGCTTAGCGATGTGCCGTTTCCGCCCAATCCCCGAAGGGGAACCATCGTTCTGGATCTGTGCCCCAGTTTCGTTTGGCCATAATAGAACTGGGCTGAGGTTCCACAGGAAAGCTCAGCTTGAGTATGGGAAACAAGAACTCCGGTTTGTAGGTCGGAAGACCGGATATCTGGAAGCCTCCGGAAATCTCCTCTATCTCCAAGGAACAGGAATCTCCGACCAGTTCTGCGGCTACAGGTACCTGATCCAGGTCGTGGATTTCAATGTCTCCTTCTCCGTCCCAGAGGCGAAGCACTGCTATCAACTCGGTTGTACGCTGATACAACCAGCCCCGGGTGACAAAGGTCAGTCCCGCAAAGGGCTTCGCGTCCTGCAGATGCGGGCGCAGAGTTTTCAGCCAGGGTCCTAACTCTGCAACCAGTTTCCGATACTCGCCCGGAATACGCCCTGTGCCATCCGGCCCCACATTCAGCATGTAATTCCCTCCGGTACTCAGCACCTGCAGCGCCTGTTCTCCGATCTCTTCCGCGCTCTTCCAGGCCTCTCCTTTGGCATAGCCCCATCTCGCTCTCGTACTGGTGGCGCAGGTTTCCCAGGGACGCTTAAGGTGATGCAACACCCGCCCTTCCCCGATGCTGAAATCGCCATAACGGTCGCTGTCTCCCGGACCAATTCCCCCATCCATATGCTCAGGCCCTTTGGTCACATCCACCCCCAGACGGCTGTTCACCAAAATCCCAGGCTGCAGTCCACGAATCATCCGGATCAGCCGCTCACTCTGCCACACGGGAGAGTCGTGCGGCGTACAGGCATCAAACCAGAGAATATCGATCTGCCCATAGCCCGTCAGCAATTCCTCCACCTGACGAAAAATGCCGTTCCGAAACTCGGAAAAGGCCTCCGGGTCATGTTCCGGACCTCGGAAGTAGGCTGGAGAGGTCCAATCCGCCAGGCTGTAATAGAGGCCGACCCGCAGACCGGCTTCCCGACAGGCCTCCACGTATTCCGCCACCAGGTCCCGTCCAAAACAGGCCATGCTGTTGTAGTCATGTTCTTGCGTATTCCACAGACAGTAGGCGTCATGATGCCGGGTGGTTAGTACGGCATAGTCCGCGCCCAGATCCACAGCCTGCTGCACCCAGTCCTTCATGTCCAACGAGGCAGGAAGCCAGGCCCGGGCTTTGCGGGCATAGTCCCGCTGATCCAGACGCTCCCGCCATAAGGCCTGCTCCCCCCGCCCCAGGGCAGCATAGGGCCCAAAATGGAAAAACTGGCCAAGCTGGCCTCCCTGCAAAAAACGCTTCCGAAACTCAGTCATAAAAAAGGTCCTCCGAATAAAGGGTAAAAATAACGCTTATCTTGAGAAGAGGGTTCTCTCTTTGAGACTCCAATAGAGCTCGCTCAAGATAGGGGTCGTTATAGGTGAATCTGCTCTACTCTTGCAATGTCCCCACCTGTCACATAGTTATCCTGACATGTGGGTAAATGATTCTAAGCTCCTACTGGAACGTCTACTGCATCCGCAAACCCGGCTTTCCTTCGTGCGCTGCCACATGCACCGGGCCAGTCCAAAGTGGCGAATGCCAGACCGGGTGATTGATGATCATATTTTCTATGCGGTCTACGATGGAAGCATCCGGGCCTGGCTGGATGGAAAGGAACAGCACTGGATGGACGGATCCTTCACCTGGGTCGGACCCGGAGTCCGACAGCATGCGGTCAATCTGAACCCGGGGAAACGCCTGGAGTTTTTTGTATTCCGGGTCGGGATCATCGACGAAAGCGGAGAAAAAGCGAAGGACCCCTTCCCTCCCTTTACCTGTAATCAGGCCCGGGAACTCTTTCCGTATCTGGAAGCCCTGGTCCAGCCCGCCCGCATGGAATCCCCCCTCGCGCAGGAACGGGCCAAAGGCATCCTCTGTGCCTTGTTTGCCCAGGCACTGGAGTTGCAGTCCTTTACCCGACAGACTCAAGGGCTGACCCCATACCACCGTTCACGGATTACGGCATGGATGAATCAAAACCTTGATCAGAACCCCAGTGCAGCCGATTTAGCCAACTGCACGGGTTTATCCCTGCACTACTTCCGTCAACAATTCAAACGCAGCTTCGGATGCAGTCCACGGGAGTGGATCCGACGGGAACGCTTGCGCCATGCCGCCGCACTCCTGCGGGAATCAGACGAACCGGTACAGGAGGTGGCAGAGATCTGCGGGTACAGCTCTCTGCCCTCCTTCTCCCGTCTGTTCAGCCACCAATACGGCTGTTCTCCCGCTCAATGGCGCCAGCGCCTGCGTTGAAGTTATTTCTCTGCCCGAATCCAGAGGCCATTATCTTTGCCAACCAGTAAGGCTGCATCCAGATCAAGCATTTCACCTGTGAGCACATCCCGCGCAGTGGTATAGTCATAGGGTAATCGGGTTAAATGAGCTTCGGCTGCATCCCCTTCATTGATCAGGAAGTAATGATCCGCTTCTTTACCCGCAAGGCGATAGGCAACCGCTTGGCCTTCACACTTCACAAAGGATTCACCTCCAGCCAGCAGGGCCTGAATCAGTTTTTCCTGCGCCACGGTATGTCCGGGACGATAACAGCTCCGTGCCGCTTCCCAACCGAGCAGAACGGCCGTCCCCTCGCCAAGTTGATTCTCTGTGATTGCGGGAGAGCCATGATCATATTCCGCCAACACCTTGGCCGTGCTGGGGCTGAGATCCGCAGTATAGCCTTCGAGCTCCATGCCCTCCAGACTCCACTGAACGTTGTTTCCGCTGTACTGCAGATCGGAAAGCTCACAGCCAAAGAGCTGCTCAAAGTCAGTGCCTTTCCGCGTCCATAGCACCCGTCCCCGTTCATCATAACAGCCTCCGGGCATATCCATCACCAGACGTCCACCCTGTTTCACATACTCGGTCAACAGGGGAAGATGACTGCGTTTCAGTCCCAGGAAGGAGGGCAAATAGAGTACGGGATAGCGGGAGGCCAGACCTGCTTCCAGATCCCGGCCGGTGATATGCTCAAAGGGCACGGAGGCATCGATGCAGGCTCGCGCGGCGCCAATGCGCCCTTCCACTCCGCGGTATTTAAACAGAGTTCGCATGGCCTGGCTCATAGCCGCCCACACCGCTTCATTATCGAAATCGACCAGAATCCCCACCTGGGGCTCCCGCAAGGAGGCCCAGAGTTCATCCCGGTAACGGTTTGCGGCCTTGGCAATCTCCCCCACCCTGCGGGTTCGTTCACAGAGCTGTTCATTCCGGTCCAACAAGGCATACTCGCCTCCTTCGAATCCGGCCAGGCGGGCATTCCAACTCCACAGGCCAGCACCTTTACAACCCGCAGCCAGATAGCTGAGCAACAGCTGCGTCATCACCCCGGCATCGACGCTAAAGCCGGGCTGCTCTTCGGCCATCGCCGGATAGAGCATCGCTTTGGCACCGGAGGTCTGCTGCGGGCCACCCGTGGATTCCCAGGGTGCCGTCCAGCCGCCCTTATTCCAGTCCACCATCATCGCCGCCTGCATGTACACCGGACGGGCCACTTCAAAAGCCGTTTCTTCAAAGTGCCAGCAAAGGTGGATGGAAGGATAAAAACTACCCGTTTCTTTCACGGCATCCGCCAGCAACTCCATGTCGGTACCGCGACTGGCAAAGGGCAGAAAAATACCCATCTCCCCTCCCACCCGGTTGGGCTCCCAGGGATCCCGTTTCCGGCTTTGTGCACAGAGCGCGGACACTTCCTCCGCTTTGATGGCCGCCTTAAAGCGCAACACATCGCGAACCCGGCCATACTCACGTGCCGGCTCCACCCAGGGCTCCGCCTCTACCTCCGCCCAACTTTCATATGCCTTCCGCAGAGACCCCCGCATCACATCGGTATTCCAGGCATCATTGAGACGGCTCAGATCTCCATACTCCTGCTGTAACCACTCTACAAAATGAGGCACCGCCCAGTCCGGTAACGACGCATCCGTACCGAAGGCTTTTGCTCCCGGTCGTTGTTGTTTTCCATCCTGATGAAACCCGGCCTGTTGCTCGGGATTGAGTTTGATTCTCGGCCAGCCAATGCGTTTTTCCCAGACCGCCCGCTGATGCTCCTGCATGCGCGGATGCTCCCGCAGCTCAGACATGGGCGCATCAGGATCCAAACCCAATTGTTCGCAGAGTGCGGCATCGATCGGCTCCCAGCCCCCTTCCCCATACCACCAGGGGCAAAGGCCTTCTTCCAGGGCCATGCGCTCCAAAGTCTCCAAGGGCCAACGGGCCGAGTTCATAAACTGTTTAATGCTGTTGAAGCCCAGTTCTTTCATCCAGCGTAAATGCTTGCGCACATCCGCTTCGTCCATGTCATCGCGAACAATGGGCACAGCACCAAAGGGCATCGGTGCGATCTGACGAAGAGCCTGTTGACGTTCACAATCCCGGCGCCCCCACCAGGCCTCCGCGCGGAAATCATGATCCTGAGGCCGGGATACCACGCTCATCGCAAGGCACCCCCATCCATCCACAGCTCAGTGAACTGGGTCTTCATCTTCTGAGCTACTTCGGGATATACATCGAGGACATTCCGCCGTTCCTCCGGGTCTTCCGCCAGATGATACAGCTCATGTTCGCCGTCATCGCCAAAGATGAATTTCCAGTCTTTGTTTCTCACTGCGGAAGCTTTGCGGTGGGTGGAGAGCGACACTTCGCGGAATTCAGCCTCTGCATCCGCAGCCAAAGGAAGCAGACTGCGTGCATCCAGATTCCGGGGAGGATCAAAGCCCGCTAACTCACAGAAGGTAGGATTCAAATCATTCAGCTCCACAATGCTGTCACTGACCCCGGGCTCCATGCCGGGAACGGAGAGCATCAAAGGCACCCGCACCGAAGCTTCATAGGCGCAGCCCTTGGTGTAACGGCCATGATCTCCCAGCATCTCGCCATGATCCGCAGCGAAGGCAATCACCGTATCCTCGAGCTGCCCCGTTTCTTCCAGATAATCGAGAATGCGGCCGATCTGGAAATCAATTTGCTCCAGATACGCCGTATACTGACGACGGGCTTCCAGATGGGTCTCCAAAGGATATTCCTTGCGATAGCGATAGCGTTGAGGACGCCCCTCCGGCTCTGCCGGAATCGGCGCCGGCATCTCCGCATCTCTCCACTTGTCCGCATATTCTTTGGCAGGGTCAAAGGGATCGTGCGGCCCCACAAAACTCACAAACAGATGCCAGGGATATTCTCCGGTGAAGCCCTTGAGCATCTCCAGGGACTTTTCGCCGATGTAATCATCTTCACAGAGTCCATGCGGCAACACCGAATCCTCCAGATGGGTGGCCGCTCCAGCTCCCACCCGCTTCGTGTAGTCATGATGGAAGGCTTCATGTTTTTCCGCATCCTGTTCATTCAACCAGGTGGTGTAGGGTCCGTTGGGGGGGAATCCGCGGCCGGCATGCATTTTGCCTTCGCACTCGTGCGGATGCGTAAAGCCCCAGGCATAAGTCAGAGGGCGTCGACCTTCTGAACCGTTGTAAGGATCCGGCTTAGACAAATCCAGCTTGCCTACACAGCCCACATGGTAGCCATGATCGCGGAGTTCCTGATAATAAGTGCGGCGGGACAGGGGCAAGTAGCACCAGTTTTCCAAAGCGCCCAGACGATGCGGTCGAAGCCCCGTGGCCAGACCAACCCGGGAGGCCGCACAGACCGGAGAATTGCAAACAGCCTGCGTAAACACCATGGAGCGGGCAGCAATGCGGTCAATATTCGGCGTGCGCACATGCTCAGCACCCCGGCAGCCCAGCCAGTCATGACGGAGCTGATCACACATAATAAACAGTTGGTTGGGAGATTTCATGAACACATCATGCCTTCCCCTCATCCACAGGACAACCTGTTTAAATTGTTGTGATTTTACAAAATAACCTTAAGGATTTTTCTGAACCTGTTGCTGTTTTCGGAAGGCTCGTAAGCCTCCCCCGGTCTGCTTCAGCCACTGTTCCCGAAACTGTCGAACCCCGGTAAACCCGCAGAGCCGGGCTACGTCCTCACTACGGATTTGAGCATCCTGTTGCATCAGATGTGCCGCCCGCTCGATCCGCAAACGGCGAAGCAGACTGCGACTGGAACATCCATAACTGCTTTGAATACTGCGATTCAAATGTACCACACTGCAACCGGCTAAGGCCGCAAAAGCCTTTCCCTGAAAACCCGGATCGGACAAACGTCGATCCGCAGCCTGAACCGCATCCCGCAACCAGGCAGGCCGGGAACGGAAGCCGCGAAGCAGGCCCAGTCTGGAGGCTTCACGAAACAGATGCAGGAGATAACGATCCAAACGAAAGCGGGCTTCCAAAGCCGCATCCAGATCAGACCAACTCCCCTCTCCCATCCCCTGCGCCAGGGCCAGGAATCCTTCATCAGCTGCATCCGGAACCAACAGCGGCAGGTTGATCATGGACCAAGGAACCGACCTGCCCGTGGTCGGCACTGCGGAAAACAGAATATCCAAGGTCACCGTCTCCGGCTCTGGCTCCATCTGACACACCATCCCCGGAGCGGACAACATCACAGCAGATCCTGGTATCAGAAACTCTCCCAGCGCAGAGTTCACTCGAACAGAGCCCTGATGCACGGTGAGCAGCTGCCAATGATCACTGTGACGGCTGGTCCAGGCTTTCACCCGACCTAAATGCCAGATCCCTCGCACCCGCAATCCACAGTGCTGCCATTCCTGCAAAAGCTCTGAGGGTAGATTCGGAGAGGAGGGCATAACTATGTTTTCTTTAGGTATTTCCATGTTGTCAACGCGTATTTACCTGGAAAGCCTTCCTCCTGTAGGATCTACAGCATCTCATTCTGCTCTTTTCAGAGCCTTCATCCACCTCCGATTCCGATCATGAAGCATCTACGACTCCCCATCCTACTCACAGCCCTCAGCCTCGGCCTCTTCAGCAGCCCCCTCGCCGCCAGTAGCAAAATCTGGGAGGGCGAAATCCGGAAGGTGCAGGGCACCCGCATCCATTTCAAACCCCAATACACCCCCTACGCCAGTGCGAACCTCTACCCCACCTTCTGCGACACGGCCGACAAAGAGGGACAGTTGCTCAGCATCGATTTTTCCGAGAAGAGCTCCAACCCCGTACATGTCCCCTGCATTGATGACATTCCCGTGCTTTCGGAAGAGCTGCTCGCCGCCGCCAAACCCGGCATGCGCATCATTGGGTTCATGAACCGGAAACAGTGGCATTATGTGTCGCTGGTGGTGAGAGACGCTCAGGTCGAGGTAGGATATGTGGTCAACCAGGAAAAGGGCGTCCTGACCATGCGGCGTCCCCAGGCGGACTGGCCGGCACAGAGCAGTAATCGCATCTCACACTCTGCAAAGGAATTTCCGGACCGGATCTTTGAAATCCCCCTGCCTACCACAGCCTCCGGAGATCTCGACCCTTCTGCTATTCAGGGAGCTGAACATCTTCAGCCGGGTCAATCTGCAATGATTCTACCCGCGGCAGCCATGCGGGTGGAGTGGATCCCCAATGCAGCCGAACGCTGGAACCCCCAGGTTGAACCGCTTAAGGGCAACTTTGACGAATACCCCAAACGCTCCGATCCCGATATCGACCAAACCTTCTACCAGCACGCCGTCACCGGAACGCTCCTGGATGGAGAAACCGTCAAGCGCAGCCTGGTCAACTGGGAAGGCAGTAATCCCAAAGAGTATCCCAGCTGGAAACTGGACGTTCCCTATGGTCCGAAGCAGGGAGAGTACATTCTCCCCTCCCGCGGACACAAAACCAAAGAAATCATCGCCGGCCATTTTAACGGCTACCCGAAGATCCCGGCTCTAAAAGCAGGTCGCCGCGTAAGCGCCTGGTCCTATCGCACGCAACGCGCCGCCAACTGGCTTTGGTTTGATGCCCATGAAATGCAGGTGGAAGGAAAAGTGATCTCACGGGAGGGCAGCCGACTTCGCCTGATGGTGTCCAAGATCAGTGGAGAGGAAGAAGTGGAAGTGACCCTCAGCGCCAACGCCACCTTTCATTCCCTGGGACAAAGCGCTCAAGCCGCCGACGTCCTGGCTCCGGGGAACATCGTGCGGATTTATCCTGAACGTCCCTTTACGTTGATCCCCGGAAGCTAAAACGTCTTATTCATCCGGCCGAACCCAGCTTTCCTGTTCTTTGATGCGAATACGAGGCCAACAGCTTCCATGCTCTGTGGGTTCCGGGGGCTGGAAAATCTTCTCCCGTCCCCAGCTCTCGGCCAAGGCCTCCAGATGAACCGGCTGAAGGGGCTCCGAGCGGTTCCCCTTCATACTCATGAGCGCTTCGGATGCGGCACCGTACTTCCCCTTGCCTCCCCCCAGGGTCAAAAAAGGACTTCGGTCCTGGGTTGTGTAACAACGGGTATCCATGACCACGGAACCATTGGAGGCTCCGCTGGTACAGACCACATAGCCACGCAGATAATCGCTGAGTCGCCCGCTCGAATCCGCTGCCCGAAGATCCACAATCTGATTCCCGCGAAGCTCACAGATTCCCTTGATCAGAATCCCTTCTCCGACCGATCGCAGGATGAGATTCTCTTCGATGTAACATTCATGCTGGTCATCATCCGCCCGGATGACTGCATTCATGGTTAAGGAGTCATTATCATGCAGTATATTCCGGAAGAGCCGGTTCCCCCGGCCGGCCCCGGAGAGATAGATGGCATTGCCATCGCCCAGCATCTCCATCACCCGGGAAATCTCATTCTCTTCAATCCGGTTTTCGCGGGCATGCTGATAGCGCTCACGGGCAAACCAACTCATCCAATTTTTTTCGGCAGCCTCCTCCACATCGATTTCAGACCAACGAATGGTTCGACTACATTGCCCCCGGCCATCACGCCGGTAACTGATACGTCCTGAAATCAGCAGCCCACTGTAAGGACAATGACGAATCCGGTTCTTCCGAATCAGGTTATGCCCGCTCTGCCACAAAAAGATACCCACTCCATGCCAGAGCTGCTCGCCCACGTAGGAAATCTCGTTGCCCTCGATACGGTGATGATGATTCGTATCCTTTGTCCCCGGACCATAGCCTGCAGCCAGTATGCCCACGACACCCACATGATGAATCTGATTGTTGAGGATCTCATGGTACATGCAGGTGAGATCCAAACGGATTGCCGTAGAAGCCAATTGCGTAAAGTGACAACCCTCCACCCGACAGTGGCTGCTTCCGCGAAATCGTAGCGCGGCAGAAGGTGCATCCCACATTTCCCAGTCATGTTGAATCCCCCACCCTTCATGGCCTTCCGGCCAGAGATAGGCGTCATTCTCCGTAAAATGCAGGTTCTCCACGTGGACTCGCTCTACGCAGTGGTCCACAGGACCCTCCTGCTCCACGTCCCCTTCGATGCGCAGCATCTCCGTCACCAAGGGGAGACGCAGCACTTCCTCCGGATCCATCCCTGCACATGGCCACCAAAACACCCGCCGCTTCCGGTAATCGATCGCCCACTGCCCCGGCTCCCGAATTTCCAGCGGATGATTTTCAATCCAGGCATGCCCCTCCGGAAACCAGCCATAGCCAATCGCCTGCAGTTCATAGGTAGCAGGAGCAGCAAGTTTCAACTCCCCCCTCTCCGCATCCCCCACTATGAGCGGAATCCGGTTATGAATCCATTTCTGCTTCGGCAGGAGTGACAGGGTCAGGTTTTCAGCTTCCAATAGACGGGAAGACAGATCTTCCGGCACCTGACAGACCCGGAATGGATCTTTTCCTTCCAGCGTCTGAGGAAGAAAAACCCGGCTACGCGCATTGGGCATACGCTTCCCATCCGCGTACAATGCCCGGGGGCGATCAAGCTGCTCCGGAAGAGGAGCACTCCACAGAGGGGAATCACGTTCCGGAAGCCAGCCTCGAACCGCGACGGAGCCTCGCAGGTGCGCGGGTTGTTGCGGATCAGCCGAAGCCAAGCTACAGCGAAAGCCACGACGGGGAAGATGCTCCTGCTTCAGAATCAACGTTTCCGACAGATCGTGAACCCCCGGAGAAAAGTGAATCGCGATATCCCGATCTGAACGCTCCTGCATAAGCTGCCGGAGTGTAGCCGGAAGCTCTGTGGTGGACTGAACCCGGGACAACTCCTGCTGTTCCCCCCGATTCATTTCTAAAATTATAATGTCATTCATGGCTATTCCTGTGAGGGTGCTGAAAAGGCTCAGCAACGATTTCTGTATCTCTTTTACTGAAAGGATCCCCAGGATAGGTCATTATGCTTGGTTATTGCTATGAAGCATACAGTTACAGATGTATCTTATCCAGTCAGAGGCCATCCCCGGGCTATTTGGCAGCCCCGCGACTTCCATGCCATCACGCTGTTACGCTTTGGGGCCGTGACCCTGAAGTCCCGCCAGGAAGCCTCCTCCAGCAACAGTGGACCCTTTTGGCGACTGCATCGTTACGATCAGCCCCTGTTGATTCGGGATCAGACAGATAGGGCCGACCGACACTTTCGCCCCGGGGATCTACTCATTTGCCCTCCATGGAGTCAGCTCTGGCGGAAACTCCCTCAAAGCACTCCGCACCGATACCTGACCCTGATTCTGCCCGCATCCGTTCCACAGGGGCCCGAACAAGCCTCTCCTTGCGTGATTCTCCGGCAGGTAGCGGATCCAACCAGCCCGGAACTGGCACAGGCTTTTTTACATCAGGGGAGCTTAGATCCCTCACAACGTTTTCAACTGCTAGCCGATGCAGCTCAGGCTCTTGCCCTGTATTTTCAACAGGAGCCTGCCGGGAAAGCCTGGCAGGAACGCCTTAGCAACGAAAGTCTGTACCCTGTAGAGCTTCAACGGGCACAGGCATTCATCGAGACCGAACTGCAGCGACGTCTGACGGTGGGAGAAATCGCCCGGCATGCACGTTGCAGTGCCAGCACCCTGAATCGTGTATTCCGCGAGCATCTGCATCGCTCCATTACCCAGTATGTGCTGCAACGCCGGGTACAACGGGTCGCAGAATATATCATCGCCACGGAAGCCTCACTGGAAGAAATTGCAGAGCGCTGTGGATTCGGAAACCGCTATTACCTGACCCGCATCTTCAGCAGAGAAACCGGGAACTCCCCTGCGGCATTCCGCGCTAAGAACCGTCCCGATTGAGAAGCCTTCCGGCCCCCTATCTGCGAAAGCATGGAACAAACTGTTTCCAGCTTTCTGCTGTTCCCTGCAGAGACAATCCGCTATTCTCGCGTACCCTGGTTATCATGAAGCGACACAAACACATGCGAAAACTCCGCTGGAGTCTGGCACTGACCACCCTCATTCTGTTGAGTGCAGGATGTATGCGCATGCGGGGTGCCCAACGCTTTCGTCCCGCAAGTCTCGAGCACAGTGAATTTCGGGTGATGACCTGGAACGTGGGGTATTTCGCGCTGAGTTCCGATAAAAACCTGCGCGATCTCGACTTGGAGCAGATTGCCCGGATTATTGAGGATTCGGATGTCCAGGCCGTGGTCTTGCAGGAAGTTTCCTCTCCAGAACAGATGAACGAAGTCGCACGAAGCCTTGGTTCAAACTGGAGCGCGCATTCTGTAGATACGGGTCACCAAGGACAGATCCTGGCCATTCTCACCTCGCTACCACCTGGAGAACTCCGGGAAGCCCAAGCCGGGGGGCGGGGGATTCTGGGACTGGAAATACAACACCCCAGTGGCAAAGAGATTTTCCTGACCGGGGTGCACTCCCCACACCCTGCACGCGGAAAAAAGAAAACCGTGAGCAGCATTGAAGAAAGCTTCGCGTTCACCCAGGCCCAGGACAGCGATATCTTGATGTTCGCCGGTGATCTCAATTATCAGTTTCAGGAAGACAACACGGATCCCGAAAACCTTTACGTGAACATCACAGAAGAGATGGCTGACAGCACCAAAGCCTTGGGAAGCACCTATTATTTCGGTTTCCGCATTGATCACATTTTCCATAGTCCAAAAGAACTCGGAGTGATCCAGGAAGAATCCGGAATGATCGACCTCGAGTTCCGCCTCGGACGGGTCCCCGGCTTTCGTGATCACCGTCCCATCGTCGTCACCTACGATCTTGCCGACTTAAACGGCTGAAACGCGGGGTAGCCGTAGGCCTTCAGGCCAC
>DIYK01000103.1 GCA_002429005.1 Verrucomicrobia bacterium UBA6056
CGGCCCGGATTCTTGTATTGGAAATGACATCCCAGCGCTGCGCACTGGGCTGGTATCTGCGCGGACCTGCGGCCCGGATTCGTGTATTGGAAATGACATCCCAGCGCTGCGCACTGGGCTGGGATCTGCGCGGACCTACGGCCCGGATTCGTGTATTGGAAATGACATCCCAGCGCTGTGCACTGGGCTGGTATCTGCGCGGACCTGCGGCCCGGATTCTTGTATTGGAAATGACATCCCAGCGAATCGCACTGGGCTGGGATCTGCGCAGACCTGCGGCCCGGATTCGTGTATTGGAACCGACACCCCAGCGCTGCGCACTGGGTAACTTCGCGGACCTGCGGCCCGTCCATCCAATTGAAATCGTATGTACATGTGGTTTCTCAGCCGCTTGCATGGCAGCTGCAACGAAACATCCGGTCCGGAGGACCGCGTAGATCTTAGCCCAGTGCGTAGCGCTGGGTTTTAGAAACATGGAGAGGAACGGTCCGGAGGACCGCGGAGATTGTGGATGCGGTAGACCGGGTCATTGAGGAAAATGAAGAGCCTGGATGCGTGTGTATCCAAAAGGCTCCCAATTCGCCATTGACCTCTGCCTGGGTATACTTACGTAGTTGTTTGCCATGAATCTGTACCCACTACCGAAGTTTCTCCCGCTTCTCCTGATGCCCTTGCTTGCCCTGCAGGCTGAACCGAATTTTCGCCGGGACAGCAAACTGAATCGTGGGCCTTCTCGTGCGATTGGGCCCGGCCAGGGAAAAAACCGCTTGGCAAAGGATTCAGAGTCTGCCTCCCCCGATGTGGACATCCCGGAACCCTCGGCCGTTCCGGCATCCTACTACACGACGCCTTTGAATGTAACCCTTCCAGTGGACACAGCGATCTTGGTGGTCTTGACGCAGGACCTGAGTAGCAACATGGCTTCCGGCACGCAATTTGCCGGAGTGCTGAAAACGAATTTGATGGATGGGGATAGCTTGGTTGCTCCAGCTGGTACCGAGGTCTTTGGCACGGTGCAGGCCAAAAAAGCTAATCGCATTGCCGGTAAGTCCGAGCTGGAGCTGGCCTTGACCGGTATATCGATCAAGAACGTTTTGCATCCGATGGAAACCTCTTCCTTTGAGCAACAGGGGAAAGGCAGTTTAGGCAAAACCGCTGTGACCACCGGCGCCGGTGCGGCTGCGGGTCATGCCTTTGGGGGAGAAGATGGGACCACGCAGGGGATGGTCGCCGGAGCAGGGGTGGGACTGCTGAAAAAGGGAGAAGAGGTTGAACTACCCAAAGGAACCCTGTTGCAATTCAAGCTGAGCCGTGAGCTGGTCATTCAGGAAAAAGAGAGTTCTACCCAGGCGGAAGCCGCAGGAGAGTCTTCTGAAGCTGACCAGCAGGGGGCCGCACCCGAGCTGCAGGAACGACTTCGGAAACGCATGGAATCGAACTAGCTTTAAGCGGGGCCTGGTCCTTGGGGAGCCTTGGCCCGCTCCGCGGCGTACTCGTGCAACAGCTCGCAAAATCGAACCTAGTTCTCCGTGCTGTCAGGATGGAGAAGATGCACGTGGAATTGACACCCTGATCCAAGGCCGTATGGGGAGGCATGGCTAAAACTGAACTGGTCACCTTTGCGGTCTCCGTCCTGACAATCCTGAATCCCTTAGGAAATGCTACGCTATTTGAAAGCATGACCGGGAGCATGGATGCGGCGAAGCGTCGATCGGTGTTGATTCGATGTGCGGTGGCGGTTGCGGTCATTCTGCTGGTTACCGTGTGGTTGGGGGATACGATTCTCAACCTCTTCGGTGTTTCCGTCGCAACCTTGGAGCTAGGTGGGGGACTGCTCATTGCGGGTATCGCCTTTTCCATGATTCATAGCAAGAGTTCCTCTGCGCATTCCACCAACGAAACGCTTCCGCCGAAAACGGAAGAGGCTGATATTGCGGTAGTCCCTTTGGCCATTCCGATTGTGGCCGGACCGGGTGCCATTGCCACCGTTATCGTCAATGCCCAGAACTTCAGTGGCATAGCCGGAAAACTGGAGATGTCGGTCATTGTCGTGGCGGGAAGCCTGGTGGTGGCTCTGAGCTTTTGGGCAGCGGGTGCCTTGCAGAAGCTTCTTGGAGCTCAGGGTATGGATGTGCTCTCTAAAATCATGGGCATGATCTTGTTGGCGATCGCCGTGGGGATGGTTGCCAATGGAGCGAGCTCTTTATTTCCCGTACTTGCGGGTTCCTGAATCACCCTGATGAAAGCTGGATCTATGAATGCTCAAGCGACTGTAGCTCAAATTCCCCGTGTTCCTTTATGGATGGGGGTGACCTGTATGATTGCAGGTGTGTTGGCGATGGCGGCCCCGTTGGTGGCAGGAACCTTTGCGGTCTTCCTGGTGGCTATTCTGCTTTGCCTCAGTGGGGTTGCGGAAATCATGGGCGCCTTACGTGGTCCTCCTGCTCATGGGGGCACCTTGCATTTGGTCAGTGGAGCTTTATCCGTACTCGGGGGGCTGTTTCTGTTTGCTCAACCTGTGCTGACCCTGGGTATTCTCACGTTGATTTTGGGGATCTACCTTTTTCTGGATGGCTTTGGAAAATGCCTGTTTGCCTTTCAGGTTAAACCTCAGCAGGGCTGGGGTATTGTGTTTACGGGGGGGATGCTCACGCTGTTGCTGGGGGGCTTCATTCTCTCCCGCTGGCCCTTATCCGGGGAACGGGCGATCGGGATTCTGATCGGAATTAATATGTTCATTTCCGGTGGGATTCTTAGTCTTCTCTCTCAGGGCTTGAAGTTGCTCGCCGAACAGGTGGATGATGTGGAAGCGCAGCTGGCGGCAGAGGCTAAGCCGGTCGAGGAAGATAGCTAAACATTGGATCTGGGAGCGCTTACACAGGTTCGGAGCGGCGTCATCTTGGCGCCGGACAGCAGAGCCTGGGAGCCCAGGCTGCTAGCCGGGAGTTTGGGAGAGAGGGGAGTTTGTGGAATCGCGTACGCGTACGAGTACGAGTACGCGTACGGGGATTGGGATGAGGGAGGCCGTTGGAATCGGCGTCAGGATGACACCGCTCCATAGAGCTCGGCGATCTGGATTTCCAAGAGCCTCAGGTACGGAGCGGCGTCATCTTGGCGCCGGGCAGCAGAGCCTGGGAGCCCCGGCTGCTAGCTTAGAATTTAGGTGAAGGGAGCTTTGGAGATCACATTCCTAAACAACGAACCCCACTCCATATAGCACGGAGTGGGGTTGTCTTGGTTTGGCTACTGTAGCTGCTGTTTAACGCCGCCGGCCGCCCCCGCCACCGGAACGGGCCCGAGCGGCCCCGGAATGGGAGCGTTGCATGCTGCTTGCGCGTTGCCGTGCATGTGCCTGGCGCTCCAAGGAACTTTGGCTGCTGTATCCGCCTCCATAGCTGCTGCGGTTGAACTGGCTGGACTGCTGACCATGGGAGAGGGAACCCTGGCTGATGTTGCCCGTCGAAGGTCTAGGGTTGCTTGGACGGGTGGTGCTGGGCTGGGTGGTATTAGGCCTCGTGGTCGTAGAAGGCCGCGTGGTCGTGGAAGGCCGTGTGCTGGTGGAGGGTCGCGTCGTGGTGGAGGGGCGGGTCTGACTGGGCAGCACGGATTTCCCGGTGCTGGGATCTTTGGGCAGGAAACTGCCGCCTCCCGGTTTGGCGGTATCCGGCAGCTTAGGCGTACTCGGGATCTGCGGGCGCTGCTGGGGTAGTTTGTCTTTGGAGACATTCTGCCAGTTGCCGTTTACTTGTTTCTTCCACTGTCCGTCATGGTTTTGATAAACCTGTCCGGCTTTATCGACGTAGACATTGTTGGGTCGTTCGCCAGCGTTCGGGCGATTTGCCAGGGCCGCGGCTCCGGCCCCCGCGGCGACCGCGGCGCCTCCACCGGCCAGATTTTCGCGAAGATTTTCCACTTGGGGACGTTCAGCAATGTTTTCTACGGAGGCTAACTGATCCTTGCGTGCATAGAGGTTCTCACTGAGACGGTCGCGGGCCAGGTCGATGTTGTTCTGATCCACATTCAGATTTTCCCGATCGATATTGATGTCCCCGCGGTCGATATTGAGATCGCCCCGGTTGATGTTCACGTTGTCGATGTTGATGTCCCGGTCAATATCGATGTTGGTATAGGAGGGACGGTACCGGGCAGGGCCCCATACACCTGCTCCGTACCAGCCACCGTGATAGGCTCCACCGGCATACCAGCTGACGCTGAAGGGTCCGGAACGCCAGGTGACACCGACTCCCCAGCCGCCGACGGAACTGTAACGGATCGAAAAGCCCCACGTGGCATGGCGGGGGTAATAATAACGCGGGCCGTACCAAGGAGCATACACATAACCGGTACCATAAATGATGGTGGGACCATACACGTAACTGCAGACATAGCCTGGAGTATAGCCCACATAGACGACCTCAGGTGTCGCCCCGTACACATAGACATATTTACTGTTGTAGACCGGGCTGGAAGGTTTGACTCCGGCAATTCCAGGAGGGGCTTTGTCGGACACGGTCCAAGGGCCTTCGGGGGAGTTGGAGCTGTACCACACCGCGTCTTTGACCAGGTAATAACTGTTGCCGTCCTTGAGCACGGTCTCCGAGGCGTTCACGGCAAAACGTAGGTTGGTCCCGTCCACTTTTTCAAAGCGGGGATTCCCGTCGTAGTTCACTGGGATCTGGATGGTCTCCCGCTTCACGGTGGCCGTTTGAGGAATGTGCGCATCCATCACCGCCTCTTTGGCCTCATCGGTACCCGGCACTGAACTACGCACATCTGCAAAATCGCCATCAGGGGGAATCGCCTGGAAATCCTCAGGTAATTCTTCAGCGTCTACATAAGCCCATGGCCCTTCCATTTTACTGGAACGGTACCAGCGGCCACTGAGGTTCAGGAAGTATTTCTGTTGCTCCACGAGCATGAAAATGGGGGTTTGGCTGTTTTCAACCGCAAGGAGGCCTTCTGCAACGGAGGTGAATTTGGCTTTGCCATCGGTGACCACCAATTCGGTCGCTTCATGGGCGATCAGAATTTCCGGAGCCTGTGCGGGATCGATCTTCGACCTGGCCTTGTCCGAAGAAGCCGCTCCAGATGTTTTCTTCGCATCAGCCACCAGTTGAACCAATTCCTGCGGAGGGCTTTCGCTCAGGGTCCAGCTTCCATCCAGATTGCTTGCGGTAAACCAGACGCCTTCAGCTACATTCAACCACCAGGTAGAAGCCTTGTCCTGTTTAAAGAGCGGATAGGGGGTATTGATGACATTCTCATAGCCGGAGCCTTCGATCTGTTGCAGACGTTCTTTACCATCGATATTTACTAAAAGCGCCGGATGATCCCGGACAATGACTTTGGGTGGCTCGTGTTTGTATTCTTTGGCAGCCTGAGCTTCTGCTTCTCCGGCCGCTAAGGAGGTCTTCATTTCCTGAAGACTGCCGCTGAGCTTCCAGGTTTTCATGCCTTCCGCAATGGTGTTGGCAAAGGCTTCTCCTACCTGCTCGGATCCTTCAGGGAAACGGCTTTCCGTGACGCTGAGACTCCGGTAGGTCACCAGATCCTTGCTTCGATCCACATCGATTTCCCCTTCGAGCCAAATCGCACCAAATACCGGTTCGGCCCCTTTCTTTTCAACATAGGAGACCGCGGCCCGTCCTTTGATTTGGTTTTGATCCAGGGAATCAATTTGAGGTTGATAGACGGTCATGGTGCCCGTGGGCATCTCAATATCCCGTGGCCATCCAGCTGCAGAGAGGGGCAGCCGACACAGACACACTGTGAGTACGATCACTAAAATTGAAGTCTTCATATCGCTGGACTATGTGTGGTGAGCAAAGATTACGCAAGTGTTGAAGTGTGTGGAGCCGCTAAAGAGTTGTGGTGACGCATGATCTATTTTGTTTCCAGAAGGCTGCGCTCCGGATACTGGATCCCCAAGAGCTGGTGGCGGTGTTGGATTCCCGGGGAACCCCAGGTTGAAAGGGGGAAACCTGGTGATGATTTCCCTGTCAGTTTTTTCCTGTATCTCCCCTAAGCTTTTCGATAGGAGCGGGCCAGATGTCTGATTTACACGACCTGATTTCTGTTTTGCAGGCCTTTGAAGCCCAGTCTCCGGATCTGGAGCGGATTGGCCTCCGCTTGGCTAAGGCCTTGCGAGAAGGCCATAAAATCCTCACCTGCGGTAATGGGGGCTCGGCTACGGATGCGATGCATCTGGCCGAAGAACTCAGCGGGCGCTATAAAGGGGACCGTCCCGCGCTGGCCGCTCATTCCCTCTGCTCTGATGCCAGCGCGATTACCTGTATCTGCAACGATTATGGCTACGAACAGGTCTTTTCCCGCCAGGTGGAAGCCCTGGGCAAAGCGGGTGATGTGTTGGTGGGAATCAGCACCAGCGGCAATTCAGAGAATGTGCTGCGCGCGATCGCCGCCGCGAAAGCTTTGGGCATGCATAGCGTCCTTCTGGGCGGAAAAGGCGGAGGACTGGCGCTGGAACGCGCTGACGATTCCTTGGTTGTTCCCAGTGATAGCACCGCCCGCATTCAGGAAGTCCACACCTTTGTTCTTCATCAGTGGCTCGAGATCATCGAACATGAACTCGGCTACAGTAGCCCCTAAGTGGCTCAGTGGGAGTTCATGTCACTCCCCACCCCGCCCGTTACACTCGCCATTCTGCCTTCCCACATGTTTTCTCATCTCAACATTCTTGTACTCGGTGATCTGATGCTGGATCACTATATTTGGGGGGATGCTACCCGCATTTCCCCGGAGGCTCCTGTACCGGTCGTGCATGTCGACCGTGACAGTTATGTGCCCGGCGGCGCCGCCAACGTGGCTGCGAACCTGCATGGCTTGAAGGTGGACTGTTCTTTGCTAGGTGCCTATGCTGAGGATGAAGGGGGGGCAAAACTGGAGGAGCTGCTTTCAGCTCAGGGCATTTCTTTGGAGCGCGCAGGGAAATCTTCCGCCCCAACCATCGTGAAAACCCGTTTAGTGGTACAGCGTCAACAAATGTGCCGTATTGACCGGGAAGCGCCCCCGCGGGAGTACAATCTGGCTGAACAGCTGGATACGGAGACGCTGGTGGAGCTGATGAAAGGGACTCAGGCTTTGCTGATCTCAGATTATGCCAAAGGCGTGATTACCCAGGAGTTGCTGGATCAGCTGATTGAGGCCGCGGCGCAGTTGCAGCCTAAACCACTCTTGTTGATGGATCCCAAGCCCAAGCGGCAGCTCAAGCTGCAGGGACTGGATCTGCTGACCCCCAACCGGCACGAAGCCTTGCAAATGGCTGGCATTCCCGAAGATCCCCACGAGGCCTTCCCCAGTGACGAAGTCGCACTACGTCTCTATGAACTGACCGGAATTCCTCAGATGGTGATTACCCTGGGCGAAGATGGCATGCTCCTTTGCGAAAAGGGGCAAGTTCTGGAACATCTCCCCACCGAAGCCCAGGAAGTCTTTGATGTGTCCGGGGCAGGCGATACGGTGGTGGCTACCCTGGCGGCAGCCTTGGCGGATGGGCGCAGCCTCGGTGAGGCCGCCCGGCTGGCCAACCGGGCGGCGGGCGTGGTGATTCGCCACGTGGGCACCTATGCGATTCAAGCGGAGGAACTGATCTGATGAGCGACAATTTACACGATGAATCCCACCGCATGCAGAACCGCAGCACCAAGGAAATCCTCATGCAGCAGCGTGCGCATGTGTTCTGGTTTTACGGACTCTCCGGATCCGGCAAAAGTACCCTGGCCACAGCTCTGGAGAAAAAGCTGACCATGCAGGGCTTCAAAACCAAGATTCTCGATGGGGACAATATCCGCGGGGGCCTGAACTCCGATCTGGGTTTCAGCGATGCCGACCGCTCGGAAAACATTCGCCGCATTGCCCATGTGGCCCGCCTCTTTCAGGAGGCCGGCCTGGTCACCATCTGCTCATTCATTACCCCGAAGCGGGAGCTGCGGCAGCTGGTGCATGAGGTGGTGGGCGAGGGGAATGTCGATTTTGTGTACACCAAAGCCAGTTATGAGACCTGTGCGGAACGGGATGTGCACGGACTCTACGCCAAAGCAAAGGCAGGTAAGCTTAAACAGTTTACCGGGAAAGACTCGGCCTTTGAAGAGCCGGGGGAAGGCGATGCGGACTGGGTCATTGATACCGACCGTCTGAGCGAGCAGGATGCGATGATGCTGCTGCATCGGCGCATGGTGGATATCATCGAGTTCCCCTCTGCGATTACCTTGTAAGCTTAGAGCTCCCAGAGCTGATCGAACCATTCCCAGTGCAGCTGAAAGATGCGGAGGACTTGCTCCATGCAGGCGTTCTCTTCGTGGACGGAGAGGTTGACTTGGTTTAACTGTTCCCGCAGGGCCCGGCGGAGTTGATTCGGATCCTCATCATAGCGGTAGAGATTCAGGCCTTGATCCGGCCCCTCTTGAAGCTTCCAGAATTCCTGCAAGCGGGGACGCAGCATCAATCCTCCCCCGAGATCCGCCATATAACGCACATAGACTGCGGCGATCAGGGTGGCGGCATCGGGTTCATCGTTCAAGTAGGCCGCGAGGGCGGGGCGGAGGGGCTGAGCTGTGGGGAAATGTCTCAGATCTTGGGCAATGGCTTCCCTACGGAAATAGGCCTCAAGGTGCAGTTGTTGCAGTGCTGGGTCCCGGTCGCTGCGTAGCAAGGCCTGCTCCAGAGCCTGCGCAATCTCATGCAGACCCAAAAGGTATGTGCCATAGACCTCGCGACGAATGTCCCCCTGAAACAGGGCCTGTACAAAAGGGTGTTCCTCAATGCGGGCGTGGATGAGGGCGGAGTGATCCCGGAGATTGCGGCTGAACGTGTCCATCTTGTCTTTTGAAATGTAGTGCCTTTCTTAAGTATATATATCTCCAATGGCACATTGGAACAAAAAAAGACCCGGTCCTTGCGGAGGCCGGGTCTTTTTTTTCACAGACGGTTGGATCAATAACCGCTGGGGCGTCCCATGCGGGCGCGGGCACGTGCGGATTTTTTACGTTTCCGTTCGCTCGGTTTTTCGTAATGCTGACGGTTGCGCAATTCGCGGAGGGTGCCTTCTTTATCGAGTTTCTTTTTCAGACGACGCATCGCGCGTTCAACGGATTCGCCTTTTTTGGTTCTGACTTCGACTGGCATGTGCAATTCACCTCCTTTACGTGCGGTTCGGGTTCTGGTTACAGGGGAGGGGGCTTATAGCCGAGAAAGGGAGTCGCTGTCAACTGTCAATGGCCTTGGGAATGCGAAGGCCGCATTCCACCTGATTCTCCAACAGGCTCTTTCCGAAAACGCCAAGTCGGATGTTCAAGAGACTGCTAGCCTCTGTACATGAAAGAGACATGCCCTCCTGAAGCCCCCGCCGTCCTCAAAATTGAATGCCCGGATGCCAAAGGCCTGGTCTATAAGGTCACCGAATGTCTGTATCGCCATGAGCTCAATATTGTGGCCAATGGCGAATTTGTGGACCCGGATGTGCAGCGGTTCTTTATGCGTATGGAGCTGGCTGGAGAACTGGACCGTGCCGCTCTGCAGAGCGAATTGGAGACGATTCTAGGAGAGGGGGCTCTGGTGCAGTTGCCGGAATCCCGACCCAAGCGCATCGTGGTCATGGTGAGCAAGGAAGCTCATTGCCTCAGCGATATTCTGGTGCGCAGCGAATTTGGGGAAATGAATGCAGAACTGCTGGCCGTGGTTGGGAATCACGAACGCCTGCGTGACATGGTGGAGCGTGCGGGCTACCCCTATTACTACGTTCCTCACGAAGGAAAAAGCCGGGAAGAGCATGAGCAGGAAGTGCTTGAGGTATTGGCACCGTTGAATCCCGACTACGTGGTGCTGGCCAAATATATGCGCATACTGGGTTCAGCCTTTGTAAAGCAGTACCGGGATCGGATGGTCAATATTCATCATTCCTTCCTTCCCGCTTTTATCGGTGCCAACCCCTACCGGCAGGCCCATGCCCGCGGTGTGAAAATCATTGGCGCCACCGCGCACTTTGTCACGGAGAACCTGGATGAAGGTCCGATCATTGAACAGGACATTTTCCGGGTGATGCACCAGTACAGCCCCAAGCAAATGGCCAACGCCGGCCGAAATGTGGAGAAGCATGTCCTCAATCGCGCCTTGTATTTGGTCCTGGGCGACCGGGTGTTTATTAGCGGAAACAAAACCGTGATCTTTGAATAAGCTCAGTCTGACTTTTGCTGCCGGGATTCGCTTAAAAATTGGCCTGGAGGCATGCCGTGGTGTTTCTTGAACATGCGGTAAAAATGGGCGAGATCCGAGAAGCCGGATTCAAAGGCGGCGTAGGCGATATCGCCGGTTTCCAGCAGGCGTTCCCGGGCAAAGGCCAATCGGGCTTTAAGCACATAGTCGGTCACGGTCATGCCCATGCGTTCCCGGAACATGCCGGAGTAACTACGTTCGGAGACATTACAAAGCTCCGCCAGATCTGCGGTACGCAGCTTGCGGAAAAAATTCTCCTCCAGATAATTCAGGCTCTGCTGAAACAGATCATTGCGGTTGTTGGGATCCCGCAAGGGGAGCATGCGTAGAAGCAGGACCATGAGCAACTGTACCCGGCCCTGCAGCACACTTTGCCAGCCGGGTTTGCGCAGATGTTGTTCCACCAACACATTGCGCAGCTCCTCCCGGAGTCGGGTCTGCACAAACTTTGATGGCTCCAGTACCCGCAGCGGAGGGCAGACCGCTTCCACCTGTTCGTAAAGCCTGCGCTGCTCTGCCGAACTCTGCATCCAGGCTGGACTGATGCACAGAATGAGCAGGATCATGGGATCTTTAGGCTGATCCAGAAAGCGGTGGGGCTGCCCGGCGGGAATATGACAGAGTACTCCTTCCTGCAGGGGTTGCCGGGCCGGACCCTGCTCGAAGTAGCCCCGGCCTCCGGCAATGAAGCAGAGTTTGTGGAAGGGCCAGCTTTGTTCCGGCATTTCGAAATCCTCCGCATGATGGCTTTCCAGCATATGCAGCCCGTGAGCAGGCATTTGAACGGGGAGGGGAGCGGAACGGCGGGGCATCTTCCGGGAAGTCTAAAGCGGCCTTGCGGAACGGGCAAAGAAAAAAGGGGCTTTTGCGTTAAGATTTCCGAAAAGGAGAAACGATTATGGGTATGGTTTTCCAAGCAGAAAAATGGTTGAAGGAGCAACTCTTTGACTGTCAGACCTGCGGTCAATGCATCCTCTCACATACAGAAATGATTTGTCCGATGAACTGCCCCAAGGGACTGCGTAACGGTCCCTGTGGCGGAACGCTGGCTGGAAAATGTGAAGTGATCCCGGAGATGGACTGCGTTTGGACCCGCATTGAGAACAAAAAGAAAGCGAAGAAGTTTCTCGTGCATGCGCCCCCGGACGCAGGACTGCTCAATACCGCCAGTTACGTCAACCTCATCAACGGCAAAGATAAAGCGACCCGTCTGCCGCAGGCTGCAGTGGATGCCTCCACGATCGAGGCTGGCTCCGAGCTGTCTCAGAAGATGGGGCGGGGGGAATTTGTGGTGACTCTGGAAATTGCCTCCCCCTTGGATCGGGAAGGCCTGGGTCGGGTAGAACGGATTATGAAACGGGTGCATGAACATGTGGATGCTGTGAACACAACCACGAATGCCGGCGGTGTGCCCTCGCTGCATTCCATGGAAACCGGTCGGGTTGTGCGGGACCATGCTGTGGAGCCCATTATTCAATTCTGTGGTCGCGATCAGGGACAGGATGCGTTTCTGAGGGAACTGCATGAAGCCATGGAGCAAGGCTACCGCAATTTTCTCTGCCTCACCGGCGATTGGCTGCCGCAGACGGATCGCAAGGTGGATCAGCAGAGCTGGTTTCCCATGGACAGTTCACAGATGATTTATGCCGCGAACGCCCAGTTGGGCAGTCTGCGGGAGCGGCATGGTACCGCGCCTTATCTGGGTGTGGCCGCAAATCCCTTTTCGACGCCAATGCAGGTGTCTGTGGACCGGCTTCGCCAGAAACGGGAGGCCGGAGCCCGCTTCTGCCAGACCCAGGCCATCACCCGGGTGGAGACCTTCCGCGAGTGGTATGGCCAGGTCCGGGAAGGCCGGGAGCAGGAAGCCAAGCTTACGATTCCCTCCATTCCCCTGGTGGGGAGTCTGCGGGCCTTTGATATTCTCTGCCGTCTGCCCGGGATTTATGTGGATGACTCCCTGCGGCGTATTGTGGAAGAAGAAGACTTCCGCCGCAAGAGTCTGGAATGGGCCTTTCGCATCTCCGAAGGGGTGGTGGCCTGCGGGGCGGCCGGAGTTCATGTTATGAACTTTGGTATGCCAGCGGACTTGATTGATGAGTTTCTGCTGCAGATCCGGGATCGTGCAGCGGCACAACGCGCTTGAGGGGCTGGGGTACGGGCCTGAAATTCAGGCCCGGATCTTCCAGACGCTCCACCGCATGGGTGGACACCTGTTCCTGGAACTCCGAGGCTTGTGTCTTTAAAAACCAGCCTGCGGAGCTGTAGGGATAACTTTCGGCGTAGGAGACCTGTCCATGCCGTACGGGGTCCTGCATCACTTCGTGTAAGAGGGCATGATAACGGTCGGCTGAAGGGATACAGGCACTCCATTGCTTATCCATGCTGGACTCGGTTTGGGGGCCGTCGAGTCGTGTAACGGCTTTATCCAATTTGCGGTGCAGGCCCCGGATGAGGCGCTCCACCTGAGCATTCTCGGGAGCCAGAGCGAGAACGTGATAGTGATTGTTCAGGCAGGCCCAGGCCCGCGGCTCCCAGCCCTGTTCGTTCAGGCTCAACAATAGTAGATCGCGCAATAAGCGCAGTCGGTGCTGCCCCCGGAACAGGGGCGCCGCATCCCGGGTCACCGCAGTGACGACGTGGATACGCTCGGGAATAAACTCATGCAGAGGTGCATGGATCCAATTTAATGACTTCATATACACATGAATACGTATTCACGCGTATAGTTCAAGTGCTGGGTCGCTACTTTCTGGAGTTTGTTTTTGTTTAGGTGAGGTAAGTGGTTTAAAGGTAGTGGGTTGTGTTTTTTTAGTTGGGTTGGGGTGCGAGTTGTGTTGCAAAAGGAGCTTTGGCCTCTGGCCTGAGATGCTGACAGGCCGGAGGCCTATCCTCCTGTGCATGAAAAACCCCGCCCGGGTGGGGGCGGGGTTGGGGGGCTCATGAAGCTGAGCTGATTATTTGACGGGGCGTTGGGTGTGCAGGGTCACCCGGACGCTAGTCTGTTCGTGACGTTCTACTGTGGGTTTGCTGGAGCCGCCGTTTTGTTCTCCCCAGGTCAGCACATATTCGGCACCGTCTACGGCATATTCGGCGTCGACCATGGCCAGGGAGAAGACCTCCCGGACGTTGGCGGTGTAGCAGTTGTAGGTGGAGAGGCCTACCAGCTTGCCGTCGAGCAGTACCTCGTCAAAGGGCAGGGTGGAGTACTGGGCGCCGGGAAACTCCAGGCGTTTGTACCGTGGACCTTCGAAGCCGAATTGACTGGCAAGAATGCGCTGGATGTCTTCGCTATTCCAGACCAACCAGACTTTTTCACGATGCGCTTGATCCGCCAGCTTTTCGAGAGCTTCGCGGCCGATAAAGTCATGGTCGAATTTTACATGACGGCCGTAGCCCAGATCCCAGGGGGTCTGGTAGTAGTCTTCAATCGTTTCTGCGTAGTAACTGCCGCCGAGGGAAGCATTGGCTTCGAAGCCGTCCGCTGCCAGCCAGTCGCGGTAGGCGTCCATGCCTTCCCCTGTGAAGATGGCCGGCATGGGGGAGGGAATCCAGCCGGATTCAGGAGACACGGTGGAGTAGGCCCGTGCCCCTGCCGCACGCAGTCCGTAGGCTTTGCCGGCTTCGAGAATGGCATCCCGCACGTCTTTTCCGAATTCGGCCGGACCGAACAGCTCCAGACCGCCATTTCGGGACATGCCATGGTTCAGGGCTTTGATCGAATGGCCGGCCACCGTGACCTCTCCGATATTGAAGAATTTGATATCCGGCAGTTCGCCGCCAAACAGGTCCCGCAGCAAATCCGAGGAATTGGGACCCTGCACCTGGTAGCGGAAGGTCATGCGTTGTCCGTCCTGCTCCACGCTGCGGATGTCGCGGGTGACGCTGACGTCGTAATCGCCGGTTTCCGCGTGGTAGGCCACCCAGTTGGGCACGGAGGGACGGCCGCTGATGTTGACTTTGTTCTCGGCCAGACCGAAGAGAATGGCGTCCCCAATCACATAGCCGTCCGGGTTGCAGCAGACCATTTGCTTCGCTTTGCCGGGAGCAAAGTTTTCAAAGCTGTTCACGGCCAGGGAGGATAGCAGTTTCATCAGATCCGGACCTTCGAAATAAATGTCGGTCATGTGGCGGGACAGGTCGAAGAGCACGACGCTTTCATGCCAGGAGGCCTGCTCGTCGTACCAGTTGCTGAATTCCGGATCGATGGGGAAAATATAAGGGCCACACTGGGATTCACGCAGCATGGCTACGGGATCGTTATTCCAGCTGGAAAGTTTGTCGGACAGCGTCTTAGGGGAATCGGTCATTCAGGGTCTCCGGTTTCGGTTAAAGCTGTTTCCATCATAGCGAATGCGCTCAACTCTGCTTTGCGGATTCGGCAAAGAGCTTTTCTCGTCTTCGGCAGGAGGCGGCCAGATCAGTTCGGACTCGATTTCCGGCGGGGCTGTTCTATGGGGATCTAATGACAACATCCTTGCTGAATCGGTTTTGGGTTTATCAGAAAGAGCGCTTTCCTCTGCATCAGCATGGCCCCTTGGTGGCGGCCTTTAGTTTTTGTGCGGTGACCTACGCGGCCAAGCTGGATGGACGCAGCTGGAGTCGGCCCGGGGCCTTTGTCGTAGCCTTTGTGACCTGTCTGTTGTTCTTTTTGCAGTTGCGCATTGCCGATGAATTCAAAGATGCGGAGGAGGATGCCCGCTGGCGTCCTTATCGTCCGGTGCCCCGGGGGCTGATCCAGCTGAAGGAATTGGGCGCTTTGTTTGTGATCGCCGCACTGATCCAGGGGCTGCTCGCGGCCTGGATGGCTCCGGCTCTGTTTGGGGTGTTGCTCTTTGCCTGGCTTTATCTGGGGGGCATGTCTTTTGAATTTGGTTGCCGGAACTGGCTGAAGGAGCGGCCCATTGTGTATCTGGTGAGCCATATGCTGATTATGCCGATTGTGGATTTTTTCGGCACAGCCTGTGACTGGGTGCCCCTGGGGGAGGGGGCCCCACATGGACTGGAATTCTTCCTCGCCGGCAGTTTCTGCAATGGCATTGTGATTGAGTTTGGGCGCAAGATCCGCTCACGGGATCAGGAGGAGGAGGGGGTGGAAACCTATTCCGTTCTCTGGGGACCGCGGCGTGCGGCACTGGCCTGGGCAGGCATGCTTCAACTTACCGCCATTCTGGGACTGCTGTCCCTGTGGCAACGCCAGGGCGGCTTGCTGAATATGCTGGCGCTTCTGGTCGGGCTGCTTCTGGGCTCCCTGCAGGTGTTGCGTTTCTGCAAGGGGGTGGAAGGCAAAGAGGCCAAGCGCATTGAAACGCTGTCCGGTGTGTGGACTCTGATCTTTTATCTGAGTCTGGCTTTGTAGGTTGTAGCCGTCGGCCTTCAGGCCACGGGCCGC
>DIYK01000040.1:0-439 GCA_002429005.1 Verrucomicrobia bacterium UBA6056
GAAAATTCGATTGCCTATTCTCCGGCTCCGGGAGAGTGGGTGTTTAATCTGAGACAGGCCATTCGCCGTTATCATTGTGAAGCCCTCTCCGGGCACCTGCAGGTGGATCAGAATCCGGTTGCCACGGATACGAATTTTCAGGCCGGAGAGATGACCTTGGAGCTTCACCCGGGTCCGGATGGCTCTTGTGAGCTCGCGATTGATGAATTTTGGAGTGGCTGGGTGCCGGTCAGCCGGCCCAGTTACCCAGCCCTGCTGAAGGGACTCGAAGAGGAATGGGGGCTTTTTCATGAAGCCATGCCGGAGCTTCCGGAAATCTGGGGGGATGCGGCAAAACGGGCCTCTTACATCTTCTGGTCCTGTACCATGAGCCCTTGCGGTCAGCTGAAGCGGGATACGGTCTACATGGCTTTGGGCTGGATGGATCAGATCTGGAGTT
>DIYK01000040.1:505-35932 GCA_002429005.1 Verrucomicrobia bacterium UBA6056
CTGGATGGATCAGATCTGGAGTTGGGATAATCTCTTCAATCTCTGTGCGCTCGCCCAAGGTCATCCGGAGTTAGCTGCGGATCAATTGCGGGTGGAAGCGGATCATCAGGATGAACATGGCGCCTATCCGGACGGGATGAACGACATGTTCAAACACTACAACTTCGGGAAACCTCCCGTCCATGGCATGCTCTTTCAGCATTGGTTGGCAAAGGAAGTGCCCGAATTTTGGACGCTGGAACGGCAGGAGGAATTTTATGATACCCTGTCCCGTTTCGCCCGCTTCTGGCTGAATCAGCGTTTGGACCGGGAGACCGGTCTACCCTACTACATTCATGGGAATGAAACTCAGGACAACAGCACCCTGTTTGATCAGGGGGCTCCCTTAATTACGCCGGATCTGGCGGCCTATCTCATTACCCATATTGAGAACCTGGAGGAAATGGCCCAGAGACTGAACCGGCCGGGTGATGCGCAGTTGTGGAAAGGGGAAGGGGAGCAGCTCTTTGAACGTCTGATGCGTCATCTCTGGAATGGAGAACGTTTCGAAGCGATCAAGGTCGATAACCGCGAACGGGTCTGGAGTTTAAGCATTCTGCCTTTCAAACCCCTCTTGCTGGGCGAGCGGCTGCCACGCGAAATCCGGGAGCAGTTGGTCGTGGAACTTCAACAATGGTTTACTCCGCATGGGGTGGCGACGGAACGTCCCGACAGTGACCTGTATGAGGCCGACAGTTATTGGCGTGGACCGGTGTGGGCACCCACAACCATGTTGTTGGTTTTGGCCTTACAGCGCTGTGGAGAGCGGCAGTTGGCGGATACCTTGGCACGCAATTTCTGCCAAACCTGCGCGGACAGTGGATTTGCTGAGAACTTTGATGCGCTGAGTGGGGCCCCTTTACGGGATAACGGCTACACTTGGACCGCGGCCGCGTTTTTCTGTCTGGCCAAAGGACTCAGCGCCTAAGATGAATTCAATTGGTGCCGCCAGGGGCTTCCTGGCGGCACCATGTTGGTCTTAGGTCACCTGCAGCAGAAGGCGCCCGGAGGCTGTTCCGGGAAGCTCCCAGCCATGCTCTCCTTTGCTGAGCGCAGGACCGTCGGGCCAGACCTGCACGGAGGAGGCTTCCATCTGGAGGGTCTGACCCGCAAAACTGAGGCCGCGTTCAATCACATCGATCGCCATTGATTTCCGGCTGGGCATGTAGTTGAGCAGCGTGAGGTTCAGCGCCTCGCCCTGGCGGCGTTGGTAGACTTGTACATGGGGATCCAGTCCCTTGGCCAGAGAGAGGTCTATGCCCATGTTGCTTAGTTGTTCAGCCAGGACATCGCGCAAAAAGACATTCCCTGCCTGGCGATACTCGCTGAAAATGGGGTCGGCAAAGAACGCAAAGCCTTTACCCACGACCAAAGCCGGGTCGGGGGCCACGCTGGGGTCCGGGGGCGTTTGGAAATGACTGCAGAAGCGTAGATCACTGCGGTTGAAGTAGGAAGGCATACGATGGAGGGGGACCTGTGCCGTTTCGCCGGCCTCCAGAATCATGCCCTGTTGATAGATGACCCGGCCATCCTGTCCCAAGGAAGCGGCGAAATCGCCTTCCGGACGCCAATAGCTGGGGAAGATCTCAGCCTTCCCTTTGGGCGTTAGGGGCAGAAAATCCAATTGCCACTGACCTGCAGCATCGCAGCCTGCGGCAAAACTGCCGATGATGATTCCTCCGGCTTCATGATAGCGCTTGAGTCGAGTTGCCAGCTCAGGGGTGACACGGGTGCTATCGGGTAAAATGACAAAACGATAGGGGCTGGGGTCACTGCGATCATCGAGGACGGCAACATCCAGTTTCAGTTCTTCCATCATCAATACGGCACCTTCTTCACTTTGGCCAGCCAGCGTTTCGTCCTGGCCGGGGGAACCCGCGAGGTATACGGCCCCCTGGAACTCCGCATGGCTGTCTGCGTAGAAGGCTTCTGCGGCTTCGACCTGCTCATAGACGCGACCGATCATCCGGTAGGCTTCCCGGTCGAGTGTGCCGCGCGGGTGCATTTGGTCGCCCACCGAGCAGGCACCACCACTGGCCTGGGTGCGGAAGCATTCATATTCCAGGGCCGCTTGTGGTTTGCAGCCACCAAAATCGCCCCACATCTTCTGAAAGCGACCGGTCATGCCAACGAAAGGCTTATCCCAGGTCATGGCCTGGCGGGCAAGTCGCGGGTAATGGAAGTAGCCCCAGAAGCCGGAAGGGAGGGACTCAATTTCCATATGCGGCATATGATCGGCACGGCGGGCCCAGCCGTAGCGACTGTCGAGGAACGCACGGTTGCTGCTGTTGTAGAAGAGGGGCAGTCCGGGGCGTTTTCCGTGAATAAAGGCGGTAAACCGTTCGGCAAAAGCCTGTTGGGCCAGACTCTCAAAGATCGCGTTATCCTCATCGTTATCCTCTTCCACGCCCCAATCGGCCCGCAATTTACGTGCTGCGGGTGAGAAATCTGCGCCCAGATCATGGAACAGAATGTCCATCCACAACCCATCCAGGTCATAACCGTCGATTAATTCGCTTAGATGCGCTTCGAAATAATCCTGGTAGTCCGGGTTCACAAAGCTGTTGAAGCGCCAGCCTCCCGGTTGCTTGGTCACCCCATCCGCGGAGGTCCGCAATTGGGCAAAACGCCCGTCTGCATACATCTGCCGCCACTCCGGATGTTCATCGGCCACCTTTTCTTCCCATACAATGGTAGTGTAGACCGGACAACGAATATCACGCCGATGCAAGGCCTCGATCATCTCTCCCAGCAAATCCTTCTGTTTGAGCTGAGGATGCACCGTACCCAGTTTCGTGGGAAAATAGGACATGCCATGATGGCATTTGGCAAAAATATTTACATTATCCACCCGGGCATCCACCATGATCTCGGCAAAGGTTTCGGCATCAAAGTCCGCACCCACGCCTTCAATAAAGGGGGATGTGTGGAAATCGAGGTGGATATGACGCTGGGGTAATTGACTCATAGTGGGGTCTCCGTTGAAACAAAAAGGGACCCCGTATCTAGAGGGATTGTACGTACAAGGTCAAGTCAGCGGAACCTTGCATTCTCTTTCGTCACAGCCTGGGGGAGTTTCCCTGAAGATGGAGGGCAATCGTATCCCGTCTACATAATAGCCTTGTCCGATAAGAAGAGGGGGTGGTACCTTGAGGAAGCATCCTGCTCCTAGCCTGCTTCAAATTCATGCTCAGCCAAACAAGCTACCTTCTTGCTGGAAGTGGTGACACCCATGTTCTCTTTCCTTTGGAACGGGTGCGTGAGGTGATGTTGGCTTGTGCGCTGACACACCCTGTGAGTGATGCGAGCGCGTTGGAGGGGTTTTTGGCTCTGGATGAGCAGAACCTCCCCGTACTGAATCTATCCGTGTTACTCGGTTTGCCGAAAGAATCCTGGCGGGATTACTCCAAATTTATCCGTCTCAGCTGTTCGGGGATGGACCTTCTGCTCCGCGTGGAGGAGGTTCCCGGGGTCCTGGATGGGGAAGGGCAGCGACGCTTTGCGCAGAATGAGGCATGTTCGTTCCAAGGCTGCGTTGAGGCGGTGTTGCAGCAGGAGGGGCATCCCGAGCGTCCGGTTCTGAATCCGGACCGCCTGCTGCAAGAGGCAGAGTTGCAGTGGTTACGTGAATGGAAAGAACAGCTGGCGGAACGGATCCCGGCCCCCCGGGAGGCTTCATCATGAGCCAACCTGCGCAGCCCTTCGTTCCGGAAAGCCAGCGCATCCTGGAATCCTTCATGGATTACAGTGGGTTGAACGTGTTGCGGGAACGGGAATCCGTGTTTCAGCAACTACTCCTGGATCGGATGGAGGTCTTGGGCTATGCCAGCCTTCAACGCTATGAACAGGCTTTGCAGGAACCGCAGCTTCGTGAGCAGGAATATCAGGGCTTTGCTGTAAAGCTGACCATCGGTGAAACGTATTTCATGAGGCATTCTCAGGTATTTGATGCCCTGCGGGAGGCGTGGTCAAGCGAGTTGGAGGCTGGTCGCATCCGTCCTTACCGGATATGGTCCGCCGCCGCCTCCATTGGCTGTGAGGCCTACAGTATTAACATCCTTCTTGAGGAGCTGAAACAACGCTTTCCTGCCCTGCAGAGGCAGATCCTGGCCTCGGATCTGAACCAGGATTTTTTAAAGACGGCCAGAGAAGCCCGGTATGGGGATTGGAGTTTCCGCAGCCTGGACCCGGGTTTTCGGAATCGTTATTTTCAGCAACAAGGGACGCTGTGGGAATTGCGCCCGGAACTGCGACAGGATGTGCAGTTTTTTTTCTGCAATCTCCTGGCTGATTTTCCCGCCCAGCTCACAGGCTTGTATGGCCAGCTGGATGCACTCTTTTGCCGGAATGTGCTGATCTATTTTGATCCAGAGACCATTCGCAGTTTGGCTAAACGCTTTTTTCAGATGTTGGCTCCGGGAGGTTGGCTTGTTTTGGGACCCAGCGAAAATAACTGGGAAATTTTTGGGGAATTCGAAGCCGTAACCCATCAGGGCGCGGTTCTGTACCGGAAACCGGATGGGAAGAAGCCTCCGGCTCGTTTAACGACTCCGGTCACGCTGCCAAGCATGCCGCCCTCTCCAGCAGTTCCTGTCCGCACAGATCAGCCTAAGACCTCTGCAAGCCGTGATGCCAAAGCGGATCATTCCCGAGAGCATATTCGCAGTTTGTTGAGTCAGGGAAAGCGGGAGGAAGCTCTTCGTTGTGTGAAGGATGCATTGGTGACTCAGGATTTGAATCCGGAATACCACATGTTGTCCGGCTATATCGAAGAAGCAGCTGGAGAAGTCCGAATCGCCGGCGAACACTACAAACGAGCCCTGTTTCTGGATCGGGAACATCCTGCGGCTCAATTCCTGCAGGCACAACTTGGGGTAAAACATCTCCCCCCCAAGGTTGCACTTCGACAGTTGCGTATTGCCCGCAGCGTATTGGAATCTGCTCACGAAGAATGCCTCTGGCTCCCTTTGGAAGATCTTTCCGTAGAAGCCGCGTTACGTATCCTGCGGGGATTGGAAGATGAGGTGAAAGCCTAATGGAGCTCCCTGAGGAACTACGTGCGCTGTATCAACAACGTGAGCAGCGGATTCGGGAACGCAGTGAGCATGCCGATGCGACAGTGGGGGAGCCTTACCTGCTTTTTCGTGCTCACGAACAACGCTGTGCCATCCCGGTGGCTGCGGTTGAATCTCTGATGAGCCTTCCTGCGATCCGTCCCGTATCTCAAATGCCGGAGGCCTATTTGGGTCTGTTTGATTTGCGGGGACGTTTTCATGAATCCTTCTGCCTGGAGACCCTGCTCGGCGCTTCTCAGGCCAAGGGGGAGCATTTACTTCTGTTGCGGATGGGAACAGAACAGCTGGGCTTACGGGTTTCGGAAGTCGAAGGGCTTCAGGAACTGGATCCAACGCTGTGGAGTCCGCTCTGCGGTGAACAGTGGCCCCAATGGCTGACCCATAGCGCAGCAGGCCCCTGCTATCTTTTGTCTCCGGAACGTCTCTGGGAGAACTTGTCCACCTTATAACTCTTCTCTGAACCCCTTGGAGTGAAGCGCCATGGAAGTATCCACCATTGAACACAGTGTATCCCGGAAGCTCATCTATGTGCTGGCGGTGATGTTTGTCAGTTTTGCGGCATTGATGCTGTACACCGTCACGCGCTTAAAACATGTGGGGGATGAGATTGCCCTCATCCAGAAGCAGGATCTGCCGATGCTGCACAAGCTCTCTGATATCAATGATGCTGAGTTTAAACGCCATGTACTGATGCAAACCCTTCATTATGAGCTCACCAAAGGGGAAATCAGCGATGAGCGATTCGTGGATTTCAAACAACGCTATGATGCCTACACCAAGATCATCATGCTCGAAATGGATTTGGCGACCTATAAGTTGGAAGGGGATAAAGATGAAACGCCCCTGTATGAACTGCTGATTGCGAAACATGGGCAATCGGGTGAGAAGGTGGTAGAGGACTTTTCTGAATACCAGGTGGATCTGAAGAAACATACCGATCCCTTTTTCGCCGAGGACCATTCTGCAGCGGTATTGGAGAGTCATTGGTCCGAATTAGAGGAAACTCTCGAGAAAACAGAACGCTTGATTGCGAAAGAGATCGAACTGATTCTGAGTGAGAGTGAGCAGGAGGCCAAGACCTTGGCAGATGATGAAAAAAACCTGATTCAGGTCGTGATTTGGGCCTCTCTTGCCTTGGTGTTGCTGAGTGCTGTGTTGATTCGGAATTTTCTGCAGCAAATTACAGAACCGTTGCGCGCGGTTACGGAGCAATCCACCCGCATTGCAAAGGGGGATCTAACCGGAGATCCCGTAGAAGTGAAAAGCCAGGATGAGTTGGCGGTGCTCGCATCTGCATTCCAGAAAATGCAGGATCGCCTCCGCAGTCAGATTGGAGATATGCAGCAAAGCACGGATCTCTTGGCCTCCTCGATCTCCCAGACCTCTGCCTCGATTGAAGAGCAGGCCAGCAGTACCAAAGAAGAGGCCGCCACCATTCAGGAAATCACGGCCACCATGCAGGAAATTCAGCAATCGGGTTCGGAAATTGCACAGCGGGCTACCCAGCTGCAGCAAAATTCTCAGCAGAACCTTCGTGAAAGTGAAGAAGGGCTTGAGGCCGTTGAAGCGACCTCCGCCAGTATGGTGCGCATACGTGAACAGATTGAAGAAGTAGCAGAAAAAATCGTCAACTTGAGCGAAAAAACGCAGGCCATTGGCGATATTGTCACCACGGTGAATGACATTGCAGAGCAATCCAACATCCTGGCGATCAATGCCTCCATTGAGGCAGCCGGAGCTGGAGATTCGGGGGGACGCTTCTCCATTGTGGCCCGGGAAATGAAAAATCTCGCAGATCAGGCCAAGGATAGTACACGTCAGGTACGCAGCATTCTGGGCGAAATTCAAAAAGGCATCAACAGTTCTGTCATGCTGACGGAAGAGGCGGTGAAGCGGAGTGAAGCCGGTAAACAACACTCCATTGTCGCAGACCAGACCATCCGCAATCTGTTGGAAAGCTCCCAAGCGAATCTGCTGGCCTTTCAACAGATCTTAGCTGGTACCAACCAGCAGCAGATCGGGGTGGATCAGGTTGCCCAGGGCATGCAGGATATCCGGGTCGCGGTTGACCAAACCGTAGCCGGTATCTCCGAACTGGAACAGGCTACTCAAAATCTCAAAGCCATGAGTGGGCAGATGAAATCCTTCATCCAGCAGTATCAGGTGTGAACGAAGAACTCAAAGCTCGGTTACGGAAGGTCTTTTTGGAGGAATCCCGTGGGGATTCAGCTCTGATCCGTGATCTATTGCCTAAACTGGAAGCGGAGTTGCCCCGGCCGGCGACAGCCTTGATTGAGGAATTCTACAAAGCCGTTCATAAGTTGAAGGGGGCCTGTCGGGCCGTAGGCTTGAAAGCTGCGGAAACCTTGGGCTTTCAAGTAGAATATCTGTTCAGGCATCTGGCCGAGCATCCTGCTGATCTGAGCCAGGAGGGCTATGATGATGTCTGCGCCGCAATAGATACGATGGTGGAACTGATTGAAGGCTACGCTCGTTCGGAAGAGGGAGTCTTGCCTTGGGGGCTTGCAACGAGACTGAACCAGCATTTGAAAACTGCAGGGTCGGATCAACAAGCTGAGCTTCCTGAAGCTCCGCAAGAAGCTCAAGCTTCCGAGGTTTCTGAACAGCCGAAAGCGCAACCGCCCCCTGAAAAACCCAAGGTGGACCCTCGTTTACTGGCTGCATTCAGTTCCGAGGCCAAAGGCTTGTTTCAGACCTTGAATGAGGCTCTGGCCAAACTCGCCACTCTGGAAGCCGGAGAGGCCCAGACGGCTGCCGTGAATGCCGCGCTGCATGCCGCGCACACGCTCAAGGGCTCAGCTCGGGTGGTGCAGATGCCGGAGCTGACCGCCCATGCCCATGAGCTGGAGTCTCAGTTCAAGGATTTGTTGGAGGCGGGCAAGCTGCCCGAGGAGGCTCAGCTCGCAGAGATGCGCAAACGGGTTGTGGAGATGGAGCTGCCCCTGTTTGCAGATCGCTCGCTGAGTCCGAAGCAAAACGCAGATGCGAAAACGAACGAAGAGGCCGTGTCCAGCCCGGATATAATGTATCGGGTGGAAGCGGAGCGTTTGGAGGAATTATTCAGCCGCTTTTCGGATGTACTCGCTCTACAGACTTCGCTGAGTGGATTGCATGCCCGGGTGCGGGAGCTCAGTGAGCAAATGCTGGATCTGCAAAAACAAGAGCGGGAACTCAGGCAGCGGATTGGCCCGATCTTGCATCAACCTTCCCATGCCCGGGTAGCGGCTTATGTAAACCATATGAGTCGCTCGCTTCGTTCCTTGGCAGGTGGTTTGGCGGAACAACAAACAGATCAACGGGGACTCGAAGATCAATTCAGTTCGCGACTCCGAGCTCTTGAGGAGCAGGTGAGCGCTGTTCAGGTCGTTCCTGTGGAAGAGGTGTTTGCCGGATTGAAAGCGATGGTGCTTCAGTTAGCAAAGGATTTAGGGAAATCGGTGCAGTTGGACGTGGAAGGGTTGCGGGAAATGGCGGATCGTCATTTATTGCAGCATTTACGGGCTCCACTCATTCATTTGTTGCGCAATGCATTGGATCACGGGATTGAAGATCCCCAAATCCGTATCAAACAGGGGAAATCCGCTGAGGGTCATATTCAGGTTCAGTTTCATGTTCAGGGCGACCGTTTTTTTGTACGGATCCAAGATGATGGAGCAGGTGTCAATCTGGCGGCCTTGCGTCGAAAGGTAGAGGAATGTGGGTTGCTCAGTGCCGAGCAGGCACAGGCGGCCAGTGATGACGAATTGCGCCATTGGATCTTTTCGCCTCATTTGAGCACAAGTGATCAGGCGGATACGGTATCGGGTCGGGGGATGGGGCTTTCCTCCGTTGAAGAATTTGTACGGGAACGGGATGGCTCCGTATTGGTGCAGGATGCGAAACCCCATGGAACCTGTTTCCTGTTGGAGATGCCTGTGCAGCGGGCAACCACCCGGATTACGCTGTTGCGACGGGGTTCGGAGTTGTATGCGGTGCCCAGTCGGGACATTCTCCGGGGCTTTCGCTTGGAGGCCTCCAGCTTGGAGTCGCTGAAAGGATCGCCAGGCGTTCGCTTGGAAGAGGGATTGATTCCCTTACGGGATCTCGGAGAACTCTTAGGATTGGACAGCGGCTTGGAACGGCCCGAATCCAGTCCCGCACTTTTGATCCAAAGTGGGGATGAGCTGCTGGTACTCCAAGTGGATTCTCTGGAGGGGGAGGGGGCCCATGTGTTGCGTCCCTTACCGTCTTTGCTTGCGTCCCGTAAACGCTACGCCAATGCCGTTTTAGATGAACATGGGCGAATCGTCCTGGTACTGGATCTCCTACAACTCCTCGGAGCTTCGGCCGCAGGGGCTCTCCCGAGAAACAGGCCCACGGCGATGCGTGATGGCCCCCCTGCTGCGGCCCATGAACCCGAGAGCTCCCGAATTTTGGTGGTGGATGACTCCTACACCTCCCGAACGCTGGAGATGGGGGTCTTGGAGTCCTATGGCTATGATGTACGTGGAGCGGTCGATGGTCTGGACGGCTTGGCAAAATTAAGGCAGGAACCGGTTGATCTCATCGTCAGTGATATTGAAATGCCCCGCATGAACGGATTCGAGTTTCTCCAGGAATTGAAATCCGTCGAAGCCTGGAAGCACATTCCGGTGATTATGATTTCTTCGTTGGAAGATGAATCCATTATCCGCAAAGGCTTGTCTCTTGGCGCAGACAGCTACATTGTGAAGAAGCGTTTTGAACATGACTCGCTTCTTGAAACCATTCAGCATTATTTATGAGTACACAGGCCCGGGTGATCATTGTCGAAGATTCCAGCAGCTGCCGTTTGTTGCTGGAAGCGATCGTGGAATCGGATGATCGCTTAGAGTTGGTGGCTTCTTATGAATCTGCCGAGGATGCGATTGCGAAGCTTGAAGAGGATCAACCCGATGTCATTTCATTGGATATCGAGTTGCCTGGGATCAATGGGTTGGAGGCGACCCGGCTGATTTTGCAAAGCCACCCCATTCCGATTGTCATTGTCTCCTCCACCGTATCCCGTGATCAGGTAAAAACCTCGATGAAAGCCATGGAGGCGGGTGCCTTGGCCGTGTTGGCAAAACCCTCGGACCCGGATTCCAAACAGTTTGATCGGGATTCCAGGCATATGTGCTCAACCTTGATGGGCATGAGTCAGGTAAAAGTCATCAAACAGCACGCTCATCGCCAGCCAGGAGGGGCCACCAAGACGCCTCGAGCCTCTTCCCTAGCCAAAGCTCACTCCCCTCAGGTGCTTTCCAGTTCATCCGGCATGCTGCCTTCCACCGTGATTGCTGTCGGAGCCTCCACGGGCGGGCCTCCTGCGTTGGAACTTTTGATCAAGAATCTTCCCTCGGGGAACCTGCCTCCCATACTCATTGTGCAGCATATTTCACCAGGCTTTGTCGAAGGCCTGGCCTCCTGGCTCGCGGATCGGAGTGGTCATGATGTACAGCTGGCTCAAGAAGGGGAACTTCTCCGTAGCGGGATGGTTCGCATGGCTCCGGACGGGCTACATATGCGTCTGGGCCGAAGTGGTCGGGTTCAGTTGACTCCCGAGCCCCGTGAGTTGTTGCATTGCCCTTCTGTGGATGTGTTATTTGAGTCCGTGGCCCGCGCCTTGGGTTCGGCCTCTCAGGGTGTTTTGCTCACGGGGATGGGAAGTGATGGGGCAGAGGGTTTACTGAAAATTCGGGAACAGGGGGGCTGGAGTGCTGTACAAGATGAAAAAAGTTCTGTTGTCTATGGCATGCCTCGGGTAGCCTTAGAGCGGAACGCCGTACTCTTTCAGGGCAGTCCCACTGAAATTGCTCTGCAGATCCAACGACGGAATCGACATGGAAACACCTGAAGTCTCGCCGAACCAACACCGGATTCTCCTGATTGAGGATTCTCCGACCCAGGCGCTTAAGCTGCAGATTCAGCTTGAAGACGCCGGGTATCTCGTTGACTGGAAGGACAACGCTGTGGATGCGCTGGATTCCATGAACGAGATCATACCTTCCTTGGTTATTGTAGATTTCTTCTTACCCGGCATGCGTGGCGATGAATTTACCCAACGGGTGAAAAACAATAATATCACCCGTCAAATCCCAGTGCTTATGCTTACCGCTCAAGAGGGGGACGGAACTCAGATTAAAGCATTGGATAGTGGAACCGATTCGTTTCTTTCGAAATCCGAAGATCCGGAAATCCTGCTCTTACGCATTGAGAGTATGATCCAACGCAGTCAGGGCTCTGAAACGGCCGGGTTGGCGGGACATTCCGGGAAAATTTTCCAACGTGGGCGGATTCTGGCCATCGATGACAGCCAGACCTACCTCCAGTATCTGGAAAGCGAATTGCAGTCTGATGGCTATGAGTTGGAGACCACCACCTCCGGGGAAGAGGGCCTTAAATTGTTTGAGGCGAATGACTATGATTGTGTGCTCGTAGACCTGATGATGCCCGGAATTGATGGCTTGCAGGTATGCCGTCGCATTGAGGAACAACGCAAACTCAGTTATAACCCGATCGCGGTGCTGATGCTCACCGGACATGAAACGAAAGAAGAACTCGGGCGTGCTCTGAGTGCGGGTGCGGATGATTTTGTGGGCAAATCGAGTGATATCGCCGTGTTGCGAGGCCGGATTCGGGCCCTACTGCGACGGAAATTTTTCCAGGAAGAGAATCAACGGATTCTTCAGGAGTTAAAGCTCAAGGAATTGGAAACGGTGCGGGCGAAGACGGCACAGGAAGCTGCAGAGGCCCGGGCGGAATTGGTCGATGAGCTGGAGCGATCTCAAAGTGAACTGCTCAAAGCGAAAGAGTTGGCTGAGGATGCCAGCCGTTCCCGCAGTGAATTTCTTGCGAACATGAGTCATGAAATCCGCACGCCCTTGAATGGAGTGATCGGGATGACCAGTCTTCTCTTGGAGACCAAGCTCAGTCCGGAGCAGGATGAATACGTGCACACCATTCAGTCCAGTGGTGAAGCCTTGCTGGGTATTATCAATGATATTCTGGACCTCTCCAAAATTGATGCGGGGAAACTGGAAATCGAAGTCGTGCCCTTTTCTCTGGAGGCCTTGCTGGAAGGATCGCTTGAGGTGTTTACCACCGCGATGTTTAAAAAGGATGTGGAGCTCAACTATGTGATTCTCCCCGGGACACCGGATTGGGTGCGGGGAGATCCTACCCGCATTCGCCAGATCATTTTGAATCTGATTAGCAATGCGATTAAATTTACCGAAAGTGGAGAAATCCTGTTGAGCGTTTCTGGGAATGTTCCTGACGATGGGAAGCCGTTTCTGCTGGAATTCTCTGTACGGGATACTGGAATTGGTATTGCCCCGGAACGCCAGTCTGCCATGTTTGAAGCCTTCTCGCAGGAGGATGCGTCCGTAACCCGTCGCTACGGCGGAACCGGTCTGGGTTTAGCGATCACCAAAAAGCTCACCGAATTGATGGGGGGACAGATCTCCCTGGAAAGCGAAGTCGGGCAGGGCACCTGTTTTCAATTTTCCGTGTTAGTGCACGAGGAACAACAGGAGGAGGATCTGGGTACAGAGTTGGAGCCGGGGCTCGCCTGGTTGCTTCCCGCTCCCCCCTGGGCTTTGGAGGCTTTATCTTCCAAGCTGCAGCGTTTGGGTTTTGAGGTGACCACAGACAAGCCGGAGAAGGCGCCCAGCTTGGTGGTCATGCATAATGCGGCCCGGAATGGCGATGCGGATTTAATTTCAGATATCATGAATAGCTGGGAACGTTCTCCACAGGTGATGGTCTTAGCGAAGCCCAATCACATGTCTGAGCGAATTCGCAGTCTCAAAGAGCGACTGCCCGGGCTGAAGGTCATCAGCTGTAGCAAACCGCTTATTTTCCGTGGGCTGCGCAATAGTCTGCAAGCGGTGTACTTTTCGGGGATCGCGCAGCCATCCCACCCTGTTGAACATAAGGAGTCCACGGATATTTCCAAGGTGGCCCTGCACATCTTAGTTGCGGAAGATAATAAGGTGAATCAGGTGGTTACCCGCAAAATGTTGGAAACTTCCGGAATGAGCGTGGAGATTGCGGTTAACGGGCGGGAAGCTGTCAAACTTTGCCAAGCAAAAGGTGGAGCCTTCGATCTGATTCTCATGGATATTCATATGCCGGAAATGGATGGCTATGAAGCTTCCCGCGAAATTCGAAAACTTCCTGACTGTGAGGATATTCCTATTCTGGCGCTCACCGCAAATGTCATCGTGGGCGAAGAGGAGAAAGCATTGGATGCCGGCATGCAGGGGATGATTTCCAAGCCGGTGAAGCTGGAACAGCTTCGCCAGGCTGTAGAAACCTTCTCAGATATTCCTGATCTAATGTAAGCGCAGGACCTCAGGGCAGGGGAACTTCCTTGCCGGAGATGAGTCCTTCTGCCTCAAATGCGATTCCCCACTGGGCCTGATATTGCCCTTCGAGTTTCGCGTCCTTGAGCGTGGCTTCGATCTGAATACGTCCTGCCAAGGGACCGGGTTCATCCCCCCGGGCACTGGTTCCAAAATTATCGCCATGAGCAATCACGTGTATGGAACCGGAAAGCCTATTCCCTTCCAGACGAAGTTCTGAGGCCTCGACTTCATGCCAGCCCTGGGAGAAACGGAAGGCTCCTCCGCTGCCGGCAAGAACCACTCCGTCCTTTAAAACGAGGTTCAAAGAGAGCAACTGCCGCTGTCCATCGCGTTTGGGGGGCATGGCTCCCATTAAGGTTAAGCTGATGCATTGTTCCCCTTCCTGTAGAGGATGAAAGCGATGGCGTGCACCTGGGGCAATCCATGGCGTCGGGGTGGAGCGGTGACTGAGATCCACGCTGCCTTGAATCGCACCGGTTTGCTCTGGATACCCTTCCTTGGCAGCTACGCTTCGTTTCCAGCTTCCGGACCACTGCTCACCCTTGCGCGTCAGGTCCAGTTCCAGGGCCATGAAGGCCGTAGGCAGGGCCTCGCCCACGAGATCCAGTGTGGCCCTTCCCTTCAACTGATCTCCCTCCAGTGTTAAGCCATCCACAGGGAAATCTCGCCAGAAATCGGTAGTCCGTGATGTCGTGTAGACTTGTCCGATGCGTTTGCCACTGGAGGGCCATAGCGCTCCGCTACGTAGCTGTTGCTCCTGAACTCTGAGTTGTATGGGGAGGGCATCCGGGAGTCCCTGCCAGGCATTGTTGGCTTTCAGAGAGATCATACGTTCCCCGGGCTGCTTGCGGAGATCATAACAGACCAAGCTGCCTGCGGTGGTACGTTCATACATCCGCCCATCGACTATCGGATGTTCCATGGTGACTTCGTAGCCCCCGGTAATGTGGGCCAGATCGAGGGCCCAGGGGCCCTGTTCATCTCCCTGCAGTTCGATGCCGTCATCACTCCAGATACTAAGGGTTATCGGTTTGCGTCCACCTCGGTTGGGACTGTGGTGGCGATCCCAGCTGGCGTAAATGCGATTGCCTTGCACATACCACATGAGCGCGTTGGGCAGGGCCAGTTTGCCTCCTCCGGATTGTTCCTGAAGAATCTCGCCGTTCCGGGCATTCACAATGAGAAAGCGGGGGGAGGCCTCTTTTTTCTTTCCATGTGTACGGATAAAAGCCCGGTCCCCCTGAAGCGTGTAGCGGACTTTGCCTAAGGCATCTTTTTTGAGAGGAATGTAGTATCTGGGTTCGTCGGGCAGTGTCCAGAGGCAGGTAGCGCCTTTCAGGCTGAGCTCATAACAGGCGAGTAGCCCACTGTTCAGCTCATCTTTCGACTGGGTTACTCGAACATTCACCAAGACCCGATTTCCGGAAGGTGCCAGGGTGGGGTAGGTATGCCCGATGGGTTCTGCCCACAACGCTTCTCCGTCGTCCGGATCCAAGAGGCGGAGCATCCCCTCTTTTCCCATGGGAGGATTTTTGCCACTGGCTCCGTTGGCCACCAACAGGTAGTCTTTGTTTTGATGACGCCAGACCGAGGGGGCGGCCATGTAGGAGTTGATTCCCGATTTTTGCCAGAGTTTCTGGCCCGTGCTTGCGCTGAAGGCCACCAGGCCGGTAGCACTGTCATTGCAGACCACGATATCTCCCAACACCCGTATACCTCCATGCCAGGTAGGCGTATGAGGTTCGCGGTATAGGCCATCCTGAATGCTGGGTAACCGCTCTAGCCGACGCAGCGTTTTTTTGTCCCAGGAGGGGTTTAGGCCTTTGAGGTACATTTCCTTGGCTTGTCGTTTTTGTTCGGAGACCCAGCCGAGATCCGCCCGCCAGCGTTCGCTGCCTGTACCCGCATCCACGGCATACAGCGTGCCCTGCGTGCCTACAAAATAGACGCTCCCGTCTGCAGCTGCAGGCGCGATTTGGAGCCCCCCTCGTTTTCCATGTGTCCAGCAAAGCCCGCCCGGCGTGGCAAAGGTCCACAGGGTTTTTCCGCTTTCTGCATCGATGGCCGTTAAGGTATCCTCGGCCTCGAGTTGCAGCTGAATGGGTTCTTCATACAATTCATTTCCATTGCGCATTGCTTTCCCTTTGATCTCTACCCAGTCGCCTGCAGGACGAAAGGAAGCGACGTACACGACGCCTTGGTATACGATGGGGCCGGTTAAGGAACCTGCCCAGCGTACGCGTTCTTTGCCAAAACTGTTCAGCAGGTCCTGGCGGCTGTTGCGTTTGACCCCGCCTCCTTTGCCTGCACCGAGATCCCGGCTTTCACTTTCCCAGGCGAGTGTGGCCAGGCTGAGGTTATCCAATAAGGGCCCTTCAGGAGGGATGGCTTGAAAGGTGCCCAACGGACCAGCGAGATGGGGCCAGCCAGCTTCTTTCGAAGAGGGAGAAGCCTCCGCTGGGGATGAAGCAGAGAAGAGGGAAACAAGCAGACAGAGCAGGAGAGGGTGGCGTCGGTTCATAACATCGGAACGGGATCAGGGTGAAGGGATCTAATGAGAATAGCCGTGGCGGCTGAATCGAATCCTGCTGGAAAGTGTGTCCAATTGACAAGGGGCATAATGTCCTATATTGTGATCTTATGGGGGACAGTCCTTTTGATGCGATACCTGAGTGGTTCTATAAAGATTTGAGCTATATGGGATTAGGTACGCTGAAGTGGTTTGGTGTATTTAAACAGAGTCGCAAAGCGGCACGTTGGAAAATTCCTGGGGATTACTGGATGCTGGTCCTGGTGCAGCAGGGGAAACTGCAACTGGGACAGGGGGATCAGGAGACGACGCTGATCGATATGCAGGCGATGTTGATTCCGCCCAGTATTTCATTCTGGGAACGAACCTGTGAAGATTCGATCGTGGCCTGGCTGCCCTTGAAGACTCAGGTGGAGACTCCGGGGGTACCTCATCCGTTTAGCCGTCTGCCCCCTTGGAAGATGTTACCTCTTCAACACATTGAGCAGGTGGAAGCGCTGTTAGCGCGTATCGCGGAGATACCCTGTTCCATGGATCAAAAGGGGGTGGGGCAGGCCCTTGAAGGGCAACTGCTGGTCCAGGCTTTGTTGTATCATGCTCTGGCAGGTGGATTTGCATCGGGCAGTTTTGAAGAGCACTCTGCTGGAAAACAAACCTGGGTGTTGCAGTGCAGACGAGAGTTGGAACATGAATTTCGTAATCCTGACTTTCGGATCAGTGATCTAGCCAAACGTGTCGGAAAAAGCCGGGCCGAAGTGCAACGGCGCTTTCAGGAGGAATTTGGACTCTCTCCCAAAGACTGGCTGCATCGTTTTCGGATTCAACTTGCGGTTCAGTTTTTACGCAGCCATCCCCAGCTTACTGTGGAATCCGTGATGCATCGCTGCGGGTATCGCAGCCGGAGCCTGTTCTACAGTATGTTTACCCGTTTTGAAGGCTGTAGTCCCGCCAGCCTGCGCCACCCGGAGCCTCCCGACGCTTAAGTGGGAACATTGCCCTTCTCTCCTTGCCTGCTTTGTTTATACTTTCCCAAAGGATCCTGGCTGAGGAGAGATGGAAATGATGCATCGTTCATGTTGTCGCTGGTTTATGCTGAGCCTGCTTGTGTGGGTCCTGTCCCTGCGGGGGGAGGAGAAGCCGTTGATGAGAGACTTCATCGGATTGAATGGGCACTTTCGGTTCAAACCTGAGCTCTACAAACAGGTGAGCCGTCTGGCCCGTAACTATCACAATATGAATTGGGATGTGAAGAAACCGGGGGACCCGATCACCTTTCCGCATTGTGTGAATAAAGTGAACTGGGATACCCATGTGTACGGCAAGTGGGTTCAGGAAGGGTTTGAAGTGGATCTCTGCGCGCAGTTTGGTGGCTTTGGGGAAGGAAATAAAGAGTATCAGACGCTCTGGGAAGGGCAGGAAGAGTGGATATTTCAGTATGGCCACGACATGGCTGAATACTTTGGCCCTTCCGGGGAGAAAAAATTGGTCACCTCCATCGAGATCGGGAATGAGCCAGGAAATGACTTTGAGGATTCCCTGTATCAGCGACTCTTCATGCACATGAGCCGGGGGATCCGCAATGGGGATCCCGCAATGAAAATTGTGACCGCGACGGCCCATTCCGGTGAAGCAGATCGCTATTCCAAATCTCTGGAAGAAAGCTTTTCTTCCCCGGAAATTCTTCCGCTCTACGATGTAATCAATTTGCATGTCTATGCTGTGAAAGCGAAGAAAAAAGGGCAGAGCCCCTGGGCTCGCAGTTATCCGGAGGACCCGAAGATTGACTACTTGAAGACGGTAGATCAGACCATCGCCTTCCGGGACAAGACGGCACCGGACAAAGAGATCTGGATCACGGAATTCGGCTACGATGCTGCCACGGAGGCGGCGAAGGCCAAACGGGAAGGCTGGGCCAAGAAATTAAATTGGCAGGGAGTCAGTGATATCCAGCAGGCCCAATACCTTCTGCGTTCCATTTTCTGTTTTGCAGAACGGGATCTGGAGCGGGCGTATATCTATTTTTTTGATGATTCGGATAAAGCTTCCGTACATGCCGCGTCGGGTCTGACTCGGAATTTCAAACCCAAGCCTGCTTTCTGGGCGGTGAAACATCTTCAGGAAACACTGGGAGACTACCGTTTTCGTCGTATTATCCGCAAGGAGGAGGGGCAGGCCTATGTGTATGAATTCGCACATGGAACCCGCAAAGACCGTCTGATTTGGGTGGCCTGGTCCCCTACGGGTGAACAGCTCGAAACGGAGTACACGCTTCCGGGGGTTGCCCCTGCATTACTGCGTGCAGAACGCATGCCTCTGGAGGAGAAAGGGGGAGGGCCCCTGGCGCTGAAACGCAGTCCGGATGGGGGGATTCTATTCACCTTGACGGAAAGTCCGGCCTACTTTGTGTTTGATCCCACTCGCCTGCAGTGAGGGGGGATGTTCCCTGTCACATGGTTGCGGGGTTTTGTGGAGGAGACGGATCCAGTATCCATAGAAGTCCATCACATTACACACTATGAAATCTATGCGTACTCGATCCTTTCTTCTGACTCTTCCTTTCCTCTTGTCCTGTAGTTTGTGTTTTACCGACGCTGCTGCGGCTCAACTCATCCTGCATGTCGATGGCGCTGGCGGTAAAGCCGGAGCTGCCGGTACGAAGGAGGCTCCATTGGCCAGCCTTGCCGAGGCGGTGGAACGTATCAATGCCACCCGTGCTTCGGAGAATCAGGTTGCCGAAGGGGAGGCGGCTTATGTGGAGCCTTCAGTTCACCTGAAGATCGCCCCCGGCATCTATCGGGAGGGGGGACTGAACCTGATGCAGCGGAACAGTCCGCTGACGCTGGAAAGTACAGACCCCGATGGGGCGGTCATGGTTTCCGGTGCAGATGTGTGGACGGAGTGGAAAGAAGCCTATGGGGTGTTGAGTGCTCCCTGGCCGAAAGACTGGGGGGAAGCGAAATTTAATGGCTGGCCTGCTGGGGAGCTGAAGCATCTGAATGCGATCGGGAAACGCTCCGAACTGGTGTTCGTGAACGGTCAGCTCCTGCAGCAGGTGGAATACAAGGGCAGTCTTCGGGCGGGACAGTATGCGCTGGATATGAAAAGCAAGGAACTGAAGCTGCGCCTGCCCAAAGGGCTGAGTCGGAAGGATGCACGGATTGAAGTCTCCACGCGACCGCATTTGCTGTTTGCCGGCCCTATGCCCGGTCTCACCCTGCGGAACCTCGTATTTACCCAGGCCTGTAACGGCTCCCAGCACTCCGGGTTGGGCAATTGGGCGGTGCTGCTGGCCGGCGAGCAGGACAAGGGCAATAAGGAACATGGTTCCGCCCCGGTGTCGGTGGATGAGGACCGGGCCTTTATCCGTAACCTGAAGATAGAGAACTGCCGCTTTGAGTGGAACAACGGGGGGGGACTCACTCTGGCCAATATCATTGGCGTGGAGGTCCGGAACAGTGTGTTCAGTAACAACGGCACCAGTGGCATTGGCGCGAACCGCTGCAAGGACATGCTCTACGAAGACTGCCACTTTGACGGCAACAACTGGCGCGTTGGCAAATGGGGGAATGCCTTTGGTTGGGCCCCAGCAGGAACCAAGCACCTGTTTATTGATAACGGGACCTTCCGCCGCTGTACCTTCAACCGGAATTATGCCACGGGTCTGTGGATGGATTTCGGGAATGAAAACATCCTCGTAGAAGACTGTGAAATCGTAGACAATTGGTACGTTGGCTTCTATTTTGAGGCCAGTTACGGTCCCTGCCTGGTTAAGGACACACGCATCCAACGGAACGCCACCTCCATCCGGCATGATTTCGCCACAGGCGGGGTTCTGTTTGCTGAAAGTAAACAGCTCACTCTGGATAATTGTATCATTACGGACAACGCGAATTTTCAAATTGGGCTGCGTTCCCGGGAGCGCAAGTCCTCAGGATATTGGTCCAAAACCCGTTTCGATGGCCTGTGTGAACATCTTACCGTCACGAATTCTGTGATTCGGGGAGGCTTCTATGCCCCTTCCAACACCCCGGAATGGTTCAGTGACCTGCACCGAGTTAGTACTCTGATTGGTGCCAGCACTCATTCTGACCAGGAATGGTACAAAAAATTTATTCCCACCTACAAAGGGGATCATAATACCTTCATCCAAGGCTTCTCCACGGAAGTGTTCAGCAAAGGGGGGAACTACGGACTGGATCGCGTGAACTTGGAAACCTGGCAGAAAATGACCGGTCAGGACACATCCTCGACCTTCCATATCAATACGCCCAAAGATCTCTAAGCTAAGCCTGTTCGGTTCAACAGAACGGAAATCCAACAAGCCCGGAGCCCGTGCCCCGGGCTTGTTGCATGTACACTGCGCATCAAAAAAACTACTGCACTTCGCTCGCAGCAACGTTCGCTTCCATGAACGGGCCGAGTACCGCTGTGAGCATGCCGGCATGATTGTCTCGTCCGTGCCCGCGTGCGATGGCGCTGACACTACGCGAAGAACAGCCATGATCCCGTCCATCCGGAAACAGCTTTCTGGCTAGATTCAGATAGGAACGGGCAGCATCCAGGCTGAGGGTGGCCAACTCGGTATCGCCATCCAACTGAGCCACGGTGGCGAGGGAAATGGGGTTAAAGCTGCGGGGCTTCCCATCTTCCAACCATAAGGGGCGGTCACTGCGTTTCCCCACGCCAATTTCTTCACCCATTTCCCGTTTGGGCGAGAGATCCATACTCAGGTGCTGAAAGGCCTTGGGGCGATCCGGTTTGAGGATCGCTCGGATCTGAGCATCATAGCGCTGCGAGCCCTGGGTCATGTTCCGATAGATACGCAAGGCCTCTGCTGCGGGTCCGGCATCTACATCCTGCAGTTGTGTGGCTAGTGGGTCCAGCAGGCATTCTGCTGCATCACGGTAGAGTGCTTCGCCGCTGTGTTGCCAGAGGCGGAGTAAGGTCCGGGGGGCATCGGATGCCAATAGGTTTTCGGCACGGCAAACATCCTGATCCAAGTGTTTCGGGGACTGGCCCGCAAAATTCCGATAGGCTTCAGATTGCTCTTCATTCAATTCCCGCAGGGCCTGTTCAGGAATCAGAGCTACCGGAATCCAGCCCTCGCTGGCCATCGGTTCCGCCCATCTCCGCATCTGTCGCAGGGCCAAATCGAGATAACGTTCTTCCCTGGAGATATCATAGGCAATCAGGGCCAAATTGCTGCAGCGAACATGATCGGGCACGTTAATTTCGCAACCTGGCAGCAGGCGTACTCCATCGCTACCAAACCAGGTGGAACGGTAACTGTTGGAACCTTCATCGTACCAGGCCTCTACCTCCGGACTCCAGTTCCCTAAATGTTCGGCCATATCGAGAAAGGCGTCACGAGTTTGCTCATCCTCCGGATCCACCCTGTGGAGCATGGCCAGGAAGAGTTCGAAATGTTCCGTGCCGTGATGGGCCTCGTGCATACGCCAGTAACCGTGATTCCACTGATCACTTTCTACATAATGACGGTGAATGCGGTCTCGAGTCTGTTTCAGAAAGGCCAAAACTTCTTCATCTGCTTCCGCGCGGAGCAAGGGTTCCCAGCCGCTACAATACGTTGCCTGATCATGCACATCGCTGGCGGGCGTGTTTGCATAGCGTTCGACACAGCTGTGCATCCAAGCCTGGCCATCTGCCAGCAAACGTTCCCGTGCCTGCTCCAGGGAACTGGACGCTTCAAAGGGGACCTGAATGGATTCGGCGGGAGGGAAGGGGGAACGACTCATGGTTTATCTATATCCAATTGCGTATAAAACTCTATGAAAAGCGTATGAGGCTTGTTTGAGACAATTATGTAGATATTTATAGGGGTTTCTGGCGAGGAAGGGACTGAGCCCTTTGCGTGTAGGAACGCAGGGATCTAGCCGTTGCCAATACCTGAAGGAACAGGCGTTCAAGCTTTGAGGAGAATTTAGCGGTTGGGGGTTAAGCAAAAGCTCCGGCGTCGTTGCAGTTTTCTAAGGCCTCAAAGCGGCTGGCTTCAAAGAGGAAAAAAGACGCGTTGAACACAAAAACGTGAGGCCTTCTCCAATTTTGAGATTCGCCGGGAAAGGATAGAGGAGGAAGCGATCCTTTCTTTGACAGCTTTATCCCCCTGTAGGAGGGCGAGGGTATGCCTTCCTGTAGCACGAAGCCATTCCAGCACTCAGAAGAGATCGAATCCGATCATGCTGATATTCGTATCATTTCCTACCCAGGGGATTTCTTGGAGCTCCGGGCAGGGCTGAAACGGGCTGGCCTGGAACATAGTGGGCTGGGACTGGATCTGGAAGCGGCCTTGATGACTCGTTTTGTGCATAGCATCCGTTTTCCGGGGGCATTTCTGGAAGATCCTCGTCTGCGTGGGCCGCTCATCTTTCTAGCCAACCATGAGGTCGCCATTGAAACTCCGGTGGCGATGGGCATTATCTTTTCTATTTTGAACCGTAGAATTGCCACCATCTCCAAGATGGAGCATCAACAGAGTTTTGTCGGTATTCTCGACCGTGCGATCACGGATCATCAGTCCGCAGATCCGAACCGGAACCGCATTTATTACTTTGACCGCAACAAACCCCGGGATCTTTATCGGATTACCCGGGATATTTTTCGGTCGGATAAACACATTTCTCTCCTCGTGCATAGTGAGGGGACACGGGCTTTACAGGCGGGTTCTCCTACCCAGATTGTCGGTGGGGTGTTTCCCCAACTCAGTATGCGCAAGCGGATCCCGATTGTCCCGCTGCGCATTCATGGAGGTCTGCCCCGACAAGCGATCTGCAAACACGATTTTCCCTACCGCTTTGGCGCTCAGGCCTATGAATTCGGATCGGCCATTCTTCCTGAAGAATTGGATGCCTGCGAAGATCCACGTGAGTTGATTCTGGAACGCATGAATGCGGTGGGTCCCGGACTGGATCGCGAAGCTCCCTTGCAACAGGAAGGCCGGCTTGGAGCAGATCGCCTGCTCGAGAGACGGGATGTCGGAGGCTACAGCGGGGTAGGCGCGGTATTTTGCGAGCTGTTTGCCGGGCTTCCTGACCTGAGTGAAGAAACGCAGCAGTTGCTGCAGATGATGCAGGCTGCTGAATTTCAACAAGAGGTGAAGGAGGGGAATTTCTTCACGATGTTTGCCCGTATGGCACAGGGGGCGGCTCATGGTCGCTGAGTCACAGCATCCGGGAATCAAACCTCATCCGGGCCTGTTTGTGTTCTGGGATTTTGATGGAACCTTGGTGAAGAAACATTGTCTGTACCACTTGCGAGAGGTGATACGTCACTATGATCACCGCCCCTGGGTGCGACGCTTGCGGTTGGCGGATTTTTATTCCAAACTGCCTCGCTTCTGGTGGAACTCGAAACAGGGAAGTGAGTCCTTTAATCGCTTTTTCTACCATCAATTTCGTTTTGAGCAGCAACGCTATGAAGAGCTGCTGCTGTACAAGGTCTGTCCCTATTTTCAGCAACAGGTGTTCGAGGAAGCCGTGGAGCGGATACGTCGATATAAACGACAAGGTGCCACACAATGTATTGTCTCCGCTTCACCCAAACGCCTGGTGGCGAGGATGGCAGAACATTTGGGAATCGATCATTGCATTGCCACCGATCTGAAAGTGGTGGAGGGCTTCTATCGCGGGGCGGAACAGAATGCGGTGGTGGATGCCGAAGAAAAAGCGGTACGGGTGCAGCGCTTTCTGGAAGCACGGGATGTCCCCCGTGAACATATGGAACTTCACGCCTATGGAAATAGTCAGCATGATATTCCCATGTTGAAGCTCGCCGACCAAGCTCATGCGGTTAATCCGGATGGAAGATTGCGAAAGCTGGCCGAGCAGCATTCCTGGACCTGTTTACGTTGGGGAGAAGGGGTTTGAAGGAAGCGGATTCGCTAGCTTCGGCGAAAGGGTCCGGAAAAATTCTCTTTTGCATTACTCATTCCGGAGGAGGGCACCTGGCTACCGCACAGGCGGCGATCCAACATCTGCGGCTTTCTCCGGAGGACGCGGAGATTGTAGATATTCAACCCTTCGTAAAGGCCGGAGGGGATGAGGACTACAATCGTCTGGTGATGCAAAAAGGTCTGTCTCCGTTATGGTGGCCTCTGGGCGTACCCTATTACCGGGCTTATTTATATCTGAATCGGGGCCGCATTCTAGAGCGTCTGGCTGAACTGTGGCGGGAGCGGCAACCCCGGCAGGTTATCTCTGTGATGCCATTTGTGAATACCTTGTTATTCGACTCGCTCAAGCAGGTGAGCCCGGAAACGCCCTTTAAGATACTCCCTTCGGATTACGCCAACCCGTACCACGATTATTGGTATAGTCCGCGCTCCGTAGATGCCTATTGCCTGCCTACGGAGTATTTCGAGACACCTCATAAAAGTCGCCAGTTGTTGCGCATGCCCGGAACCTTGCTCCGGCCTGATTTTTACGAAAAACCTAGCCGAAGATGTGCTGAGGATCCCCTTACCGGGCTTGTCCTCTTTGGAGGCCATGCACCCGGTAGAGTGCTGGAACTCTTACACAAGCTTGATCGGGATGGGCTGCGCTTTCTGGTGCTCTGTGGAAACAATGAAACACTCCGCAACGAGCTGGAGCGACGAAGCTTTCGGGCCGAGATGGAAATCTTTGGATTTACCGATCAGATTGCTTCACTCATGAATCGTGCAGATTTTTTCGTGGGCAAACCCGGACCCGGATCCGTTCAGGAAGCCTTGAACAAAAAGCTGCCGGTCTTTGTCCAGAACGATTATCGGGTCATGCGGCATGAAGTGCCTGTAATCAAACACATCGAGAAATATCATCTTGGCAGAGGCTTCCAACATCGCTGGGCCTCCCATCAGTTTGATCACTTCCTTCAAAATTTGGAAGACTATCAGCAGGCGATGTCCTGGCTTCACGTGGAAAATCCAGAAGAGGTTCTTCGAAATTTTCTTGCCGCATAAGCTTCGGCTGCGTTAGGGGGAGAACCCAGCCCCGTACACAGCCAAGCCACTCCGGTGACGTTATGGGGATGCTTCAGTCTTTCTGGATTGCACTGGGACTTCATGCGACTGGAGATCGATCCTGACCAGTTTTGCAGGTTCCACCCCGCTTTCGGGTGGGATGTAGCTTCCGCCATTGGTGACCACATACAGAGTAGCCGGGCTCTTTCCATGCTGAACCAAGCTGACTGCAGTAGATCCGGTCATACCCTCTTGTTGTCCGGCAAGGTTTCGCTGCTTTCCTGTGGATGGGTCCAGTTCCACCAAGGAGTTCATCGCGTGGGTTGCAATGAATAATCGGCCATCCGGGCTGACGGCGAAATCATCCCCCACTAGGTTGTTTGCCAAAACCTTCAGGTGTAGGGGCTGCAATTTCTGGTCGAGAGAGAGCTTCAGGATCACGGCTCGTTCGGAGTTACTCATGTAGAGAGCCCCCTTGTGGAATTTGATGCCATTGACTGCAGGGAAACCCAGATTTTTTGCAGACTCTTTGCCCAAAAGTTCATGGGAGAAGAAAAGACGCACCTTCCCGTTACTGAGATCAATTTCATAGATCTCTCCACGTTCGGTTTCTGTCTGAGCGCCGATTTTGGAATCCACAACCAGGAGCCGGTTGTCAGGAAGAAAGGTGGCTCCATTCAGAAAGACTGCCTGGGGAAGATCTGCGATCTGATGCAGGCTGCCCCGGTCCGTGAGATGAAAAATGGCTTCATGTCCTTCGGCATTTTTTCCGCTGATGTAAATCTGATCCTCTGCATTGATGGCCAAACCAGTGAGGGAGGCTCCCTGCGGAGCCTTGGCAAAAGCTTGGATTCCACCATAAGGCTGGATGCGGTAGATCAGGTGTTCGCTCCGCTCCGTTAGGTACATGACGCCTTTGGAGTCCATGGCGATGCTTTCGAAAAAACTGCCTTCAGGACGGGTGAATAATACCTCGCTGCGTAGGGCGGGCGTCTGTCCTTCTGCAAACAGCTTCAGAATAAACAGCGAATAGAGGAGGACGGGTCGTAGGGGAAAGAGTAGCTTCTTCATCGTGGATTTTCCAAACATCGTGGTAGGATCAGGTCTCGGATTGCACCTGATTCGGCGAACGCGTATTCATAGCACACCCTGTTGAAGAGATGGAAGTAGGCACAAATAAGTCAGATACGTACAAAAAGGTAACCAACCTGCATAGCATCCGCTATAGCTCTGAGGATTGTCCCGTTACTCTGACGATTCAGGTGATGGGGAGAAAATGGAAACCCTTGATTCTCTATTACCTGAAAGAGGGTACAAAGCGTTTCAGCGAATTACATCGGGATATCCCGGAAGCTTCCAAAAAAATGCTGACTTCGCAACTACGTGAGCTGGAAGCGGATGGGATCGTTCATAGAAAGGTATATGCTTCCGTACCCCCACATACTGAATACCGAATCACGGAATACGGGAAGAGTCTGTCCCAGCTCCTTGAACTCATGGCCGCCTGGGGGCTACAGCATCAACAACGCAAAGAGAATCCTGACGCCTAAGCGTTAGTCTGCGGGCTGATGTTCCAGAGGAACTGTGGCGATGAACAGGTTTGCTTCCGGGTCCATCAGAAAATATCCCCAGATGCCATTCCCCTGACCATAATTGTCTGGATCGCAAACACTTTCCATTGGCTGAATCCAGCCTTCCGCATCTGGCACCCGGAACCATTCCCGGAACTGAGTGGGAGAGTAGTATCCCTGACCTGGAAACTCTGCATAACTCAAAAGTGTTTTTTGGAGGGGAGCGAATTTAATGACCCGTAAGGGAAGATGGTACAGATTGGTCAGGGTGGTTGAATACTGGTTTCGTGGATCTCCCTGCTGACTACGGGAAGGCCCATGCCGTACCTGAATCCCCTTCGCTCCATTGCGGACGTATTTGCGGTGAAAGGTTGGATGCTGATCTTGATAGGTTGGCCCGTTCATAAAAAACGCGCCATCGGGCATACTGCGGTAGCTGCCAAACTGACATAACACTTCACCACTGGGGTAAGTGACGATCCCAGCCTTAGCCTGAAGGATCTGCTTTTCCGTCAGGTGATGTGGATCTATAAGAGTCCAGAAATCCGTTCGCAGCCAGAAGCGTAATTCGGGGTCCTTGTTGCAGTGATACTGAAAGCGTAGTTGATCTTCCGTCATGGACTCTTGACCTTGGGTATATCGTTAGGAAACGTCTCAGCTCTTGTGAATCATAGACCGGCAGCACAAGGAGATCCTCTCCATAGGGGATGATTTACCCCATTCGTATCCATGTCTGTTTCTCTTTTTTGCAGGCGTCACACCAAAAACGTAGATCAGACCATGTGGAATAATGCAGTGCTTTTTTACCACAGTGTGGGCAGCGGAGGGTGATCCAGCGGGGGATGAGGTTCAGGATGCCCATCCCCAAGAACAAACTAGCCACGGTCGGGAGAAGGGGGTTTATCGGCTCATGATCCCAGTACAGTCTCTGTGAGTAGAAAAACACGAACAGGGTCCCTGCGCAGACCAGCAGGGCTAGTCCAAACTGAATGAGGAGTGCCTGTAAGATGACCTTGGTATAGGAAGTCCGCTTATTTCGGGGCATGAGGCAGGGTCTCAGGGGGCCGGGAGGCTTCGTCCGGTTGCTGGGATTTCTGACGGCGTTCAGGTAAGTACATAATGATGATCGCACCAATAATGCCGGTAAAGGCACAGAGGAAGAGGACTGGAGGATAGTCTTTTCCTTTCAAGGCCAACCAGTAGCCGCGGAAATAGAGGAGGGCGGTCAGCGCAAGAATCAGCCAAACCGCATTTCGTAGAGTGGCAGGGGCCATGTCCCAGTGAATGAGCAGATGCGATAACAGATACAGGCCCCAGCTTACAATCCCCGGGATGAGGAGCTTTCGGCCTGGGAAGGCTTTGTCGATGTAGGCATAGGCAGGGTCGCTCATGTATGATTTCCGTTTCACCAAGCGCCTTGTCATTCTTCCGAAAGCATGTCCAGAAATTCTACAGGCACGCTGTCGGTAAGCCACACACCATTCGCGGATTGATAGAAGCAGAAACCTGCCTCCTGCATCCGCTGACTGGCGACACGTAGGATCACCACGTTTCCATGTCGGCTACCCACTTGACGGGCTGTTTGTTGCTCCTCGGATAAGTGCACATGATCCCGTTTTCCACGCAACAGGCCTTGAGCCCAGATGGAGCCCATGTAGTGGCTCGCGGTTCCATGAAAGAGATACTCCGGGGGCTGTTTCTCCGGTAAAGCTAAGTCCACTCCGATTGAATGCCCTTGAGAAGCCCGTATCCGGAGGCCATCCTCACTGAAGGCAAAACGCCGTTTTTCGTTGGTTGCGACGATTTCCTCCAAGGCTTCCCGGGTAATTGCCGGGCGCTGCTTTGCACAGGCGTCAAGCAAGCGTTCCACCTCCACCCAACCCGCATCATCCAAAGAAAGCCCAAGGGCTCCCGGATCATGACGCAAGACCATGCTTAAAAATTTACTATGTTTAATCAGTGCTTTTTTCATAGTGGAGCTACTCTGGTTTCCTTACCTGTGCATGCCGATGTCGATGCTCCCGTCGGACATTCCCAGCTGTTCCGTCTTCTCGAGCTGAAACAGAAGCTCTGGGTGCTGCTGGTACCATTGCTGAATGTGTTGAGCGGTGTTCTGGTAGCGAGTGTCCAGCTCGTTACGTCTCGTCTGCAGTCCAATATAGAGAATGCTAAACAGGATCGCGATTCCCATGGCAAGCCAAGACCATGCCAAACTGGTGATGAAACCCAGGCCTAGGGCAATTGCACTCAGAAGGCATCCTGTAGAACGGGAGCGATAATACCGATATTCCTCCCGGCCTACCAGCTTGCAGAGTTGCTCCGTGATGAAATCATCTGCTTCGTCCAGTCGAACATAGGCCTGTACACGATACAAGCCCGGATCGATCTCGCCAATAGAATTTTCATGAACCACATGCGGAGTTTCTCTGCGGTAGAATTCCAATCCAGCGAAACACAGCCTGCCCGAAGGGGCATGTAGGTAGAGTGTCCGGTCTACCTGGTAATACCAGGGTTGGATATTCGGGGAATGGGGTTCTTCCTTGAAGAACAAGCCAAGTCTACACCCTAGATCCATGTCACTGCCGATATAGATCAATCTGGCTGCCTTGCTGTCCTGGGTGATGGTGGCTTGAAATTCTCTGTTTGGCAGGGGGGCAAGGTGTTCAAGCTGATGGCCCATATCCCATAAGGCAAGCGTGCCAACATCTGTCTCCGCTTCAAGATAGATCATCGTGCTGTATCAACATATGAAGGATAAGATCACGACACGTTCATTCTGTCCATAAATCATTCTGTCCCTAAATCATTCTGTCTCTTCGGATTTCCGATGTCCGGAATTCTGACCCCGCCCTTGTTCCGAGCTTCGGAAACGGGTTCCGCGTCCTAGCTTTGCTGGGTTCGGAACTCCCGGGGACTGACGCCTTCCGCTTGTCGAAACACCACGCTGAAGCGGGACGCACTCTGAAAGCCGCAGCGGTTGGCAATTTCTTTGAGGGAACATTCGGGATCCCTGAGCATGCGTTTGGCCTGTTCCAAGCGTTGCGCCTGCAAGGCGCTATGTAGACTCTGGCCGGTTTCCTTTTGAAAGTGTTGTTCCAGGGCACGTCGCTTTAACTGCGTTTTGGCGACAATGTCAGGGACACCGATTCCTTCCGAGGCATGCAATCGAATACAGGCCATGGCTTTGCGGACATCCGGATGGCGTAAGGCCAGCCGACTGCAACTTTCGCGTTCCTGGATTCCCAAGGGCGCGAGTCGAATCCTCCGCGGAGGGAGCGACGGATCCGCCAGACGTTCCTGCAACATCTGAGCGGCCATACGTCCGATGCGCTCACCGGGAAGGCGAATACTGCTCAGGGTGGGGCGGGGCAGGCGACAGGTGAGATCATCATTGTCGACACCCATCACCGCGACCTCCTCCGGAAGCAAGAGGTCGCTGCGACGAAGCATACGCAACACATGCAACCCGGCTGCGTCACTGGCAGCAAACACGGCTAAGGGTTTGGGCAGGGAGTGGATCAGCTCCAGAAGACTTCGGTTATCGGTGGCGTCATGAAAGTTTTCCCCCCAAATGGGAAAGAGCTGCATCTTATCCCCAAGAATTTCTTCAAAGCCTTGGCGACGTTCCTGCGCATAGAGAGGACTGGGAATGCTGACGTGCAGAAAGGAGTCATAGCCCTGATCCAGAAAGTAGTTTGCAGCCATTCGCCCTGCCTGCACGTTGTCTTCGTGAATCGAATCCAATCCTTCAGGTTCAAAACCGTTGGAGCATTCCACGCAGGGCACGCTGATTTCAGGTGCTGAACCGCCCAGATGGATGCAGCCCGCCCAGCGTTCCGGATTCAGTCCCTTCCCCAAACTGCCTACGTGCAGTTCCCAGTCCAGTCCGGGCGGCTGCCCGGCAAACACGCCGCGGATCATATCCCGGGTGTGCCCCACTGTGCTGGGGATGGCGATAAAGATTCGTTTAAAGGGTTCAGACATGCAGGGGTATCATGCTAAATGCGGCCCCGTTCTGTAAAGAAATTTGGATGCACTGGCTCAGGGGCCTTTGCCTAGTGTACCGTTTGGTAATTCTCTATACATATGATTGAGACGAAATGCAGACAGGCAAGGCGGGGAACCGAGTGCATATCAGGGGATATGTGCGACGTTCCCCAACGCCGCATGTCTGTATTTCGACCAACCGAAGGCGCAAAGAGAAGCCCAATCTGCTTCGTTGCCCTTCGACGACGATACGCTGTATCGCCTTACTCAGGGCGCCTTGCATCTCGGACTTCTCTTTGCGTCATATGTACAGATAATTACCAAACGGTACACTAGACATTCACTTTTCTTAGAAGAGAGTGATGTGCGAGCCCTCTGCTGAGGAGCGCTTCCACTCCGAGCCCGGTTAAGGCGCCCAGTACGCCACCGGCATGACAGGCGACGAGGGGGGTGCCGATGTCGCCCAGGTGTAGGGCCGAAAAGGCGGGGGCTCCGGTCCAGAGTTCGATTCCGCACTTTAGGAAAAGGATGCTGAGCAAAGCGATGCCGGCTCGGGAAAGAGATCGATCCTGTTCCTGCATCCATTCGATGGCCACCACGGCCATCAGACCATGGGCGACACCGGAGAGTCCGCCAAAAGCCCCGCTCCCTTGCAGACCGGTCATGAGTACTGCGGCCACCGAACCAGCATTTGCACTAAGACATAGCAGAAGACGACGGAGTGTTCCGCCACGGCTGAAGGCCCACAGGCTCATGAAAGCAGATCCATCAAGGAGGAGATGGTAGAGGCTTTGATGAATCCACAGATGGGTGAAAAAGCTGAGGCTCAACGATCCCCCACCGATCATCCAGGGAACCTGTTCTCCTCCCGCAAGTGGGAGGAGAACAGAGAAGGCTGTTAGCAGCAGCACAAACAGCAGTTGCATGATTCAGACCTGCTTGCGTCTGCTGCGGAACTGTTTCATCCAGGCAAGGACCAGGAGAAAGAGAGGGCCTACGGGTCCGCTGCCGTTGCCAATGCTGGGAGCGGGAGAACCTCCAAAGGTCTGCTGGGTATCGATGCGCTTGGGGGCACTGGGCTGCTGAGCGCGTTGGGCCCGGGCCTGTTCTTCTTTGGCCACCCGATCCGCATTGCGGCGTTGAATGCCCTCGTTCTCAAAGGCTGCGTCCTCCACGACCAGCATGGAGGTGTAGTCGGTGACCAGGGAATACTCTGTGCCCAGGGCCACAATCTCATTGCGAAGGGCCTCACGTTCGCCGTTTAAACGAACGTCCTGCATGACCTCTTCAATACTGGAGAGGGCCCAGAGCCGTTCCAGTTCGGGGTACTCGGTATCTTGTGTAGGAAAGTCGGCCTGCACGGTCCAGCTTTTGGGCTGACCCGAAATTTTGGCGGAGAGGGTGACCTCTACGGGTCCTTCGCCCCGGAAGCGGCCGAACTGTACGCTCTGCTGTCCCACATACAGGCTGCCCTGTGTTCCGGGTGTCACGTCATAAACCTTTTCGCCTTTGAACTTCACCTGCACATCGTGCATAGCTTCATGCAGCACTTTGGCTTTGGCCTGAAGGAGGCGGCCCTGAATGTCATCGGCATCCGAGATGTTCATGGAAAAGCCGTTAGAGGCTTTGGCCAGACGTTCCAGCAGAGGCTGATTGGCTCCGTTGCCGAGGACAAAGGTGAACAGGCGGATGTCCTGTTCCTTGAGCAGATCCATGAAGCGGGCATGGGCGGTTTCACCTACGTTGGCCACGCCGTCGGTCACGAGAATGATGCCGGTGGTCCGGTCCTCATCCAGACTGCGGTAACCTTTGCGCAGACCGGCAAAGACATTGGTGCCTCCATCCGCCTTGAGGCTTTTGACCCGTTGAATCCATTCCGGAGCTGCCGTTGCAGGAATGTAGCCGCCGGTGATGTCTTTGGCATGTTCGTTAAAGGTGATGATCTGGAAGCGGTCTTCCGGGCTGAGCCGGCCCAAAACCTTGCCGACTCCGTCGGCCAGGGTACTGATTTTATGTCCGCTCATACTGCCGGAGACATCGAGTACAAAGATCCAGTCACTCCCCCGCTGAATGGGCTGCAAATCCGCTGCCGGGGTAAAGACCAGCATGAACGTGCCATCTTCTTTTTCATGTTCCCGGTAGGTCAGCAACTCCACCCGGGCCGGCGTATCATCTGCGAGGCGGTAGTAGAATACAATGTCCTGAGAGAGGTTCGCGCTTTCGTTTACGCTCAGGGAGGCCCGGATGACTTCGGGTCCGCTTTCCTCTTCCCCATTCGGATTTCCTCGGGTGATGCGGGCCTGTTGTTCCCAGCGAGGCATGCGCACATCTTTCACAGGGAACGCGGAATGTAATTCCAGATCAAATGAAAAACTTCCCTGTAATTCTTCGTCCACGGACCAAAAGGGAATTTTCTGATCATCGGTATTGCCCTCTTTTAAAGGATACACATATCTCCCGATATTGAGATCAATTTCCAAGGGCTGGTAATAGAGCAGGCGAATGCGAACATCCTCCCCGGGACGCACATTGCCCACAGAGACCTCGTAGCTTTTAAAATCATTCTTCTCGGCAAGGGCGCTATCTTTGCCTTGGGCTTTCTGATCCTCATAGACCTTGCGGGCTTTCTCCTTCTCTACCACTTCTCCCTGAAGTTTTTTTCCATTCACTTCCAAGGTTACTTCAGAGAGACTGGAATTCTTGGGGAGGGGAAAGCTGTAGATGGCTTCCGTGGGCTGTTCGCCACGGTTATGAAAACTCTGAATGAGCTCTGTTCGGGAAAAGCCATTATTGAGAACGACGTGAACCTGATGGTCCACCATATCCAGTTCCAAATTGGGGTTCTGTTTGGACTGTAACAATCCAGCGCTAAACCCAACATGGGGCAGGAAACACAGGCTCAGGATACTCAAGCACATGAAGCGTTTCAGGCTGGGGAAGATTGAAGGGGAAGGGGGGCTACTCATGACTCCTCATTTGGTTAGGGTTCGGCCCCTAATTGCAGTTCCTATGCCAATTCGATTTTTAATTTCATAAGTGCATGATTAGTATGTGGATATGAATATTTGCACCTGTGTCGCATTCAAAAATGAATGCTTTTATGTTTATTCCATGTACACATTGTGTGTACACAAAGTTTATGCGTGTGAAGTTGAGAGCCTCAGAACAACGATTTCTGGAAAGCATTCATCAGGTTTCGTTTAGCAACCCCTTTTCGGAAGAGACCCAGGAGCTACATCTTTCCTTGTCAGGGTTAAACCGGGAGGCCAGTTTGCTGGAACTGTATCAGGCGGTGCATGCCAAACTGGGGCGGGTGCTGGATCGTTGTCTTCCTGGAGGTCTGCTGCGGATTCAGGATGTGGATCCAGCCCAGCAGGAGATGCTGGCCTTTGCCATGCTGTACCGGATGTTACTGGATATTAGCCCGGAGTTGGACCAGCTGATTGAATCGCGTGATACCCTGGACTCCCGTGGGGGCATTGCTTTTCCGGGCGCTTCCGTATGGCTTGAGAGATTAGAGGCGATGGGATTTCGTCAACCCGAGGCCTGCAAGCGATTGTCGATGCTCTTTCAAATCCGGCGTGCGTATTTCTACCTAACCCGGACCTTAGTGGGCAACAGCTATTGCATGCAGGAACTGCGCCGCCGCTTATGGCGGAACATGTTTACAGCGGATATCCGTTGGTATGTCGGCGGGCTATGGGAACGCATGGAGGATTTTTCCTTGTTGCTCCTGGGGGAGACCGGATCCGGTAAAGGAACGGCTGCGTCTGCAGTTGGACGCTCCGTGTATATTCCCTTTGACGCCAAACGCCTTTGCTTTGTGGCCGGGGTAGAGAATGCCTTCCTCGAAATCAATCTCGCTGAATTTGCCTCTGGAGTCTTGGAATCCGAACTGTTCGGACATCGCAAGGGGGCCTTTACTGGGGCCGTGGATCACAACACCGGACTCTTCGGACTCTGTCCTCCTTACGGTACGGTATTTCTGGATGAGGTGGGGGAGCTTTCCGAAGCTGTGCAGGTGAAGCTGTTGCGCGTGTTACAGGAACGAAGGTTTTCGCCGGTGGGTTCCCGGGAGCGAAAACGCTTTGAGGGTAGAGTGATTGCCGCCACCAACCGACCTCTGGATCAGCTAGGGAGCCCAGGTGGCTTGCGTGAGGATCTTTACTATCGCATTTCCTCGGATCGGGTGGAGGTGCCTTCCTTGCGACAACGACTGGAAGAGCAACCGGATGAACTCGCCCGACTGGCGGGATATCTTCTCCGACGCATTACCGGCTGGAGTACCGGAGCTTTACAGGATCGGGTACTAAGTTGTCTGCAGGAGTCGATTCCGGAGGGCTATGCCTGGCCGGGGAATGTACGCGAGTTGGAGCAGGCTCTCCGGCGAATTCTTTTAACGGGAAGCTATCACCCGCAGCCAGCAGCAGTTCAGCCTGAACGATCACTGCCCTTGGAACAGGCACGTAGGCTCCCCTTGCAGGAACGAATGGAACTACTGCGTAAAGGCTATGTTCTCTACGGCACCTATGCGGAAGTATCGCGCCGAAGCGGCTTGGACCGCCGAACAGTGAAAAAGCTGATTGAGCAAAGCTAAGGAAAGCTGACGATTCGGAGATAGGGGAGGCCGTAAAACAGGCCCTTCTGGAGCGATGTGAATTTCATTAAGAAAAACAGAAAAAACCTGTTGACCATTCCTCCCAACTTCTGCTAAGTTCGCCAGCCCGCTCGGGTAACCGAGCTTGTTCTTACCAACGCCGTTCGCTGAAAAAAAACTTAAGCAAAACAGTTGACACCCGATGGCAACTTACGCTAAGATGCGCGGCCCCTGATTTCGGGATTGCTTCGAAAGATTCGAGCAACCCAACGTTCTTTGACATGA
>DIYK01000057.1 GCA_002429005.1 Verrucomicrobia bacterium UBA6056
TCCTGACTCCTGACTAATGACTATTGCCCCCTGACCCCTGACTCCTTCCCCCTACTCTGAGGGTTGCAGGATGCGGTGTTGCTTTCGGTATTGGCTGGGGGACAGGCCTTGAAGTTGTTTGAAACGTCGGGAGAAGTGGAGTTGATCGTCGAAGCCGACTTCATCCGCAATTTCGCCGATGGCGAGGGAGCTCTCTGCCAGGAGTCGGCAGGCTTGTCTCATGCGGGCTTCGCTTAGGAACTGTGCCGGGGGCGCATAGCCCGCCCGGGCCCAATGCCGGCGAAAGGTGGAGGGATGCATGCCGAGTTCTTTGGCACGGGCGTCCCAATCGATCTCGTTGCCGGGTGCAGCGCGGATTTCCCGGGCCATGAGACGAATGCGTTCGATTTCGGCGAGCTCCGGGGTGGGGGAGGGGCCCTTCCGGCTTTCCAAGAGGATGAGATGTGCGAGCCGGTCTATTTTATCGACCGCCAGGCCCCGCTGAGGTTCCTGACAGAGCTTGATGAGATCTCCTACAGAATCATGCAGTGCCGGGCTCGGTGCGATAGGCCACATTGGTTCGTCCATGTTTAGAAAACCGCTGCGGGTGAGAGGGGCCAGGCTGGAGGCGTCATAGATGAAAAAGAGTTCCTCCCAGATGGGTTCCGGGCCATACTCCATGGGGATACCCGGAGTTTGGATGATGACGCAGGGAGCCTGAACCTGCAGCCAGGATCCCCGCCAGCGGTAGCGCCCTTGTCCCGAGAAGATAAAGGAAAAGTTCACGGCGGAGAACACCGTGCGCACCCAGCCGCTTTTTTCTGCGGCATAGCCAAGAGATTGCAGGGGCATGCTGCCGGGAAAGCCCCGCTCAAAGGGAGCGAGGTGAAGATTGAAGCCGGGATGCTGTTTGCGAAGAATATCCATAAACTTGCTAAAAAGTACCATAGTACGGTCTATTTATCCATGTTATACAACACAACCTTTCCATAACCCCCTTCCCGGAGACAGCAGCATGAGCGAGCGTATTGGCGTCGGCATTCTCGGATGCGGCAATATCAGTAAGATTTATTTTGAGAACCTGAGCAGCCGTTTTCCCTGGCTGGAACTGCGTGCCTGTTGCGACCTGGACCCGGAACGGGCTCAGGAAAAAGGGGAGGCCTATGGAGTGGAAGTTGCCGCGGATGCAGAGAGCATGCTGGCTCGGGAGGATATTCAAGTCGTACTTAATTTGTCCACGCCTCCTGTCCATGCGCCCTTGAATCGCATGATTCTCGAAGCGGGAAAGCACGCCTATGTCGAAAAGCCTCTGGCCCTGGATATGGACGAAGCGGAAGACTGTCTGCGCATTGCCAAAGAAAAAGGCCTGTTGCTGGGTTGTGCCCCGGATACCTTTCTCGGGGCTGGCATCCAGACCGCCCGTCGCCTGATTGATGAAGGTCGTATTGGACGCGTCGTTGCCTGCAACGCGTACATGATGGGACATGGTCATGAGAGTTGGCATCCCGATCCGGAATTTTATTATGCCAAAGGGGGCGGCCCGATGCTGGATATGGGACCCTATTACCTGACGGCCTTGGTCAACTGTGTGGGCCCGATTCGACAGGTGAGCGGAATGACCGGGACTGCGTTTGAGGAACGCGTCATCACCAGCGAAAAGAAAAAGGGTCAGCGGATCCCGGTGGAAACTCCCACGCACCTCACAGGAAGTCTGGGTTTTGCTAACGGGGCCATCGGCACCATGGTCATGAGCTTTGATATCTGGGCCAGCACGCATCCGCGAATTGAAATTCACGGCACGGAAGGCTCATTGCAGGTTCCTGATCCGAACGGCTTTGGCGGGGAGTTGAAGATCTGTGAAGCCGGTGGCGAATGGACTCCGGTGGAACTGAATCCGGAATGCTACAGCAACAACAGCCGTGGCATTGGACTGGCTGACCTGGCCCTGGCTGCCCGTGACGGACGTGCTCCCAGAGCCTCCGGCGAGCTTGCGGCTCATGTGCTTGAAGTCATGTTGGCCTTCGAGGCCTCTTCCGATGCGGGAACGCATATTGACATTTCCAACCCCGGCCTTCAGCCTGAAGCCCTGCCGGCGAAGCTTTCTGAACAACAGCCCTGGTAACTTAAGGAGACCCTATTATGTCGAAATCAGCTCTGATCGTATGGGGCGGATGGGACGGCCATCAGCCGGACCTCGTCGCCGCCCGTTTTGCCCGTGAACTGGAATCCCGTGATTTTCAGGTGAAGGTCTCTGACAGCCAGGATGCCTTTTTGGATCTGGCCGCCTTGGAAGCCTTGGATCTCATCGTTCCTATTTGGACCATGGGTGAGATTTCCAATGAAGCCTGTAACAATGTGGTCGAAGCGGTTGCGGATGGCGTGGGCCTGGCTGGATGTCATGGGGGCATGTGTGATGCCTTCCGGAATTCGGTTCAATGGCAGTTCATGTGCGGCGGAAACTGGGTGTCTCATCCGGGTGGAGATTCGGTGACCTACCCGGTGCAGATGCGCCAGACCGGTCATCCGCTTGTGGAGGGGATTCCCGACTTTGAGGTCACTTCCGAGCAGTATTATCTGCATGTGGATCCGGCAGCCACCATTCTCGCCAGCACACCCTTCCCACAGGTCACCTGGTACCACAGTTCCAATGGACATGTGGATATGCCCATTGCCTGGAGTAAAATGTGGGGCGCAGGTCGGGTGTATTATAATGCCCTGGGCCATCATGATGATGTGTTTGATATCCCAGAGGCCTGGGAGATGATGTTGCGTGGCTTGCTTTGGGCTGCCGAAGGGCGGGAGGCGGCCAAAGCCGCGGGTCTCAGTCGCGAGAGCTTCCAATCCGAAGCCAAAATGTTTTAGAGTGCAGGTAGACCTATTTCGGGAGGCATCTCCCAGAAATAGCGAGCACAGATTCTGGAGGAGCGCCAACCCGGCGCTCCTCTTTGCATTCTACGGCAGAACACTTTCTCTGATGTCTCCGTAGGGTTCCCCGTCTTCTATCCCCCACTCGTTGCTAACTGCAGCAGGGTCCACAGGGACCAAGCTACAAAGTAGCACAAGAGGATGAGGAACTGTCCCACGTAGAGAGAAACATACATGAACAGACGGAGGATGCTTTTCTGCAGCCTGTGGGAATGCAAGGCCGAAACACTGAGCCACAAAGGGAGTCCAATGCATAAGGAGAGCGCGCAGAGCAAAATAAAGCGGTCTGCTACGCCTCCGGAGTAAACGGATTCACTCCGGTGATGCAGGATTGCAGACAGGGCGAACCAGAAGGCTTCCGGGTGCTTCGCACGGCTGAGGATATGCAGCAAGGGGGCAAAGCTCAGGCCGATCCCTATGAGGTAGCCGCAAGAGCGGCCCCACGGAAATGCTTTGATGGTTGCGTTCATGTTTTAGAATAATTTAATGACAATAATAATGTCAAACAGGGTGGGTGTGCAAGCTTCTTTCGCTGGCTCAGCGCCTTGGGCTTCGTGCTTGTGTTTGGGGGAAGCTAGCCTTTCAATGAATAAGATGTCTGTGCATCCGCTCTTTGTTCCGACCCTCCTGCTGGGAGCCTTGGCCTTTTACCTGGGCTACTCGATCCTTTCCAAGATGAGCTCTCTTGGAAAGCGGCTGGCGTGGCTCTTCTGCTTCGCCCTGCTCGGGCTTCCTGCGGCCTGTTTTGTTCTGTATTATCTGCACCTGATTGAAGAGCCACTCTGGTTGTACCGCTATCGTTCCTGGCCGGGCACGGAACTCAGCGCTGCCCTGGCCGGGCTCTGTGCAGGGGGCTTGGCTGTCTCTGTTCAGAAAAGCCCTCGGGTTTCGAGTTCATTTCTGTTCGTAATCCTGATGTTGGGTCTAAGTATTCCTTACCTGAAACCTCTGCTAGCCCCCCTGCCTGAGGACTGGTTTCATGACAGCTGGTCAGGTCGGGTTTGTCTTCAAAGTACGCCTTCGACCTGTGGACCGGCTTCCGCAGCTACCATACTACACTATTGGGGCATGCCCGTTTCAGAGCAGACGTTGGCCCGGGAATGTTTCAGCTATAGCGGAGGAACAGAAAATTGGTTTCTTGCCCGTGCCTTTCGACGCAGAGGCTTACAGGTACAGTATCGCCTGGAAGACAGGCTACCGGAAGACCTGCACTTGCCGGCCATTGCCGGAGTGAGGGTGGCCGGACATGGGCATTTTATTGCCCTACTCCAGAGAAAGGGAGATCGCTGGCTGATTGGCGATCCCTTGCGAGGAGAGGAAGAGCTCTCTCTGGAGGCGCTTCGGGCTCAGCAGGACTTTACAGGATTTTTTATGGAGATCTCTTTACCGGGTTCCTAACCTCTACGCGTTATTTTTGTCGGGTTTTTCAGCCAGGAATTTTCGAAACAGAGTCCCTCACATAGTCTGCTTGACCGGAGGGGGCTTTTGGGTGAGGAAGGGCTATGATCTTTTCCCCTTTTCTGGGTCTCCAGTCCTTTGTTCAGTCCAGTTTTATCGGCCAGCTGATTGTGGTCGTGCTGGTGCTTCTGTCCATGGTCTCCTGGACCACGATGCTGTTTAAATTTCGCGCCTTTGCCGCGACCTTGGCCGCTGATGAGAGTTTTCTCAGTCAGTTCAGGAAAGAAAGTCATCCGCTTTCGCTGTTTATGAAAAAACAGTGGGTCAGTGGCAGTCCCTGTGCCCGCTTGTATCTGCGCAGTTGTCAGCAGGCGGCCCGGGTGTTGGGTATGGAGGAAGCGGATATCGGGCGTTTTCTTTCCGGAGATGCGGGGGGCAGTCCGGGGCATCTCACCCGCGATCAGTTGGATATCATTCGCGAAGCAGCGGAAATTGAAATGGCGGATCAGGTGCTCAAACTGGAGCAGGACATGCCTTGGCTGGCGGTGATCAATACGGTTTCGCCTTTTCTAGGCTTGCTGGGAACGGTTTGGGGGGTGATGGAGGCCTTTAATGGCATGGCTGTCGAAGGCACCCCTACCTTGAAAACCGTAGGGCCGGGGATTTCTGCAGCGCTGCTGACTACGGTGGCAGGGCTGCTGGTGGCGATCCCTTCGACCGTCGGTTACAACTTTCTCACCAACAAGCTGCGCAGGTTGACGGTCGGGATGGATAATTTTCTGCAGGAACTCGCCGGGGAACTGCATCTGGCCTACAGCGAGGAGCGATAAGATGGCCCGGCGAAGTCTACTCATGGAAAGTAAGATGATCGATGAGATCAACCTCACTCCGTTGATGGACCTCACCTTCATTTTGCTTATTACCTTTATCATCACCTTTCCCTTGCTGGAAAACAGCTTGCCGGTGAACCTTCCCAGTGCAGAGGGGACGCCTCCGGAGGAAGAGGAAACGGTGACCCTGACTGTGGATGAAGCGGGCACCTGGTTTTTTGAACAGCGGGAGGTCACCCGGGATCAATTAAAAGCAGAACTGCGTTTTCTTCAGGAAAGCCGCCCGGAGGTCACCCTCCTGTTGCGTGGCGACCAGGAGTTGCGATATGGTGATCTCATGGAAGTCATGGCATTGGTGCGGGAACAAGGATTTCGGAAACTTAGTCTGGTCACCCAGAGCGGAGGTTCTGGCGGGTGAGCGAGAAGAAGGGGCTTTTTGGACGGGTTGCCCTGCTGCACCTTGCGGTGTTGCTGCTTTGGTTTGTCCTGCCCCTGTTGAGCAGCTGTCAGCTGTTTAAACCGAAAAAAGAACAGATTATTGAAATCGATCTCGCGGGGGCTCCTTTACCGGAACCCCCTCCTGTGGATGAGCAGCCAGAGACTCCCGAAGAGGATCCTGAGCCGGATCAGGGGCTGCCTCAGCCGACAGCTCAGCCCACCGTTCGGCCTACCGCCACGCCCACAGTAAAACCTACCGCTACGCCACAGCCTGAGGCTCGGCCCACCGCGACCCCCCGCCCGACGGCTACGGCAAGGCCCACCGCGACTCCAAGACCTACATCCACTCCTAGACGCTTGCCTACGCCGACACCCACTTGGAAAGCGGTGAGTCGAGAGGAATTGATGGAAAGGATTCGCAATCAGCAGCAGAATCGACCCCGTGCTACGCCCAATAGGATGAACTCCACTAATATTGAACAAGCTTTAGGCCAAGGGCTCAATCAGGGCGGCGGCGGTTCCGTGTTGGGACCCGGGTCGGGGAGTGGTCGGGGCAATCTGTCCGGGGTCGCGGGTGATCTCAAACAGCGCTTATATTCGGCCTGGCGGCAACCGCAGAACCTCAGTGGCCGCACGGTAGTGGCTGAAGTTGTGGTGGCCCGGGATGGCACGATCCGCTCGGCCCGTATCCGCAATGCATCCGGAATTTCCACGCTGGACAATTCGGTGCGTCAGGCTCTGTCCTCCGTGAGCAAAGTTCGAGCTTTCCCATCCAACTTTTCCGAAGCGGAACACCGCTTTGTGATTGATTTCAACATTACACCTTAGAGGAGGAATCCATGCGCATTGCTTCTGTACTACTCTGTCTGCTTCTTTTGCCGCTCTCTGCACAAACTAACATTGTGATCGATAAAACGGGCTCGGGATTGAAAACCATTGATTTTACCCGTTTTCGGGCCGGTGCCGGAGAAGCCCGGGTATTTTTCGATACCCTGCGTGCGAATCTTCGATTGAATGCTGATTTGAAGGAAGCTGCACCCTCTGCGGCTCAGTTCATGATTACCGGCCAAAGTGCTGTGTCCGGCGGGCAGTTGAACATCACCGTTCAGTTGGTGCCTACGGGGGATACCCGCGCACGATGGGGGAAACGCTTCCAAGTGGAAGCGGCAAGTGCCGAGAGTCTGGGCCGGCATGTATCCGATCAGTTGGTGAAAGAGTTAACCGGTCGTCCGGGCTTTGCCACCAAACGGATTGCGCTGCTGGGCCGTTCTGCGGATGGCCGGGCCAAGGAAGTGTTCATGGTCTTTCCGGATGGGGGAGGGCTGCGGCAAATGACAAAAGACCGCTCCGTGAAACTGGCTCCGCAGTGGGCACCTGATGCTCAGTCACTGAGCTACACCAGCTATCACCGGGGCTTTGCCGATCTGTATCGTCATCACCTGTCGCCTCCCAAGCGCGAGGCTGTTTCCAAATTTTCCGGCATCAATGCAGGAGGAGCTATTTCGCCTGATGGCAGCAAGATGGCACTCATCCTCAGCAAAGAAGGACGCCCGGAGCTCTATGTCATGAACCTGGCAACCAAACGTCTGCAGCGTCTGACCCGGACTCCGATGTCTCCCAAATCCAGTCCGAGCTGGTCTCCGGACGGACAGCGGATTGTATTTAGTTCAGGGCATGAAGGTCGTCCTCACCTGTACATTGTCAGTCGCAATGGCGGTGCCCCGAAACGGGTCAGCCGGGGCGGAGCGGAGAACCTTTCCCCGGATTGGGGGGAGAATGGGTTGATCGTGTTCACCCGCCGGGATGGACGCCGCTATCAAACCGCCATTCTGGATCCGAATAGCGGGGAAACCAAGGTCATCAGCCCTGCGGATGCGGATTATGAAGATCCTTCCTGGGCCCCGGATGGCTACCATGTTGTGGCATCCCGTAGTGTTGGCAACCAATCGCGTATCTACCTCCTTGACAGTAGTAATAGACGGCCGATACAACTTGAACTGCCTGCAGGCTTTTTCTACATGCCTGATTGGTCTCCTTAATCTCTGACATCCTTTTTTTCATGAAACCTCGCGCCATTCTGCATCTTGTGCCTGTGATCCTGCTTGTGGGTGCCACCAGCTCCTGCAAACGCAAAAATCCTGACCTGGCTCCTTCGGAAGCTCAGGAGTTCGGCCTGCCCACGGATTCGACTGACTTCACGGGGACAGACCTGGTAAACGAGATCCCCTTGGAAGAGCGACCTGGTGGTGGGATGGAAGTGGCCGCGCAATTGCAGCCGGTCTACTTTGGTTTTGACAGCAGTTCTATTCCCCCCGCGGAAATGGCGAAGATTGAGGCTGCTGCGCAGCTCATGCTTTCAGACGACGTTTCTGTGCGCATTGAAGGGCATACTGACGAGCAAGGCAGCCGTGAGTATAATCTCGCTCTGGGTGAACGCCGCGCATTGGCCGTGCGGGATGCCTTGATTGTGCTGGGAGCGGATGCTTCCAAGATTCATACGCTCAGCCTGGGAGAAGAACAGCCCGCGGTTGCGGGTGAAGCCGACCAGAGTCTTGCGGAAAACCGCCGCGCCGAATTTGTTTTCTTTCAATAATCTCCTCCACATCCATCCCCGAATCATATCACCATGAACCGCAGCTTCCGTTCTCTCCTCCGTTTCAGCCTTCTCACTATCCTCCTCGTCCTGGGAGCTTCCTGTAAGGGGAATAAGAATAAAGCCAGTACGGGTTTTGACGACGGGGTGATCGCCGGAGGGGATGTGCCCGAAGGGGATTTCTTCGGGATGGATGATGGCAGCATGCTGGGCGACCGCTCTGACCTGGAAGGGATGGAGGCGGTGGACAGCACAGCCTTTGAAGCGGTGTACTTCGGCTTCGACAGCAGCAGCATTGCTCCGGGTGAAATGATCAAAGTTGAGCAAATGGCGGGCTACCTCATGGGCTCCACCGCTACCATCGTTGTTGTGAATGGGCACACCGACGACCGGGGCAGTCGGGAATACAATCTCGCCCTGGGCGAACGACGTGCCCTCGCTGTACGTGAAGCTCTGATCATGTTGGGCGTTAGCGCAGACCAGGTGCAGACGCTGAGCATGGGTGAAGAGGAACCTGCGGTTATGGGTGAAGGCGAAGGCAGCTGGTCTTTGAACCGCCGCGCTGAATTCCAGCTCATGCAGTAAGTCAGAGTTTCTTCATCTTGATCTGGCTGGCGAGTTCCTTGGCCAGCTCAGGGTCGAATTCCGCAGGGTTTGCTGTCTGACTTTGTGCCATGCTGCAGGCTAGAGCCATACGGGTGCTCTCGGGGAGTTGTTTCGCAGCCAGGCCGAAATGAGCCATGGCCCCGGCGACGGTATCGCCTCCACCGATCGGATTGAGCACCTTGATTTCGGGTAATTGGTAACGCCAGCGCTTTTTCCCCATCGCGAGGAAGGCGGGCCGTGGGCCATCGGTAATGAGGAGTGCTTGAGCGCCGCGTTTGAGCAGATCCTGAATGGCGGCTTCATCTGAAGCCGCCTGCGAACTGGCCCGCAATTCTTCCCGATTGATTTTAACCAGACGAGCTTGTTCCGGGAGAGCTTGTTCCAATCCAGGGCCGGTGGCATCGATAAGCAGTTCTTTCCCTGCTTCTCGGGCCATTCTACACAGGCTGGCATAGACATCCAGTGGGGCTTCTTTGGGAAGGCTCCCACAGATGAGAACGCTGCTGTGGAAGGCTAAGGCTTGTTCAAAGCGGCTGAACAGTTCCGCCCATTCACGTAGAGTTAATGAGGCGGCCTCCTCCACCAGTTCACGAATGCGGGAGCCATCTTCGCGAAGCAGCGTCTGGCAGCAGCGGGTCTCGGCTGCGCTTTCTACCCAGAGTCCTTGGATTCCTTCAGCGTGCAGGAGGCCTTGAATTTTCTCGCCTTGAGCTCCACCTGCAACACTGAGCAGGCTGACTTCTGTCCCCAAGCGCTGCAGAGCCCGGGCAGCATTGGTTGCTTTACCACCCACGGAAAGCTGAGGCTCTTGGCAGCGAACCACGTCGGAACTCCCGTCCCAATCAGGAAAGACTAAATTCCGTTGCAACGCAGGGCTGCAACCCACGCAGAGAACGGGGGCTTTAGGGATCGAGGCCTGAGGCATCAAAGGCCGTGACCTTCAACCGTACAGGTGGCGGTGACATCTCCGCTGCTGTAATCGAGCGCATAGGTCCCACCAGAGGGGCAAACCGGGATTTCTCCCCCACGAATATAGGGACCCAGATCTTCGACGCCGGGTCGATCCCGTTTGGGGAATTCTGCCATATACTGGATGGCTGCGCTTTCGAGAATGCGTAAATTAGCCCGGCATACGGAACGTTGAGCCCGGTTTCGGGCTTCAAGAACAGCGGGGGTGGCCATAGCGGCGAGGAGGCCGAGGATCATGACTGCGATCATGATCTCCACCATGGTGAAGCCGCGTTTGCTGTTACTCAACATTTGGTACAGTATGGTGATTTGGTCCTGTACTGACAATAGTGAAAACACATGAAGTTTTCACAGGGGCACTCTTCATGGTGCTGTTGGCTGAAAAACCGGCCTTTTCTTGCCGCTATACCAGAAAAGTGGCGGAGAGAGAGGGTGTAGTTCAGGTGTTGACTATCAACACTTTACGGAACCTGATGAATCTCAGTTGCTGTTTTGCAACTCCTCTGGGCGAGTTTTCATGTCAGTTGCTGCCCAGTTGCGGGCCTCATGATGATGATGAGGGTAGTTCAAAACCGCTTTTCTCGGCGGCCTTCAGTATCTTTTTCACTGTGCCCTCCTCTTGTTTCTTCATCCAGTCCGCCAGTGCGTCAATGCGTGGTTCGGGAGCTGGGAGCTTGTACGTGATGCAGTAGAGCTGATGCCTGGACACATCGAACACCTTACAAAGGAGCTTGATGGTCGGTGGCTTCAGGTAGTCCTGCTTCTTGTTGAATATGCGGCTAAGGGTTGCGTGGGAGATTCCAGATTCGACAGCGAGCTCAGTCATCCGCCAGCCTCTGGTCTTCATCTCTCCCTCAATCCATTTCCGCAATGCTGCGGTAACGTCCATGGTGTATCCGTGGTTCTGTGTGGTTAAGGGCTATTATGAGGGCTTGTTTTCGTACGTGCAAGAAAAAAGAGGGTATAGGTTAAAATGAACTTAACTGTAATCACTGTAAGAACTCAACCTCAATAATCTCTTCAGACTGATCTGCATGTATCAACTCATTATTGTCCAAGACTACCGCGTCGAAGTAGCCTATCCAGATGCTAGTTTGTACTCGGTCAAAGTTATCTACTTTGAAAATCTTATCGTCCATGGTTTTAAGGATAGATCCATTTCCTAGAACATCAGTTATATGGTGATTTTCGGCCGTGCCGTCGTATCTAAGCTCAGGCTCATTTATCAAATCACCACTGAGCAAGCTGCTGCCTTCAACCCAAATCTTCCAAAGAGGTCCGTCTTTAATTAAAACCGCATCATCTCCCTCATCACTTAAAACGGATGCAAAACCTCTGACTTCAATAATGGCTCCATTTTCGAGAACAAATAAATCATCCTTTCGGGCCTTCACCTTGCTCTTATAGTATACCATGCCAACTGCGATTGGTGCTGCTTTGTCATCTTCGGGTCTTAAGGGGAGTGCCTCGACGGCTAGTTTTGGAGCCTCTGTAGTTTCTAGCGGCCTCATTGCCACCTCAGCAGCCATATAGGCGCTAGTATAATATTTTAGAACACTCATTGGCGTCCCATTTGTAGAGTGATAGCTGTACATACCCTCAGGGTAGACAGTTTTCTTGAACCTGGAACCTCGAGTCACACCAGTTGTTTGCATGACTATCGCAACAGGCTTCTCCTGTATCCTAGTCCACGATTCTGTTTTGCGATTATTTTTCCAAGGTGTGTTCTCATTTCGAGCGTAAGAAATGCTGTATGGGAAAGCTAAAACCCCGCCTTCGATAATTTGGAGAACTTCGAAACCTGCGGAAACTGCATTCCGTTGCTTTTCCCTGACTAGGCTTCTAATTTTAGCTTGTTCAGCGGACTGAACCTTTCGTTGCTCGGCGGCATTTGCCATAGCCTCTCTAGCTTTCGCCTGAGCTTCAGCATTCGAAATCCGAAACTCTTCTTCCTTTTCCGGGTTAAAACCGTGCTTTTCCCTGATCCACTGTGGGAGGTCGGCCCAGTAAAGATTTGCTGTTCCGGAAGAATGTTGAATGGAAACCCCCAGAGGGCCACTAGATTGAATGAGGGTCTTTTCGTAAACTCTACCCGAGTTAGTGACCAAGCGGAATGGCTTGGGTTCATCACCAAATGCAGGGATGATTAATAATGCTAAGAGGATGCATTTCTTCACTTCACTCTCCCATAAAGGTTTATGGGCAGACTAATGCTGATGGAGCTGAAAATACAAGCCTGTACAGGTTAACTAAGGGTTACTCCCCTAATTCTCATCCACAATCCGCACAAATACCCCCTGAACCTGACCGTCTTCTATCGGCTCAACCCCTGGATAGGCAGGATTAATGGATTTAAGCTCGCCCACTCGGTTCCCGTCCTCATCCCGGCGAGTGGTGAACTTCTTTAAGCTGGCTCCGGTGGCATCAGCGTAAACTACAATGGAGCCTTTAGCGGGCCAACCTAATCCCTGGTGGTTCATTACCTCAATCAGGGACCCGTCAGGAATTTCTGGTTCCATGGATTCACCTGTCACCCTGAGAAGGTAATGATCGTCAGGGATATGTTCCCGGATCCATTCTATAGAGCGCGCTTCGCTTTCGGCGGGAGCGCCAGCAGCAATAGACCCCAGGCATTTTGCGGGAAATCGAATAACTTCGGCGGGAGGGGGCTGGGCTGGTGCTTGGATGTGCTCGTGAAGCTCTCGCTCCGCTTCGGATTCCATTACGTCTAGAATCCAATCCCGAACGGTTTGACCCTGAGCCATAGAAACCTTGTTCCAAAGGTCGAATTCTTTTGGATCCACTTCGAGGACGACGTGCATGTCGGGGAGCGGCTCGGCTGCTTTTCTTACAGCCTCGCTCGCATCCATCAGTGTCTGAATAACCCTTAATGCTTTGGATGGGACAGGTCTATTAGTGGAAAGCCAGTTGTGAACTGTTCTTGGAGCTACCCCACATTGATCAGCAAGCCATCGGCGATCTTTCTTAACGGAGGCTAGCCAATCTTTAATACCCTGCTTGGAAATATCACGATTTAGAGGGGTGGGGGTATCATCATCCTCTTTAAAAAAATCAAGTTGCTCATTTGGTATAGGGGGATCCTGTATAGTTTCCTGCTTTTTTCCGCCTGGAGAGTCTTTTTCAGGGTTAAACGGTCCATTAGCAGCTACCCACCTAAGATATTCAGTCATATTTTTAAAACCAAACTCTTTAGATATAATTTTTAGCTGCTCTTTCTCCTCTTCCGTAACCCAAGCGGTAACTTTTTTCTTATTATCGTCTCTTTGGTTGGGCATTTGGGGGCTCCTTTTCTTGTGGAGCACAAGTATACTACACTATTCGGTGTAAAGATATGTAAAAAAATGAAAATAGGGTATTGTGGTGGGTGTATATATGGTGTAAGGTGGGTGCATTAAGGGAGCCGAGGATAAAATGTCATCAGAAAAACCCAAAAAGCACGCCGTAATGACACGGCTAAACACAGCAGAGTATGAGGCCCTTAAGTATAGGGCGAAAATTGGGCGGAGATCACTTGGCGAACAGCTGGTGTTCGAAGCCCTTTATTCTGTGAGGGTGATTGCTGAACTGGAACTCAGACTTAAATCCGCAACCACAAGTAAGGAGCCCACCCATGGAAGTTAAGTACATCCAGATGAACCGAGGAATACTGATCGGTCATGCCAACAACCCAAGCATGGCCAAGAGCGTCGCTAAAAAGCATTTCCTCAGCAAGGTCCAGCCCAGGGCTAATCCTTCCTACAACGTCCCGACCGAGGGCGAATACTTCACGAGCGAAGGACATCATTTCAAGGTGAAATCTGAATTCACCACATCTTACGAAGACGTTGACATGGTTTTAGGCGACCAATGAACACCGCAAACCCCGCCATCGAGCTCAAAAACAAGCTCAAACCCTCGATGACCACCGCCGAAGTTGCGGAGGCCCTTGGCATGACCAAGCGTGAGGTGCTTTGCCTAGAAAGTCGCGGATGCCTCAAGCGTCTTCGCGGATCTCGCCGCCCCGTGCGGTTTGCAGGTGAACAAATCTTTGAATGGGTAACGGAGTACAAACTATGAACACAAACACAGACACAGTGATGATCTGCCAGATCCCCGAAACAGTGATGTCGCGCGAAGCCGTTCTAAATGGCCTCAAAGTGCGCGAAAAGCAGGAAGATGCCGAGCGCCGCCAGCGCTGGTTTCGATTCCTCCTCCAGCTCGCATTCTGTAGCGCAATCGGGTGGGGCGTATTCATCGTCCTGTGCGGATGGTTCGGGATCTAATTACCGTACATGTACACAAATTTGGGGGACAGGCACTCTGCCCGATGCGCGCCCAAAAATATCGGTCTAAAGTATTAAGGGAAAAGTTATCTATAGCGCATGCCCCCGCCTTTTAACGGGTCGATTTTGGAGGCCGACGACCCTTTAACCCAAAACCTCACATGCGGAATCTGAGACGGAATCCGCCCCTTTTTTGAAGTGATACGTAAGAGGCCTAGCAAGCCGCAGAAAGGAACACATGAACGAGATAGCACAGAGAACAGTGATGCCAGTTAAAGATCTGGCAGATCTAAAAACCATGGCGGCAGAAGTCGTCAAGAGCGGACTCCTTCCTGGAGTCAAAACTGAGCAGGCTGCTTTTGTGGTCGCACAGCACGTCACCGTCACTGGGCAGACTTTTATTGAGTTTATGGCCCGCCACCATGTAGCCGGGGACGGCACGGTAAGCGTTAAAGCTGATGTGCAGTTGGCCGACATGATGGCCGCAGGCTTCAAGGTGAAGTGGATGCGCTTCGATGACGAGGAGGCTCGTGCGAATTTTATCGATCCTGATGGGCATGCAGTTGAATTGGCGTTCACTATTCAGGATGCCGAGAAGGCTGGTCTGCTGAAGAGCAAAAACGATAACTGGACGAAGCGCCCCGACGCAATGTTGCGAGCCCGCCTGATTTCCAAAGCAAAACGAATGCTTTGCCCCGGCGCTACCGCAGGCCTGTACAACGAATCTGAGGTTGAAGAAATCCGGGAGGCTCGCCGAAACAAAGGGCAGGGGAGCGCTGTGAAAGTTGGACCGGAGGCCGCCCAGGCGGTGGAAGCTGTCGTTAGCACCTTCCCAGGGACTGAAGTGGAAGAGGTTATTGAACCCGAGCCCGAGCGGGAAGCCGTCGCTGAAGAAGCAGTGATTGTTGAAGATTCGCCCGCAGCGGATGTCTCTACCTGTCCAGTTCCGGGCCCGATGTATGGTCGGGTTTGGGCTGAGATGGATAAAGAAACTCAGCAGGCCGCACTTACGCTTGGGAACCCCGAGATGACCGACGCGCACCGAAGCCACATTAAATCACTGTTGGAGGCTAAATAATGAGCGAGGTCATTCAATTCGACGCCAACCCACTCGCCAAAAAAGAAGAGTGGATCGCAGACAAGGAGGCCGCGCTAGACAATGCGGCGTTAATCCAGGTCGTCGATACAAAAGAAAGAGCGGAATGCTCCGTTGGTGTTCAAAACACTATTCGGAAGCTGATTAAGGACCTCGAAAAGGAGCGTCTGGCAGTCACCCGCCCCATCGATGCGTTTAAGAAGACTATTACCGATCAGGAAAAAGAGCTCGTGGCGGACCTAAAGGCGGAGCAGGCGCGGATTAAATCGCTTAACGACGCCTTTGCTACTCAACAGGCCGCAGAACTTGAGCGTAAACGAATCGCTCAAGCCGAGGAGGACTGCCGACGCCAACAAGAAGAGATGCAACGGCAGATGCAAGCTGAAGAGGCATTCGGACCCGGGGCGGTAATTGCGCAGGATGAACCTGAAACCCGCGAATACATCCCAGAAAAAGTCAAATTCGCTGGCGGTACTGTCCGCAAAAAGTGGTCGTTCCGTGCAGTCCGCCTCGAGGAGATCCCCCGCCAGTTTCTTATCCTCGATGAGGCAAAAGTCCGAGCTCACATCAAATATTGTGAGTCGATGGGCGTGGATCCGGAAATTCAAGGCATCCGCTTTGAAGCAACTATGAGTGTTGGAGGGCGGGCGTAGGCTCTCCTCCTTTTTGCAGAACAACACAAAACGAAAGAAGAAGTATGAGATTCGAAAGCGAAGGTATTAAGAACGTGATTATTAGAGATGCAGGACTCCTTGAGTCTAAAATCCCTAGTAAAGAAGGTGTGTTCGACGTAGGGCTCCTCGTTGAAGATCCTGTAACCCGGGAATCTGACTGGTGGCGTGGTGAAATATCCAAAGATCACGGTCCAGGCAAATTAGCGACAAAGCAGTGGTGGGAAATCACACTAGACTCTTTGAATAAGATTGGATGGAAGCACGGGACCAGCTTCCTAACCGAGAACCTTCAGAGTTTAATTGGTAAAGAAACCACCGTGAAGGTTGCCTCTCGTGAGTACGAAGGGGTGACATACTACGCTCCGCAAATTCTCGCCCCATGGGCACCGCGTAAGCCCTCAGCTACTGAAGAGGCTGAGATGCTTAAAAAGATGTTCGGATTTGATGCCGTGCCAGCCGCCGCCACTTCTGCCGCTGCAGTTGGTGCGGAAGCGTTTGGGCCAGCAGCTCAAGTAAACCCTGCGGCATCAGGCCAGCCTAAATATAACCCCTTCAATCCTAAATCACCCCAATGAACATCATCGTGGACACCCGCGAACAAACCCCGTGGCATTTCCCCCGGCAGACTGGCGTAACAGTCTGTCGGCGGGCTCTGCCCGCAGGGGATTATGCCCTGGAGGGGGACGACGGATTCGCCATCGAGCGTAAATCCTTAAACGACTTCGTGGGCACCATCACTCGGGGCTGGGACAGATTCCAGCGTGAACTCGAGCGCATGGAAGGGTGGCCTAACAAAGTGATTATCGTGGAAAGCGATTTGGACAACATGCTTTTCCGGGATGGGGACGGGGTACTGATCCCGCCCGACTACGACAGCATGGTGGAGCCTCAGTTAATCAAAAAACGAATCGCACAACTAACCATGCAGGGGTGTTCCGTGCTGTTTTGCCGGGACGCGGGGATGAGCGCAGCTATGGCGCTAACCATTTTGAAAGAACGGGAGAGAAACATTGAAATTGGACGTTAAAGTAAAGCGGGTCCTCTGGCCTGCACCTGAAAAGGAAGGGACTCGTTTCCTCCTGCTTACCAGCAAAGGTAAAGCTATCGGCAACATGCGTTGGAGGCCTAACGTGGGCGACATGATCACCCTGGACGGGATCTGGGGAGCGCGGGATGGCGAGCGCCAATTCCAATTCAAAGGCGCAACTCCTAATGTACCCGACGACCCGCGCATGCTGCTGAATTACGTGTGCAGCAAAGCGCACGGGATCGGACCTAAAATAGAGGAGGCAATCTGGAATCGCTACGGCTCCGACTGGCGCAGCGCTGAAGCTGGCGGGTTCCGGGACTTCAGTCGCGCCAAGTACAACGCGTTCGTAGAGGCTCTGGAACAAGTGGACGGCGAGGCTGCAAAAACCAGCGTCATGGTCTGGCTCATCGATAAGGGCGCTACCGAGAACATGGCTGCAGCGGCCTACGACGAATGGAAGTCCCGCACGCAGGTCAAGGTGCTAGCAAACCCTTTTGCCCTGGCAGAGCTGCCCAATTACGGATTTCAAAACGTCGATGTGAGTATTCGCCAAAACTTTGGAATCGAAGACCGCGACCCTCGCAGGATTAAGGCCGCAATTTTTTACAAGCTGCGGCAGATCACGAACAATGGCGACACCGTCGTTGACTGGGACGAGCTTGAGAAGGGGATGATTGAACTGCTCGGATTGGACCTCATCGGCGACGTCTGTGATGCGGTTCGCGACATGATGGAGGAGGGGAAGCTGATTGGATTCCAGGAAGCTCAGCGCCTCGCAATGGCCAGTGATTACCATGACGAAATAGCAATTCTTGAATTTGCCACCGCTTAAAACCCAAACCAGCCACAGGACAAGAAATGGAATACGGAGCAGTAATTAAATATCCTACGGACCTCCCTTTTGTGAGGGATCCGATGACCTGGACAACTCGTCTAGAATCTGGACCTTCCAGCCCTTCACGTGCTGCAGAGCGCGAGGCCCTGGACCGTGAAGTGATGGAAGAGTTTTTAAACGAAGGGGGTAAGTCGTGAGCGGCAAGCAAATGATTTTATCCATGGCTAGAGCCATGTTCGAAGAAGGGGTGTCATCAGTGCACGTCCCTGCTATCTGCAAAGCTATACAGGCAGAAATTAGCCGCTTGGAGAAGGTGGCAATTGATCAGCTTTCAAATGAGTTAACGGGCGAAGCCCTAAAGGAAAACGAGCAATGAAATCACTAGCACAGCGAGTAGTGACGCATTACCAACAGAATGCAACGACCCCGTTCCGCATTGGGATTACGGGTTACGGACGCGCCGGGAAGGACACCACCGCAGGTATTCTCAGCAATAAAATTCATTGGTTCCCTAGAACCCGCGTAGTCATCAGTCCTTTGGCCGCACCGCTGAAAGAAGCGCTTAACCATCTGGTGGATACTGGGGACGAGAGCGAAGCCTTTAACACTGAGGCTAAAAACGCTCCAGCCCCACATTTCTGCGGCGCAACTTTCCGAGAAGTAATGATCAGTTTTGGGGATTGGGCTCGAGACCTTAATCCTTGGTTTTTCATCGATCTACTCGAGGAAACTTTCCAGTTCCAAGGCGTGCTGATTGTGCCCGATGTCCGTCGCCAAAACGAATTGGAGCGCATGGACTATGTGATTCGTGTGACCCGCCCAGGGGTTGGTCCTGCCGCAGATCACCCCACAGAAGGGGAGTTGGACGGAGCTAAAGTTGACTGGGAAATTGTTAACGATGGCGATGTAGAGGACCTGACTAAGAAGATTGATGAGATGCTTTACGCACAGGAGGGACAGGCATGAAACCGAACGCACTGCAACCCCGTATCGCCGCTGAGCTGTACGACGAATTGAGCGAAACCCGAAAGGTGGAGGTCGCTTACGACATTGGATTCAATGATGGGTACAAGAAGGCGATGGATGATTTTAAGCCTGCTCTTGAGAGCGCTGGGCGAGATATCAACAAGCGGCCAACTTCTCCGTTTGCGCCTATTGAAGAAGAAGCCCCGAGTGACGGGGAAAATGATGAGCCCGACAAGGAAGGGATGGCACCGTTTGAGATCACTGCGGGGGATGTCAAACCTGAAGGTACTGCCCAGCCTTCCGACACACCCCGCACGGTTGAGTTGGAGGAGTCCCTACGATTCATGGTGGATAACATCGGGCAGCCTCGTTCCCAGGAGACGCGGGAGGGCTTTGAAAAAGCGGAAAGATTGCTATCCTCGCTGAAACCTCACGGCACCTTCACCGGATGCGAGGCCGTGCCCAAGCTCTCCTCCACCCTGCCTGCCGTGCCCGACAACTTACCGGAAATTCCGGAGGGTTGGGTTTATGTGGGGATGGGTAGCCGAGACAACCGTGGGTTGAAGCCCTCAAATCAAATCAGACCTCTTACAATTAACGGTACAGAATGGAGCGAGTACCCTCATGGCGGCAACAGCCCCAGTATGCAATACATCGTCATCCAGGACGCCCCCGCCGACATTTGGGAGCGTTTTGGGTTGGAGAAGCCTGAACTCAAGCCCAAACTCTCTCCGTTCCTGCCGGAGGGGTGGGAGTGGACTACCTACGATGACCCAAACGAATGGTTTCTCCGACTCAAGCCGGATGGCGAAAAGGTAATGACATGTGACCTTTTCTTTCACAATCATCCCGAGATCCTTCCTTTATCCGAAGGCGGCGGATTCCAGAAGCACACGCCGGGAGATCTGATGCCTTGCGAGGGGGATGTAGAAGTTGACGTTTTACTTAAGGGGGATGTTAAGTTTGAGGACAGGACCGCTGAAGCAACGTATATTAAATGGAGTGTATACGAATACCCTGTCATCGCATGGCGCCCCCACTACGCTCAACCCGCAGAGAAAGCCGACGAGTGTACCGTGCAGGATGGGTGGATTCCGTGGGGTGGCGGTGAGTGTCCGGTTCATGACCATGTGGAATATGAAGTTAAATACCGAGATGGTGCCACGTTTGTAGGGAGATTAGCCTCTTCTTGTTTTTGGGATCATGACGGTACTGAAGGCGACATCATCGCCTACCGGATCGTGAAGGATGGGGGTGAGGGATGAAGTACTTCTTCTTAGCCTTAGTTTACGTGGCATTTTATTCAGCGATTGCAGTTTCGGTATACATCACCGAGAGCGCTGTTCCTTTATGGGCGCTTCTTCTCACTCCAAGCTACAAACCAACTTCCGCAGGTGAGTCATGAGCAAGCACACACCTGGACCGTGGAAAGTAAAAGGAGGGATGTACCGTCACCAATTCGACGTGATGAAAGGTATGAGCGCCTTGCTGGCAGAGGGATTAAATGAAGCAGACGCCCACCTCATCGCCGCCGCGCCGGAACTGTACGACTTCGCTGTGTGGGCTGTGAATCAGTTCATCGGGGATAGCGGAACCGGTATCAGCTATTGGCTCGACTTTCCAGCATTTAAAAAAGGACTGGACGCCATCATTAAAGCTGAGGGGGGAGAAGGGGGCACCTCTGAAGTCGAAGATGCATCCGAGCCAACCAACGAGGGCATGGAAATGCTTGAAAGACTCGGCAAAAGTAACGCCGCGACAGACATGTATGCGGCAATGAAAAAGTTTGTGGACGAGTATGAGGGTACCTACTGCTCAAGCATGCGGTGGGTAGAGATGTTCTCCGAAATCCTCGCCAAAGCCGAGGGGAAAGGCGGTGAGGGATGCCTGGTTGAGGCGATTCACAAGTTTGGGGAATGCTGGATAAAAGGGTATTCGCGGCACAACCCATATCACTACAAGCAAGCTGAAAGCTTGTATAACAGCAAGGCCGCTGGGAAAGGCGGTGAGGCGTGAGCGAACCTAACGTACAAGACAATTCCACCGACTCGCTGGTTGGAATCTTAAAAGACGCTGGTTACGTGGTCACGGAAGGGGCAGAAAACGTGCAACGGATGATCCGTGTTGCCGCCGATGATTCTACGGAGAGGCTTTGTTCCGGATGGGGTGTTTTCCCCGATGGGACAAAGTGTGGAGGTTGTAAGGATTGTATGGACAACGTCCCGGATGCCGGACGAAGTTCCGGCACTCTAGTGGTTGAGAAGAAAGGCGGTGAGGGATGAGCGATCAAGGAATCCTTAACAGTTGCGATATGCAAATACCGAAAGGAGAAACCGATGAGCGATGAACTGAAAACAACACGTGAAATAGAGCTGGAGCAAAAGTTGAAGGCCACACGCGAGGAATTGGCCTACACAAGTGAGCGTATCACAGAGCTATATACAGCGCTCTCTGATGCCGTATCCGTATTCACGAATGCGGATGAATTAGTCGTAACTGAAGAACGGCATGAAGCCTGGAAACACGCCTTAGAGAATGGAACAGATAAATGAGAATCGAGAAACGTTACTTCTTCACTGAGCAGGATGTACTTCACTACGTCAGCATGCACATGGCTGGTGGATACAATAAAAATGACGAGCCCCTAGAGGGTGTCATCAGCCTACTGAAATACATCGCTGAAAAAGTTGATGACCCTAACGAGGGGATCGCGCCGACACTGGAAGCTCTTGCCGTTGCGCGGGAGGGCTAATGAGCGCAGAAGAACTGACCGCTAAGCTGATGGCTAAGGGACTAAGCAAAAGCGATAGCATCAACATTGCTATGAGCCTGTATATTGACGCAGCAAAGGAGCGGGACGAGCTGAAACTTCAGTTGCACGAATCCTTAGTTCGTGAGCGGTACTACAAACGCATCTCTGGACTTGTTCCTTGCGAGAACTGCGATGACCACTTCCAGATCGATCAACTGAGACTCTCAAAGGACGGTTGTCGTCTCTGCGATAAATGCTGGAACGATTTGAAAGGAAAAGACGATGAGCGATGAACTGAAACCGTGCCCCTTTTGTGGCCGAGAGCCCCAGCGCAGGAGTCGGCCAAGTGACGTGAATAAGTCAGGGGTGGCCCATATCATTAGGTGTTTTTGCGGAGGCTATTCTGCACGGGCTCATATTCACGCCGAGACAGAGGAGAAAGCCTTGGCAGAATGGAACACCCGTGCCGTGCCTGACCTTCACCCACTACGGGAGCTCGCCGAAAACTCCAAGCCCTTGCCTGCTGACATCGCCAAGGCGGTGCAAGAGAACTGGGATGAGCTATTTGGGGGAGAGCCCGACGAATCCCTAGCCGACCACGCAAACCACCTTCAGCAGGAGTTGGGTTACGAACGGGAGGACAATAAACGAGTTATAAGGCAGCTAGAAATGAGCAATGATGTGCTTAACGAGTGCGCCTTAAGAATCGCCGCACTGGAATCCAAACTCGCCGGACTGCTGGGGGACCTTGAGTCCCTAAGCACAATTCCCCTTCTGACAGGCCATCAACTTTGGAAGGTAATCAAACGTCACCAAGACCCAATGACTCATAAAACAGACAGCAACCCTGGTTGTTGTAACATTAAAGGAGAAAGTTAATGGAAGTTTCATTCACAATACCGTCTTACGCAATCACCATACTTACGTGCGGTTTCATCGGCATCATTTCCGGCTTACTCTATCTCGGTTTGATTAAATTGATAGTTCGCATGTGGCGTGTTCGCCTAGGCTTCTGGATATGGAAAGCTCACATCGGCTTAGCCTGCCGACGTAACAACTATGAGGGGTACGCATTAAGACGTGTGCTTGAGGACATCGAAGAGAAAACAGGGGTTCGATACGTTCCTGAAAAGGAAGGAGAAAACCATGAGTGAACTAATGAAAGACCTAAGTGAATTAACCTTGGTTGATTGGATGGGCTTAATTTCTATGCTCCTAATAGGCTTACAATTTCTAACCTACCACATCACAGGACGTATGCCATGAGTGACCAGCACCCAGACGCAAAGCGCAAGGGGATTACTGCGGGGCCGATAACCCGAGACATTGAGACGCATGATGTGAAGGCCTTGGCTTGTAACACCCCGAACCGACAAGTGATGGCGGATGCGCTCAACACCATGAACCGCTACGGCAAGTCGCCTAGTGAGATGGTGGAGCTGCTGAAGGAGGCGATGGAAGTATTGAGGCTCTACAACGAACTTTCGTATAACGACCTTGTAGGTAGAAGGGATGATTGTCTCGCTTGGGAAATCCGCATGGATGAATTTTTGGACAAATTAACGGAGGACTTCCGATGAGCGACACCTACACCGCAATCACCGATTGGGAATGGATTGAGGAACACCGCCCTGAAATCCGGCTGCACAAGACAGAATACAAGGGAACTCCCGTGCTGATGGCTGAACTGCTTGTTGGTGACAAAAGCTTGATTGATGAAATCGAAAAGGGTGATCCCGAACAACTCGCCTCAGTCCTCGAAGGCTGGCGGGACATCTTTGCTACTGCTGCGGAGATGGCTAAGGGGATGGAAGAATGAACCGCTATAAAAACCGCCCTATCTGGAAGCCAATCACCTCATGCCCGGAAGGCATCGAGGTTGAAACCTGCATCAGCGACAGCAAACGCGGATACCGCATGATTCAGAAGCTCACGAGACGCGGGAATCTGTTTTTCGCGGATCCAGATATGTATGTCTACTACACGCCCACTCATTGGCGGCATACTTTAGTCGCACCCAGCAACCACATACCCTCACTCTAACATCGACAAGCAGTTTCCGTACGTGTACGAAAATTAAACCAACCACAAGGAGGTGGAATGAAAAAGCTAACCCTTACCCTGGCGTCATGCGCCCTCGCGATGACACTGCACGCTGATGATATTCGGACGCGTCAGCTTAAGCATCAGCGCTTGCTGGTGATCCAGCAGATCGAAGCAACCTCTCAGCGGGTCGTGGAGCTCCGCAGCAGAATCCTGATTCTGAGCAAAGAGCCTAAATCACCCGAGGTCAGTGACCGCATCGAGGCCCTAAAACGCGAGATCGAGCAAACAAAGCTGATCCGCGACGCACTGTACGAGGTGCAGGATGATTTAGAGGAAGAAATTCACAAACGCACAGGCGAAGAAAGGGTGCTGGTATGAGTATTCAATTAGACGAGACGCAACTACTCGCGGTCGAAAATGCCGTGAACAATGATTTTTGGATTATCAATGGCGGAGCAGGTGTAGGAAAAAGTACCGTCTGCAAAGAAATCTACCGACGCCTGGGTGATAAGGTAGAGTTTTGCGCATTCATGGGGAAAGCTGCAGCCCGTCTCCGCCAAGCCACAGGACATCGAGCATGCACAATTCACAAACTCCTTGATTACAATGGGGTGACCTATCGTCGTGATGACCTGAGCGGGGTTTCCGTGATCCTTGATGAAGCCTCCACCGCTCCGGCGAATCTCATCTCGTTAATCATTCGCGCAAAACCTGATCGATTAATTCTGGTCGGGGATCAAGCGCAGTTACCGCCCGTGGGTCGTGGCCAGCCCTTTCACGATATGTTGGAGGCGGCCCCAGAAAAAGTCACCACCCTCACAAAGTGCTACCGAAACAAAGAGGCGGTATTTAAAGCGGGCAGCATGATTAGGGCAGGGGAGTATCCCCTAGACAGTGATAAGTCTGAAAACGAAATCTGGGGTATCCAGGGAACTGGTGACGCGACTCTGACTCATCAAAAAATCCTCGAGCTTGTCCGTGAGGGCCACATGGATTTTACTCAGGACATTATTCTCTGCCCGAAGCGTGGGGACTCCTCGAAACCCTGCACGGTGCACAGCCTAAACGCTGACATCGTGAAGATCGTCAATCCCCGCCCAAATCCTGAAACTAAATTCCTTCCCGGTGACCGTGTGATTTGCGTGAAGAACTACGCGTCGCATGATGTCTGGAACGGAACCACAGGTACAATTGAAGAGATTGATCAGCAGGGCTGCGCTTTCGTTCATCTCGACGTCCCCGCGACGGATCCAGATACTGGCGAGGAATTAACAGAGGTTCATTTCTCCAAAGATATGATGCGGTCCCTGGAGCTGGCCTACGCGTTGACCGTTCATAAGTCCCAGGGATCCCAATATCGCAACGTGATCCTGGTAACCTTGAACCGCGACCGCTTCGGCATCATGGACCGCTCGCTAGTGTACACAGGGGTTACCCGCGCTCAACATGGCTGCATTGTGATGGGAAATCAAACCGCACTTCGCAACGCAATCAACAAGGTGCAGCCTAAAAAGACGGTGATGCGGCAGGTCATGGAGGGCCGGGATGCCGTCTAAGAAAAAGAAAAAAGCCCCCGTCAACGATCCGCGACGCATCATCGCCTCATACCACGGCCTATGCTCGCGGATCTGCGACAAACTCCATCTCACTCCCGACGTATCCAAATCCGACGAACCAAAGCCTAACCTCGAATTCAAAGCCCTCGAAGACTGGTGTAACGAAAGACAGCAACATGATTTACGACTATGACGAAATTAAAGAAAAAGCCCACATTCCGGACGTATTGGACGCGCTAGGAATACCTAAGTCATCAAACGGGCGATACATTGCAACTTGGCGCGGCGGGAAAAACGGAAACGTTGAGATCACCAAAGCGGGCAAGGGCTGGAAAGACCACAAGACCAAAGAATACGGCTCGGTATTGGACATCGTAGCAAAGATCCAAAACACCGAGCCGTTTATTGCGTCTAATTGGCTCGGGGATTACCTGGGCCTGAACACGCAAACCCAGGTCCGCCAAGTCGGGAACAGCCGCTATCATGAGTTGCTGAAGATCGGGTACAAAGAAATCAAGCGCTACGACTACACAGACGCGAATAAAACCTTGGTGCAGCAGGTTGTCCGCATGGAGCACCCGAACCCGACCGAGGATCTAAAACGCAAAGAGTTCCTGCAGTGCGATCCCAACGGGCGCTGGACCGTGAAGCGCATAACCCCGGTTCTGTACAACATGCCCATGATTACCGAATCTAATTGGGCCATCATCGTGGAGGGGGAGAAGGATGCAGACACCCTCATTGCTCGCGGGTTTCCGGCAACCACGAATCCAGGCGGGGCTGAAAAGTGGCGCGAATCCTTCTCGGAGGTGCTGTTTGGAAAAGACGTGGTGATCGTCGCGGACAATGACGACTCCGGTAAACATCATACCAATATCGTTGGCCTCGCCCTCACAGGTCGCGCAAAGTCCATCAAAGTTGTGGAGGGCATTTCAAAACTTCCCAAGGGCGACGTAACCGACTGGTTTGAGAAGGAGGGCGGGACTGACGATGCATTCATGCAGATTTGCAAAGACTCCAAGCTCTTCCAGGAACCCGAAAACGATGAAATGGAGCTCGCCGAGGCGAAGAAAGCCAATGAGGAGCCTTTTGCTAACTACACGAAGCGCAAGGTCGAGGTGCAGGACGACAACGGGAAGACGAAAAAGAAGATTATTAAAGAGCCTCGCATTAACATGGCGATGATTCGTGACATGAGCACCCGCTTCCTAGGATTCCCTCGCCGAATCGGCGACAGCGAGCTTTTCGACTTTGACCGCGAGACCAAGGAAATCCGAATTATCCGGGGAACTGAATCTCTGCTAGCTTGGGTGCAAGAGAAGTCAGGCAAGCGTGTCCCCTGGGCGGTGGGTGAGGAGTACACGACAAAAGGCGAGTTCCGCCAGTCTGTCCTAGCCAACGCTCACAAGTACGAGGGTATCAGCGAGGTCCCCGAGTGGCCCGAGCGCGAGGAAATGTTCTACTCCTACAAATACTCCGGGGCTATGCCGCCGCCATCCGAAAACTACTCGGCGTTCAATAAACTCCTCAGTTTCTTTGCGCCTGCATCCGAGGAGGACGCAATCCTCATCAAGACCATGTTCTGCGCTCCGCTGTATTTCGAACATAAGGTAGACCGCCCGTTGTGGATCATCGACTCCAAGGACGGCCAGGGCACTGGTAAATCCACCTTGGCCCGCATGGTCGCAGAGCTCTATAAATCAACCCCTGTAGAGGTAGGCCGCGATGACTTCACGGGTCGCGATTTCATGGAGTTAACAAAACGGCTGCTGTCATCCGAGGGGCGGCGATCAAAGGTTGTCCTAATCGATAACGTTACCGGAGAGTTCCGCTCCCCAAACCTCGCACGCCTCGTGACAGCATCGGACATCACAGGGCGCTCCGCTTACGGCCACGGCGAGGAAGTTCGCAAAAATAACCTGACGTACATCCTCACAGCCAACTCTGCGTCGGTGGACAGTGACCTTACGACGCGGGCATTTTTCGTCTATGTGAAGTCCCCGGACATGCGAGTAAACTTCAAGTCCGAACTGCTAGCGCACATTGAAACCCACCGCTTCCAGATCCTGGCGGACATGATCGATATCCTGAAGAAACCGCACGCGTTGGACGGCGCTAAGCCTCTGACCCGCTTCCCGGAATTCGAGTCCAGGGTCCTGCACCCGCTCTGCCAAAACGAGGACACTTTACAGTCCGTGATGAACAACCTCAACAGCCGACGCGAGGCTGCGAATACCGATGAGATCCTGGCCCAGCGCGTGGAGGACGTCATTACAGATGGCTTGTCTGACACCCCAGGCTGTGAGTTCTATTGGACCAAGCGGATCTACATTTCATCCGACGTTCTGAAGAAGTGGCTGAGCGAGGATTCCGACCTGAAGAAGCTTTTGATCCCTCACGATCTGCGAAATCTGGCGAAGCAGAAACATATAAAATCGTTACGATCTGACCCTGAACGGCTCGGAACGGGGCGATGGAAGAAGCGGGTTTCAGGCATCATGTACGTCGGAAAAGACGCCGAGGAGGACCTCGAACCGGACCTAGTTTTGACCTGGAATCGGAAGCAAAGGCTCCCCGAAACCCTCACGTTGGCCGAGTGCCGAGGATAAATCCAAATGAGCAAAAATAGACCAAGCTACAAAAATGGCTGTCCCCGCTGTCCAGTACATAAACGTACTATGAAAAACTATACAGGCGTTACTGTCCCCGCTGTCCACATTTTCACTGTTCTCAGCCATGTTTTCATTACCCCTGTCCCGCCTGTCCACACTGTCCCGCACTGCCTGTCCCCAAACCCCCTCTTGCTGTCCCCGGTTGTCCCCGTTTTGCTTATGTTTATTATCTTATCTATCTATTATTTAATAACTTATATAAATATAAATAAAAAAGGGACAAGGGGGACAAGCGGGACAACCCCCTATAAGAGCCCAGAGGAAAAAACGGAAAATCATAAAAAACATTCTCACGAGGTCCCCCTAATAGCGGAGAGCCTGTCCCGCTGTCCCCGCCTGTCCCCGTGTCCCCAACCCTGAAAATTGACCCCATGCCAGCTACATCAACCACCGTTTTCAACAACCGCACGCTAACCTTCACCGAGGAGGATCACAGCTACATCGATGACCGGAACCTGGAATATGATTCCGTGACCACGTTACTCAAAAACTATAGTGAGCCATTTGATGCCCAGGCCACAGCAGCACGCATGGAGCGGGAAGGGAAAGGCGTCGCGTCCGAACTCCTCGCCCAGTGGGACGCTACCCGCGAGGAGGCTTCCACGTATGGCACCCTGGTCCACGAATGCATAGAGCAGATCCTGTGCGGTATCCCAATCACGGTGACGCCACGCAACGAGAAGGACCGCTCTGCGATGAGCAGGGCCTGGGATTTTTTCCGGGGAGACGACGCGCCAACCTTCGAGGTTCTCAAATGCGAGGCTATGCTCTTTCACCCCGACTGGCTCGTGAGCGGTACTGCCGACCTCATCGCCCGTTACCCTGACGGGACAATCCTGATCGGCGACCACAAGACCAACGCCGACATCCACAAGCCAGCTTATCAAGGCAAGACCCTGAGCGGTCCTCTGAGCCATCTCCCCGACAACTCCATTTCGAAGTACACCATGCAGCTCAACATCTATCAGGCGCTCCTGGTATCCGCAGGCTACTTCCCACGCGATACAAAGTTCCGCCGCGAGCTCTACTGGATCCCGCACACTGAATCGCCCGTCGAGGTGATCCCGCTGCCCGAGATGCAGCGCGAGGCTTACGAGGTAATTCTGGACTGGGTTCACGCCCGCGTGCCATTTTAAAACATTTTGTATTTCCGTACGCGTACGAAAAAATGTACGGTAATGAAAACGACACCCCAACCCGAGAGGGAAAACATGACAACTGAGCAACAGACGCAATCAACCCGTGATAATGGGCGAGAGGTCATCTTTGAGAATGAGACTATGCCCACGCCTAAATACAAGCCCGTGAAACGGAATTACCTTCCGCGAAAATCCGGATTCCTTCGAATTCTCAGCGACGGCACAGTGTATCAAATCACCGCGAAGGGATGGGTTAAAATCCAGAAGCAGAAGGGTGGTGCAAAATGACACCCGAGGAGTACATCGAGCAGAACCCGACGCAAACTGTAACGCAAACTGCCAGTGGCTGTACATTCAGTCATTCCATTCAATATTATGAAGATTTTGGGTGGCTCACAGTGCAATTGTTACACCACGACATCGACTGGAGCGAGTGGGTGAAAGACCCGTCCAAACGCGTCTACGGCAAAGGCTACCCCCGCAACCTGAAGCCTGTTGAAATCAAACCCCCGCAGTGGGTATTGGATATGTGCCGAGATCAGAAATGCTGGGCGGCGCAGGATAAAAACGGGCTATGTTGCAGGCATAACTTAAAACCTCATATATGTGGCGAGCAATGGTACCATGAAACTGGACATTGGACATTCGGCAAAAACCTCTTCGGCAAAAACGTAGACTGGACCAAATGCCTCGTAGGGCCGGAAGGGATGGTAGACCAATGAGCGACCAAATCCGCGACTACTACGACTCTCCCGCAGTCCAGGCCACCAAGGGATGCTTCCAAGAATCCGACAACAAAGACCCATGGAAGCCAATCGAAACCGCACCAAAGAGCGGTAGGCGCATTATGGTTTCCGAGTTTGGTCACGTTCACTTCGCTTCGTTCCTCAAGGATTACGGTTGGATCAATGACCACGGATCGCTTCTTAACCCTGACCACTGGATGGAGGCCCCCGAGCCCCCCATCTCAAAAGAGATCGACAGGGCGCAAATGGAAAAGCTTTGGGAACTCGGCGCAGAGGCTTGGAAGGATGTAGAAGACCCTGGACAGTGGGTCGAGGAACTCCGAGGGCATGCTGATGTGAAGGGCGGTGAGCGATGAGCATTCAATCTAAACATGAAGAGGTCATTGCTATGTGCGACAGCAACATACTTGCCTTAGAAAACTTTGTGCAAAAGTGTAAAGGCCAAATCCCGGAACCCGTACGCCACGCCATCATAATGGAAGATCGTAGATTGAGGCTAATCCGGCATCGACGAAGCGTTGAGTTGGAAGGCGGTGAGCGATGAACCTTCAAGGCGAAGATATCCTGTTCCGCTCTGCGTACAACCCCGCCACCGGTAACATCGACCTGTATTTATGGGTCACCAATTACATGAACGGGGAAAAGCAAACATCTGTTGCTAAGAATATCGAATTCGAAAACATTAACACCGGGGAAGAAGCAATGCCCATCGCGAGGCTTTGTTTATCTGAAGCTGAAACCCTCATGAATGAGCTTTGGAAGGCTGGAGTAAGGCCCACCAACGGCGAGGGGAGTGTTGGTCAACTCGGAGCTACTGAGCGCCACCTGGAGGATATGCGAACATTGGTGTTCAAAAGCGCTGGAGGTGCAGCATGAAAGTCGGAAAACTTATAGAGCTCCTTCAAGAATTCGACCCCAACATTCCTATTGTGAACATGGGGAATGAGCACTTCACTGAGGTGGCTAATGTAAAAGTTAGCGCTGTAATTGCTGTAAAGGTAAAAACAGGCCTATTCCCCTATGGGCATTCAGATTACGAGTATTCAGAATTTAGCGCACCCGTTGAAACGATGGGTTGCCGAATCCAGATCGATAAACGGGGGTCGCGATGAACCTCAACCGCTACGCATTATTCGCCGGGAGCTTCTATTATCCCTCCGGGGGATGGAAGGACCTTGTGCAAACCTTCTATCTCCTGTCAGACGCCAAGAACCGTGCAGAAAGGATGATAAACGAGCAGTTCACGAATTGGGTTCAGCTCGTGGACCTCGAGAAGGCTGAGGTAATCAAAGATTGGAGCTCGAAATGAACCTACTGAAACAAGGCGACATTATTGAGCTAGAGGAAGGGCACACGGTCTACGCAAAGGTTCCGGAGCACTTTTTGTACAGCAACCGTAAAGGCTGCTGGGATCTCACCACAGGCGCAGTTCAAATCAAAGATACCTTTGAGTATTTGGCTGGAAAATACGTCGTAACTAAAACGTCTTACAGTGGCGGCGGAACAGCCCACGGCTACGATGTCATTGAAGATGGATACTTAGTGGAATGTAAAAAGCTGGATGGAGAGGATACGGTACACTTTTACCAAACCGGCTCCTTCAGCGCTTTAATTCCTAACATTATTCCGGTGGGGCAAGCTGTGGTCAAATACGTCCTCGAGGAGGCCTCGAAATGAAATGGCCATGGAAACCAAGCCCCGAGCGGGACCTCAAGCAGGAATACCGCGATCTTGAGGTGGAGCAAAACAAGCTACTCGCGAGAAAAGGCAATGTCGTTAAGAATGGCTATGTCTGGGGTCCAACCACCGAGCGCCTCGCAGAGATCGAGGTCCTTCTACGGCACCTCGAGGAAGACATGGCGGAGGAAGAAAACTCCGTACACGAAACCCCGAGCAGTCATACCGCCCCCACCTGGATCACCACCCGAAAGGTTCAGCCATGACGCAGGACACCACCTCAACCCTTACCGTCAACCCAGCTCCAATCCCAACCCCAGCCATCATCTGGGACAACCTCCCATCCTGGGCAAACTACGTCGCAATGGATTCCACCGGGACGTGGTGCTGCTTCGAGAATGAGCCAGAGCTCGAGCCCGAGGAGGACGCATGGTACCGCCACATTGGCGACCGTACGCGCTGGGAGATCATCCCCGAGCATCTAGCCCCGGCATTTGAGGGTGATTGGCTAAACAGCCTCACTCACCGCTCGCTAGGGACTATCCCGGTCTATGAGCATAGTTACGCTACAGATCCGTGGGAGGATTAAAAGGCTATGCGCGCTCCCACCCGCCCCGATCAATTCAAGCCTGACCACAGGATGCCCATTTTCCTCAAAGTCTGGGACGACGCGTACACGCTGGGCGCATTCTGCGTGAAGGCTCAGCTCGTGCCTTATGCTGAGATCCACCTCAAGCACCTCGACGACCGTCGCCACCCACGGACTCGCCTGTTTCGATCAGGAGCGGCGGACGCGGAGTCATTCACCTGGGATGACCTCGCGTTTGAAATCCAGCATCTTCGAGCAAAGAGCCCCGAGCGGTTTGACGCTTACTTCAAGCGGAACCTTCACCGCTCAATCCTCTCAGCAATGACAACAGCCCTCGAGTCCGCCACCGACTGGGAGACCAAAGACCAAATAAAGCTTGGGGAAACACTCACCGATTGCCGCCAATCTTGAGCTACGCAACCCGAGAAGTTTAAACAAAATCTCTGGCCAATTTGCGTTAGTGTACGGAAATATGGTAAAGCAAAATAGTCACGTCATATTTTCGGCGAAGCGCTATGGGAACTAAAACTAATCCAACCAACGGCCTCACCCAGAAGCAGAAATCCGCTGCTGATCACTACCTTGTGCACGGCAATAAGGCGAATGCCTACGAGCACGCTTACGACTGTAGCCGCATGAAGGAGAAGTCGATTTCTCGCAAGGCGGTTGAGCTCTTCCAGCATCCAAACGTGATGCGGTACATTGATGAGTGTAGAAAGCTGGATACCTCCCGCAGCATCATGTCCCGCAAGGAAGCCTTGGAGATCCTTTCGAACATCGCAAAAGCCAACGCCACCGAGCGGACTACCGATCAAATCAAATCCATTGAGCGTATTTCCAAGATGATGGGCTGGGACGAGGCGCAGAAGGTTGAGCACTCCGGGGGAATCACTTTCAACATCAATCTCAACGCTGAAGAGGATCCCGATAATGATTAACGAAACCCGCTCTGCTGAATTTGGTGGCGAGATCATCACTGATACCGCTGCCCATACCTTTTCCCGCGTCGCCATTGCCATCAAGGTCCTGGAAGATGCCACGTTCACCTCAATCACATCCGCTTCACGAAAGCCAGTGAGCGGCCTGGACGCTTATTACGCGGGAAGGCAGATCTTTGCCGGAGAAACCATTGAGGGCAACCTGAAGGGTCTGCAGCTCTCAGAGGGCGCGGTTCAAGTCTTCTACGCTGCTTAAGTTTCAAAATGTTAACCCCTGCGCTTCCATCTGAAGACTTTCTGCGGGCAAGTAGGGTCACCCCCTACCCCCAGTCCTCCCAGCGCCTCGTGGACCTGTCTGGCCAGCGCGGACCCGTGGAGGTGCAGGACCGGAGCCCGAAGGGGAATGATGCGATTTTGCGCATGGCTCGCCCTGTTGACTTCACGGGTCCGGACTGGATTGAGTTCCCTGCAACGGAGGCGAGCGAGTTCGCTGGCAATATCCGTGTAGTCGATGTCATGTTTAAGGTGCCTGCATTTCCCGGAGCATCCACTGATGTTATCATCACCAGACGTACAAACACTGAAGGGTGGCAGCTAAACATAGACACGACTGGAACGTTGGTAGCTGTGACCTTCAACGGGTCGGGTATTCATCACCAGATTTACACAGAACAAACTGTATTGTTGGGTCTGTGGAATAGAGGTAGGGTTACGTTTAACGACGGGGAAATCGTTGATGTTGTTCTGAATGGTGACGACCGATTCACTATCTCTACGCCGCTTAATGGTACATATGTGGATGCTGACGAACCGCTTGATGTGGGCACATGGTTCGGCAACGCTAATTATTTCGTCGGCCAAATCGCCGAAGCCTCAATCGAGGACAGCCTTGGCAACGTCCTGTGGGCGAGGGAAGGCGCACCGCTGGCCAGTGGATCGCTCGACGGCCTACCTGATTTTGACACGTCCGGAAACGGCAACCACGGGGTATTCTCGGGCTGCGAGGTAGCCGGCAACGACATCGGGATGGATGAGGCGTTTGCGGAGCTGGGGGCGGATGAAAAGTACGCATGGTTTGAAAGCACTCAGTCGGTCACAGCTATCCCGCAGTCTGTTGATTGGGATGGAGATTGGGAAATTGAATTTGACTTACTTCTCAGGGACGCCCCAAGTGTCTTGGACGTATTTGCTGATAACACAAATGGCAACTACAGGATATATGTAGCAACCACGCAACTCAATGTTGCATTAGGTGGGTTTGTTGCAGCTGTAAACTTTGGTGGGTTCGGGAATGGATCTGCATTAGCAGATAGTAAGTGGCATAATTACCGATTGGTAAAAGTTGGAGCTGATATAACACTGTTCACGGATGGGGTAGAGATTACCACGTCCTCAGTGTCCGCCCCTGGCACCCTGTCTAGCACAAGCTTAAAAACGATGTCCGGCAATGACGGGGCATCTGTTAAAAACCTGTCGTACAACTCGGTAGTGTTTGCTGAAGGAGATGGAACGGACTCTTCTAATTGGGGCGGAGGCACCGTAAACGGCACCCCCGCAACCATAGCCGACCACCGCCGCCAGCCGCTCCAGACGGGCGTGAGGGATTCCAA
>DIYK01000024.1 GCA_002429005.1 Verrucomicrobia bacterium UBA6056
TTGTTTATCTCGATACCAGGGCTACACCCTGGCCTAGATTCCTGCACCCCTTCGGGGCGCTGATGTATTTGTTTAACTCGATACCAGGGCTACACCCTGGCCTAGATTCCTGCAGCCCTTCGGGGCGCTGATGTATTTGTTTATCTCGATACCAGGGCTGCACCCTGGCCTAGATTCCTGCAGCCCTCCGGGGCGCTGATGTATTTGTTGAACTCGATACGAGGGCTGCACCCTGGCCTAGATTCCTGCACCCCTTCGGGGCGCTGATGTTGACTGAGTTTTATGGGTTGTCCCAAGTGTGTCAGACCAAGAGTTCCATGCCTTGCGCGCCTTCAGAGTGCTGGGTCTTTTTGAGGCCGTTCTTACAGCTGCCCCGAAGGGGCTGGGGAGTCTAGGCCGGGGTGACAACCCCGGTACCCCGATAGAAACACAGCTGCGCCCCGAAGGGGTGCGGGGTCTATGCGAGAGGTCCCCTAAGCGAACCAGGTTGTCAGGGCAGATGTGTCCGCCCGCATAGACGCCTGCACCCCTCCGGGCCGCCATATTGACTGAGTTTTATGGGTTGTCCCAAGTGTGTCAGACCAAGAGTTCCATGACTTGTGCGCCTTTAGAGTACTGTGTTTTTTAGGCCGTTCTTACAGCTGCCCCGAAGGGGCTGGGGAGTCTAGGCCGGGGTGACAACCCCGGTACCCCGATAGAAATACAGCTGCGCCCCGAAGGGGTGCGGGGCCTAGGCGCGTGGTCCCCTTGACGAGCCGGTCTTAGCTTGGATCGATTGCTTCTGCATCCGGTTCCTGATGCAGGATGGCTGGCCGCGAACTGTTGCCTTGATCTTCAAAATGACAATCGATGAGGCGAAGCTCTTCGGCGCAGCGGGTCCAGAGTCCGAAGGCGGGCAGGTGATCGTAGAGCCGGCAACTGGGATGCCGTCCGCTGGGCCGGGGCGGAATGCGGATGGGTCCGGGTGCTTCCCGGGTGATGATCCGGCAATCGCGGAGCTCCACATCCCGAACGATGCCTCCATCCCCTTCGATGCAGCTGGCGATCTCGGCGTACTCGCAACGGATCTGTTCAAAACGAATCCCTTCGATAGAACCAATGGGCCCCTGTGTGCGGTTGCTGCGACGCTGGAGCTGAATGTGAATGGGCGCCGCGGCCCGTTCGATCCGGCAGTTGCGGAAGCATACATCGCGTACATGTGCCCCATCCACCGAATATACGGCCAGTGCGGCGGTGGCGGCACAGGAGGGGCGTGGGTTCCCGGGCACGGCATCGGGCACAGCACCGGGATGCATGACAATGTGCAGGTCCTCGAAGAGCACGCCTTCTACGGCGGATGCGGTTTCGGTTCCCACTTTGGCGGCACTGCAGTTGCAGGCCAGGCGGCAGCGGCGCACGGTGACATTGCGTACGGGCTGAAAATCCTCTGGACGCCAGTCAGCGAATTCCGGCTCCCCTTTGTGGCTTTTGATGCAGATGGCATCGTCTCCGGTTTCAATATCGCAGTCTTCGATGAGCACGTTTTCTGAGCAGACGACATCAATTCCGTCCGTGCATTGTGCGAACACCCAGACCGGGTTCCGGATGCAGAGATTGCGGATCTGTACATCACGGCAGTCTTCGATCTTACAGGTCCAGATCACGCTCTCGCTGAGCGTAGGACCGTCGATGACAAGGTTTGTGCAGTTCTGAGCGAGAATGCAGTGACGGGGATGGGGGCCATCGATGCGCAGTCCGCTGGGCTTGTACCAGTGGGGTCCTCCGCCTCGAATCTGCCCCGGACCGCTGATTCGTACGCCTTCCGCATTCTGGATATGAATGAAGGGGGTGAATTCGCTGTACGCGGCATGCACCTGCAGGGCCCGGAGGGCGGATCCTTCGCTCAATTCCAGATGCATCCCGGAGCGAAGCTGCAGGGAATGGATGAGAAAGGTTCCCGCGGGTAGAAGAAGACGTTGCTCACGATCGAGGATGTCTTGCAGAATCTGGGTGCTGTCCTGAGTGCCGCTGGGATCAGCACCGAGCTCGATGGGATTACTCATGAGGGGTCTCCGTTTCAGGGGGCTGTTGTTTCCGCACCCGGCTACCTGCCCAGAGTACCACAGGGATGAGCAGGAGAAAGGCTGCCATGCGTCCGATATACGCGTCCGTGAAACTGCTGGCTGCGGCCAGACTGCTGCCGATAAAGGGGCCGCTGGCCCAGCCCAAACTCCGGGCGGTGGAGGCAAAGCCAAAGATGACCCCGCGGTGATCGGCCAAGGTGTTCTTACTCAGCCAGACCTGAAATACCGGATCGAGACCGGCTTTGAAGAAGGCGACACAGAAGATCACGGGATAGAGGAGGCCCAATCCAATCTCTTCCGAGTAGAACAAGGGCAGGCTGATGAGTGCGGAGAGTATCGCGCAGGCCAGGCCTATGGTTATGGGGCCGAAGCGATCCGAGGCGACGCCCCATACGGTGCCGGCGATGATCCCGGCAATGGCCCCGAGTGCGCCCATATTTCCGAGAATCGTAGCGGCTCCTTCTATGCCCCCATGCAGTTGTTGCACGAGGAGCGGAAAAAAGGCGTTGTCGAAGTGAACGGCCAGCGCACAGAAGGCGATGACCACCAGCAGCGGCCAGGCGAGTTTCATCGCCTCGCCTTTGGAAAGGGTGGAACGTTGTTTGTTCTGGCTGACTTTATGTTCCTTGGCCAGCAACCCCACCAGCAGGGCAGAGAGCAACGAGAGGGAGCCCCCCACGTAAAAGGCTTCGGAATAGCCCAGATATTCTGCAGTGTAGCCGCCCAGGGTCATGCCCAGGGCCACGCCACCGGAGACCGCCGCAGAGAGAGCACCGAGGGCAAGGCCATGCCGCTGTTGAGGGGTACTGACGGCAATCAAGGTCTGGGAGGCGGTCATGGTTCCGGTGATCAGGCCTTGAGCGATGCGGAATACCATCAGCCAGATGACATTGGGTGCCCAGCCCATGCCCCAGAGCACCAATACGGCTCCCAGGTAGGAGCGCACCAGCATCATTTTCCGGCCATAACGATCGGCCATGATCCCCCAGAAGGGGGCCGAAATGCAGAAGGCGATCGGGGCGAGGCCATGGAAGAGGGAGGTCCAGAAGAGCAGTTCCTCTTCCTGGGTGATTCCCATTTCCTGAATGTAGTAGGCTACGAAAGGCAGTCCAAAGCAGAACGACGCAATGGAAAGCAGCTGGGCGAGCCAAATAACGATGAGTTGCCGGACCCAGGGGCGCTGGGGATCCTCACTCATCCGTTTTGTTTACGGCGTTCGCGGATCCAACTGTAATCGCGGACGCCCACCCGGTCGGCCCAGGCTTGCCAAAGGGCTTTCAATTCCTCCAGTTTCGCAGGCTCCTGATCTGCCAGGTCATGCACTTCACTGCGGTCGGCTTCGATATTGTAGAGTTCCCAATCCGTGCCACCGGAAAAGTCGCGGACGATTTTCCATCCTCCGCTGCGCACGGCCGCATTGCCCATATGTTCCCAGTAGAGAACCTCCCGGCCAAAGGCCTGGTCCCGCTCGAAGAGGGGTTTCATGGAATGTCCTTCGCAGGGCTTAATCGCGTTTCCGTTGTATTCTTCCGGGTAGCTGGCGCCGGCGGCATCCAACAGAGTGGCCATGATGTCCGGAAGCTGGGCCGGAGTGTGGCGTAGTTCATTTTTTGCAGAGATGCCCTGCGGCCAGTGTACCACAAAGGGCGTGGAGATTCCGCCCTCATGGGTCCAGCATTTAAATTTACGGAAAGGGGTATTGCTGAGGTTGGCCCAGGCCGGACCGTAACTGCAATAGGTGTCTTCGGGACCGGGCCAGATTTCCGGCAGGTTGCCATAGCGCACTTTCTTGGAGCCATCCCGGGTGTATTCGTGACCGCTGGCACGATCCGGATTGTAGATGCGTTCCCCGTTGGTGCCCACGCCTTCCGCGCAGCCGCCGTTATCTGCCAGGAAAATCACCAGGGTATTTTCAAAGCGCCCGCATTCTTTGAGCGCATCGAGAATACGGCCAATGCCTTGATCCATGCGGTCGATCTGGGCGGCGTATACTTCCATGCGCCGTTGTTCCCAGTCCGGGTGTTCTGCTTCATTCCAATCCTGGGACCACTGATCCCGGGGACTCAATTCCCAGGACTCTTCGAGAATACCTTCTGCCTTCAGTCGGGCGAGGCGTTTTTCGCGAAGTACATCCCAGCCTTCCGCGAAGCTTCCTTTGTAGGAGGCCACATCTTCCTCGGGGGCATGCAGAGGCCAGTGGGGCGCGGTGTAGGCGACGTACTGGAAGAGGGGTTGCTCGGGCGAGCTTGCATGATGATCGCGGATCTGGGCCACGGCTTCATCACTGATGGTGTCCGTAAAATATTCACCCGGTTCGAGCCGGATGGCCTCGTTGTTGCGTTTCATGTGGCAGGGGTCCCAGAAGGAGCCGGCGCCGCAGAGCATGCCGTAGTAGCGGTCGAAGCCACGCTGACAGGGCCAGTTGTAGCTATCTTTGAGGTCATTGGTCACATGCCATTTTCCACTCATGGCGGTGGCATAGCCAGCACCTTTCAGGGCTTCGGCGAGGGTGACGGCGTTGCTACTGAGGTCTCCCAGGTAACCATCCACGCCATCGTCGCGGGTCATGTCGCCAATATCCGCCTGATGGGGATAGAGGCCGGTGAGCAGCGAAGCGCGGGAGGGGCAGCAGCGGGCGGTGTTGTAAAACTGGGTGAAGCGCAGGCCGCCACGGGCCAGAGCGTCGAGTTGCGGGGTGCGCACTTCGCCGCCGTAGCAGCCGATGTCCGAGTAGCCCATGTCGTCATTGAGAATCAGGAGAATATTGGGAGGGGTCATATGGAGGGGGTTTCAGCTTCCACCATGATTTTCACACCTTCTTGTCTCAGATTGGTGTCAAAGGCCTCCTGAATACGGGAGAGGGGGAAGCGGTGGGTGATGAGGTTCGTTACGGGCAGGCCAATTCGTTCTGCACGTTGCAGAAAATGATAGGCATTTGGATATTCGAAGCTGTTGTAGGCCCAGCTGCCGATGAGGGTGATTTCTTTTTTACAGATATCCAGATGGGGGTTCATGGCGCAGCCGCCGGCATCCACAAAGTGCCCCAGCTCGCAGACCGCGCCGCCGCGGCGGACCATCTTGAAGATATTGGCGAAGGCCGCGGGGACTCCGGTTACCTGAAATCCAAAATGAGCTCCCAGCCCTTTGGTCAGGCTTTCCACTGCGCCGGCCAGATCTTCCACATTGCCGTAGTGCTTGTAGTTCAGGGTGTGATCGGCGCCGAGGGAACGGGCCATACCCAGACGGCTGTCGTTGCCGTCCACGGCGATAATGGTATTCACCCCGAAGGTACGCAGACAGGCAATCATCATCAGGCCGATGGGGCCGCAGCCCTGCACCAGCACCCGGCTGCGGAAATTGAGCGCGGCGCCGCAGTGTTTGGCACGCTCGAGTGCGTGGCAGACCACGGCGGCCGGTTCAATCAGCACCCGCAAAGGCAGGCTCATATCGCTGACGCCAAAAAAGGAAGAACCCGGGCGGATGACCAGGTATTCGCCGAAATAGCCGTTAAAGTGGTAGCGTTCCTCATCAGGCAGCAGCCCGTAAATCCGCAAGTCGTCACAGAGGTTGGCCTTGAGTGGATTGTATTTGGCAATGCCGCAGGCCTCACTGGTTTCCAGGATACTGGTGACCAGTTTGTCGCCCACACGGATCGGCTTTCCGACAGAGTCGTGGCTGATCTGCTTTCCGATTTCGATGATCTCCCCGCTCCCTTCATGGCCGAGCACTACGGGACAGAGCTCAAAGGGATCGTTTTTGTAGCAGTGAATATCGGTGCCACAAATGCCGCAGGCTTCCACCTTCAGCAGAATTTCATCCTCGCGGATCTGCGGGATAGGAAAGTCCCGGAATTCCAGTTTCTCCTTCGCGGTCAGCATGGCCACACGGCCTCGAGCTGTTGTAGAGGCGGGAGCCGCGTTGGAAGCGACCGGGGATGTCTCCAGGATGTGGCGGACGATGGATTCTACCAACTCGCGGTCATTCACCCTCCTGCTCCTCCTCAATGAAGGGCTTTTCGACGTATTCCTCCAGCTCCGCTTCCCAGTTTTCTTCGTAACTGATATCGAAGTAACGGTACAGGGGCATCATATCAATCCGGACCATAATGTCGCAAAACAGAGCGGCAAAGGCGGTACTAAAGGCCAGCACTCCCACACGAATGAGGCCTTCGGATTTGAAGTCCTCCAAGGTTTCTTCGAGGGAGGCTTGCGCATCTGCTGTGAAATATTTGAATTCCTGCAGGTCGATGACCAGCACAAAGCTGCCTGCAGACCCAGCTAATTCATTGCGCAGCTGAAGGTTAAAGGATTTAATGTCCTCGTCGCTGACGACAGAGAGGAACTGAACTTTCCAGCCCAGGTCCAGTGGCGTGACTTTCATCATTCCACATGCATAACGAAGATGGCCTGCTTGGCAAGTTCATCCTAGATTGTCTCGCTCGCTGGGATCAGCTCTAGCTCGGAAAAGGGGACGAAATCAGAGGGGTTGTAGGTTTTGAGTTTTTGAAGCCCATGCCGCCACATGGTGGCTGCAATCTGGGCATCATGAATCCGTTTTCCCTTCAGTTCATGATTTCGGACGATCCACTGAAGGCGTTGCATGCTTTCAACATCCTCCGGCAGGATCTGAACAACGAGTTGGAATACACTCAGGTTTTCGGTAGCATGTTCCGGCGACAGACCCAGTCCGTTTCCTGACTCAGGCCTGGTCGCCACGACTAAGTATTCCCGGAAAATCTGAGTGCTCGCAAAGAGTCTCCAGCCGGATTCCTTTGCGTTCCATAGAAAATTCTGCGCGTCGGAGTGGGTCCTTCGACGGGCATCTGTCGCGGAAAGCAGCACATTGGTATCCACAAAGATACGATCAGCGTCCGTCATCCGAGTAGATCTCCTCACGGGACCAGGTGTCCACGATCTTGGGGGAAGCGGAGGATGCGGCTACCGTGTGCAGGCCATCAAGAAAGTTATCCCTCCTCTTTTCCAGCGGGGGAATCATACGGGCAGCATCCTTGAGCAGGACTTCGATTTCCTTTTGAAGGGAACGATGATGCTGTTCAGCCCGCCATTTAAGCTTTTCCAGCACATCATCCGGAATGTGGCGGATGTGTATTGCTTTCATACCAGTATCAATATGATAGCAATAGAAGCCTGATGCAAGCCCCTTTGTGAAGGGGGCTGGATGCTCAGGGCTGGCCGACTTCTGCCGGGGGTGCCAACACCAGACGTTTGCCGAGAATGACGCAGTTGAACAGGTAACGGCCCACCTGATCGCGGGTCATATACGCATTGCTACCGGGGACTTCTTTGAGGCTGACCACGGTCTGTTCACGGATATCAAAGAGCTCCACCGCAAGATCTTCATGACGCCAGACATCGGGGTCCTGCAGGTCCATATCCGAGCTGATGCGCAGCAGCATGTCCCCGGTTTCCCAGAAGACCCAGGTTTCATTGGCCACCGGAGAGAGCGGGGCGAGAAAGACCTGCTGGTCGCCTTCGGGAATCTCCAGGTTTTTCCGTTCTGCATAGCGCCGAAACTCCTTGCGGGCGGAGGCGCGGATTTTTTCCAGAAACTCTCCTTCGGCAAACAGTTCCTGAGTCATCTGGCGTTCGCCGCGCTGAACCATCTCCGCGAAGGACAGGGACATCACCGCATACCCGTTGGGTTCCTCAGGCACATTCTGCAGCCGCTGCACGTTACGGATGCGGAAGTCTGCATTTTTCACATGCAGTTTGAGTTCCGGCACCTGGTAGTCGGCTTTGCGGGCGCTGAACGCCACCTTGATACGGGGCAGGACCACCTGGATCATGCGGCTGTTGTCGCCCTCATCCAGTTTCGGGGTCAGTTCCCGCACCCAGAAAGGAAAGGCTTCCTCACCCACGATGTTTTCCGCATCGTCCTCATCCAGCACCCAGCGGTAGAGGTGGCGCAGGCACTGGACCAGAAATTCCTCATCCACGCCCTCCGGCATTTCACGGGGAGCAGGCTCCTGGGCGAGAAGGGGAAGCAGGCAGAGGCTGAGCAGGCAGAGAAGGGATTTCATTGTTTTTCCAGGGTAAAGAAGCGGTTTCCACCAAGGGAACCGTCCTGTTCATCGGGGATACGCACAAAACGTCCCCCGGGGTTGTACATATCTTTATCGGTCATCCAACTGTAGGCGCGGCCGGTCACCGGGGTGCGGTGCACCATTTGCAGGGTGGCAAAGCGGTCCGCCTCTTTCAGCCCTCCTGCAAAATAGGCGTTGGACAGGCCCTGGGCATATTCCAGCAGGCGGGCAAAGGTGCCGGGCGTGCCGTCGTTGGCAATGCCCAGCAGATAGCGGACGCGCTTTTCCACCCGGGGTACTGCGGTGAACTGACCTTTTTCGTCTTTGTAGAAGCCGTCGCACTGACCGCGCTCTCCACCCACGGTGATGACATCAATGATGTTGCTGGTGGTGACGGCGGCGATCTGGGACTGCCGGTAGCCTTTTGGGATATGTTCAATCCGGGAATCCAGCACGTAGAGAATCTGCAGCATACAGGCTTTGCTGTCCGCTTCGGAGACCCAACCGCGCTCCCCGGGAAACGGAGCTTCATTGATGAGCAGACGGGCCAGATACCCGGCTTCACTGTTGGGCGGCTGCAGGCGGACCTGGGCGGAGAGGCAGAACGGGAGCAGGAGGAAAAACAGAAGGCGCTTCATTTCAATAACTCATCCAGTCCCTGATCGATTTCTTTTGCCAGCGCATCCAAGAGCAGGCTGTAGGTGCTGACCACATCCACCGCCTCCGGGCTGGAGAGCTTCATGCTTTTGCTGAAGCGAAGTTCCACCAGTTCCCGTTTCGGGGCGTAGCGCATCAGGGCGACCCGCACATCGATCCGGGCCCATTCCCCATCCTGGGAGAAATCGAGCACATCGAGAAACACCAGCGCATCCGGATCGCCTTTAAAGCGCAGCGGCGCCCGGCGGATCGTGTCTCCCTGCCGCAGGTTGAGCAGGTTCAATTCCATCACCCGCTGGATATTTTCCCCCAGAGGTTCGCCCCAGCGTTCAAAATCGGAAAAGGCCACCCGTCCCGGAGAGGGGCGGCTGAGCAGCACGGGCCGCTCCAGATGGCCAGGGAGCTCTACGCTCTCCAATTGAATCCGGGTGGGGGTGGCCCCTTCGGCCGGGGCCGCAGCCTTGGGCGAAAGCGGGTGCAGCAGGAAAAATTCCGAGGGCGGCGTGCTGGAGCAGCCGGCCAGCAGGGCGAGCAGGAGGAGGGAGGGGATCAGCTTCATGGGGAGGCTTTGCCTTTCAGCAGGGCGTCAGGATGACGCTCGAGGTAATCGAGAAAAATTTCAGCAGAGCGGGCACTGCGGGTGAGTTGATCCAGCAGCTGCAGGATCTGGTCGCGCATGGGCTCTGAGTTACGACCCAGTCCTTTCAGCAGCACCTGGGTCTCGTTGAGGGAATCTTCGATGGCCGTCATCATATCGCGGATGTCTCCGGACCCTACGAGTTCGCTGCCGTGCTCCATCAGCTTGTTGAGGTTGGGCAGCGTTTCGCCACGGAAGGCTGCCAGCAGGAGCCGGGCTTCTTCCACGGTCACAGAGACGCCTTCAAGGGTTTTCATGGTTTCGGGAGCTTCCAGCGTGCCCCGGGCTGTAGCCAGGGTCTGGTTCAACTCGTTCATGGTGCTGTCCAGAATGCCGGATTCAAGCAGGGTGGCCAGGGCCTGGGTGCTCTTGCGGAGATCCAGAATCATGTCTTCGAGCGGGAGATCGTTGAGTTTTTTGCCCAAACTTTCAATGACGCCGGGAATGGTTGGGATTTCCGGGTGCTCACTGTCATGAGGTGAGCGGTAGTTGATCGGTGAATTCCGGTGATAATCCAAGCTCACCTTCAGTTTGCCGGTGACCATGGAGAGTGGATCCACGCGGGCACGCAGGCCGCGGTCAATCTGGCGTTGGAAGTCATGGCCGTCATCGGCAAGATGCTGATTTTTCTGCACGAAGGCGGTTTCATTCATCTCGGCCACCACCGGCATACTCAGACTACCGTCCGCATGATCATAAATCAGCTGAATGCTTTTGATTTCCCCGACTTTCACACCGCGGAAGGTCACCGGAGCTCCCACATCCAGTCCGAAGATGTCCTGATCAAAATACATCACAAACTCGGTGCGTTTTTCAAAGATACCGCCACCGGCCAGGGCCACCAGGGCGCCCAGCGCCAAGGCGATGGCCACGAGGACAAACACGCCGATCAGGGTTGGATTCGCTTTGCGGGACATGAGGCTCTCTTTCGGGTTCAGGCGGAAAAGGTCAAGTGAGTTCCCCCCGCAGGAGGAAATTGCGCACCCGTTCATCGGGGCTGTGATCACGAAGCTCGACTGGGTTGCCGGTGGCGAGCATGGTTTTGGTCACCGGATCCAGAAACACAGAATTATTCCCCACGGCAAAAATACTGGCCAGTTCGTGCGTGACGATCACGATCGTGCTGCCCAGGGCGGAACTGAGCTCTAGGATCAGGTCATCCAGAAGTTTGGCGCTAATGGGGTCCAAACCCGCTGAGGGTTCGTCAAAAAACAGAATGTCGGGATCCAGAGCCATGGCCCGGGCGAGTCCGGCGCGTTTCCGCATGCCTCCGCTGATTTCGGAGGGGTAGTATTCCTCAAAGCCGGAGAGGCCCACCAGCGCCAGTTTAAGCGATGCCAGTTCCCGGCGATCCCTTTCGGGGAGCTCGGTGTACTGCTCCAGCGGGATCATGATGTTTTCCGCGAGGGTCAAGGAGCTCCACAGGGCTCCCTGTTGATAGAGCACGCCCATATTTTTGAGCAGCTCCCGTTTCTGCTGCTCATCGGCATCGGTGAGATTACGGCCATCAATTTCGATGGAACCGGCCGCAGGCTGATAGAGGCCGATCAGGTGCTTGAGCAGGGTGCTTTTTCCGCAGCCACTGCCGCCCATAATGATGAAGACATCGCCACGACATATGTCAAAGGTCAGCTCCCGTTGGATCAACGTGGAGCCGTAGCGCATTTCCAAATGGTTCACACGGATATGGGCTTCGCCTTTTTGCATAGCTCGCCGCTATCCTGTGAAGCCCGGGAAAGCAAGTTTCCCTTGCACTCAGGCACTCAGGGCCATTCGCAGATGAAGGATCTTGGATTCCGCTCCACGGAATCATTCCACAGACCGTTTTCGAGCATTTCCGCCACATGCTCTCCTTGGGCTGAGGAATTATTGGGTTCTCCCGGATTCCAACGGTTAAATCCGTCTTTGGTCAACAGCTTCCCATTGCTCCAGCGCCACTGGCCCTCCTGCTGCCGGTCAGTGAGCCCAATGTACACACGGCCGGACCCTTGCGGAAGGATACTGAGGATGAAATCCAAGGTGCCCTGATCCGGGATGACCGCCAGGCGTCCTCCCTGTTCTTTGCACCAGGCTTCTGCATCCGGATAGTTCCGATGTTCGGTCACGACCAGGAAATGCCGGCCCTGATAGGGTTTTGCATCCGGGTGGGGCGGTTTGAACCCTCGTTTCCAGGAAAGAATGTAGAGCACATCTTCACGCTCCGGCAGGGTTTCGCGGGCCAGTTTGGTTTCCTGGGCGGCTTCAATATCCCCGCTTTGTACCTGGCTGATCTGTATGTTGCCCAGATGGGCATCGATCTGTTTCAGCATCATCTCCAGTTTCACCGCGCTCTTGCTATGTGCGTCCTCAAAGGCTTTCTTAAGCGTGATCTGCAACTGGTTGAGGTCCGGGAGTTCACTGAACACTGGAGGAAGTTCCAGAGGATTCTCGGCCAGACGTTTCTGTTCCTGAATGACTTCCTGAAGGGCGTCCAGATCCCCTTGGCGCTGATACCCCCCATAGAGCTGCTCCAGCCGGCCGCGGTAGAGCTTGGAAATGCGGCGCAGCTCCAATTCCCGTTCCAGGTCCAGTTTTTCGATGGCCAGATCAAACTGGTCTAATACCGGTTTCAACTCTTCTGCGAGCACAGAGAGGCCGCAGAGCAGGCAACAGAAGCAAAGGGTCAGATGTTTCATCATGTTGGTTTAATCCACTGCCTGGTGACGGGCTTCGGCACGCAGGCTTATAAAGCTTTCTTCCTCCAGCCAGGCTTGAAAGCCCGGCTCCTCAAATAACGCGGCAGCCAGACGGGCATCTCCCAGGGTTAAGCCTTCCATCCATTCCAGGAGGCGATCCCGGTCGCCGGCCTGCAAGAGCAATTCCGTGAGCTGGCGGCTGGCACCCGGATGCCAGGCCTCTTCAGCGAGCTGGGCACGAAGCCACATCTCGGCGGAAGCCGTATCTCCTGCCTCCAGAGCCTGATGCGCCTGTTGTAATGCATCCTCGCTTCCCGGACGATCTGCCGCGGGGGGCCAGGCACGCAATACGACGGTGGCGACCAGGGACAACAGAAGCAGACTCAGGGGAAAAAAAGAGCGTTGACCCAGGGAAATGTGCATTGACGTAAAAAAAGTATCGAATCTGACGCTGAATTCTACAGGCTTATTGGTCAAATGTTTACCCGATATTTTTTCAGTTTGCGCTCGCTGCTGTTCAGTGCGCTTGCTTGTGCAGCTTGGCTGTGGTGGCATGGCTTGCCCTTGGCCGTGGGCAATCAGGGGCTGCAATTGGTATTTCTGGAGCATTTGCGTTCTCCGGAGCTATATGCCGGCGATGCGGTTCTTCAGGCCTTTGATAGCTACAGCACCTGGATGTTTCATGTTCTGGCCTGGATGCTCCCGGCTTCCGTGGAAAGTGCGGAGGCGTTACAACTGCTGCAGGTGCTGAATACGACGTTTCTCTTTTGGATGCTCTGTTTGCTGGCCCGGGTGCTGGCTCCTGAGATGCGCTGGCCGGAATTGCTGCTCTTACCTTTGCTCTTCCTGCCGCATCAGGCCTTGGCTGAAACCCCTTTGCCCCCACCGGCCTTTTCCCATACGGCTCTGGGACTGAGTATGGCGGTTCTGGTGCTGAATCTGCTATTCCGGGATCGCTGGGTCTGGGCCGCTTTCGTCTTGGCTCTGCTGGTAAATGTACATTTGCTGAGCGCGGCGACCGTGGGGGCCCTGGCCGCATATTGGGTGCTTCCCCAACTTCATCCCCGGGAATGGAAACGAATTCTCCTCGCAGCTGCAGCCTTGATCCTGCCCTCCCTGCTACTGC
>DIYK01000060.1:0-1640 GCA_002429005.1 Verrucomicrobia bacterium UBA6056
TGACTCCTGACTTCTGACTTCTGCCAAGGCGTAAGCCTGGCAGATTGACTCCTCCTACTTAACCGGTCCGGCTTTCCCGTTGTAGGTGCCGCGGTTGAAGAAGGGCCAGGGAACAAAGATGCCTTTGCCCAGAATGTTTTGTCCGGGAACGCCGCCAAAGTAACGACTATCGAGGCTGTGATAGGTATTATCCCCGAACATCAGGTATTCATCCTCCCCAAGGGTCAGCCCGGTCTCGGCGTTGGGAAAGAGCGGTGTGGGAACCAGAAATCCATTTTGGCCCGGCATCCGGTTGGAATAGCCCCGATAGCCTTCCCCTTCCTGTTGACGGACAAAGTGTTCCGGCTCCCGGATGATCTCACCATCTGCCACCAATTCATTATATTGAATGTGGATCGTTTCCCCCGGAAGACCTACCGTACGTTTAATGTACGCAGAATTCGGGCGCACCATTGGCAGTCCGCGGGTACTGAACACCGTGATTTCACCGCGGCGGGGAGGACGGAAATTAAAGGTGAAGCGATCGACCACAATGAAGTCGCCCTGCTTGATTAAGCCTTTGGCAATCAGATCCCCTTTTTGTACAGCACGGCCAGGGGGAATGAGCAGCTCCAGATCTTTATGGATCTTATGACGCTGCCCACCGATGACGTAATACCGAAACGTATCACTGGGGGTGAAGCCGGCAGGCATGATTCCACTCCCCTGGGCACGGATCTCCCGATAGCGGGACCCGGTGAGGAAAAATTTCAACGCCTTCATCGGCGGCCGATCCATATCATCAGGCTCATAATCCGATTGCGACGTAATCCCATACAGCGTCGGCTGCATCGAGCCGGTGGGAATCTGATAAGGTTGCAGAAAATAGGTTCGAATCCCCATGGCCACCGCCATCACCACCACAAACACTTCAACATTCTCCCGAAGATGAAAGCGTTTTCCTGGAGCGGGATTGAGCTTCTTGGCTACTTTTTCCGCTTCAAGGGATAGAGCCAGCGCTTCCGCATGTTTCCGGTCTTTGATCAGCTCTTTGATCTCTTTCTGCCAATCTTTCAGCTGGGTCAGCTGCTCTGCATCCAGCTCATCCTCTTTGACACGCCGACAGTACTTCAGCTCGAACAGCGCATGCTCGATTTTCTTAATCTCCAGCTTGTGCTGTTTACGCTTCTTGAGAAAGGCAGGTTGGGGGATCTTCTGGTTGAACATAGGTTCTAGGACTTAAGAATTTTCAGGAAGGCTTCCTGCGGAATATTCACTTTCCCCACCATCTTCATCTTTTTCTTACCCGCCTTCTGGTTTTCCAGAAGTTTGCGTTTCCGGCTGATGTCTCCGCCGTAACAGCGGGCCGTCACATCCTTCCGGAAGGCCGGCACTGTGGTTCGGGCAATGATGTTCCGGCCAATCGCCGCCTGCACAGCAATTGGGAACTGCATGCGGGGAATTTCTTCTTTCAGCTTCTCGCAGATGTTCCGGCCGATACTCACAGCTTTGCTGCGGTGCACAATCGCGGCAAAGGCATCCACGGGCTCCCCATGGACCAGAATTTCGATTTTCACCAGATCATTGGCCCGGTAACCCTCGTATTCATAATCCATACTCGCGTACCCATGACTGATGCTCTTGAGCTTGTCATAGAAATC
>DIYK01000060.1:1707-3065 GCA_002429005.1 Verrucomicrobia bacterium UBA6056
CTCTTGAGCTTGTCATAGAAATCGATCACGATTTCGTTGAGCGGAATATGAATCGTCAGCATGATCCGGGTAGTATCCACCGTTTCGGTTTTGCTGATTTCACCGCGACGGTCGCGAATGAGGTTCATCATCTCGCCAATATCATCGGTGGGACAAATGATGGTGCAATTGAGGAAAGGCTCTTCGATGTGATCAATGGTGGTGGGATCCGGAAGGTGCACCGGGTTGTCGATAATCACCTTGTCGCCATTGGTCATGTATACTTCATAGACCACACCCGGGTAGGTGGAAATGATGTCGACTTCGTACTCACGACGCAGGCGTTCCTGAATAATTTCCATGTGCAACAGCCCCAGGAACCCGCAGCGGAACCCGAAGCCCAGTGCCACAGAACTCTCCGAAGCAAAGGTGAAGGCCGCATCATTCAACGACAGCTTTTCGAGACTGTATTTGAGCTTTTCGTACTCCGATCCATCCACCGGATAAATGCCACAGAACACCATGGGGTGCACTTCCTGAAAACCGGGAAGAGCTTCTTTGGCCATCTTATCTTTGCGACTGACCGTGTCGCCAATCCGCATATCCGAACTCTCTTTGATGTTGGCAATCACATAGCCGGTTTCCCCGGCCTGCAGACGATCCAGTTTCTTCATCGCCGGCGTGAAAATGCCCACTTCCTTGATCTCGAAATCTTTGTTGTTGGAGAGCAGGTGAATCTTGTTCTGGTTGGTTAGCTCCCCATCAAACATCCGCACATAAGACACCACCCCACGATAGGCGTCGTAATAGGAATCAAAAACCAACCCGCGACAACCCATATCCTCCTGCGTGGTGGGTGGCGGGATCTTGGCCACAACCGCTTCGAGTACCTGCTCAATGTTCACCCCGGTTTTAGCACTCACCGGAATGGCCTCATCCATGGGAATCGCCAACAAATCCTCTACTTGCTGCTTCACCTTGGGCAAATCCGCATTGGGGAGGTCAATTTTGTTAATCACCGGAATAATGGTCAGTTCCTGCTCCATCGCCAATAACACATTGGCCACCGTCTGAGCTTCGACCCCCTGGGCAGCATCCACCACCAGAATGGCCCCTTCACAACTGGCCAAGGAGCGGGTCACCTCATAGGTAAAGTCCACGTGTCCCGGGGTATCAATCAAGTTAAACTGATAGCGTTCCCCATCCTCCGCTTCGTACCACATGGTCACAGGGTGCGCTTTGATGGTGATTCCGCGTTCGCGTTCCAAATCCATATCATCCAGCAGCTGCTCCTGCAGGTCACGTTTGGCAACCGCACGGGTTTTCTCCAGAATACGGTCAGCCAGCGTCGACTTTCCATGGTCGATGTGGGCGATGAT
>DIYK01000060.1:3133-4045 GCA_002429005.1 Verrucomicrobia bacterium UBA6056
TCGATGTGGGCGATGATGGAGAAATTTCGGATGTGGCTCAGATCACTCATAGGGGTCCCCCCCACATAGCACGGAAAGCGCCGTTTGTCATTAGTCAGGCTGACCCAGAAGGCCTGAATGTCTCGCAGGCCCGAGTGAGGGCTTCTTTTCTGTGATTCCGATGTCGATATCGAATCCGATATCGGTATCCATTGCCAGCTATGAACACCCCCACGCTTTCCTGGACCTTCCCCCTCTCCCGCCCCCACTGCGGGGTCCCGCTTGCCAACGGCCTCACGGGCGTTTTAGTCTGGGGAAGCGGCTCTGAATTGCGTCTAACGGTAGCCCGGGCAGGCTTTTGGGATCGCCGCGGAGGCAATCCCTTTATCAACAAAGCCAATTTCCCCGAAGTCCGACGCCTGCTGGAAGCCGATGATCAGGATGGCCTGATGGAGCTCTTTGGTCTGGAAGAGGGCAAAAAGCCGAAAGAATTCCCCCATCAGCTCGGAGGCGGCCGCATCGTCATCACCCTGCCAGAAGGGTGGGAATTGACGGAAGGCGAACTCCTTTTGCGGGAAGGCAAGGTCATGGTCCTGGCCCGCAAGGGGAAGGAAGAGGCTTCCATCCGGGTAGAACTGGCCAGTCATGCCGAATTGGGATGGCTGACCTTTTCCAAGGCCCTGGCAGACAGTGAGGTTCAATTGCGCCCCGCCTGGGACTGGGTCTCGGACACGCTTCTCGCTCAGGGAGTTCCCGAAGCAGAGCGGGAAGAGGGTCACGTCCTTCAGCGCCTGCCCGAAGATGACCCGCTTTCCATCCGTATCCTGCGGGAGGACCATGAACTCCGTTTTGCCACGAACGTGGGCCCGGAAGCCGCGTTCCGAACTTCGGAAACCCTGCAGCTCAATTCTTCCGAACTTCGGAAACAAAGCC
>DIYK01000060.1:4106-4265 GCA_002429005.1 Verrucomicrobia bacterium UBA6056
TTCCGAACTTCGGAAACAAAGCCTGGCCTATTGGGAACAGTATTGGCGGGATGTGCCCCGGATCAGCCTGCCCGATCCCCGCCTTCAAGAGGAACTGGAGTACTCGCTGTACCTGCAGGCGATCAGCACCCCGCCCCAGGGACTGGCCTGCACCCTGCA
>DIYK01000060.1:4329-5816 GCA_002429005.1 Verrucomicrobia bacterium UBA6056
GGACTGGCCTGCACCCTGCAGGGTGCGCTCATGGAAGATCACAAACTTCCTCCCTGGAGCAATGATTACCATCTGAACATCAATCTGCAGATGATCTACACCCCGGCCCTGATGAGCAACCGTCTGGAACACTTCCAGCCCCTCCTCGCCTTGCTCCGGGACTGGCTTCCGCATCTGCAGGCCAGTGGCAAGGCCTTCTTTGGGCGGGACGATGCCCTCATGCTCCCCCACGCCATCGATGACCGCTGCCAGGTAGTCGGCGCCTTTTGGAGCGGCAGCATCGACCATGCCTGCAGCGCCTGGATGGCCCTGCTCTGCTGGGATTATGTGCGTTTCAGTGGCGACACGGAAAGCCTGAACGATCTGGTCTACCCGCTGCTGGTTGGTGCCTTCGCCGGTTTTGCTGCCATGGCCGAGGAGGATGAAAACGGCGGATTGCGGCTGCCCGTCTCCGTGTCTCCGGAATATAAAGGCGCCATGCCCGATGCCTGGGGCCGCAACTCCTCTTTCCAATTGGCTGCCTGTCATGCGGTGCTCCGCGCCCTTCCCCAGGCCGCGACCCTGCTGGGGATGGAGGCTGATCCCGAATGGGCTGAACTGGAACAGGGCCTGCCCCTCTACTGCGTCGGAGAGGGCATTCTCAATGGAGAAGCCCAGCAGAGCTTCCGCCGTCGCATCTTTCTCTGGGAAGGTCAGGATCTGGATGGTTCACACCGTCACCACAGTCATCTGGCCGGGGTCACGCCCTTCAAAACGCTCAGCTTCCGGAATGAAGCCGACCGGGAAATCCTCAACGAAACCCTGCACTGGCATATCTACCGCGGCTGTGGTGCCTGGAGTGGCTGGTGCATTCCCTGGGCAGCCTCTCTGCACGCCCACGCCGGCAATGGCGCCGCCGCCCGCCATTGGCTGGGCGTGTATCTGGATGTATTCACCAACGAAGGTCGCGCCGGTCTGCACGACTCCGCCTTCCCAGGTGTGACCACTCTGGACGGAGGCTTCGCCTTTGTGCCGGGTCAGGAGATCGATGAAGTCATGCAGCTGGACGGACGCTTCGGCCTGATCAGCGCCGTGTACGACATGCTGTTGCAGGAGGATCAGGGCGGCTTTTATCTGTTTCCGGCCCTGCCTCCAGACTGGAAAACTCTCAGCCTCGAGGGCCTGCGCCTGCCGTGTGGATTCCTCCTGAGCGCCCGTCTCGAACAGGGAAGCCTGAGCTCTCTCACTCTGAACTCCGAGCGGGGCGGGCCCCTCAAGCTGTACCTCCCCGGAGGCGAAACGCTGGAACTGAATCTGGCCGCAGGCGAAACCTGGGAACGAGTCAGCTGAGTTCTCACAGAGACTGCCGGAGTCGATTTATTCGACCACTGATGGTCGCTGATACACTCTGATGGATGTTGGAAATCAACGTTTACCTTTCAGAATGGAATGATCAGTGAATATCAGCGTATATCAGTGGTTTATCCTTCTTCGTTTCGAATAAATCG
>DIYK01000060.1:5876-8306 GCA_002429005.1 Verrucomicrobia bacterium UBA6056
TCTTCGTTTCGAATAAATCGACAATCCCTGAAAGCGATCCTCTGATCCGTTAATACCTCGGCATCTCCGGATCCAATTCTTTCGCCCAGCGGTCAATCCCCCCGCTGATGTTGCTGACCTCGTAGCCTTTGCCTTTCAGAAACATGGCCGCTTTCTGACTGCGCATCCCGTAATGGCAAAGCAGCAGCAGGGGCTTGTCCCGGGGCAACTCCCCATAACGTTGGGAAAGTTCCGGCAAGGGAAGCAAGGTGGACCCTTCGATGTGCACATAGGCCCATTCTTCGGGATTGCGCACATCCACCACCAAGGCATCCTGACGGGCGGCCGCCTCCGCGGGGCGAAGTTGAGGAATGTTACTGAACAGACTGAACATGGTTTCGCTCACCCAAGCAATCCCTGCAGCAGCTCCGGAACCTGCTCCAGGGCTTCCTGCAGTTTGGCAGGATCTTTTCCTCCGGCCTGGGCACGGTCGGCTTTTCCTCCGCCACCCCCGCCGCAGATTTTGGCAATGGGTCCTACCAGTTGACCGGCATGCGCTCCGGCTTCCTGACATTCCTTGGCCACGGACACATTAAAGAATACTTTCCCCTTCGCGGCGCCACCCAGTACGATGACGGCGGGATCCAGTTTCTGACGCAGGCCATCCATGGCATCACGGAGCCCCTTGGCATCCACGCCTTCGAGCGCAGCCGCGAGTAGCTTGACGCCTCCCACATCCTGCACCTGGGACTCCAGATCCGAGGCTTTCGCTTTGGCAGCTTCCGCCCGCAGTTCCTGCAGGCTTTTCTCCAGTTCCTTCTGCTTCTGCTGAATCACTTCCAAACGGCCAGGCAGTTCTTCGGGTTTTACACTAAGCAAACCGGACAGGCTCTGCAGCAATCCGTGTTCCCGGGCAGTGTACTCGGCAGCAGCCTCTCCGACCACCGCTTCAATTCGGCGGACGCCGGCGGAGATACTGCTTTCTCCGACAATGCGGAGCTGGCCAATCTCACCAATGCGGCCCACATGGGTCCCCCCGCAGAGCTCTTTGCTGAATCCACCAATATCCACCACCCGCACCACATTGCCGTACTTCTCACCAAAGGCGGCAATCACCTCTTCTGGTTTCTCGTCGAAAGGCACTTCAAAATCCACCACGGCATCATCTTCAATCAGCGCACGGTTGACCATCGCTTCAATCTCCGCCAGCTGATCGGCGGGAATGGCTTCAAAGTGGTTGAAGTCAAAGCGCAAACGATCCGGCCCCACGAAGGAACCCGCTTGCACCACGTGATCGCCCAAGCTTTCCCGCAAGGCCCAGTTGAGGATATGCGTGGCCGAGTGATGGCGCTGGATATTACGACGCCGCTCCACATTCACGGACAGTTTCACCGGAGTACCAGGCTCCGCGTTCTGCATGGGGGCGGACAGTTTGTGCAGGAAGCGACCGGCGCTATCTTTGACCGTGTCTTCGATTTTGACTGACCAGGCTCCCCATTCCACCGAACCTTCGTCACCAACCTGTCCCCCCATTTCCGCATAGAACGGCGTCGCCGGCGTGACCAAGTAGGGTTCGCCCTCGCGCTCCAGCAATTCCAGCACTTCGCTTTCGAAGGCTTCCAGATTTTCGGGACCATAACCGGAGAACTCCGTTGGATCGACATCCCCAACCACTTCAATGATCGATTTGATTTGGGAGTCGAGGCCACGCTGTTTCTGCGCCTCCATCTCCACGTTAAATCCATCGCTATCCACGCTCATCCCCCGCTCCCGGGCCAAAATCTCGGTCAGGTCCAGAGGAAAGCCGTGGGTATCATAAAGCTGAAAGGCATCTGCCCCCTTAATTTCCCCGCCTGCACTGGCAAAGCCTTCAAACAACTGCATTCCCCGGTCGAGGGTACGGTCAAAGGAGGCTTCTTCATTGGCAATGAACTTCCGAATGAGGGTTTCCTTGTCTCGTAGCTCGGGAAAAGCGACTTCCAGACTTTCGATACAGGGCGTGATCAACTCGGAGAAGAACCCGGCTTTCAGATCCAAGCGGCGGCCATACATGACCGCACGGCGCAGAATGCGGCGCAAGGTGTAGTTCCGACCTTCATTGCCCGGCAGAATCCCGTCAGCGATCGCGCAGCAGAGGGTCCGAATATGGTCTGCCAACACTCGGAAGACGATGTCGGAAGCTTCTACATCCGTGGGATTCGCCGGATCCACCGGCAGAGTCCGGGCATAGCTTTTGCCGCTCAACTCGGAAAGTTTGGCAAAAATGCCCGTGAACAAATCGGCGTTATAGTTGCTCGGAGGCTGGCTGAAATCCTGGAAATGATTGGTGGTGGCGAGAATGCCGGCCACCCGCTCAAAGCCCATGCCGGTGTCCACATGACGGGCGGCCAGGGGTTCAAAGCTTCCATCCACTTTGGCGTTGTACTGAATAAACACCAGGTTCCAGATTTC
>DIYK01000060.1:8358-8726 GCA_002429005.1 Verrucomicrobia bacterium UBA6056
AACACCAGGTTCCAGATTTCGATACACCAGGGAGAGTCCTCATTGACCAGTTTGCCGCGGGTATCCCCCTCCGGAGTCAAATCGATGTGCAGCTCAGAGCAGGGACCGCAGGGACCCGTATCCCCCATCATCCAGAAGTTATCCGTTTTTCCACTTTTGACGATGCGCTCTTCAGGATCCAGCCCTTCGCGCTCGAAAATGGCTTTCCAGAACGCATAGGCCTCGGCATCAAATTCAGCCGGATCGCCTTCCCCTGGCTCATACACCGAAGCGTAGAGACGTTCTTTGGGAAACCCCCACACCTTGGTGAGCAGCTCCCAGGCCCATTCTATCGCTTCTTCTTTGAAATAATCTCCGAAAGACCAGTT
>DIYK01000060.1:8871-10974 GCA_002429005.1 Verrucomicrobia bacterium UBA6056
TCGAGGTCGTTGTGCTTGCCGCCGGCGCGAATGCATTTCTGAGTGTCCGCTGCACGGGGCTGAGGGGCATCCCGTTCGCCCAGGAAGTAGGGCACAAAGGGGTTCATGCCTGCATTGGTAAACTGCAGATTGGGGGCGGTCGGCATCAGGGAGGCCGAGGGAAGAATGCGGTGCTGCTTGGAGGCAAAGAAATCCAGAAAACTCTGGCGGACGGCGGCAGCGGTAGACAACTCAGGATTCATGGGGACAGGCCCCTACCCTCTGGGTAAAAAAGGTCAATGCGAAGCCCGGTTTGAGCTCCAAAAACCCTGTTTCGCCGCTTAGCGCGGAGGTTGGGCCGCCGGATACATGACCGCCGTGGCTTTCCACTTACGCGTCAGCACCCGTTCGGTTACCCAATTTCCATTGCCCTGAATGCCCTGATAGAAGGCCCTTCCATCAATTTCCGCTACAACCGTATACTCCCCAGCCTCCAACGGAAAACAAACCCGCCCCAACTCATCTGCTTTAGCCACTCCAATCAAATCATCGGATTCCAGCAGCTTATCGAAATTGCCCTGCGCCCGCTGTTTTCCCTTTAGTACTGCCACACGGGCCCAGGGAACCGACACGCCAGCAGCCGGCGCTTCTAATCCACCGATCAACGACGGACGCCGGTTTCCGGGTAAGGGGTTCACTCTCACGCCCCCATATACACGCACTACGTGCACTTCCAGGCCCTGAGGGCCCAGGTCAGCCTGCTCATCGGCAAAAGCCACCGTTGAGAAGCAGAACATCACCCAGAAGAGGATCTTTTTCATACGTCTTATTCTCGCACAGACTTGCCGAAATACAAAAATGAAATCTCCAGGCCCATTATTGGCAACCCGAATCGATCCCTGATGAAATTGGCTTGCCAGCCTCTTTCCCTACGAAGTAGGTCCTGTGTATGATCAAGAAGGGTAGCTTACTTAAACCAAAGACCGCTGAGGTTCTGTTCGACAGTTTTATTCGCAACCAGACCATCAGTGGCGTCCTCCTCATTCTCGTCTCCATTTTTGCGTTCACCCTCGCCAACGGCGAACATTGGGAACGCTATCATACGCTGAGCCATACTCACGCCAGTATCCATCTATCGGGGTGGACCCTGGACCTGGAAATCAGCCACTGGGTAAACGAAGCGCTCATGGTGCTGTTTTTCTTTGTGGTGGGTCTGGAGATTAAACGGGAATTCCTGGTGGGCGAACTCTCCTCCCCCCGCAAAGCTTCACTGGCGATCGTGGCTGCGATTGGCGGGATGATCGTTCCGGCGGTGATCTACACCGTTTTTAATACCATTTCACCCGAAACCCGTGGAGCCTGGGGCGTGCCCATGGCCACGGATATTGCCTTTGCCCTCGGCGTGCTCAGCCTGCTCGGCCCCCGCGTGCCCACCTCCCTGAAGGTCTTTCTCACCGGTCTGGCCATTGTCGATGACCTCGGTGCCATTCTCGTGATCGCGATTTTTTACAGCGAAAACTTTCATCTCACCAATCTCCTCCTGGCCTTTGTGTTTGTGGCCATCAGCTTCTTCTACGGCAAAAGTGGCGGAACCCGCGGGTCCATTTTCGCGATCCTGGGAGTGGCCTGCTGGTATTTCGTGCTCGAATCCGGCATTCACAGCACCATTGCCGGAGTTCTCATTGCGCTGACCATTCCCATCCGGGAGAAGTACGATCTGCACGACATCAACGATCGCTTTAAAGTCGCAGCCGCGGAGAAGGATTTTGAGATCCAAGAAAAACAATTGGGCAAACTCACGCGGGTCCTCCGGAATGCAGAAAGTCCTCTGCACCGCTTCGAGCATACGCTGCAGCCCTGGGTGATGTTCGGCATCATGCCGTTGTTCGCCTTCTTCAACGCCGGGGTTCACCTGCCCAGTCACCTGGGTCTCTCTCTGGCACTGGAGCCGCACTTCCTGGGAATCTTCTTCGGTCTGCTGTTGGGCAAGCCCATTGGGGTGCTGCTGGCCTGTACCTTCGCAGTCAAAAAGGGATGGGCGCAGCTCCCTACCGGCGTAGGCTGGCCGGCGATGATCGGGGTGGGCTGCCTCGCCGGTCTCGGCTTCACCATGTCCCTGTTTAT
>DIYK01000060.1:11031-11405 GCA_002429005.1 Verrucomicrobia bacterium UBA6056
GCTTCACCATGTCCCTGTTTATCAGCGTGCTGGGCTTTGAACCCGGGTCTCCCGAACTCAGTGAAGCCAAACTGGCCATTCTGCTGGCTTCGATTTCGGCCATGATTCTCGGTGCCCCCCTCACCTGGCTGGGTCTCTCCAAAAAGAATCTGCCCCCGAAAGAGGACATCGATGAGGATGAGATTTTCCCGGAAATCGAAGGCGGAGAAGCCAAGCACTGAGCGGATCAACCAAGCTCGAAACCCGACAAAGCGCCGCAACCGCGGCGCTTTTTTTTTTGGGGGGGAAAGGCCCTTTCTTCAGCCGGTGTATTTTTTCACCGAGTTTGAGAAAAGTTATCAAAGGTTTGAGAAAAACGCCCCTTTTCCTAAGCT
>DIYK01000101.1 GCA_002429005.1 Verrucomicrobia bacterium UBA6056
GTTCATTTTGCTTAGTGGGTTAGCCGAGGTCGAAGACTTGGGTCATGAGGGTCCAAGTGCCTTCGCCCGGAGCTTCGGGTGGCGGGACTTGGAAACTGGTCATGAGTTCTTCCCACTCGAGGCAGCGGGGGTGGTTGGCCCGATGGGTTGCGCCTGCGGAAACGGGATCGAAATCATCATCGGTCACAATGAGCATGATCATGCGGGTGCCTAAGCGCCAGATACGCAACTCGTGCATGCCCACCGCTTTGATGCTTTCTGCGACTTCCGGCCAAATATTGGCGTGGTAGTCGTCGTACTGGCGAATGATGTCCGGGTCGTTTTTTAGATTACAGGTGTACACCCACTCTTTCATTGAGTCTCCTTAGCGCATGGGGATAATTTTCGGTTGATCCAGCAAGCCGCCGTCTCCTCCGCCTCGGCGGGGAATACTTCCTTCTGCGTCCAGGATCCGGCGCAGTTTACAGTCCGGAGCGTCTTTGCTGTCGGACAACGGTTTCGCAGCCATCTCTTCAATGTTCCACTTGCGTAGGAGTTCTTTTACGCCTTCCTGAAATTCAACCATGGCCTGATGGAAGCCACAGGTTCTGGAGAGCATGGCCGGATCCGGAAATTCCCGGCAATGGTTCCCAATGATGGCACCCTCGCAGGCCTCGACGACTTCCAGCAGGCTAATGTCCCGGGGTTCCCGGGCGAGGGAAAAGCCTCCGCTGGCACCCCGATGGGATTCGAGCAGGTCCGCTTTTGCGAGCGTACGTAGAATTTTCGACGTATAGGATTCGGAGGAGCCGAGTGTGGCCGAGATGGGCTGAGGGGTAATCAGCGTACCTTTGGGCATGCGGGATAACAGCACAAGGCATTGTATAGCAATTTCAGTGGTTTTGGTGAGCAGCATGATGACTTCTCCTGTACGTTCTTCTTTAAATTAGTGGGGGCAGCAGCTTCCTCCGCTGCCTAGATCTGGACTGATGTAAGGTATGCCCAAGGCCATACCTCTCAGAATGAGCAACACCGCAACCAGACAGGTCACCCCCGGAATCACCCGGTTCAACACCGGCCGCCAACGGGGATTGGATAAACGAAGCCCTCCCAAGGATAGAGCAAATAGCAAAGGAGCTGTACCTAAGCCAAATATAAACATGTATAAAGCGCCCCATAGAGCTCCTTCTTGTAAGGAAGCGCCGGCCAAGGCGGCATACACGAGTCCGCAGGGCAACAAGCCATTCATCAATCCGATTTCAAACAGCCCCCGGCTTCCGGGGCGTTTGAGCAGGCGGGCCAGGGATTTTTGCAAGGGCAGGGTCACCCGGGTGGTGATCCAGGTGGGGACATGGCTGCTGTTGAGAAAGACCGTCGCCAGCAGGAGCAGGCCTAATAGAATCGAAACCGCTTGTTGCAGGCCGTTGAGCTGAATCACCTTTCCCAATACGCCGGCAAAGAGTCCCATGCCGGCATAGGTGACACTTCGTCCGAGATGGTAGGAGATGCGCCCCAGCAGCTTTTGGCTTAGTTTTGCCGAGTGTCCACCGGGTAAGGCCAGCACCAAGGGGCCGCACATGCCCACACAGTGCAAACTCCCGGCAAGGCCGAGACCAAAGGCTGCTACAACTGCATTCGGGCTGATCATGGAATATAGAGGTCCTGTTCAAACAGGTAGGAGTTTCCGTTCTCCTCCCAATGGATATGAGCTTCCCACATGCCGGGATGCAAAGGTGCCAATGGTAAAACCGAAGGTACCACATCCTGCAGGGCCACGTCTACATCCAGCGAGGCATCAGATGGGCGATAAAGCGATAACACCGCATCTCTGGCCGTATCGGGGAGCGTCACGACCATGCGGGCCTCGTCAGCTTCGATACGAATGCGGGGTGGTACTTCCAGTTTCCGGGTCCGGGCACGGGCGGCGAGCACCTCGTCATGCTCAAGGCTTTTGCCATAGTAGTCCTTGACCACGAGGTCATGATTCACGCCCAGGCTTTTGATCACAAAAAATACACAGGCGGAAATGAAACAGATCATCCACAGGGTGATCATGACGGGCCATAGATGAACGCGTTTTGGGGTCGTGGTCATGGGGTTAGCTCCAAGCGGAGGCGTTGGAGAAGCGTTTCCTGATCGTTCAGGCTGAGCTCGATGCGCGTGGCCGTGGCGGGCAGGGTGATGACCACACTGCTTTCCCAGCTGGCACCGGCTTCCAACTTCAGGGTTAAGGGACTGGGCAACAAGCTTCCTTCTCCTTCCAAGGCGATGCTCAGTTCAGAGCTACGATCCGTATTGCTGTTCAGGGTGAGATCGGCAATCCACATCTGTTGCCCATCAGGCATGAGCTGTTTTTCCGGACGCAGAGTCGCGTTCATCTCAACCGCTGCGAGCGGGGCTGGGGCGGGAGTCACAGGTTCAGGAAGGACAGCCGGAGCGAGGAAGACGGACTTAATCTCTTCCAGTGTGTTTCCATCCGATTTCAGGGCCAGTTTGATCGGAGTTTCCCGCCCTTGAATTTGACCATGGGGCAGCAGTACCACCACCATCGATTGTTGCTCATCCTGTGCAGGAAGGTTCAGGGACTGATCGGCATAGATCAGTTCCCCCTCCGCTGGAGAAATCAGTTCAAAGGTGGCCCTCATATCTTTGCCGGTTTTATTGAGAAAACGGGCCTCAAAGGTGTTCCGTACCTGACCCTGTTCATCGATCTGGAAAGAACTGCCACGCATGCGTCGCAAATCCGCATCCACCCGTGGGCGCAGGAGCAGGAGACTGAAGAGCAACACACTGAGAGCGGCACAGAGGAGACTGTAGGCTTTCAGGCGAGGGGTGAACCTGAGTTTCTTTTCTCCATGTTCGATCTGATTTTGTGAGGCATAGCGGATCAGTCCGGAGGGGCGACCTACTTTGTGCATCACCGAGTTACAGGCATCGATGCAGTTGCAACAGTTAACACATTCCATCTGGGTGCCGTTGCGGATGTCGATCCCGGTCGGGCAGACGCTGACACAGAGTCCGCAGTCCACGCAATCTCCTTTACCGATACCGAGTCGTTCTTCCCAGCTTTCGCCTGGTAGCTTACGGCTGCGTTGTTCTCCCCGTTTGTGATCGTAGGCCACCACAATACTGTTTGGGTCGAGTAGTACGGACTGAAAACGACCATAGGGGCAGACAAAGGTACAGGCCTGTTCCCGGAAGCGGGCGAAGATCAGATAAAATAAACCCGTAAACATCAGGAGGATAAAGAAGCCCTGGGCATGCTCTGTGGGGGGAGAGCTGACGAGGTCGATGAGCGCATCGCCACCAATGACATAGCCCAGTAACAGATTGGCCACGCCAAAGGACACGAGGAAAAAGAGGGAATGCTTAATCGCTTTTTTGCTGAGTTTTTCTTGATCCCAGGTTTTCGCATTCAGCGCTTTTTGTTGGTTGGCATCTCCCTCAATCCAATATTCGATTTTCCGGAAGACCATTTCCATCATCACGGTTTGCGGGCAGAGCCATCCACACCAAATGCGGCCATAGGCCGCTGTGGATAGCACGATCAGGACAAAGAGCGTGATCATGGCCAAGGCAAAGAGGAAAAAATCCTGAGGCCAAAACATCATGCCAAAGATACTGAACTTCCGTTCGACCACATTCATCATCAGCAAGGGGTTTCCATTGATTTTGATGAAGGGGCCACTGACCATGACCAAGAGCAGGAACCAGGAAAGCCAGCTACGCAACGTATAATAGCTGGGTGCATCCGGAGAGGCTCGTTTCCCAACTGGAGGTTTACGTGGGTACATCCAGACCCGCTTGCCAGTCTGGTCCACGGTGGGAATGCTGTCTCGAAAGGAATCACTCATGTGGCAAACCCGTGCTTAGAGCTGAAAGGTAGGGGAATCGGATCCAGGCACTACTTCACCCTGGGGGGCACGGCGGGGTTCAGGGGGATTGCTGCCACGCAAGCTGTAGATATAGGAGGCTACCGCATGACGCTGCCGGAGAGAGAGCATGCTCTTCCAAGCCTGCATGCCTTTTTCCAATACCCCGTTTTCGATCACATACATGCTGTCTGCAAATTCGGCTCCATGGATCCAGGCGTTATCCGTGAGGTTAGGACCGATGAGTCCCCGTCCGGTGCTATGATGACAACTGGCGCAATAGGTGCTGTAGAGTTCGGAACCTTCAGAGAGTACGGCGGCTTCGAGGGAAGGCATAGTTAAATCCATGTTCGCAAGAGCAGCAGCCTGGCGTGCGGCCTGTGCGGCTTCCGCTCGACTCACCTCATCCTCATATTTTTCGGCAGAGAGTTTGCCAAAACCAAGCACGTGGAACCAGAGCAGATAGATCACTGCAAATACGATGGTCACCTTGAAGAGCATCACCCACCACTGGGGCAGTTTGTTATCCTGCTCCTGAATGCCGTCACACTCGTGCACAATCTCGTCGTTGTACTCAGCCATGGGTCAATTCTCCTGCCTCTGCGGATGTGGAAAGGGGCTGTGTGTCCCGGGCCCCGTCATGCAGGGGGAGGCCAGCCATATGTTCGGCATCCTCCCGGCGGATGCGGAGCACCCAGAGGAAGACCGTCGTGAAAAAGAGCACAAAGACCACGAGCGTAATGCTCGGGTACAAGCCAACATGCTCGATGGAGCGAAGTACTTCTTTATACATCAGAGTTCCTCCTCAAAGGGTCGTTCTTTCATCGCATCGGTCCCCAGGCGTTGCAGGTAGGCGATGAGGGCAATGATCTCCCGGTCCGCATCAATCTGATCGACCTGATCCGGAAGTTGTGTTCGTAATTCGGATGCAATCTCCTCCGCCTGTTCCATCGCTTTTTCCTTGGCGATGTCCTCAAAGTACATCGGATAGGGAACACCAAGTTTTCGCATGACGGTGATCTTTTTTGGCAGGGATTTCAGTTTTAACTCGTTGGATAAGAGCCAGCGATAATCCGGCATGATCGAACCCGGTGACGTTGTCTGCGGGTTGCCCATGTGCAGATAATGCCAGGAATGACTGCGGCCGATGACCCCTTCGCGGGCCAGGTCAGGCCCCGTACGTTTGGAGCCCCAGAGGAAGGGGTGATCATAAATGAATTCCCCGGGTTTGCTGTAGTCTCCATAGCGGGCGGTTTCGGAGCGGAAGGGGCGAACCATTTGTGAGTGGCAGCTGACACAGCCTTCGCGAATGTAGATGTCCCGTCCTTCCAGTTCCAGCGGGGTGTAGGGCGTGACGCTGGCCAGGGTGGGCACGTTCGATTTCACCAAGTAGAGCGGTATCAATTCCACCAGCCCCCCAATAAGAATGGCCAGAGTGGTGAGTCCTGTGAAGATCAACGGGAGACGCTCGAGTTTACGGTGGCGGTAATGGTGACTTTCATCTCCAAGCGGCGTGTCCCGCAAGGCCGGAGCTGAAGCTTCGGTTTCCTCTTCGAATTCACCTTTCTTCATGGTCATCCACAAGTTGTAGGCCATGAGGATCGTGCCCGCGAGGAAGAGCATTCCTCCTACAGCGCGGAGAGCATAGAAGGGGATTAATTTGGTGACGGTTTCGAGGAAATTCGGGTATGCGAGCACGCCTTCTTCGGTGAATTCCTTCCACATCAGACTTTGGGTCCAGCCTGCCCAATACATGGGGACGACGTAGACGAGGATGCCAATGAACCCGATCCAGAAATGAAGGTTCGCCCATTTCTTGTTGTAAATTTCGGTACGGTACAGTTGCGGCACCAGCCAGTAGAGAATGCCGAAGGTCATGAAACCATTCCAGCCGAGAGCACCGGTATGCACGTGGGCAATGGTCCAGTCGGTGTAATGGGAGATAGCGTTGACGGATTTAATTGAGAGCATCGGGCCTTCAAAGGTGGCCATGCCGTAAGCGGTGATGCCCACCACGAGAAACTTCAGTACGGGTTCTTCGCGAACCTTGTCCCAGGCTCCCCGCAAGGTGAGCAGGCCGTTGAGCATTCCGCCCCAACTTGGTGCCAGCAGCATCAGCGAGAACACCATGCCGAGGCTTTGGGCCCAGTCGGGAAGGGCGGTGAAAATCAGATGGTGGGGGCCGGCCCAGATGTAGATGAAGATCAAGGCCCAGAAGTGAATAATCGACAGGCGATAACTGAATACCGGTCGATTTGCGGCCTTGGGCAGGTAGTAGTACATCAAGCCGAGGTAAGGCGTGGTCAGGAAGAAGGCCACGGCGTTATGCCCGTACCACCATTGTACCAAGGCATCCTGAACCCCAGCATACACGGAATAACTCTTCATGGCCGTGACCGGCGCTTCCAGAGAATTGAAAATATGTAGCACTGCCACGGTAATGATGGTGGCGATGTAGAACCACAGGGCCACATACATGTGCCGTTCGCGGCGGCGCCACAGGGTTCCGAAAAAGTTAATGGCGAAGACCACCCAGACCAGAGTGATGAGGATGTCGATGGGCCATTCCAGCTCGGCGTATTCTTTCGAAGTGGTTTTCCCTGCCGGGAGGGAGATCGCGGCGAGAACAATAATCAATTGCCAGCCCCAAAAGTGAATCCAGCTCAGGGCCGTGCTGAAGATACGTGCTTTGCAGAGCCGCTGCGTGGAATGGTAGATCCCCATAAAAATTGCATTGCCTACGAAGGCAAAAATGACCGCATTGGTATGCAAAGGGCGGATCCGGCCAAAGCTGAGGAAGGCACCGAGGTTGGCTGCAGGCATCACCAACTGCAGCGCGATGATCACGCCTACCAGCATACCGACAATGCCCCAGATTACGGAGGCGATGCCAAAGGCGCGCACGACCTTGTTGTCATAACGGAAGGTTTCTACAGGTTTCATTCAGGGACATCCTTGGGGGATGGATCCACTGCGGGAGCAGCAGATGGGGGTTCGTCATCAAGTAAAATTCGCATGGCCGGGGTGATAGGGTCATCGAACTGCCCCCCGCGCACGGACCAGAGAAATCCGGCCAGAAAGAACAGCGCCAGAGCTAGACTGGCCAGCAAGAGAATCACAATCACACTCATGCCTGAGCCTCCTGTTGTCCCAATCCGACGAACTGAGCCGCCAGGCGGGTGCCACTTACCGAGAGGAGTAAGACGGAAACGGAACTCAGTGGCATCAGGATGGCCGCGAACAAGGGCGAGAGTTGGCCACTGGCAGCGATGCTGATACCGACAAGATTATATACTATCGAAACCGCGAAACAGAGGAGCACCACATTCCGGCTCATGCGGGCAAATCGTAAAAATTTGGGCAATGCGGAAATGCGATTGGCTTCGAGAATCGCGTCGCATGCCGGACTGAAGGCTTGGATGTCCTCACTTACAGCTACACCGACATCACTGTGTTTGAGTGCACCGGCATCATTCAGCCCATCCCCGAGCATCATTACCGAACGACCGTCACGGCGCAGTTGATCAATAGCTTCTAATTTTCCAGCCGGGGAAAGTTCTGAGCGGGTATCGGCACAGCCGGGGAACCATTCCTTCAAGCGTTCAATACCCTCTTTCCGATCACCGGTGAGTACGGAGAGGTCGTAACGTTTGCCCAGTTGGGGCAGGGCGAGATGCAGGCCTTTGCGGGGGGCATCCTCAAAAACAAAACGACCCAGGACTTCCTGATCCAAGGCCAGCCAACACTCCGCCGCCACATGGGTTTTCTGAATGGGGTGGAGGCCCTGATCCATCAACCAGTTACGTGATCCAAGCCGGACATGACGCTCCTGAACCCAGGCTTCCAATCCTTTTCCGGTGTGTTCCTGCCATTGCAGTTGCTGAGCTTTGCCTTGAGGCAGTTCCTGAGCAATGGCCCGGCTGAGGGGGTGAGTGGAGGCCGCGCACATCTGTTGCAGTTCTTCCTGGAGCGCCGGGCTCAGTTCCCGACCTTCCCAACGAAGGCTACCCAGTCCGCCGTGGGTGAGGGTACCGGTTTTATCAAAAGCTAAATGACGGACCCTCGAAATTCCTTCGACCACAAAGCCATTTTTCAAATACAAACCATGCGGGCGGAGAATGCGTAACGCCGAACCAAAAGCAAAGGGAGCGGATAAGGCCAATGCACAAGGGCAGGCTACAATTAAGACGGCCGAGACACATCGCAGTGCCTGGGAGGGATCGATGAACATCCAGACCACGCCAGTCAGCGCAGCGATGATCAGGACGAAGAGGGTGAAGATCCGGGCGACTTCCTGCGTCATACGATCAAAGCGTCGTTCGTTTTCTTTCCGGAAGCTCTGGTGATTCCACAAGGAGGTCAGATAGCTTTGACTGACCTCTTTGATCACTTCGACATCAATCGGAGCCCCGTGATGCCGTCCACCCGCAAAGAGGGTTTCGCCAACTAAACGAGACTCTGGACGGGACTCACCCGTAACAAAACTATAATCAATCAAGGCCGGGCCTTCCATGAGCACGGCATCCGCAGGAATGAGTTCACCGTTGCGAATGCGCAAGCGGTCCCCGCATTGGATGCGGTCTAGGGAGAGACTGCTTTGGCTGCCATCCTCATTGATTTTCAGAGCAGCCAAGGGGAAATAATGAGCATATTCCCGGTCAAACGAGAGAGCGTCAAAACTCCGCCGTTGGAAGGCTTTGCCGATGAGCAGAAAAAAGACTAAGCCGGCCAGGGAATCGAGGTAGCCTTCACCCACCCCGCGGACAATATCGGAGAGGCTTTGGAAAAACAGAGCCAAGATGCCCAAGGCAATGGGAACGTCGATGCTGATTTCTTTATGTTTCAGTCCCAGCCAGGCACTGCGAAAATAATCCTGCGCGCTGTAGAACAATACCGGCAGGGAGAGTAACAGGGACAGCACTCCGAAAAAACCGGGTAACCAGGGCATTTCTCGAGGATTGAGACCCAGGTAGCCTGGAAAGGCGAGGAGCATGATGTTGCCAAAGGCAAAACCGGCTACTCCCAGTTGCATCCAGGCCCGACGTCGGCCTCCATCGCTTTCCTGATGTTGAAGTTGCTGAAGTTTGAATTCCGGAGGGTACCCGATCCGGGCCAACAGTCCCGCTAATTCTACCAGGGTGATTTTTTCCTCTTCAAAGGGGATCATCACCGTTTTGCGGGTGAAATTGACTTCAGGCTGCCCAATCCCTTCCTGCAGTTTGTAGATTCGTTCCAGTAACCAGACACAGGCAACACAGTGAATATTGGGTAAGGAAAAGGTGACCCGGCTGATCCGACCGTCACTAAAATCAATCATACGCCGTTTCACGGCGGCATCGGCCAGGAAGTCATAGGTGCCGGCTTCCAGTTCATCCGCGGTTCGGGCGGCGTCGGGATCCAACTGATAGAAGCGGGAAAGATCGTTCTCCTGTAAAATTCCATAGACCATGGCGCAGCCATTACAGCAGAAGGCTTTTTTTTGCCGGACGACCAAGCCATGTCCACAACGGGTACCGCAATGTTCGCATGCGGAATCTGAACTGGGTTCGTTGAGAAGTTGTGGTGATGGAGTCATGAGAATGGATTAAAAGGATATACGATATCCGATATGATATTTGCAGGGTTCCCGTCAAGTCCAATACATAGGAAGAAAATCACTTTCAGGGAGAGACCCGGTTGTCATTTCTATTGCCGAAGCGCGGATAAGGCATATAGGTACAGCGCGCTATGGAAGTAGAGTTCATGTTTTTCAATACCCCTGTGATAATCACAGCCTGGAAGCTAGTAGGTTACCTGGGGGTGGCGATGTTTTCTGGTCGCTGGTTGGTGCAGATGCACTACTCCCGCAAAGCCGGACGCTCGGTATTGCCTTTGGGGTACTGGTTAATGAGTATTTGCGGGAGTTTGCTCCTGCTTTCCTACTACATCTTTGGGAAAAATGACTCTGTCGGGATCTTGAGCAATCTCTTCCCGTCCTTTGTAGCCAGTTATAACCTCTTTCTAGAGCTAACGCATCGCAGGCAAGCTCCGAAGGAAGCTGCGAAAGATCTGCAAGATGCAGCGCCACACTCCGACCCAGTAATGAGTTCGACTGAGGATGACGGAAGTAACAGCTAATTCTGACGAAGAATCTCCTGAAGCCCGGGAGAAGCGTGAAGCACAGATTCAGGAATCTGTGCTGTTGGATCGTGCACGCTTGGGGGATTTGGAAGCCTACGAAGAGCTGATGCGAAACATTCAGCCCCGGATTTATTCGCTGCTTTACAACATGTGCAGCCATAAAGAAGATGCGGAAGATCTTCTGCAGGAAGTCTTTCTGAAAGCGTGGCAGTCCTTGCCCAAGTTTCAGGGGAAATCCAGCTTCTACACCTGGGTCTATCGTATTGCCGTCAACCGGGCCATTAATTTTGTCAAAAAGCGCAAACGGCGTCAGGGTTACAGTCTGGATGACGTGGATTTGGGCATGGAACGGGACCCCGCACTGGTGGAAATGGCCGGGACGCAAACGCCCCTCCGGGATTCCTATCTGAAAGAGCTTCAGGAAAAATTGAACACGGCGTTACAAACCCTGTCTGAAAAACACAGAAGCGTTGTGATTATGCATGACATCCAAGGCATGCCTCATCACGAAATCGCCGAAATTCTCAACGTATCCCCTGGAACCGTCCGATCCCGACTCTTTTATGCCAGACAACTCCTCCAACCCCTCCTTTCAGATCTCCGGAAAAGCCCAGATGAAACCTGAGCTCTTTCTTCATGAAATTGCTGGCAAAGGTCTTGAAGACCTCAGTGATTCGGAACGCGCCCACTTGGAAGCGAATCCTGAACTGAAGAAAAGCTTTTTGGAGCAGCAGGAGGTCGCGGCGTTGATGGGACTGAAGCGCTATGAGCTGCAGGATCCAGCAATGGAAGGGCGTTTAATTCACCGGGTATCCCTTCGAATCCAGAATAACCAGTTGGAAATGCCCATGCATCAGCGCATTGTGCCGGAGTGGGCACGTATGGCCGCTGTGGTGGCGATCATGCTGGGACTCAGCGCGCTTACCCATCAGCAGATGATGAAGCAGGGTTCAGAGTTGCCGGATGCTGCACTGGGGGACCGTGAAGAGAAAGTGGCTCCCACGGAGCTAGCTCCCATGTTTACGGATAGCTCCTGGAGTCCTTTGGAATCTTCCCCTGTATTCCAGCCTTTCCAACTGCAAACAACGCAGGAGGATGAAGTGTGGGCAGGAACTCCCTACATGATGAACGCCTCCCTGAGTGGGGAGAGTGGAGCGAATGTGATGACTCTTAATGTCTTCACTAACGCGGTGGATCAACAGAGCCAATTGGTTCCGGCACGATACGAACCCCGCTGATCCGCTCGACATCTAAGGGGTGGCTTTAGTCTCTCTTTCGTCTCGGTTAAGAGAGAGGTGGAGGAAAAATGGTGGGCCCGGTGGGGCTCGAACCCACGACCCAAGGATTATGAGTCCCTTGCTCTGACCGACTGAGCTACAGGCCCTCCAAGAAGTCCATGCCTACCCAGCAGGATAGCTGGGTCAAGTTCCGAGTGAGGAATCCAGTGTAGAGCTCGGTTGTTATCCGCACATAGGATCGGGCAAAGCGTCATACAGGCAAGCCGGGGGGACCGAGTGCTCTAGTTCACTCCTTCGTTTAGGGGGTACAACCATGGACAACGCGGACTGCGCGGACCCATGTGTCTGGAGAAAGAGGGGAGATTTCGGTAGGATTTGGTTAAAGGCCTCCCCACAGGTCCTCAGATTTAGATGGATATGGGTCTGCGGGGCCGCGTCGTCCGCGGCCGCGTTTCCAAGCTACTTGAAGAAAAACCCGAAACAGGTCTTATCTGCTTCGTAGCCCTATGACGACAGTACTCTGTATCGCCATAGTTATCGGGCCATGATCTCGCGCTTGATTTAGCGTAAAACAAATACTGTCCAACTGGGCTGCAGAGCAAGTCGCCCTGCAGCCTCCTTGCATTAGTCGATCTGCTCTTCTTGCTTGAGCGGTTCAACCGATTTCACTTCGGCGCGGGGAACGGTCTGGAAAATGCCTTTACTGACTTCCAGTTCAATATCTCCGTTGAGGTGACGGCGAATGAGTACACCGATAACCACATCATCCTGACCGTCGCCGGTGCGCACCAGGGTGTTGGGAATAAACAATCGTTCGAGACTTTCATCCAGGGTGGTGACTTCATCTTTGGTTATAAAGAAGCGTTTGTTCTCAAAGCTATAGCCCTGTTTTACCAACTGCAGGGTGTGAGACCCCTGAGACAGGAGATCGATCTGCAAGGGCAGGGACACCACATCGGTAGATCCGGAAGCTGCCTTGGTGGTGCCCATGAACTCACCATTGATGTTCACTTTCACACCGGCAGGACGTGTCACAATCTGCAAGATGCCGCTGTTGCGTTCCATTTGCAGTTCTTCGACTTTATTTTGGCCGCGGGCTACTTCCACTGTGGAGTTCACATCCGCATGGCCGCGTAGACTTGCACGAAGCGTGTACACCCCAGGGGACAATTCTGCGAGATTCAGGGGGGAATCACCGCGGTATTCACCGTTCACATAGATACGGGCTCCATCCGGAACCGAGACCACGGAAAGGCCACCGGGTAGTGGGGACAGGGTGGCATCAATTCGTGCGGCTTCAGAAGGAATAACCGTAATGCGGTTTGCATAAGCCTCGAAGCCGGCCATCTGCAGGCGTACATCCCGTTCGCCTTCCTGCACCCGGGGAATAGAAAGGGGGGTGACTCCTTCATCCCGGCCATCTACGAAGACTTTTGCTCCAGGAGGATCGGAAAAGATCTGAAGGGAACCCGAGGTGGAAATCATATCCACAGCGACCGATTTTGGAATGCGGTCTTCTATTTCAAATTCAATATCCCGATCTTTGTATCCGGCCAAAACCAAACGGGCTTTATGATCACCAAAACGGATATTGTGCATGGGGAGGGGCGTGTTTCCTTCAAACACATCATTGATGGTGACTGCAGCGCCCGGTGGATTGCTTTCGATCAACACCAGTCCACGCAAGGGACGCAGGTTTACTTCCTGAACGGTCTGTTGCCCCTGTGTCACATGAATGGTGTAGGTTTCACTGCTGTAGCCATCGCGGCGTACCTTGAGCAAATGTGTGCCTGCAGGAATATTGGGACGTTGAAGCGGGGTGCTGCCAAGAACCTGTCCGTTAAGTTCCACCACAGCGCCTTCCGGTGAACTGCGCACAAAGAGGCTGCCTGTTGCGGTGTTTTGCTGACAGCCCGTCAGGAAGAGCAATGCAAGGAGAGGGATAATACGGGTCCACTTCATTAGTTTACCTCCTGTTCCAAGCGGGTCAGGGTATTGTACGCGTTTTTATAAAATTCGTGATTTTCTTCAGGGAAGGTTGCCAATATTCGGCGGTAGTAGCCGATGGCGGATTGAAGATCACCAATCTGGCGAGCTCGGGCAGCTTCAAATTCGAGTGAGTTGAGAGTGGAGTAGAGCTCTTTCAACCATTGCTCGCGCAAGCGGACGGCCTGTTCATAATACTCAGGTTTGGGTTCAATCGTTTGTAGGAGCCATTGAACATCTTTCAGGTTTTGAGTGGCTTGCCAGAGATTCCTGTTTTGAATTTCACGTTCTTCATAGAGTTTTTGCGCATTCAACCAGGCGAGTTGAGCTTCCTCCCGAAGTTTTTCCGGGGACATATCCACGGTAATTAGACCCAAAGCATCCGCGGCAAAGGATTCGATTTTTTCACGAAGGTCCAAAAAGGCGTCGGGTTCTAGTTGGTTGGCGACGCGCACGCGTTTGGCTTCACGACCAAAAACGAGCAGAATGTCATAACTTTCATGATCCCCAACGGGTTGGCCTTCATATTCAGAACGCAGAGCAAAGAAGGTGTCCTGTTGGTTGAGCATCTGGTTGCGAAACTCTTCAAAGACTTCAGCATCGATTTGCTCTTCGAGAATAATGTCCCGCTGGTTTTTGAGGTCATGAACTTCGGCACGGGCCAGCCCGTTAGTATCCACCATAACGGAGTAACGGAAGATGTTCCCGTTGCCGGATTCTACTTTCTCATATTCCAATTGCAGGGAGTTATCATTGTCCTGAATCACCACGTCATTGTTGGGCTGGAAGTAAAAAACGGCAAAGATACCCATCAACAACAGCATGACCACCAAGGTCAACAACAGGTTGAGAACATTGGAACCCCGGGGCGATTTTTCATTTTCCTCGTCCTGACTTTCACTTTTGCCAAAACCCAGGTCCACTTCTTCTACCACGGATGGCGTGGGAGCCACAGGTGCGGGGGCGTTTGTGCCCGGAGCTGGAGCTGCAACGGGCTCCGCCACAGGTACAGGTGCGGGAGCTGCAGCGGCTGTCGGTTCCGGTGCATCGGGTTGGAAAACAATGGGTGCCGGGGATTCGTCTCCCCCCATCTGAATCGATGGACCTGGATCAGCAATCGCAGCCGGGGCGTCTTCATTCAGAGCGGGCTTACTGATGCCGTCATTCACCACACGAAGAATGCTTTCCCCAATCAGGATTTCATCGCCGTAGCGCAGCGCCTGATCCGTAACAGGCTGGTTATTCACCAGACTTTCATTGGTACTGCCCAGATCCATGATGTGCAAAAAGCCATCCCGGAAATACAAACGGCACTGGAAGCGTGACATGGTGGCATCCGCGATGGAGATATCATTCTCCGTGGCGCGACCCAGTCGAGCGCCATCTTCGGGAATCACCAGTTCACGGCCTTTTTCCGGACCGGACTGAATGAGGATATGTGGAGGAGGGGGTGACGTCATAACTTAGAATCCTGATTGGAGCATTTGCAGGAAAATAGGGCCCAGCAGTACTAGAAAAACGGAGGGGAAAATAAAACAAACCAGCGGGAAGAGGAGCTTCACCGGCGCTTCGTTCGCCAGTTTTTCTGCACGTTGGAAACGTCGTTGGCGCATCTGTTCCGCTTGAATACGCAGGACGGTACCAATGCCAACCCCCAGTTCATCTGCCTGGACCAGTGCGGATACCACGGAAGACAGGTCGGGTTGTTGCGCACGTTCGGCCATATCTTTCAAGGCTTCTTTGCGGGTACGGCCAACTTGCATTTCGCGAACGGCACGAATGAATTCTTCGCTGAGGGCATCCACTTTTCGTTTTTCGACCAGACGGCGAATCGCGGTCATGAAGTCCAGACCGGCTTCCACGGAAAGCGTGAGCAGGTCCAGCACAAAGGGAAGGCCTTTCTCAATTTGACGGTGGCGGGTTTTGATCATCTGTTTGAGCCAGGTCCGTGGACGCATGTAAAAGTAAAGGCCCATGCAGAGAAAGAAGAGCAATTGTCGTTCGCGGATCTCGTCGGCGAAGCCTCCGGGAGGCAGTTGGGAGGTCAACACCAGGGTAATGACCATGATCACCGGGGTCATGCTCAGGGGGACCAGAAAGCGTAAGGACAGGTAATCGCTCGCACTAATGACCGTATCATATCCCGCGGAGACCAGGTCGGTGGTGGTTTTCTCCCGGAGTGCTTGATACTTCGAGCGCTTGTAGCGTTTCACATTGGATACAAAGGGAAGCAAGAGCTTGAAGGTGAGGGGGAGTTGACGAACCTGTTGCTGACCATCGGCCAGAGTCGCATAGCGGATATCCACCACCTGTTTTCCCAGGTACCAGCCCATGAGCAGACCGGCCAGAAGCCAGAGGAGCATCGCCAGGAGTCCAAAACCTCCAATGGGCGGGATCGCAGTGTTGGCAAGAATGAGGCTGAGGCTTTCCATTATACTTCGATATTCACAATTTTACGAATGACGATGAAGCCCATGAACAGCAGAATTCCGACCAGGACCAGCAGACCAATCCCCATTGGATTGGTAAAGAAAGACGCCATCATCGCGGGATCGAGCATGGTCAGCGCAACCAACAGGAAAATGGGAATCATGCCGACAACGATCCCTTGCAGTCGACCCATAGCGGTCATGGACTTAATGCGGCCTTCGATGCGCATACGTTCGCGAATGGTTTTAGAAATAATGTCAAAGACTTCCGTGAGGTTACCCCCGGTCTGACGGGCAATTTCTACGGCGCGGATCATCAGGGTTAAATCTTCACTGCCGACCCGTTCTTCGAGATTTTGCAGGGCGTCTTCAAAACGAACGCCCACGCGGGTTTGCTGGACGAAAACACTGAATTCCTGTGCGATGGGTTTGCGGTTTTCCTGCACAATGGTTTCGAATGCCTGTTGAATACTGAAACCCGCTCGCAGTGCATTACTCATGGTAACCAAGGCTTCGGTGAGCTGCAGGTTGAATTTCTCAAGACGGCGTTTTTTCAACAAGGCAATGATGCCTCTTGGGATCAGTCGGATGATTGAAGCAAAGGCCAATCCGGCCACAGCGCCTCCCAGGAGACCTGCAGGGGAACCTACCCGGCCAAAGATGAGGAAGCCGGTAACGAAGCCGACGATGGACCCGGTCTGGGCCAGCGAGGCGATCCGGGAAGCCGGAATAAACAGGAAGAGGTTTTCCAGTTCCCGTGCGGCTTCCTGCGAATAGGTGTCATCCACACCTGACATGGCTTCGCGGAGACCGCTTAGCAGATGATACACCATCAGGCCGAAACAGCCAAAATAGAGCAGGGGGATGATCCAGAGCATGCTGTCGTTGATCATCGGGCAAAAGCCTCCGAATGCATCGGATCAAATACCGCCGGATCCAGGGGGATATCCCGGGCACGGATCTCTTCAATAAAGGTGGGCACATTTCCGGTAGGCTGCAGTTGTCCTTTGACTTTGCCTTCGGGGGTCACGCCCTCTTGTTTGAATTCAAAGATGTCGTTAAGGATAATCCGATCGCCTTCCATGCCGCAGACTTCGGTGATTTTGTTCACACGACGGGATCCGTCCATCATACGGGCCAAATGAATAATAATATGAATGGCGGAACCGATCTGTTCCCGAATCGCACGAACGGGTAATTCCATACCGGACATCAGTACCATCGTTTCCAGACGCGACATCACATCGCGGGGGGAGTTGGCGTGAACGGTGGTCAAAGAGCCTTCGTGACCGGTGTTCATTGCCTGGAGCATGTCCAAGGCTTCTCCACCACGACACTCCCCAACCACAATACGGTCCGGACGCATACGCAGGGCATTTCGTACCAAGTCCCGGATGGTAATGGCACCGCTGCCCTCGATATTGGCAGGACGGGATTCGAGGCGGACCACATGTTCCTGGGGTAATTGAAGTTCCGCAGCGTCTTCCACGGTAACAATGCGTTCGTAATCGGGAAGGTAATTGCTGACCACGTTCAGGAAGGTGGTTTTACCCGTACCGGTACCCCCGGCGATAATCACGTTTTTACGAACCTTGACGCACACTTCGGCGAATAAAGCCGCGCCGCGGGTCATGGCACCCATCTCGATGAGTTTATCTACCGTAAAGGGTTTCTTGGCAAATTTACGAATGGTGATGCAGGGACCGACCAGTGACAAGGGGTGGATGATCGCGTTGACACGACTGCCATCAGGGAGACGGGCATCCACGTAAGGGCGGGATTCGTCAATACGACGGCCAAGTGGCGCCACAATGCGCTCAATAATGGCAAGTACTGAAGCGTCGTCTACAAAGGTCGTGTCAGCCATTTCCAGGCGGCCGGCCCGTTCCACATAGATGTGATCGTGGCCGTTGACCATGATTTCCGTAATGCCATCTTCGACCAGATAGTCTTCCAGAGGTCCTAGTTTTACGGCTTCATTGTAAATTTCATCTGCAAGCCGCTGTGGATCAATCCGCGCAGGCAGTTTGCCTTTCACGTCATCAATAATTTGATCCACCAGTTCACGGGCTCGGGTTTGGAGTCCGCTTTCCCCGATGTTTTCTGCGGTCATCCTGCGTAGGTCCAAACGGTCCAGCAATTCTTTATGAACCTGTCGTTTGATATCCCGGCGAATGCGCATTTCGGGAGACAACTTGGCTTCCCGGCGTTTATGCGGTGCGGCGGCTTCCTGTGCCGGTTGGGCAGCTTGGGGAGCTGGAGGCGTTGCTGCGGGCGCAGCCGCCGGAGCTGGAGCCGCGGCTTGGGGAGGCGGGGGAGCTGCCTGGCTGGAATCCAGAATTTTGAGGCTGTAGCTACCCAGGGTAATCGCCTGCCCAGCTTGAACCAAGTGACGGCCACGAACCCGTTTTCCATCCAGGTAGGTACCGGAGGTACTGTTGAGATCTTCGACGGCCCATTCATTAGGTTGTACGCTGAGTACGGCGTGCTTCCAGGAGATGGTCGGATCCTGAAGAACGATTTTATTGCCTTTGTCCTGACCTACGGTGAACACACCATGCGGAAGGTCAAAACTCTGGGTTTTGCCCGCGGCGGACTGAATCACAAGTTTAAGAGAAGGGGGCATACGCGTCTCCCTTTAGCGTTCCAGACCACGGCGACGACGATTGGCTTCTTTTCGCCGGGCATTCAGGCGGGGCAGCTCCCGTTGCAAGGCTTGGAAGTCAATGGGGGGCGTATCATCCTTGGTGCTGATGTCGTTGGGATTCCGCAAGGAGAGCATTAAGCTTCCTTTCACATTCATGGCGAAGGCCAGAAGTTCAGCTTCCTCCGGGAATACCGCAATGGTGACCATGTTGTAGCTGGAGCTGCGACGACTGCTGGTAATCGCAAGTTCCTGACGGGCGGTTTCCTGTCCGGTGGCCAGCACAGTGACTTCCTGGAGAACGGTAAAGGTCACCGTTTCCAACTCCGCGGCATTGGTTTCAGAAAGAAAGCTAAAGGTTCCCAGAATATCCACCTTGTCGTTGGGGCGAACCAGTCCGCTGACTGCGGTTTCTCCGGATACCGGGATGGAGATCGCCCGCATGCCACTGGGAACGGTGGGAGCCAGGCCGGTGAGCTGGTTCAGGTTGGTCCCCAGATGATGCCAGCGCAAGGGATTGCCTTTGCGTACCGGAAACTCCAGGGATTTGCCTAAGACCACATTTCGTTGTTCAGCTTTGAACACATCCGATCCCAGTCCGGCGGCAAAGAAATCGGTGGTAGCCGTATTCGAGGTGGTCAGAACGGTGCCGACCGGCATATCTTCACGTGCGATGACCACCGTAACCTTGGTGGCATTCGCATAGAGCTTTTCCTGCTCAGCCTTCAGGTACAAGTGGGTTAAAAGAAAGGCAGCCGCTCCCAGAGCGATGGCAATAATCAAGACAGCTTTTTGTTTCATAAAAAAGGGGTTCTCCGAATCCGAGCTACTGAGAGAAACTACGTTTTACTTCACTCCCAGCCGTTTGTGAAGTCTGACTATGCGCGAAAGGCCATCTTTTGACCGATTTGCACTGATGACAGCTACTTCATCACGCTTAATGAACATGCGAAAGCCCCCGGTGTTGGTCGGGGATGCATTCCATCCATCCGCTTCCAACTGCATAGACAGTCCTTCGAGGATGGCTCCGGGCTCACCTGGATGCACGGAGACTTCAATTGCAGTCTGGTTTTCTTCTGTAAAGTTATAGAAAGAAGGCTGGCTGGCGGGATAGGCTGGAACTTCTTTTAGTTGATGCTGCTGCGGCTTTTGTCCCGGTTTTCCCGCTTCGGCAAGTCGCTGTTCCACTACCATGACCCAGAAACCTTCACCGTGTGGGCGAGGCTGAACCAAATAGCGATAGAGGCGGCCCTGTTCAATGGCCATGGCCCAGGCTACATTTTCCCCGGGCATCCAGGCGAGATTGTCCCCGTGTTGGTCTTTGAGGCGGGCTTCAATTTGTCGGAGACTGTCGCTGCTCCCGAAGACTTCCAGTTCTCCTTCGCCCTCTTGGAGTTTGACCGGGCTTTGATAGGCTCGGGTCCAACTATCAGGAAGGGTCGCCGGAGTGCGCCAAAATACCTTGGCCTGTAATGGAGTTGCCAGGGACAGGATCGCAGGGATCAGGAAGAGGAACCATGCCCTCAATACATTTCCCCTGTCCGTGTCATCCAAACCTGCACTTGGATATCCACTGAGTTATCGTCCATGATCAGTTTACGGACGATAGGCAGTACGGGAATGTTGAGTTCATAGCCCAAGCCTTGAACCAGTCCCATTCCTAACATCATTTCTGTGGGATCACTCATGCCGGCCACATCAGAACCCGGTGCGTAGAGACCCACGGAGTCCGGATGCATTTTGCGTGCGACACGATCATACAGGGCCTGTTCATCTCCTCCGATTTTGACATCATCCTCGGAGTAACTGTAGCTGTCACCGCCTTCGGAGATTCTGCGCAAATAGGGGGGAAGGGAGAGTCCGCCCGCTTCATCCTGGCTCATCATGCTGCGGGAGGTTGCCCGTGCCGTAGCCTGTACCCGGGCATCGGTCCGGGCAATGCCCATTTTTCCCAGCTGGAGAATGCCGCCAATGACGATGAGCATGCAGACAATCCCTACACAAAATTCAACCACAGCCTGGCCGCGTTTTGAGTGCGGGCAGGAATGTGCAGCCATGGTGCGCGGAAAAATTGAAGGCGGTTGCATGTTCTTGTTCGAAGAGTGATCGCTAGGTTTCAATTTAGTGTCCATGGAAGGTACCTCCTCGTCCGCCACCGCCGCCACCGCCCGGAGGACTGTAGCAATCATCGGAATTATCAAAAATCCAATCGAGGCCTGAATTTCGGAAACTGCTTTGTTCCCAGGTACGCAGTTGATTGGCATACCAGTTGCCGGAGGGCAGGGCACCCGGCCCGAAGGTCATGTAGCGGGGCAAATGAACCATGATAAACTCAAGCCAACCGGGACGAAGCTGTCCGTTCCCGGCACTGAGGGTCGCATCAATGGGAATAAGACGTACATCGGTAAATGCCGGAATGACCAATCCGTAGGTGTTGGGCCGAACATCTCCCTCCAGCATGCCAAAGGGCTTTGCCCCGGCAGACCAGTTAATGGTATCTGCACCCTGAAAGTCAGTATGCCGTTCGGTTTCAGCCATCACGCCAACAGCAGCATCAGCCCCCCCATAATCAAACTCAGGCTTGATGTCCCGGTCCCAGGGAAAGCCAGCGGGGATGCTGTTGGACCAGGAACCCCAGCTGCCATTGTAGAAAGACCAGGTGGCGTCAAAGTCATCATATGCTGCGGGGTCGCGGGCCTGCAGGTCATTAAAGGCTAGCTGAAGGGATTCCAGCGTTGCTTGCCATTCAGATTCTGGAGGAAGAGTCGGAATGCTATCTTTTACCGCCACCCGGCTGAGACGCAGGCTGTTGATTTCAGAATTAATGGGGGGACTGATGGAAATGGGAGGCAGGTCATCCCAATCCAGCCAGCTATTATAATTCTGCAGGGTATCGTAGGCATTATGATAAAACCAACACCAACTGCGACCCGCAATCGCATCGTAGAAGGAGGGGTTCAGCAACAGATGATTGGTGTGGGAGTAATTGGAATAGTAACGCCAGGCAGAACTAACGGCTACGCCGTGTTCACCTAGCAAACTGATCATATCCGCGTACTCTTCCCAGGCGTTGGTGAACGGAAAACTGGCCTGAAAGGGTTCCGGATAAAATTGGGTATACTCGTCGAGGATCAAGTCCACATGGGACTGGATTTCCGATTCAAACAGTTCCTGATTGAAGATCCCGTTGTTTTTGGCGGCCTGTTGAGAGGCAACAAAGCCAAAAATGGGCCCGGAGAAAATGATGCGCTGACGCATTTGTGCGATTGCCTCAGCTTCGGGACTGCTGGCCAGACCCGAGGAGAGGGAATCGGTAATCGCCGAAGCCTGAGCCATGTTCAGGGAACCAACCAAATTCAGTGAAATTCCCTGCCAGCGGGCCGAAGCCAGGGCAGCAGAATCCCCTGCATTTCGACTCACGGCTTTGACGTGCAAAATCTTGTGCACATCAAAATAGAACAGGGCAGCGAAGGCCAGCATGACAATCACCATGGCCATAAAAATGACCGTTTGACCGGACTTCGAATCGCGAACAGACTGGACGCGGACTTTCATGGATTACTCCAAATAGTAGGATGCATGGTCGGCCAAACGGGCCTCTTTGCGAATGCGGATATCTTCCCGACGTGAAAAAGCCCGGGCGAAGGGCATTTTCAGCGGAAAGTCCTGGCGGACCACAACTCCAATTTCATCACCGTCAATTCCAGTATAAATGGGGCCACTGACGGTGTCCCATTCATCATAATCCAGAATCCCAGGCAGACGACCATAATAGTCAGCACCCAGATAGAGTGGGATGTTATATTGCTCTACTTCATGATATTGCTGCGAGCGGGGAGAGCTGGACATGGCTTGATAGTAGCTTTGTCCTGCGCTTTGGTTGTACCAAGCAGCGGCATTTCCTGCAGACATGGGGTTGGGTGTTCGCATCTTGCCGGCATTCGGAATGCTGGCAACACGGGTCACCTTATACACCATGAAACGGTTAAAGCCTACAGCCCGAGCGCGGACTGCAGCATCTGCGGAATACTGAACGACCTCTGTTGCGGCGAGCGACAGGGAATATTGCACGATTCCAAAGAGAATGAAGCAAAGAAGGACAATAATGCCGAAAGATTCAAGAAGAGCCTGACCTGCTTTTGAAGTAGGTACAGGTTCTCGACGCTTCCGCCTTGTCGTGGCTGGAGCCTTCATGGTTTGACCAGGAATGCGGAACAAGAGGCAGGCTTGTGCTTCGCACAAGCATCCTGCCTTTGATCCAAGCTGGGGTGCTTAGTCACCAATGCCTTTGAGGAAGTCCTCAGAGGAAGTCGTGCTACCGCCGTCACCACCCAGTTCTTCAGTTGCACCACTGACCATGGACTGGATGCGGTCACCGAAAATACCGAACACACTGATAGCTGCAATGGCAACGATCACGACGATGATGATGTACTCGACCATAGCCTGGCCGCTTTTCTTTTTCATATTCTGATGTTTCATGTGTTTACTCCTGCTCCGTTGTGGGAACTTACTTACTATTCTACAGTTCTATTCTAATGGTTAAAGCTCAAATAATGCAAGTGTTAAAACCATTAGAGGTGAATTATGGGTAAATTGACGACACCAGATCCAAAATGCGTCCACCATGTTCCTTGTAGACTACCATAAAGAATCCGAGTGTTACCAACACACCCAGCGTCATGACCAGTACCATACTGTATTCCAGCATGGTCTGACCCTGTTTACTATGATTACGTTTTGGGGTCATAAACTACTCCGACAATGTACATAACGAATAAACCCCGCATTTCGTGTATGTGCAAGTGTTTTTTTTTCCGCTGCAGGGAGAAATCGCTAAAAAAAACAGGACGCATCTTCATGGGATGCGTCCTGGTTTGCGTTGTTCTGGACAAAGGTCTTATTCGTAGTGCCGTGCGTAGTACATGTTGAATGCGTAGTACATGACATTGATACCGAGACGGTATGCCTGTTCGGCCACAGCTCCACTGGCACCCGAATGTCCATCTTTCCACGCATCGCCCATATCACCCGGATGGTAGAATACCACCCAGCGGCCATCATGGCGAATGCCCAAGGCCCGTTTTCCGGCATGTTGCCATAGCGGAGGCGCGCCTCCCGGAAACAGGAACGGAGCCTGATAAATGGGGTCGTCGTTGGGAATATCCACCAGTCTCTGACCCGGGAAAATCTGAGCCAGGGTACTTTGTACAGAGGAATGGAAACGACCACCACCGTTGTCGATAAAGAGCATGCCCCCTTCTTCAATGGTGTACCAGCGAAGGGTTTTGATGTCGTTTGAGCTGAAACGCATGCCGCCTTTGCCCGTTAGGTAGACGAAGGGTGGTTTTTTCCCTTTGGGGAACATCCTCAGGCGACTAGGCGTTTTCGCTTCGGTTTCTTTGGCAATGGGGAAGCCCGTGATTTCATTGAAGCGGATCAACAGGTTATAATCGGAGCCTTTGCCCATGTCCTGATCCCAGTCACCGCCGCTGTACTTGATACGGATGAAGCGAACGACCGCTCCTTCCATGCCTTCGGGCCAGCCGCCTTTGTCGCCGCCGCCTACACCCAGCTTGCCGGATTTGGTCTGCTGGACTTCATAGGTGTCCAAGGTGTTTTCTTCAATGTCTTCGAGAACCTTGATGTCATCAATCTTCATGCGTTCGAAGATGTAGGGTGACCAGTTGTTCACGATCATCTTCTTCTTGGGTTTCTTCTTCTTCTTTTTGACCTTCACCATTTCGACAACGGGATCCCCGCTGCCTTTTACCAGGCCATAGGGCTTCTCGAAGCCGCAGCCCCGCATGAGGAAAGGTCCGGCAATGCTGAACACAAAGAGGAACAAGGCCCAATAGCTGGAACTACGCATCCGAGGATCACGTCCACCCGTGGCCAGGTTCTCGCTGAGCATGTCTCCCTGTAACGGAGCTTCTTTCTCCTCTTTCTTATAGACATTATGGATAGAGCGAAGGCTCAGTCCCAATGCGCAGAGAGAGGCTGGAAACAATGCCGGGAACCAAGGAAGCCAGCTACGCATCCAGAACTCATTCCGAATGTTATTCGCAAAGGCCTTGTAATCCCAATCGTTCAACAGCTCAGGAATCTGCGTGTAGAGGTTGAAGATATAGAACCAGTACAACAGGAATAAGGCCACGCCGGCTTTCATCAGCCACAAACTGATTTTCTTCTTCAGCCAGGCCAGCACGGCAATGATCAGCAGCAATCCGCCGCTGATTCGGCCCATCCACATCAAGCGCTGAATTCGGCCGAGTGCACCCGCCTCTGTGAGGAAGGCGAGGGTGTTATCGTCAAATTCAAAGCGCTCCGTGTAACGTGGCAGAGAGTACCAGCCATTGAAGGAGGTAATTCCGGCGAGAATGATAAAGCCCAGCATAAAGCGCAAGGGCAGGGGCATGGCTGAGAAAATACGTACGCTGCCGCCGATGAGAATGGGGAGCCATTTTGCCAGGAAATCATGCAGAATACTGCAGAGGGCATAGAAGAGCTGTACCGGTTCTTTCATGGACAAGGGCCGGGCCGGACTGCGGGCTGCTTTTTCCGCTTTGGGAGCTTTTGCTTGCTTGGGAGCCTTCGGCGCCTTAGGCTTTTTCTCTTTTTTAGGCTTTTTGGCCTTTTTCGATTTCGAGGGCTTGGACTCTGTTGCAGGAGGCTCGGAGTCAGTAGCCTGCTCTGAGCCCGCCTCGGAGCCGCTTTCAGGCTCGGATTGCGTTTTTGGCTCCGACTGCATCTCAGATAGAGCTGCAGGTTCCGCGGCAGCTTCCTGCTCGGGCTCCGGTACTGGCTCAGGAGCCGCTTCTGGTTGAGCTGCGGTCTCAGCCTGCGCCTCCACTTCCGGCTCAGGTAGAACTGGGGGCGGTTCCTCCGCTGCGGGTTCTTCGACTTCTTCCCGGAGCAGTTTGCATTTCAGCAAACCAAATTCGATCAGGTCGTTTTCCTGGAGCGCTTGAATTCCCTTGAGCTCTTCATTCCGGTACCAGGTACCATTGGTTGATCCCAAGTCCTGAACAAACCAGCCCTGTTCCTCCTCATCCCAGAGTAGTTTGGCATGATTGGACGAGACCGAGGCGTGATCCAGAATGACCGAATTCCCCTCAGCACTGCCCACCGAGCAGCTGCTGCCGGATAAGGGATATCCGGTTAGGGGATGACCCTCGTCATCCAGAGTTTGCAGAATCCAGCGTGAAGCCATGAATGCGTCCGTCGCTTAGAGACCGAGGCCGGGAACGTCGTCCAGGGAAAAGCTTCCCTTGGGTTCCATGGGCTCAATTTCGGGAGGCTTGGGCGTTTCATCCCCGGCATTCCCTTCAGGCTCTGCAGGTGCTTCAGCTTCTGGAGTTGCATTGGCTTCGGCCTCAGCGGCTTCAGCACGCTGCTGCTCCAGACGTTCTTCCAGTTTCTGCTGACGCTCTTCCTCTTCCTTCTGTTCGGCCATGTTTCGTTTGATGGCCTTGATTTTGGAAGGGGTGTGGAATCCGTTGTCTTCCGAGGAAATACCATACTCGGCCCAGTCTTTGTAGAGACTGAAAGAGCTGCCGAGGACAAAAATCAGATGCACAACCGTAGACATCAGCAGAGCTTTCACAAAGATGCTCTTGTTGATACTGTCCAGCAAGCGTTCCGGATCACGTTCCGTTAGTGTGGCGTTTGAGTCCATATTCTATTCCTGAGTTATGCGTCAGACTGTTGACCGGTGAGTTTAAATCGGACGCCCGCCTCGCTGAGCGCCTCCATAACCGGCATATAATCAGATCGTTTTAAATCTTTGTGAATGCTGACGTGGACTTCGGTGTCCCGTCGGCGGTCTTGTACCAGCACTTCCAGCGCACTGGCCAGTTCGCTGCTGCTGGTGGGGAGACCCTGAATCCAGAGTTCATTGTTTTTGTCCAGCACCACGGAGATTTCCGCTGTGGGCAGGTCCACAATGTCTGCTGAGGTCGCAGGGTCGAATTCCTGGTTGTTCTTCATGAAGGAGGAGACCAGCATAAAGAAAATGATGAGCAGGAAGGCGATGTCGCCCATGGAGGCCAGGGGAAGCAACAGCTTGGGCTTTTTCTTACGGCGGATGGTCATTCTTCCGTCTCCTCCACCAAAGCAATGATGCCCCCAAGATCACTCACCATGGATACCATTTTGAAGTAGCGGTCGTAATTGACTTCTTCACCCACTTCGAGCACCACCATGCGGTCTTTTTCTTCCGCTTCCTGCATGTTTTTCTTCAGCAGTTCCAGGCGCAGGGCATCGAAGGCAATTTCCTCCATGTTGTCCTCATCCTCACCAAAGAGAATCTTATCTTCCAGCAGATTGATGGTCGGTGTCTTTTCATCCACCGATTTGTTCTCCGGGGTCTGCGCCTGCGGCAGTTCCAGCTCACGTCCGGTACTCCGGACAATACTGGTGGTTAGGATGAAAAAGATAATCAGCAGGAAGGCGATGTCGGCGAAAGCGCCCACATCAATTTCCGCATCTTCTTTTTCGCGTTGTCGTTTACGTCCCATTGGGTCTCGTCAGGGAGATCAGACTTCAGAGATACAGGTGACCACATCGGTCACGCACTCTTCGATAGCGATGTTGTACTCTTCAACCCGGCGGCTGAAAAGGTTGTAGGCCACCACAGCAGGAATGGCCACAATCAGACCGGCCGCCGTGGTGATCAAGGCTTCCGCAATCCCGCCGGAAACGGCTGCAGGGTCCAGACCGGCTGATGCCGCCATCTTGTCAAAACTCTTAATCATACCGGTCACCGTACCGGTCATCCCCAGGAGAGGGGAAACGGATGCGATCAACACCAAGAGGTTCAGACGTTTTTCCAAGCCACTGATCGCTTTGGGTGCGTAATCTTCCATGGTTTTGGAAACTGCGGTTTCCATTTCCTCTGGGCTGCGTTTACGGCTACGCATTTTGCGGTAACGCTGCAGGCCAACCAGCAGGCAGGCGGCAACGGGGCCGTCTTCCTGTTCGGTGCGGGTGATGGCGCCATCGAGTTCTTCATCCATGAGCTTCTGGTTCACTTCCATACGCAGGGTATCGAAGTCGTCTCCCGCGGCGCGAAAGGCCCGGACACGATCAATAATGATTGCCAGAGTGAGAATGGAGAGGAGGAGCAGTGGCAGCATAATCGGGCCGCCATCGAGAAGGTACGTTAACATGATGTTCTCCGGTGAGGGGAGGATTCAGAAAAAGGTATGAACTTTACTTAGTGGAGTTCGGTTTACGGGTAAAGGGAATAGATTGAGATCCTTTGGCGTGTTTTAGATATTCCGCCTCATTTTCCACGCTGAGTTCCTCTCCCCAGCCCCAAGGGCGTTTGAGAAGAATCACCGTGACCTGTTTTGGTGCGGTCTCCACGTGAACGCGATCCTCTGCGCTACTGATCATCATTGGATACATGGTTCCCGGATCAGGGAGCTTTACGGACACCAGGACAAAGTACTGATCACCGGAAGCATCAATACGCTGAATTTCTATCCCGTAGCCAGGATGAGGTGTTGATACGGAGACCTTAAGTTCTTCAGCCGCAAGCAAAAGCTGTGGCAGGAAGAGCATCAGAAATGGAATAAGAATCTTTTTCATAGGGAACTAGAGCATCGGCTGGTAGAACTGGGCGAACGTTTTCGATGTGTCCGCCCAGCCCGTGGGTTCAGTTAGCGAAGTTTTCGAAGGAACTCAGAAGCCTGTCCTGCGGAGGCTCCGTTGGGGTATTCTTCTAACACCTGCATGAACTTCTGTACCGCCAGATCCCGGTTGCCCATACGGAAAGCAACCACACCCCATTTGAGCAGAATTTCATCCAACCAGGGAGCGTCCGGATAATCCTGCGTCACTCGATCCATCAATTCGACCGCACGAACATAGTCACGCAAGCCAATGTGGTAGTTGATGATTTTGTTGAAGGACTCGCCTGCAAACGGAGAGTTGGGGTAGGTGTCCGCACAACGCTGGTAATCAACCATAGCGGGAGCAAAGTTGGGTTGGCTTCCGGCTTTGGTGTTAATTTTGATCAGCTCTTCTTTGACTTCCGCAATGCGGAACTGTGCTTCGGCTTTCAATTCGGACTCCGGAAGGGCAATGACCTGACCATATACATTGACGGCTTCCCATTTGTCATCGGGGTCTTCCGATTCTGCACGGGCACGGGCGATGTTCATGAAGGCCTGATCCACCAAGGTGGTATCGGGGAACAAACGAACCAGAGCCTGACAGGTGGCAATGGCTTCATTGAGTCGACCCTGCACGAGGAAGAGGTCCCATTTCGTGGCGAAACTACGTTCCAGCAGTTCACGGTCAATACTTTCCCGGGCAGTCAGCTGAAGGATTTCCTCCACTTTGACCAAGCCTTCTTCAGCTTTACTGAACGCGGAGTCATCCAAACCGACTTCTTTGAAAATGGAACCCCAACGATGCAGCAACTGTGCTTCAATCAGGAGCTTCCGTGCCTGGGTATCCGGGTCATTTGCCACAGAGACAATGGATTCAGGATCGGTGCTTCCACCGACCACGACTTTCACCCGGGCACTGCGTTCTTCCGGTTCGCGGGCACGCAGATGGGTTTCATCGAGGTAGCTCATCACCAATTCATCGTTTGGCATGATTTCCAAAATGCTGCCGTCCACCGGATCCGCACCGCTTTCCACGGGCGTGAAGCTTCCGCGGAATTCTCCGCTGTGAGGAGCCGTTTCGACCAAGGTCACCTGAACGCTACCGCGTTCTTCCCAGATGATTTCCTCTTCTTCGTCTTCGAGGTCCGCCACATCCACACCCAATTCGACTTCGCCTTCTTCCTTCTCAGGCTCCACGGCGTACATTGCGGTGATGTTCACGGTCACGACATCCGCTTCACCGGTGGTATCCAAATCGAGGTCCGTTAAACGCAGGTAAGCGGGCTGTCCGGCAAACACGCCTTTGACATTCCGGTTGTAAGCTCCGTCGGTGAAGCCCACACGACCGGTCGAAACGATCCGCACGGTTTTGTCGATCTTTACATCGTTGTCCCCGCTGGCGTTGTTGTTGTCGATGTAAGACACTCCGATGGTTTCGCCACCCTGTACGGTGAGAATGCGGTCGTTTTCTTCGCCGATCTCCGGGGCCATGCGAACGGAGGCGAGCCAATCTTCCCCACCACGGCCCAAGGCGAGTAGGGGAACGGTTTCCACATCTCCAGATTCCGCTTCCAAACGCACACTCAGGTCCTCACCGAGCATGTTCAGAATGCGTAGATCCTTGTCTGTCACTTTAATGAACAGACGCTGTCCGGCTTCTGCGAGGACTTCACCATCTTGTTCCAGGTCAGCTGGTACTGCCGTACCCACCATCTGGAAGGCTTCCACGGCTTTACCCCAACGGCCTTGTTTAAAATGTCCCTGACCAATGATGTCGTAGGCATGGTTGGTCCAGACACTTTCAGGATATTCGTTGGTCACCCGACGCAGGGAGGCAAAGGCTTCGTTGTACTGAGCCTGGGCAAACTGAACGGCTCCCATCCGGTACCAGGTTTCCGCGAGTTCCGCGGGATCTTCAGAGTCCCGAACTTCTCGAAGCTTTTCCATCGCTTCTTCGTACTTGGACGTGTCTTGGTAGTAACGTCCCAGCTCGAGCGCGGCCCGGTATCGGGCTTTGCTGTCCGGGAACATATTCCCTACGGCTTCAAGCATACTGATGCCACGTTCTTTCTGTCCGCTTTCCAGTAGACTGGTTGCGGAGTCAATCATGCGGCGGGCGCGAAGTTCTTCGCGGTCTGCGCCACCTTCTGCCGAACGGGCAGAACGGGGTTGCTGAGCCGGAAGCTGAACCATAGCGGGTGCCAGCAGAGCGCTGACGAGTATCAAAGTGCGAGTATTCATCATTAATTTACCTCGTTGAGTACGGCACCACCAGTGGCAATGCCAAGATCTTCCAGACGGTCATGAGCACGGGAGGCTTCTCCCGTTTTCTTCCATTCCGGATGTGCTAACAGATTGCGATAGAGTCCAATGGCCGATTCTTTTGCTCCATCCGAGCGGTAGAATTCCGCTTTTTGTAACACCGCTCTCGCGGCAAGATTCGGGAAAATGGAAGCAATTTCGGTGAGTGTTTCCTGTGCTCGGTCTTTCTGGCCCATTTTGCGGTAACAGTCTGTGATTTCCCAGAGGGTGTTCTCGGGATCATTGATCTGGTGGTAGAGCTTGATGGCCTCTTCATATTTACCCATGTTGCGATGGTAGAGACTGGCCCGTTCCGTGAGAATACGTTGTGCCTGTTCGGAATCTTTCAACGAGGCCAATTGATCGAGGACCCGCTCACAGTCTTCATATTTTTTCTGGGTCTGATATAAACCGTATTCCGTCCACAATCGCTCCGGGACTTCCGGGATAAAAGGAAGCAGCGCCATGGCCTGGTTGTACTGTTTGATACCACTGAGCTTGCTGATCAGGGTTTTTGCACGCTCTTTTTTGACCTTGGGATCGCCCGTTTTCTGAAGATAAGCGGAGAGCTCAGGAATGAATTTCTCCATGGCCTTTTTGTCATAGCGGGCCAGGTCATCGAAGCGCATGAGCATAAATTCCCAGTCGCGGTTCACGGCACTGAATACGTTGGCCTGAGCGATAAACCAATTCCGAGAGTCTTCGATGAGCTTTTTCTGGGCTTTACCTTTCTTCTTATCCCCCATGTGAGGTTTGAAGTACCAGCTGTCGTAGTATTTGTAGGTGCTACCTTGAACGCGGAGAAATACTTCTTTGGTCGCGTTTGCGAAGCGTTCCTCTTCGGAACCACGGGTCTGACGCTCCACGCGTTCGTTGCGGGCGGCTTCAAAGTCCCCGGTTACCAGGGTACGATCATAAAGACGTTGTCCGGCCTGATCATAGGAGGGTGGGTTCTTTTCTTTGAACTCCTCCCGAAGTTTTTCCCACATGCGCACCGCATCTTTTTCGCGTTTGTTTTCCCAGTGGTTATCGGACACCTTCATCAGAGCGTACCCGGCAAGCGCATGCTGGCTGTAAGCCGGATCCTTGGTGATTTCGGTGTAATCCTGATAGGCTTTTTTCAGATCGCCAATTTCCTCATGTGTCTTAGCACGGTTGTACAGGGCAGGGGCGGCCAACCACACCGTGGACGGATAGAAATCCAGCACTTCGGTGTAGGTTCGGACAGCGGTGTGGCGGTCAGCAGCCCGCTGTTGCGCCATGGCCTGCATAAACAGCGAATAGCCAAAGAGTTCGTCCGGGATGGAATCCGCATATTGCACGCGGAATCGTTCCCACTCGTTGGCAGCACTTTTGTGGAGTTGCTGCTCTTTGCGGTTTTTGCCGGAACCACCTTTTTCGTAGAGCTTCAAGGCCTTGTCCACCTGGGCACGTTGTTCCAGCGTGAGTTCCTTGTAGAACTCCACGGGCATCACCGGTGTCCATACCGGCTTTTTGCGGGCTTGCAGGGGCAAGGCCGCTGCTGCGCAAAGCAGCAGCAGGGTCAGGGTGCGTTTAATCATGATTAGAGTCCTTCGAAGAATTCGGCCGACTGAAGCAGGAGACCACGAGCGCGGCGTGCCCATTCAGATTCAGGATACTCGAAGGTGACCCGTTTCAGGAACAGATAGGCATTCGGATAATCCATGGCCCGGAGACTGGCGTCACCTGCCCAGTACATGGCCTGGGCTCGAATTTCTTTGTCTGCCGATGCCGCAGGGTCATTGATCAGAGTCTCCAATGCTTTAACGGCACTGCGGTATTCGTCCAGAATCCGTTCTGTGCGCACTTGGTCTCCACTGATACCTTCCGCAATACGTTCCTGTTCCCAGACATCCCCCTGTTTCAAGTGACACTGTGCACTCATGAACAAGGCTTTGGCAGCCAGAGGGTGGGTTGAGAAACGACTGTGGAAGTTCGCATAGATCTTACCAGCAGTATCGAATCGTTCCTCGTTCTTGTAATAGTGAGTAGCCAAACGAATGGCGGCATCACCCACGAGCGGGGATTCGGGGAAGATGTAGGTCATCTTCACGTATTCCTCAGATGCCTGACGGAAGTCACCGAGTTTCTCCAGACACAGGGCCTTGTGGTACTGTGCACGGGCGGCGAAATCACTGTCCGGCCAGCTACTCAGCAGAGAACTGAAACGGGCCAGGGCCTCTTGATAATGACGTTTGGACTGGTCTTCATCTTCCTTGGCTACTTCCGCGGCCATCTCCTGATACAGGTTGGCCAGCAGGTATTCACCTTCTACCGCCAATTCAGAGTCGGGATGACTGGCCAGAGCCTCTTCCAGAATTCGTTTACCTTCAGCAATCGATTCAGAGGATTTATCCTGCTGTTTCAGCTTCCGGTAATCTTTGGCCATCTCAAAGAGACTTTCGGCAAGACGGAACTGAACGCGTACGGCCATGTCTTCTTCAGGGAAGTACTTGGTGAATGCGAGCAGGTTACCATCTGAACCTTCAAAGAGCTCACCGGTGACGCTACGGGTACCGGCCTGACGAACCGGGGGCACTTCGAGGTCTTCATAGCGGAATTCAATGGATTCTCCGAAGACCACACCCAGGCTGGGGATGCCAGCCAGTTCATCGGGCTCCTGTTCCACAACTTCAGCGTCTTCACCCATTTCAGCATCAGCCGGTTTTTCTTCAACCAGACTGCTTTCGAAACGGGGGAGGAGCACACCTGTGAACACACCGGAATGGGGCAGGGTTTCTTTGAGAACCAAGTCTACTTCATTACCGGAACGGGAACCGACGGCTTTAATGGTCACTTCATCAAGTTCAGAGCTTTTATCCTGATCGCTGTCGTAGACTACCACGAAGAAACGTTCTCCGAGGTGGATTTTTCGACGGCCGGCTTCAAAACCGCTGTCCATCAAATCGATGACGGCCTCGGAGACCAATTGTACGTTCCGTTCTGCGAGGACTTTCCCATCCACAGTCGCAATTTTCAGTTCAACTTGATCATTGCCTTGAACGCGTAATGCACGGTTCCCGCCGTCACCAGCAGATTCCAAACCAGTGGCTGTACCAAGGGCGAGGGGAACGCTTCCGGCAAAGGTGGCATTTTCTTCAAGAATGGCACCTTCTTCCGCTTCTTCGGCACGCTCAATGCGGACACCTCCGCCTCCACGTCCCAGTCCCATTTTCTGTTCAAACATTACGGCCTCACGACCTTCTGCAGCCGCTGCTTCTTTTTCAGAAGTTGCGATAGCTGTCAAAATGAGGTGACTGCCACTATGCATGGCTTCGGAGGGCATGTAGACCTGCAGAGGCATAGGGGCATCGGTATTGATCAGCAGGGGATCAACCTGCATTTCCTCTTCGGTCATGGTGCGGCCAGCCTGAGTCCACGTATAGAGCTCAGAGATGGACTGGTTACCACTGCGACCGCGGATCTGGTTCAGCTTACCTTCCGCTTCCACACTGTCATCCACCATGCGTTCCCGCCAGGTGTGATAGAAGGTGAAGATCGGATTGGTCGGCTGAACACTTTCCAGACTGGTGAGGCGATCAAAGGGAATACCGGGTGAGGTATTTTCTGTGTCGGTGTAACTGGCTTCAATGCGATCCCCTTTGCCAACGCGCAAGGTATCGCTACCGGTTTCACCGTCCGCGGTCGTGCGAAGCAGGGCTTCGAAACGGCCACTATGAACAGGATCGCCTTCTTTGTCGACCGCTCCTCCGGTTTCTACCGCTTTCAAGATCAAGTTTTGACCACCGCGACTGCGAATCCGAATTTCCACGGTATCGGCCTCAGGGCTGACATCGAGGTCGCTGTCGTTCACGACAACCAGGAAGTCATCTCCGGGGCGGAAACGGAAGGCATTGTTCAGGCTGCGGCTCATGCCTTTGCTGGTTGCCGAAAGCGTTTCAAAGAAGAAACCAATGTTTCCGTTATTGAAACTGGAGCCCAGACGCTGACTCAGAGGCCTACGAGCGCCATCAGAGGTCACCGTGTCCAGGTAGGTCACGGTGATGCGGTCACCGGGTGCAACTTCCAATTGCTCGTTATTCAAGGCCATGGAGAAGTCATTTGCAGAAGGAAGGACCGGCTTGCCTTTACTGTCTTGAATCCTCAGTTCGCTTACACTGACCGAGTCGCCGGTGTAGCGAACGAATTCCCAGCGCAGACTGCGAAGACGCATGGGTTCTTTGAAATCGGCTACCCAGCCGTTTTCATTCCGGCTAAGGGTGGCTTTATCCTGCAGGAAGCTTTCCAGCTCGGGGTTTTCCTGAGTACTAAACCAGGCGGCCGGAAGGGGTTCGACGGAACCGTCGGCGTATTCCACGGCCAATTCAAAGCCGTCCCGCTTCTGTTTCACATAGCCGAAGACTTCCAGGATGTGACCGCCTGCTGGCAGACTCACGCCCAGGCTTTTCTGCGCCAGTTCACTGCCACGTCCGGAGGCTACTTTTTCCCCGTTTACGAGCAAGGTAAGAAAGGCATCATTCATGGCGTATTTCTGGCCTTCCATCAAGGGAAGGAAACGCAGGGACAAGTCTTTATCATCCTGCTTCCAGAAGGCACCGCGAAGATGGATCTGGCGACCATTTTCTTTCACGTCATATTTGAATCCATCCACCACTTTGGGCGTGGTCTTGGTAGAACCAAAATGTTCGCGGTACTGATCGATGCTTCGCAGGTTCGCTGAACTGGTCTGCAGACGTATGCCGCCCCCAGGAATACTGCGTTTGGGGAAGCTGCCCAGAACCATCTCTTCGCCGAAGAGAGCGCCATGGAGCACAATTTCCTTCACCCCTTTCGGATCCGGCATGTTGGCCTGTGCCCGCTGAACCAAATGACTGCCCATGGTATCGGCTTTCAGCCATTTACCCGGTTTGCCATCTGCTTTGCTTCTCCAGGTGCCACTATTGTTGATGTTAATGACATCTCCGGGGTTCATCCCTTCCGCGGTATCCGATGCGGAAGCGCGGGGAGGGGGCAGGGCGGTGGGAACGCTTCCGCGGAACTCACCGGTGTACGGGGCTGTTTCTGTCAGGGTCAGGCGGCTAAGGCGGTCCCCACTGCTGGTTTCCACGGAGACCTGAATCTCATTGTTATCGGCACCGTTACTCCGGTCGCGGTCGCGTACCAGAATATAGAAGGGGTTACCGGGACGAATGTTTCCACCACCGCTATTTCCGGTACTGGCATTCATCTGTTGTTCAATTTCCAGTTCCTGCTGTTCCGCTTCGGTAAGAATATTTCCGGGGGAAACGGCTAAGCGGGCGTCATCCACAATGCGAAGCTGTTTCGGCTCGGAGGTGGTCATGCCGCGGTTGGCGAGGAACTCGGGTTCGATTTCGTAACTCACCACATCCATGCCATTGACTTCCAGCAGACTGTTGGTCAGCACGGCCGCACCCAACTGAGTGTCAATGCTACCGCGGAACAGCTTGGGATCGCGGGTGGAGGGGAAGAGGTTCAGTTTCTCAAGGTCACCACCCTGAGAGGTTTTCACCAACACGGGGATGGCGGAGCCGCCTCCGACCACGCTCAGGTTTTCGTCCTTCACACTAATGCGAAGGGGCTGACCTGGACGAAGGATGGTACGGTCACGCAGTGTACCCAGCAACACTTCCGGGTTGTCCACTTCGTAATTGGTACGCAGACGCCATTTACCGTGTAGCAAACGGGCTTCCGCATTGGTGAAGTCGAGTGCAAACACCTTATCGAGGTTTTCACGGGTGGCTTCATCATCCCCGGCATTGAAGGCCATGAGGGCTTGGAAGTAATGAGCTTTGATTTGCAGTTCCGGATCGGGTGTGGCCAGCCAGTACTCGATCAGGTTCTCTGCAGAAGATTCGTTGCCCATGGAGATCATGAGGTCCACATCGCGGAACATCGCCTGGCGGCCCGCCGGAGTTTTTTGCAGTTCCGGGTTCTGTCGAATGGCCTGATATTCCAAACGGGCTGCTTCGAAGTTCTTTTCGTCGCGGAAGAGTTCCGCACGGTTCAGCATAACCGCAGCCTGCAGGTTGGGAGTCAACTCCCCACTGCGGGTCATGATTGCATTGCTGAGTTCGCGGGACTGGTTCAGCCACACATCGCCTTCGCCCCGTACTTCACGCAGACGGTTCAAAGACCAGGCGGTGAACTCCGGAGGGAACATGAGCGGATCTTTGGCGAAAGCTTCCAGATTCTCACGCAGCAGGGTCCAGGCACGTTCGCGATTGTTCCGTGCCAGTTCGTCCGCAGCCTGAAAGAGGGGGTAGGCGGGGTCTGTTTTCTCAACCGGGTAGATTCCGGTGACTTCGGAGGAAGCCAATCCGCGAGCTTGGTTCAGTGCCATGCGGGCTGCGGGATCCCCTTTGTTCACGACAGAGGTCAGCAGCAGCAGCAGTTCCAGATGTTCACCTTCAACCAAAGGATCGATCATGGCTTTCGCATAGCTTTCACTGAAGTCATTGCTCGCCATGCGGCCTGCGAGGAGAATCTGATCCTGCATGCCGGGAATGTTGTTGTCGGCCACTTCCTTGCGGAAGGCACGGAGGACAGAACCGCCCACTTCACGCCAACTGGTGTTGTGACCCGCACCTGCGGCGAGAGCCCGTGCGGTTTCGATTTCAAACTGCTCCAGGGATTTTTTCTGTTCCGGAGTCGAGTTGTTGCGATCAAGCATCCAGTTTACACCACGCACCATGTCGTTGCTGATGTAGAGCTGGCTCAGACCCGCGTTGTCCAAGTCACTGATCAAAGGAAGCGTGCTGTCGATGATCACATGGCGGGCATGACCGGGTTTGGTATCACTGCCTTTGGCTTCTGCAGGAGGAGAGCGGTCGGCATAGAGGGAAGAGAGCAACATGTGTACCGCAGCTGGCTTCTTAGCCTTGCTGGCATTGGCTTCCACATATTCCAAGGCCTTGACATGCTGGCCGGCTTCCTTGTGTAAGAAGATCACTTCATTGCGTATCCGCCAGTAGCCGTTGTAACTTCCATCTTTCCCTGGAGCCAGAAAGGCCTGCCGGAGTTCAGCCAAGGGGAGAGCGGAGTTGTTTTTGGCATCCTTTTTGAGTGCCATCAGTACTTCACTGAAATTGTAGCCAGCTTCCTCAGCCAGTTTCGGGTTTTTCAGAGCGTCTTTCACCTGAGCCGCCAGAAAGGCGGGTTTCATCTGATTACGGTTGTAATAGAGGTAATCTTCGAGAGCATCGCCGCTCATCTGGGCGAAGTAAGGCTGGAGTAGAGCCTGATCGCTGCCTATCGGATGCGTAGCGGTCGCAAATTCCGGGCGATAGCGTTTGAAGAGGGGAACGTAACTATTGGCTACGTAGAAAGCCGAGAGCCCGTCATTACCATTGTCAGAGATACTGAAATCAATGATCCCTTCCCAATTCGCTTTGGCGGAGAGTTTCGGCGCAACCACTTTGGCGTAAGCGCGGCGACCTTCCCGGCTGTTGTCCGCCGTGTCACGGTACAACTGGAGCAGACGCTGCATGTAGGCGTTGCGCAGCGCCGGAGCGGAAGCATCAGGGTAGCTTTTGCCATAAGCAGCGAAGGCTTCATTCATTTTTTGGTTGAAGGCCGCAGAGGGTTCTTTGCCACCACGCAATTTGCCATTCGCGGCCACGTCCATGAGAATGGCGAGAACCGGATCCTGAGCTTTTTTATTGCTGTCCAGTTTCGAGGCGAAGGCTTTGAGAGCTGCGTCATTCTTTTTGCGGTTATCCCGGTTATTGATTAGCTTTTTCAGCCGATCTGCATTTCCAGTTTTCTGATAGGCTTCTTCAAGGACTTTCACTTTATCTGCAGATGAGATGCCTTCAGCAGAAAGGAAGCCACGAGCGATCATCCGCTCATCAAAGTTTGTGGGACGGGAGAGTAATTCCTCCCGTGTGGTCGCGATCACTTGCGGATTCATTTTTGCATCGCGCATTTGCTCAAGGGCACGCATACGCACATCCAAACGATTTCCGGTCGCTTTGAATAGGGCTTGAAGCGTTTTCGGGTTCTTTTCATTGCCCTTGGTCAGTTCCATCAAGGAACCGGATGAAAAGGCAGGGGAGAGTTCCTGAAGCAGCTTACGGCGTGCGCCAGCGTCTTTCACAAATCGATGCGGCGTGTCGCGGTTTTCACGAAGCAGAGCATCACCCAAGGAACGCAGGCCGGAGAGATTCTCTTTGCCCACTTTGGCCGCAGTTTGACGGAAAATGGCATCGGCCTGTTTTTCCGTAATCCAGCGATCATTTTTGGTGAAGTACAAGCGTGGGTTTCCGATAACCCGCCAGGCATAACTGCGGTAGAGGGGACCGTCGGCCTTCTGACGGTAAAGAGGCTCAAGGGCCAACAGGCGCTGAGCGTAGCCCTTCCGGAGGGTTTCGTTCTTTTCGTTCCCAATATCTTTGATGCGATACAACCACCAGCCGTCCAGGGGTTCTGTAGATTTTTCCATGAAGGCAAGAATGTCGCCGGCATTCATACCTTTCCGTTCCACCATGCGGCGGAGTTCCCCGAGGCCGCCGATATTACCGGAGAGCAAGGCTTTGTAGACGGCATCTCGGTTGAGGCCATACATGTTCTGTTCCAGAGACTCCCGCATGATGCTGTATACGCGGTTAATCTGGGCGGGGTCATTGAAGGTTTGCACCAGGATCCCAGCCATTTCGACCATCGCTGCAGGTTCGTTTGAAGCTTTCAGACGTTCCAGCATGCTGCGACCCAGAGAGAAGGTGGCTTTCTCCGAACCATACAGTTTGTGATAAACCTGAAAGGCCTTGGGTTGGTTGCCGCGGCTATTTAATTCCTGAAGGGCCTGTTCCAAGCGGGGAGACTTTTCTTTCTGAGTCCGCACGTAGAACATCAATCGGTCCAGAGAACGAGCTTCGTCACCCAAATCCCGGGCCAGCATGGCTCCTTCGTAGATCCAATCAGGATTGCGTTCACCTTCCCGTTCAATCAGTGCCCGTACCCGGCGTTCTGCCGTGTAGACCTGACCTGCAGTGCGAGCCGCACGGTAGGAGAGAGCTAAGGCTTCGACGGGAGGATCTACCTGATCCAGAAGAGGGGCCAGGGTCTCCTGGACGCCGTTGAAGTCTCCTTGCTTGAGGAGGGCCTGGGCGTCGGACAGCTCATCTCCGTGGAGGGAGAGAGCGCAGAAGAACACCAAGCCTGACAGCAATGCGCGGGCATGGGGGAACGTCATCATGTGTACTCCGATTTCGATTTCAAATTGTCTAATGCGAGGAATATTTCTCACAACATGGTATGGGTATTCGATATTTGCAAGGAATTTGTTACGGCGAACAAAGTCGGGTTCTTACAAAAACGGACATTGAATGAACCACGATTTGTTTTAGATGTCCACTATGAAAATTTTGTTGAGTGGTGCTTCCGGATTTTTAGGTTCAGCTTTTCGTAAATTGGCGGAAAATGATGATATCATCCCTTTATCTAACCGTATTTCCTTGCCTGGAGCTATTCCATTACCTCTTGAAGAAATGAAACGTTTCCCAGCGGTACTGGGTTCATCTGATGCAGAAACGCTCATTCATTTAGCGGCAATACGGGAACCGGATCTCTGCGAAACGGAGCCGGAACGGGCAGCTATATTAAATCGTGATGCGGTTCTCCGTCTGGCTGAATCTCTCCCGGAAGAGAAACGCTTTGTGTTCATCAGCACAGATTATGTGTTTTCCGGGAAGGACCCCATTTATACAGAATCGGACCTTCCCGACCCGGTTAATGTATACGGTCGCATGAAAGCGGAAGCGGAAGCCGGGCTTGCGGAACGACCCAACACCACCATTGTTCGGATTCCTGTGTTGGTGGGCGCTGACCCGGATCCGGCGAAACCCGGGTTCATCTCCCTCATGATTGAAGCCCTCAAGTCTGGCAAGGCTCAGCAGATTGATAATGTGTTGGTTCGTCATCCTACCTGGATTGAGGATGTCGCACGCGGGGTATTCTGGTTGGCACATGAGCAAAAAGACGGAATCTGGCAAATTAGCTCCAAGCAAGGGGGTACACGCTATGAGTTGACCCAACGGGTGGCAGAGGTGCTGGGTTTGGATGCTTCTCATCTGGAACCCAGTAGCGATATCGTAGCCCGCAAAGCAGAACGTCCTTTGAATAGTGCTCTGTCTGCCGCCAAGTTTCTTGAAGCAGGCGGTCCCCGACCTCATGAGCTTGAAGAGATTTTAGAACATCTTGAGTTAAGCTGATCATTTTTTTCCTCTTCAGAACAATAATGAGTGGGAGCCTGCGTTTGTATCCTTGTCATCACAGTACGTATACAAGGAGATCCCATGAAAACATCCATCATTGTTCTTAGCGCCCTGATCAGTAGTAGCTTTTTATTTGCAGAAGACGATTCCGACTTTGTCGTTGTGAAAACGATTGGCGAACGGGAACGTAGCGAAAACGGGTCCACCTGGACAGCCACCCACACGAATAGCCGCGGCGGCACCTCCACCACTACCGGATCGGCTACCCGCACAGAGGATGGGCGAACCTGGAGTAGCAGTACGACAGGAAGCTCAGCCAAGGGCGTGGATTACACCCGTACGGGTTCCGGAAGTGCCGTGAAGAATGATGATGGTACGGTTACGGTCAGCAAAGATTGGACTCGTACGAACGAAAACGGCAAAACCGTTTCCGGCAGCAATGAGAAAATCGTGACCCGGGGCGAAAGTGGAGCCACCTGGACGAGCACGGGCAGCCGCACCAATGCCAAGGGGGAAACCCGCAGTTATACTGGTAACGGTTCCGCCACCCGTACTGAAAACGGCCGTAGCTGGACGGAAACCCGGACCGGTGAGAACGGCAAGCAGTGGACACGTAGTGGCAGTGCTACCCGGAACCGGGAAGAGGGTAGCTTTACCCGGGAACGGAGAGTGAACCGTGGGCGTCCGGATCGGGAAAAGAAGGAACGCAGCGCAAAGCGTGAAGCTAAAAAACGCCGTAATAGCTAACGTTTCCGAAAGTGAAAACAACGACCCAGTCCTTCGGGGCTGGGTTTTTTGTCTGGACGAAAGATGAGGAGCGAGTTTTCTACGTTTATGTGAATAAAGGACTTAAGTCGCTTCCTATGATTTACTTTTTCTGAGCATCTGCGTATGTGCTTCCGCATAATCTATGCTTTGAGGAAGATGAAGAAGATCACATCCTATTTTATCCTATTCGTTGCGCTGTGTTGCAGCCTTTCCGTATCTGCGTTCCCTGGACGTTTACACATCCAGGGCAAACTGCTGGACGGGAACAAACTCGTCAACGGAAACATCCCCATGGAGTTCCGCCTGTTTACAAGCTCGACCGGGGGATCGGCCATCTACACTGAATCTGCCACGGTGACTGTAGTTGACGGGTTGTATGAATATGAACTGGGGCAGAATACGACGGCTTCCGGCTTATCCAAGAACCTGCTTGGAGGGGATGTCTGGGTGGAAACGGTGGTGGGGGGACAGACGCTGACTCCCCGGCAACGCCTGAATGCCAGCCCCTATGCCGTGGTCGCATACACAGTTCGTACGGGGAGTATTACCGCGTCGAAAATCGCCAATAATGCCGTGGACAGCGACAACATACAGAACGGGAGCATTGAAGCGGAAGATTTGTCGGAGGGAGCGGTGGATAGTTCCGCCATTCTGGATGGGAGCATTCTCGCCGAGGATATTGCCCCGGGTGTGCTTACTCAGGAACTGTTGCAGGTGAGTCCGGAACAGGTATACCGACAGCTGGCGGATCGCTTGAAACCGCTGAATCCACCGCCGGCCATTCCGCATCAGACCCTGCTTCGTCAGACCTCAGGCGCCAGTTACAGTGCACTGGGAACCCTGACCACCACGGCCGGGACGGGCTCGGTGAGCGGGTTTTTCGGGGAAGAGGCCCTCAGTGAACTCTACAGCTACTGTCTGGAGGTGGAGTTCAGTTCGTCCATCAATGCCAGTAGCCTGTTGGGCACGACGGCCACCTTTCAACATGGGGCCGGAACACCCTTCGCCGGCATCATCGCCTCCATGGGGCTGGCCTCGGTAGAAAATGGAGTCCGCACCTACATTGTGAAACTGCTGCCCCCTTTAGCACGGTTGACCTACAGTACGAATTCGAAGGTGTTTACTGAACGCACTTCTATCAATGTGATTCAAGAGATGTTGGGCGATGGAGGTGTTCCCTTTTCCGATGCGGGCCTTAGCGGGAGTTACGCCTCCCGCGATGTGTTGGTTCAGTATCAGGAATCGGATTTTGATTTTATCAGTAGACTGATGGAGGAGGAGGGGATCTGGTATCGCTTCAGCCACAGCAACGGTGCCGTTACCATGCTGCTGGGGGATGCTAACTCCGGGTTTTCCGGGGGCCAGGCGGGAACCTACTTTGGTCATTTGTCTGAACAGAGTGTAGGGACTCAATATATCTACACGCTGCAGCAGGGTAGTCACCTGGGTTCAGGTTCAGCGATTGTTCGAAGTTGGAACGGCTTAGCGGGAAACAGTCCCTTTGAATCGACAGCTTCCGCTGAGGGAAGTGTGGGGGTCGTCTATGAGTTTGATGGACGGCAACTGGACTCCACGGGCACAGACGATGCCGCAGACCTTGAGGCTGAACGCCTGGATCTCGGTAAAAGTGTGATTACCGGCACCAGTACACTTAGAGGATTACGTCCTGGAATGATCCTCGATATCACCGATGCCAGTGCTGGCAACATGGGTGGCATTTACCGGATAACCCGGGTGCGGCAGGCGGGCATTACCCTACAGGAAGGAACACAGTATGTTCAGCGCTATGGTAATGTGTTCACGGCCATCCCGCTATCCCGCACATTCCGACCTCTACGGAAGACTTCCCGGCCGCGCATCGAGGGACTGCTCAGCGCGAAAGTCGTCGGCCCCGGGGGAGAGGAGCTTCATGTGGATGAATTTGGCCGGGTAAAAGTACAGTTTCACTGGGACCGGGAAGGCAACAATGACGAGTCTTCTTTTGCTTGGATTCCGGTGATGCAATCCCCCATGCCCGGGAGCATGGCCATTCCCCGGATCGGGGAGGAGGTCACGGTGGCCTTTCTGGAAGGCGATCCGGATCGTCCGGTCGTCCTCGGGCGTCTCTTCAACGACGCCAACCCGCCCCCGCAGACCCTGCCTGAGCATAAATTTCAAAACCAGATCGGCGACGGTAATAATGTTGTTTTGCTGGATAACACTGAGAATTCGGAAGCTCTCCTGATTCAGGGAGCCAAGGATGTGGATCTGTCCGCAACCGGCACCTTAACTTTGGATGGCTTCCGGGTGACTTCTGAAAAAGCGCTTCAAATTGATGAGGATCTGGGTACCAATTCCGCCCCGGTCGTTGGTCGGAGATACCGGGATAACGCCCTTGTGGCCTGGGGGCTCGTATCCACGGACGGGACTCTTTCCTCTTCAGGCCATTTCGGGATAAAAAGCTCCAAATTAGAAAGTATTGGACGCTATGATATTATTCTGGATACGACCATGAGTAATGCATCTCAGTTGGTGCCCATGGCGATTTCTGTCGTTTCTTCCCAACCGAATTCAAAAGGCGCCATGAAGGTGTTGTCGGTGCAACAGCGGAATTTGAATACCTTTTCGGTGTATCTTCAGAATGGTGAAGGGAATTGGACGAATGGGTCTTTCGTCTTCATGGTGACCGGACGATGAAAGGGTTGGCTCTTTGTCTGCTTCTAAGTCTGGGACTGCACGCTGAGGTGACGCAGGAGTTCCGGGTGATCGACTCGGGAGGAGGAAGCAGCAGCTCGGCTGGCGGATTGAAGCTGCTACAAAGCATCGGGCAGGGGATCAGTACCCCTAGTCAGATTGCAGGGACTCCCAACCGAGAACATCATCAGGGGGGTGTTCTCGCCAAAGTCGTACAACAGCCGAAGCTGGATACGGATGAGGATGGCTTAGTTGATGAGCTGGACAGCGATAATGATAACGATGGGGTGGAGGATCATCGTGAAACGGATGGCAGTGCCTACACGCCCAGCACGGTCACGAATCTGAATAATGCCGACTCCGATGGAGATGGCGCCTCCGATGGGGAGGAAGCGGAAGCAGGCTTTAACCCTATGGATGCCAGCCGCTTTTTCGGCTTCGACCAGGTGGAGTTGGTGAATGGAAAGCTCTCCTTGCACTGGCAGGCTCGCGCTGGACGCAGCTACGGCCTCTACCGCTTTGATTTGCTCGATCCGGAAAACAGCAAAGTTCTGATCCACACAGCTGAGCCGTTGATCGGCATGGGTGCCTGGTTGGAGACGGCCGTGACCCATGAGATCAGTCCCCCGGCATCCGGTGCCCAGTTCTTTAAAGTGGAAGAACTCTAAGGTACTCCTCCACAGAGTAACCCGGTCCGCAGTCTGCCCGGGAAATAGAGCAGGAGGCTTTGGTTTATAATCCCTACCGATGTTTGTAATGGTACTTGCCTTTGGCATGTGAGAGGGTGCATGCGTCAACACAACTCACGAAGGAACGATTGCAGACATGAATGCACAACCCGTCTATGGCCTCCTTGGCTTTTTTACCCTGAAGCAGAATGAAATCGGCGTAAAGCTTACCCTGGGAAAATTCAGCGGCTACGCCAAACCCGGTCTGGGCTTTGCCTTTCCGCTGTTCCAGAAAGTCTATAAAACCGTTTCCAGTCTGCAGACCATTGATCTGCCGGATCAGCAGATTGTGCTCAGTGGCAATATCTCCGTGACCATCAGTGGCAACCTCAACTTCCGCGTGGTGGATCCACAGCGTGCTCTGCTCAAAGTCAGCAATTACTCCCACACCATGGGGCAGCTGGCCCTGACCACCATCTCCGATATTCTCGGTACGAAAACCATCGAAGAGGTGCGTACATCCAAAAATCAGATTGCCGATGAAATTGAGGCGGAGATCGAAGAAAAAGCCGGGGACTGGGGGCTGGCCGATATCGACATTCGCCTGACAGACGCGCAGATGGATGAAAGTCTGTTGCGGGCGATGATGCGGGAAACCGAGGCCGAAAAAGAAGCATCTGCCATCCGCATTAAAGCCGAAGCGGACCGTCATGTGGCCACGCTGTTTTCAGATGCCGCCCGCACACTGGCCGCGTCTCCCGGCGCAATGACCCTGCGGGTGATGCAGACGCTTAGTGATGTCAGCAATGATAAATCCACCGTGATCATGCCCATTCCCATCGATTTGTTGAATGCCCTGGGGGGCGGCAAAGGACTCGCCGGCTTGACCGATGCTATTGTGGCCCCACCGACTCCGGAGGAATCCAAGCTGGTGCTGCGACCCGGGGGAGAACTCATCGCCACCTGTCCCTACTGCGACATGCAGTACAATGTGGGGGAAATCGTGGGCAAAGCCGAATACGACGATGATCCCAATGCACCTGGTCAGCAGGTCAACTGTGAAAGCTGCGGCCGTTTGTTTACCCTGCCCAACATTGTCAAAGAGGGCTAAAGCCTCTGGCATCTATGCTTCCGAACATCGGAAACCAGAGGCGTCTCGGTTTCCGAGGTTCGGAAACCTCAACGAAACGGGTCCTTGGCCCGTTTTTTTTCGTCATTCGTTAGTAGTCATTCGTCATTCGTCAGTAGTCATTTCTCAGTAGTCCCGCAGTCCCTGCGGGAACATATCTTCGTCAGGAGCCTGGACTCATTCGTCACATGGACCTGGGGCATCCGGTGTGAACTTTCGTCGCCGCAGGCAGGGGTCTGTTGTGAGATACAGTTCTGTAGAAGTTCGCTAAGTGCCTTGTTTTGAACCAGATCCTCACCGTTGAAGCTATAGACATTGGGAGTTTCTATTGATAATTGGTTTGTATGTTTCGTAGCTTGATCTGTTGTGTTTGTGTTCTGTTTCTCGTGGCTCTCCCTGGAGAAACGCTGGAAGAGTTGATGGCGCAGCGGCCTGTTTTTCCGGAGCGGAACCTGGCGGAACAGATGGCGGAGAGCCTGAATGACCGGGCGGAGCGTATTGGCACCTGGGAGACCGCCTACCAAGCTTGGCTAACTCAGGTTGCAAACTTCCTTGAGCTACCGATGAGAGTAACGATGCCTGCGTTAGAGGGAGCTGAACCCTTCGCGCCGCAAACCCTGTGGTTGGTAGATGTGGATAGCGAGGGGCAGCCGCAATATCATGTGGATCAAAATGTGGCTGCGGCGATCAGTACCCAGGCCAAAAATTTAAACTTAGGCTTTCTGGAACTCGACGGAAACAATGAAATCGTGGCGATCTGGGAATCCGGCACCACGATGCCTACTCATCAGGAGTTTCAGTTGCCCGAGGGTGGGTCCAGGGTCACGGTGATGGATGGGGGGGCGACCTCGGATCATGCCACGCATGTGGGAGGGACCATTGCTGCTGCCGGTGTGGATCCAGCGGCAAGGGGGATGGCCCCATTGCTTCGTCTGGAAACCTGGGACAGTACATCCTCCCAGAGCGAAGCTACTGCCAATATGGCTTCATCAGCAACGGATCTGAGCAATCCTTCCATTTCCAATCATAGCTATGGCTCGATCGCCGGGTGGCACTTCCGCACCAGCACAGCCACTCCAGTCAACCGGGCCTGGCACTGGGGTGGAACGATCACCTCAAATCAGCATGATTTGTTTGGGCGTTACACGAAATATACACAACGCTGGGATGAATTGGCCTATCGGAATCAGGCCTATTTACCGATTCGCTCTGCAGGAAATGACCGGAATAACAACCCCGCTGATGGAGATACCGTCTATTACCGGGATACCAATTCGCAGTGGACGAGTGATACCTATGATATCAATAATGATCCAGCGGGTGATGGGCTGTACCGTGCTGGCTTTGATACCATTCCGAACAACGCAATTGGAAAAAATATTCTTACCGTAGGGGCTGCCAGTGATGCTGTAATTGAAGGTGATCTTCGGGATCCCAAAGCAGCCACGCCTACTGGGTTTACTGGATACGGACCTGCCGATGATGGCCGGATTAAACCGGATGTGGTGGCTAATGGCCATCTACTCTATTCTTCGATCAGTACAGATATTGATCACTATGACCGCTACAGCGGAACGAGTATGTCGACTCCGAATGTAACCGGGACGGCTGCCCTGCTGCAGCAACTGGCCCGGACCCGACTCAACCCTTCACGCCGTCTCTATGCGGATGAATTAAAGGGATTGCTGATTCATACTGCGGACGACCTCCTGAATCCCGGGCCGGATTATTCCGTGGGCTGGGGACAGGTAAACGGAGCCTCGGCGGCACATCTCCTGCGATCTTTCGGTAGTGATAATGTGGCCTTTTACAGCCAGACCCTTCCTCTGGAAGATTCGGATGAATTCATCGAATTTGACTTTGATTTGGAGGTGAAAGGGGAAGTGGATTTAAAGGTCACCCTGTGCTGGGTGGATCCTGCTGGTGAAGCACAGGCGGGCGACAGCACCACTCCCGTCTTGGTCCATGATCTGGATCTGAGGATATTTGGTCCGGATGATGATGTGTATTTGCCGTTTGTGTTGGATCCTGAAAACCCTGCCGATCCTGCCACCCGCGGGGACAATGTCTTGGATAATGTGGAACAGGTCATTGCCGAGCGGGTTGGAACGGGAACCTACCGTATCCGGGTTTCGGCCAAAGAAGTCACCAGTGGTGTGGCACATCAGAATTTCGCCGTCTGGGTCAGCCCGGTGATGGACCCGATTGCCATCAACACGGATGTGATTGAGCTCTTATCTTCAGCCAATAGCTTCCCTCAGAAAGTGTTTGCAGAGGGGGACTGGGCGATCACAACTTCAGCCTTGTGGCTGAAGGCCGATAAGCCCTCCGGGTCGGGTCGGGATACAGTGCAGATGCAGGTCGAACCCAATTTGTCCGGTACCGAGCGGGAAGCCAAGGGTTTTCTGACCGCAGTGAATGGTCGCGGACGGATTGGTTTCCGGGTGAAACAGGCCGGATGGACTCCGGCAACGCTTGCCGACGCGCTTGAACAAACGCAGCACCCCCTTACGAACAACTCAGCTACACCCTGGATAGGGCAGAGCTCTGTTCATAACGGGAATGGAGATGCCGCGTTGATCAGCGGCTTAGCTGACAGTTCCCTCTCCAAGTTCGAACTGCAACTGGAGGGCCCGGCAGAAATACGTTTTGATTATCTGGTAGATTCAGAAGTGGATGACTATTTTCGATTTCGGATCAATGGATCCATCTTTGTCCTGGAATCCGGGACAGGTAACTCCTGGGAGACGGCTACTTATACCATAGGTGAAGGGATGCATACCCTGACTTGGGAATATGAAAAAGATATCTCTGGAACCCTTGGCGGAGATTACGCCGCAGTCGATGAGTTAATCATCCGTCGTCTGTTACCCGAAAAAAAGACCCTGGATTTTCCGGCCCTGGGGGGAACCCAGACCTTATCCGCTCAGATCGAAGAACCTACTGCCAGCAACAGAAGCTGGTCTGTCCGGAATACGAGCCCTTGGATCCGGATTGAAGGTACGTTTTGGCGGGGGACTGGGCCCATGGAAATTCGTCTGCCCAGTAATCCTTTCCTTACTGAACGACAGGGGAGTTTTGAAATAGGAACCGATGAACTGGGGTGGCAGGAAATCAGGGTCGTGCAGGAAGCGCAGGAGCGCTATCTGGGCATCAATGATGTATTTCCAGACCTTCCGTTTTCCTTTCGGCAGGATCCGGAGGATGTACCCTGGGTTGGTTTGGAGGAATTTAACCAAGAAAAAGATCCTGCGCTCGTCGCTGCAGGACTTGCCTCTGGTGAACGTGCCATTCTCCGTAGTACAGTGGAAGGACCGGGCTTTTTAGGTTTCAGTATCTACGGCGGATTTTCTTCAGGAACCGAGGACGATTATTTTGGGTTTTCGATCAATGGAAACTACACGCAAGTCACGGGTAGCGGCAACCGGAGCGATACAACGAACTCGGTGTATCGACACTATTTGCCTGAAGGCACCCATGAGCTCAGCTTTGAATTCTACTACCAAGGAGGAGCCTCAAGGGATCGGCTTGCGGCCATCCGGGATCTAAGGTTTATTCCCGGGGATGTGGCATTCCCGGAACTTATACCGGCCGGGGGCTTGTCAGATCAGGTGGAAGTCAGCTTACCCATTGGAACGGCTTGGGAACTGGAGACCCGTTCTGCAAAGAGCCGCTTACATTTTGCTACGGAAACGGTTTCTGGTACGGGTTCGATGAGTGTCCCGGCGGAGTTTCTGCCTAACCCCCACCCGGATGACCCTGAAAACCAGGTCGAACTGCGACTGCCCGATTTTGGTTTCTTCAACAGGTTCAGCATCCCATTCCAACCTGAGGCTCCAACCTATTCGAGGATAGCGGAAGCGTTCGATCAACCCGGGCTTGTCTTTCGGGTAACATCCGATGATCCTCTTGACCCCAGTAATGCGTTAATCCAGGGACAGGATGCCCTCAGTCTGGACGGGGTGGATGCGGTCGTCCTCGGGCCGGAAACGCCCAGGGGCGGAAAAATTTCCACGACCCTGACCGGGCCGGCTGTCCTGAGTTTTGATTTGTTTATTCCAAGAGATCTGGATGATGAGTTTGTGTTTCGGGTTCCGGAATTACATGTTGAGATCTCACAACTTCACCCGACTTTGGTATGGCGGAACATCTCGGTGGAGATTCCGGCAGGGATGACGGTGAATCCGGAATGGGTGGAAGAGAAAAGGGGCTATGCTTATTTGGATCGTCTGCGGATTACCCGTCCCGCAGATCTGGAGCATGGACTGGTACTGGATCGCGTTGGAGGTTTGATGACCGTACCTCTTCCCGAAAACAGTGCCCCGACGAGTTCTGAATCCTGGCTGGATGCAGGTATTGGCGATGGCATGCTTTGGGTGGCACCTGACCCACTTCCAGAAAATCTGAAATCACGTTTTGCCCAACTACAAGTCGGCGATCAGATGATCCAGATCATGCAGCTAGATCACCGAGCGATGGAAGCCGAATATCTCACGGAAGTCGGTGCCAGTTCGGTGGATCAGTTGTATACGGACTCACAACGTCACCCGCTGGGGGATCTGGATGGCGATGGGGGCCTCAATTTGATTGAATGGGTTTTCTGTCGAAACCTAAATGTGCCGGATCTGCCAGACATACCCGCTTCAGGGGGGATCACGCTCAAACTTCGAGATAGCCCCTGGGTGCGTCCTGTATTTGGCGAGGCCACCTCCCTGGGGAATTTCGAAGTTCAGCATTTAGAGCGGGTGGGGGGGACCTGGATGAAGAGTGGGAACCGTCCTATTCTGCACATGCAAAACCAACAGAGTGTCAGTCCCATGGTGGACTCTGTGGACTTGCTTTTCCCTGCAAACGTTCCTGATGTGTTTTTCTTTTATCAGGCTGCGGAAGGTCGTTAGCCCAGTCTCACTTTCCCTGCACCGACAGGGAATTTCCGGGTGAGAGCTCCTTCTCCGGGAGCCCTGCATCCGTACGGGAATTATTCCGTAGGTTTTGCAGACTCTTCGCGTTGTTCAGCCGTTTCAACGGCTTTCACCGGAATCATGACTTCAGCTTTCTTCCAGTTGGAGAGTTTAAACGGTCCGTCCCAATAGACGCCGATTGGTTCGCCGTTGGCTTCCCAGCTGTCTGCATTCTCTTCCAGCCAGCTTCGCAATTGCTTGAGGTGCAGCTTGTAGTTCTTTTCGTTATAACGGCCGTTATATCCGATGCTCACCACTTTCCGCTCTGGGAGTTGCACTACTTTCACATCGTTTGTGTCCGCATCTGCCCGTTCCAGATCTTTCTCGCCTACAATGAAACGCATCGCTCCCGGGTTCACGTCCACGGTGACGGGAGTGGTCATGGAAATATCTTTTTGTGAGATGTAGCGAAAGAGTTTGCGGAACATGCCGTTATCTTCGTCAAAATAACTTTCATCACTTTGCGTTTCGATCGCGGTCATGGCGGGAACGGTTTTGATTTCGATCTCGCCCTTCGGGGTTTGGTCCATGGCCTGTTCGTAGGCTGGCAGGCTAAAGCTGAGTAAAGACATGGCACTGAGGAGGATAAATTTAGCGTTCATGATGAAGGATCGCATCCAGTGGCTTCTCCTTACAGACAAAAGGTCACATTAGTAACGAAGTGCTTGTTAAGGAATAACTTACAAAAGTTTTGATTTTCAAATCGCTCCTTGACGCTTTTTTTAGTCCTTGGCAAAGTCAGATCCTATGAGTTGCTTGTCTTATATTGTGAAAGTTTCCTATCTTCTTCGCAAGCCGATTCGTTTCGCTTTCTTTTGTATGCTGAGTGCTTTTCTGCTTCAGGCAAACCCGCCTCCTGAGGAGTGGCAGATCATTGTGCCAACCGCTGCTGGTCAGGCTACAGGGGGTAATTATTTTCCGACCCAGTTCGCCTTTGATGCCACGATTACCTGGGACAGCGTGAACCGGCAACCCAATGGTCCAGCAGGGGATAAGGGAGCCCCGGCTTACAATGACCGGGTCGGCTATATCGATTTTGGCCCGGACTTTGACCAGGTCCACATCATGGAAACCTGGACACGCTATCGGACCTTTTCGGGAGGTTCTCATCCCGGTTACGTGCAGATGTGGTGGGATGATGATACGGACATGGTCAATGATAGTGGATTGTCTGAACATCGGCTGAATTTCAACCACGGGCAGGGTGTGCCTCACATTGGTAGTGAACAGTGGTTCCGGGATATGCGCAGTAACGAGGTGGGCGGGGTACGCCCCCAGGCACGTTATTTGATGATGCGATCGGATCCGGACATGCGCGACCGGGCTCAGGAATATGCTATTGTAGGCTATATCTATGACGGTTTGGTTCCTCCGGAATATGCGCATGTGCCGCGGCTCAGTATCGATCAACATCAACTCAACGAAAATGCTGCCTGGCGTATCCGGGTCGGGACCCTTTCTATAGAGGGCGGGGAGAGTGGAGAGAGCTATCAGGTGAATTTTGATTCCTCCCTTCCTGCAAATCAGGGCTTTGAACTGCTGGGCATGGAGCTGTGGACCACGCGTTCTTTTGATTTTGAGGCAAAATCCCGCTACCCCTTGCAACTGGAGATTCTGGATTCCGAGGATGAGGTCACGGAAGCCGAACTGGAAATTGAGATTCTGGATCGTGAAGGAGCCTTTGATAGCAATGGGCTGGCCACCGCGGAGGTGGCAGCGGCCTACCCGGAAATCAATGAAGGCGATTATGTCATCTGGAATGCCACCCAATCTGCTGGCCCGAGTATTCGCATTACGGATCCCACCTTTTCGTTGACGCCACCGGCGAAGATTCTGATCAAAGCCGGGGTCTATGAAGAGATCCGCCTTAATCTGGAGGGGGTGAATGGGGGCAGTACGGCCACACGCATTCCCATTACCAATTTTCTCGGGCAGGTCTATACCCGGGAACTCGCAGTTTATAATGGAGCCTACTGGCGATTAACCGGGCACTATGATCCGGCCAAGGGACTGGGGCATGCCGATTTTCGGGGCTGCCATTCCGATCAGGACAGTGAAGATTTCGGGTTCTCCAACGGCAGCTATGGGTTCTGGGTTAGCAATGGCTGGAAGAATGAAGGCGAAAGCATGATTTATGTGTCCGGGACCGCCACCGGTTGGGAGATGGACCATATTGAATGTTCGGACGGTGGCTTTGCCGGCATGTTGCTCAAGCGTGATAACAATGACGCGGTGGATATGGAGGATGTGTATATCCATCATATGTACATTCATGATGTGGGTTCAGAAGGCATTTATCTGGGCAGCACCCAGCCCGATCCACAGCATCAGTTCAACCGGCTGACCATTGAGAATGTGCTTCTTCTCCGCTGCGGAACCGAGGCGCTTCAGGTTGGGCAGCTGGGGCCGGGAACGATCATCCGGAATTCGGTCTTCTGGGGAGCCATGGACTGGCTTTCCCCGTTTCAGCGTTATCAGGATAACTGCGTTCAACTTGGAACACGGAATGGCGGGGTGACCTTTGAAGATAACATTCTGCTCGCGGGTGGGGAAAAGTTCTTCAATACCTCGGTCACACCCAAAAACGGCATCAGCCCCAACGGCCAGCCTCTCCGCTACGAGAACAATTTGATGTGGGCCTGCCGTGGTCCGCATGGCGCCTACCAATTCAAAAACAGTGACAACACCACTCCCTGGATCTGGAAAGAAAACTTCTGGGGGGGCTATGTCTACGATTATAACCGAGTGTATCCGGGCATTTCGGATTCCGGAAATTGTGTATTGATGGCCACCAATGGCACGACGGTCACGGTAACCGATAATGTACGGGACAGCTCCCGGCAGCGGATCATTCAGAATTGGGGAGGCAACAGCACGATCGTGGAAACAGGTTCCGTAGAGAAAAAAGTCCTTCCTCCCGCGTTTCTGAATCTGTTGGGGGAGGGGCATAACATGGACAGTCTGTTACGCTGGCATCGTTGGACGGCCCGTGTGGGTGAGGATTCCGGTTTTCCCAGCAATAACACCAGCAAGGGGACTCCGGTGACCTTTCAGCCGGGCGATGTGGTACAGGTGGACCATCAGCCGCGCACACGTTTTTACCTCTGCCTGCAGGCCAACAGTGAACAGCGGCCACCTCTGGAAGGCGATGCCAACTGGGAGTTACTGACCTGGACGAAAGACGGAAAAACGCAGTACTGCCCGCCCGATGATGCCCGCTTGGTGGAAGGCAGTTTCTATCATCAGCGCGGCATGGGGCTGGGTGGGGCGGATCCACTGGATCAGGACTCGGACATGCTCCCGGACCGCTGGGAGCGGCGACATGGTCTGGATGCAGGCTCCGCCTTGGGTGATGACGGGAAAGACGGCGATCCGGACGGCGATCTGCGCAGTAATCTCGAGGAATTTATGCAGCGCAGTCACCCGGCTATATCGGACCGGGGACCAGAGTTATCCTTGACGCTAAACGGCGGAGAACTGGAACTCAGCTGGCCGGCACCGGAAGGACGGGCCTGGAAATTTCGTAAATGCAGCAACCTTCAGCTCGGGGACTGGCAGAATCTCACGGAACTGGATTCCTTTTTTACTCCGGGCAGTCTGAAAATGGCACTGGAGGCTCAAGCGACCTTTTTTCAGGCCACCTTGGAGTTGGAAGAGATGTTGGATCTGGTGCCGTAGATTCATATCGTTAAGAATGTAACGTTTTTTATAGATTCCTCTGTTCCTTCTGGATAGCTCAGAGGTATGTCAGCTGCACATGTGTGGAAACGGGCCCTGCCTATCCTGATTCTGGGTATCGCGATCTGTATCATGGGATTTATCGAATTCTCTAAACGGAATTCGCAGCCTTTTCAGCCGGATACGCTCCCGAAGGTGGCCTCGGTGCCCGCCTACCGTAATTCCGAGGTTCCCCCGCCGGAGGGTGCAAACTGTGCCGCCTGTCATGCCGAAATTGTAGCTCAGTGGCGTGAGTCTCAACATGCACTGGCAAACCGCATGTTGCCGCAGTTTCCTTTCAAAGCTGGGGAGCATCACATGGACGGGGTTCACAGCCAGATCCGGGAGGATGGTTGGATCAAACAGACCCAACATGGAGAAACGGTTTTTGAAGGACAGGCTATGGCCGTGATCGGGGTGGAACCGCTGGTACAATTTTTAGTGGAAACGGATCGCGGACAGTGGCAGAACTTCAACCCGGGCTATTCCACCGAATCGAATACCTGGTTTAATGTGTTTCCCGAAGTGCGGCAGCCGGGAGAGTGGGGCCACTGGCAGGGGCGGGCGATGACTTGGAACGCCCAGTGTGCCTGGTGTCATATGACCGGGTTTCAGAAAAACTATGATGTCCGCAGCGATAGCTATGCCAGCAGTTGGGAGGCCATGGCGATTTCCTGTGCACAGTGTCATGGGGATCTTTCTGCACATGCTGCAGATCCTTCAAAAAACATTGCCCGCAAACTGGCTCCGGATCTGGCGCAGGAAAACTGCATGAGCTGTCATGCGCGACGGGAGCAGTTGACTGCAGAAGGCTTTCATGCCGGGGAACGCTTTAACGATCATTTCCGTATTGCCACGTTTGAGCGTCAAGGGACCTATTTCGCCGATGGTCAGGTGCTGGATGAAAACTTCGAAAGCGGATCTTTCCTGTCTTCCGCCATGCATGACGCCGGGGTGTCTTGTCTGGACTGTCACAATCCGCACAGCGGCAAGCTCAAGGCTCCGGTATCCAATAATGCGCTTTGTCTGAGCTGTCATGCTCCACCGGGGCGTGATGGAGCCACTCCGATCCTTCCTGAGGAACACAGTCACCATGCCGCGGGTTCTGCTGGAAATCGTTGCGTGGAGTGTCACATGCCTCATACGGTGTACATGCAATCCGATCCCCGCCGGGATCACGGTTTTACCATGCCGGATCCTTTGCTGACCCGGGAGTTGGGTATTCCCAACGCCTGTGCCCGTTGTCACGAGGAACAGGGACAGGAATGGATCGAGCAGCATGCGGAGGCCTGGTACGGCGAAGCTTTGGCGGGACGCATCACCCGGCGTCGGGCTCGTGCGATACACCGGGCTTGGGAGGGGGATCCGGAAGTGGGTGGCGAATTGCTGGCTCTAGCCAAAGAAGAAAAGAATGTCATGTGGCGTTCAACCTTGTTGCGACTTCTGGAGCCTTACATTCAGACCCCGGGGGTCTTGGCGTTTCTCCGGGAGAATTTGCTTCACGAACATGAACTGGTACGTAACAGCGCTTTGAATTCCATGAGCAGTTTTCCGGCTTTGCAACGCGAGCTGATGCGATTTCGCGGGGATGAAAGTCGAATGGTACGCCTGGATGCGGCCTGGGCTACCTTGGAGAGCGGTGGTTTTCCAGCCCCCTTAAAAGCCGAATTGGATGAATGGCTGGAATTTAATGCCGATCAGCCAGCCGGGTTACTGCGGCTTGCGCAGCGAGGCCTGCGTGAAGACAACCCGGAACGCTTGCGGATTTGGCTGAAGCGTTTGTTGGAAAAAGATCCCTCGGCCGAACCTTACCTGCTTGCCGGTCAGATGTATCATGCCATTGGGGACAGCGAGGATGCGGAGAGGAGCCTGCGCAAAGCTTTGGAGTTGCAGCCGGACTACGCCGGAGGCTGGATGGTGTTGGCCATGTTTCTGGCTGAACAGGGCAAGCTCGAAGATGCCACCGAGGCCTTCCGCAAAACGGTGCTACTGGATCCCGGCTTCGGCCGTGCCTGGTATAACCTCGGGCTGGCACACAACGAGAACGGGCATCAGGATGCAGCCCTGCAGGCCCTGTCCAAAGCGGAAGAACTGCTCACAGATTCACCTGACCCCGCCTTCGCTGCGGCCACCATCCACCTACAGCGCGGCGACAAAGCCGCTGCTCAGGACGCCGCGGCCCGGGCTCTGGGACGCAATCCACAACACCCCCAGGCCAGGGGGCTCTACATCGCCATCGAACGCGAAAAGATGCAGCAGCGGATGCAGGGTGGTGGGGAAGTAACTCCATAAAGGTTTAAAGTCTGGAGCTTTCCATCGATCCAGCCACAGAACCTTATCGCGGCAAAACCGCTTTGGTGCGGAAGCAACGCTTCCGCTTTTCAAATCCTAAGCAGGTAAAGCGGAAGCTTGTCTTTTGTATTTGAGCACGTTGGCAGTGAATGTCATGTTGTCCACATCATGGATATGTTAAATAATTGCGCGAGTCTTGGAGATCCTGTTCCTGAAAATGCAGGTAATTTACTGTTTGACCAACTAGGGGTGCGTTTTCCGGAGTTTCACTTGGAGGTTCTTCGTCAGCGAAACGGTTTTTCTTTTTACAAAGGTGGGTTCCGTTGGCTCAGTTTTGGAGGGGAGTTTGATATGGTGGAATGGAACAGATACCACGCATGGAAGTTTTCTTGGGGACTGGATTTGTCGGATTTCTTTTGTTTCTTTGAAAGCGCAATTGGCTTGCAGTATGCATATAAACTCAGCGAGTTAAAACATGGGATTTCACGGGTTTACGAACTGGACCAAGTCATGATGAAATCTGAACTTCTGGAAGAATCCATCGAAGAATTTTGGCAGGCCGAGGTGTTGCGAAATTATACGCAACCCTATGATTCTTTTCTAAAAGGTGTTGTGGAGTATTACGGGCGTATACCCGAAGAGAAAACCGTAATTCACTCTCCGTCTCTGCTTCTGTCTGCTGGTGAGTCTGTTGAAAAAACGCAAATGCTTCATTCCCGAACGGCTATGATCTTGAATGGGGACATATTTAGACAATTGGCAAACGAACCAATGGAAAAACAGGTTAAGGAGCTGAAACTCTACAAGGATGAGCATTCAAACCAGCGGATTCAAGTGGTCTGGAGTTAAATTGATCCAGTTACGAATTGGGTAACGTGTATTTATGTTGTTTAAGTTATGCTGGGGTCGATTTCTATGTGGTATCTGCCTCATTATTTGAGGTTTCCGCTTATGCGGTAAAGCCACATTGGAAAGCGGAAGCAGTGTTTCCGCTTTCGGATAGGGAAGCCAGATGGAATAAACCCGGGTTCTGAAAAAGGGAAGCGCTGCTTCCGCACCAAAGCGGCTACGCCGCGCATGGAATAAGCTCAAGCCTGGCTATTCTTTCGTGTCTCTTGCGTCTGGTTGGTTGAATCCCCAATTAATCCGTGAAATTGCTGAGGGCGTTTGCTCCGCTGATCCCTCCGCCAGTGCTGAAGTTGATGGCTGGACTAGAACTATTGATCTTGATGATGTTCCCGACGAGATTTCCTGTGCCGATCCCGAAATTCGCATCCACTGCATTGAGATCCGGGGAATTCCTCATCACCGTATTTCCGACCACCGTGCAGCAATCGGCTTCCGCACGAATGCCCACTTGGTTTCCCTGTACATGGTTATTGCGGACAATGGTATGATGAACACCATCGGATCCGAGAATGTCAATCCCAGCAGAAATTGGTCCCGCAACTCCTTGACCAATGCTGTTGTTTGCGCTGAAACATTTTTCAACCAGGCAGGTGCCGCTGGTTTGGATTCCTGAGCCAATATTGTCCACTGTATGACAGCGAATGACTTGTGCTGAATTCGCCGAGATACCCCGGTTGCTGTTGTTGCGGGCCTTGGAAGATTCAATGAGCCCGCTGATGATACGGAAGCCGTTACCTACGTTTTTTTCGGAAACGCTGTTACGAATGATACCAACACAAACAATGCCTGCACCCGTATCCGGCGTCACATTTTCTTCTCCATTCAAGGAAGCATAACAACTGTCCACCTCACCCTTTACGCTGAAACCATCGCCATCATTACCGATGGAAGATACATGTTTCACGGTGACATGGCTGTCGTTTATGGAAGAAATTCCATCTCCTCCCCATCCAAAGATAAATCCATTCTCGACCACAACCCGTCCTGCGTCGACAATGCGAATCCCAGTGTTGGTATCACCCCCTTCTGCGAAAACTGAATACCCATTGAGATCCAATTTTACCCCGCTGCTCGAAATGGTTATGCCATTTTTTCCTGGCGCTCCCTGCACATTCCCGGTGAGGTAGTAGGAACCCGGTTGGCTGATTTCATACACCGAAGCATTATCCCCCGGCGTGTTGACTGCATTGACTTCCACCCGCGGCTCTACCTGATTCAGGGTTTTGAATACGTTGCCCTGCGGGCCTGCCATGGGCGGTTGTAAACTGGGGTCCGGCTTGGGTGCTGTGATCCCATCCGGTTGTGCAAAAAGGAAGGAGCAAAGGGAGCAGAGCAAGAGGGTGACTCGGCCAGGGCGGGAAGATTGAAAAGAGAAACGGGGCGTAATGATCATAGTAGACAAATCAGAAAGAAATACAGGAAGTTTCAACTGAAATAGGATTAAGAATTGGTTTCCGGATAAAGCCATCGCGAAAATGTTGGATAAGCAGAACTTTTCCGCTCAGTAGGTCTAAGGGAATGCTCCCGATACAAAATAGGAGAAGTCTACTCGGTTAGGTAGTCCTAATATAGTTGGGCTTGTTTTTTAGTGAAAGATTTTTGACAGCTAGGGCGCTTTTTAATCATTCCATATTCAGGTATCTTGCATGAGCTTATCTTCAAACATATTGCCAGCCCTCTCCGCTCTCGTTGTGGTTGCAGTTTCCTATCCTCTCTGGTCTCAGCCTGCCAAAAATCCATCACTCACCCCGCCCGGAGCTCCAGCGGATCAAGTATTCCGTACAATGGATCAGGTGGAGCCTCGAATTCCTGTGGATCACGTGAATACACCGGGAGATGCTACGGCGACCTATGTGATTTCTAAGCCTGGATCTTATTATCTGACTGGGAATATCTTGGGTGAAAGTGGTAAGGACGGAATCGATATTCGTTCAGCTAATGTATCTTTGGATTTATCTGGATTTGAAATACAGGGGGTCCCGAATTCTGAAAGCGGGATTGTTTGTAGTAGTATTGGTGGGTATACCATTAAAAATGGATATGTAACAAAATGGGGGGTGGATGGGGTCGTAGCATCAAATACTCAAAGTGAAATGGTTATTACGGAAGTACATGCTTCTCGAAATACTCAATCAGGTTTTAACCTTACTGAGGGTGTTGTATCTCACTGTGTGGCATCGTATAACGGTAGTCATGGATTTGTGACTTCAAGGACCAATCTAACCAGCTGTACCGCAGAACATAACTCCTCGTCTGGATTTATTGTGAGCCAAGGGACGTTGACGGATTCATTGTCTACCCGAAATGATTCCCGCGGATTTGAGCTGTCGCAGACAATAGCGACAAATTGTTATGCTGGATGGAATAGTCATGATGGGTTTCGTGTTGAGGACGCCCGGGTGTCTAATTGTAAAAGTGTAGGGAATGGTCTAAGTGGGTTTGAAGTTATTGGGGGATCTTCTGTATTTAATTGTACGGCCAGTTCTAATGCTCATGGGAGTACTGTTGAGGCTGGAATCCTTGTCGATGACACGTATCATCCTACGGTTACGGATTCATCGGAAATCAGAGGGAATTTATGCTTTTCCAATGGGACAGGTATACTTGTATCAAACACAGGTAACTTTGTGCGTGGCAATACTTGCTACAGTAATTATTTAAATCCAACAACTCTTCGGAATTTCAATATTGTTTCTGGAAATATCGTAGGTGAGATTGTGAAATTGAATCCAGCATCATCTGCAATTACCGGGGCCGGAAACAGTGGTGGCGGAACTGGAACTACAGACCCTTTTGCGAATTTTGCTGATTAAACCAAAAGGGTTTCAATTTATGAAAACATACTTTGTTTTACTCTCTTTCTTGTTGTGTGGTTTTTTGCATGCGGATGATTTTACTGAATTCTTCGGAAATGGAGATGCCCGTGACCTGGCTTCTCCTACCGTAGGGCAAAGTGTTGGGTTTGGGGTTCAGTTGGTTTTCACGCCTAATGAGACCTTTACGGATTATACAGTGTGCCGGAGCTTGGTGCCTGTTCTTCCTGTCTTTCCCTTTGAAATTCAGAAAATCGCCGGGGAAGTTCCGAATGATCCGCCCTCAATTTTTACCAATGGGGATGTATTTCGGGTTGCGGATCTACCCGATGAATCTTCCCAGCAGGTGAGTCTTCCTGCTGGGGAAGAGTTCACTTTTTTTGGGGTTGCCTACTCCAGTTTATATATCAACGACAATGGAAACATTACTTTTGCAGCTGCGGATCCGAATTCTCTGGGAGGGGACTTGGCACAACATTTTGCCCAGCCCCGTATTTCCGGGGCGTTTACGGATTTATGGGCCAATAATGAAGTTCCCCTGGAAATCCAAGGCTTTGTGGGCTGGGGGGTAGAGGATGACCGCCTGGTGATTCTCTATACAGATAACCCTGTAGACAAAAAACCGAATCATCAGAATGTGGATGATCTGGTTAGCTTCTCCATCGAAATCTGGTTCAAGGGGGAGAAAAACGGCCAGATTCGCATTACCTACGATGATGAAGTGCCGGATACGGTTGATTTTGTGGCAGGCTTATCCGACGGGCAGGGTGCCCCAACTCCATTCTCTGAAAGTGACCTTTCAACATATCCGCTCTGTGACCCTGCATCCGCATTGAGCATTTCTCCAAGTGCAAGTTTCAGCTCCAGTGGTATCACTGCACAGGCAGGGAGTTTCAGCCCGGTATCCGAGACCTATACCTTAACCAATATGGATGCGATTCCTCTTACCTGGACACTGACAGATGATGCGGATCTGGTATCGGTCAATAAGACGACCGGCACCCTGGCCCCGGGTGCTTCGGAAGACCTCATCGTTCAATTGGATACGACAGAAGCCGCTGCCCGTAGTTCCGGTACGTATAATGAGTCTCTGCCGATCAGTTCGGTGCATGGGAATATTGGCGCCATAACCATCCAAGTCGATGTGGCTGCTTCTGCTCCAATTGTAGAAATCGTGGAAGAGTTTACAGGGGGTTCTGATGCAGTGGATTTGGGAAACATCAGTATTTGCTACGAATACAATAATTCTCTGCCAGGTTATGAAGCCCGCATTCAAACTGCGATTCAGGATCTTCCTGTAGATCCCCAAGGTGGGACGCTCCTTGTATTAGGGGATGATAGTCATGTGCAGGTCACGCTTCCCAATGCAAAACAGGTTCGTCTGTTTGGGCAAAATTACAGTTCCTTTTACGTAAATTCAAATGGATGGGTTACTTTTAACAGTGGAAATGCTTCGGCTTTCCCGTTATTAAATGGATTTTTATCTGCACCTGCCGTGGCCGCGCTTTTGGATGATTTGGATCCGAGTGTTGCTGGGGCGAAGTTGAGTTGGAAAGAACTCCCGGATCGAATTGTGGTGACCTTTGAGGATGTACCTGAGTTTGGGGAGGTTAGCGTTTCCACCTTTCAAATCGAACTGTATACGGATGATTCCGCCCGGGTGGTGGTCAGTTATCTTGGTCTCTCCTCGCAAGATGGCATTGCAGGAATCTCAAGCGGTTCAGGTTATAACGAATCTACGTTTGCGGAAACGGATCTAAGTCAGTCTCCCTTGAAACCAGAGGCTGAAGATGAGCTGGACTTTGGAGATTTACCGAATGCTGTAACCGAGCTCGGAACCGGTGGGTACCCGACCCAGATTGTAGACGGAGGTCCCAGTCATGTGATCGTAGCCGGGGTGCATTTGGGTGCAGCCATTGATGCGGAAACGGATGGTTTGCCAAGCGATGATGCCCGGGGGGATGATATCGATGCTGCCGCAAACGATGAGGATGGGGTAGAACTTCTTCACCCCTTTGTGGCTGGAAAGACATCCGAATTACAAATCACCGCAAGTGTTCCCGGATACCTGAATGCCTGGATCGATTGGAATGGGAATGGAGACTTAAGTGATGCAGGGGATCAGGTAGCTCAGGACCTACCGCTACAGCCCGGGCCGAATATCCTACAGGTTCAGGCTCCCGCAGGCTTTTCCCAGGCCGTCACCTATGCACGCTTTCGTTTCACCAACAATAACCCTCTTTCGGAATTAGGCTTTGTGGGTCCCTGGGATAACGGGGAAGTCGAGGATTATGCCTGGGGCTCCATTCAGGGAACGGTATGGTTTGATGATGGGAATGGTGTTGGCATTGAAGGCAATGGTCAACGGGATGAAGCTCCCGTGAATATTCTGGAGGGCATTGAAGTCTATTTGCAACGTCCGGGTGGAGTGCCGGTGACGGATGCATTGGGTGCACCTGTCATGACCTTGTCCGATGCGACTGGCCAGTACCGTTTCGAAGGGCTGCCCCCAGGGGATTACGAACTGTATTTTGAAATTGGCGGCCTGCCAGTCAGTCCACCGGATGTTCCGCCGGATGACAGCATTGATAATGATGTGGCACCCAATGGCACCACAACATCGAGTGTGATTGTGAATCCCGGTCAAGTGGTACAGTTTGTTGACTTGGGACTTCTACCCGTCGAAATCCAATTTTCCTCGCTGATTTCATCGCCCGTGACTGAAGAAGAACGGGATGCAGCGATCATCTATGCTCTGGATCTACCCTTGCCCCTGCCATTGCCATTAAGCTTTGAGGTGCAGTATTCCGGGTCCGCTACATCAACGAGTGATTACGATGTGAATATCCCTGGAATGATCACCATTCCGGCAGGGAGCCCAAATCAAGTGGAATTAAACTTCTTTGATCTTCTCGAGGACAATCTTTACGAACTGGATGAAGACGTCATCCTAACCTTGGTGAATCCTTCATACGGACGGATCGGAACTCGAAATCAGGTACGCACAATCATCGAAAATGACGACCCACTTCCGGTACTGTCTATCAGCTCGGTTTCGGTGAATGAAGGGGATGGAACTGTGGATTTCACCATTTCGTTGAGTGCGGTCTCTGGAGTGGATGCCAGCTTCAGTATTCAGAGTTTTGCAGACACGGCAGATGAGGATACCGGCAGCGGGGGAGATTTCCTCGGGGCCCAGGGGATGAGGACCATTACAGCGGGGAGCACCAGCACCACCTTTACGGTGACTATTCAGGATGACACGTTGGATGAAGATGATGAGCAGTTCCGGGTCGAGTTGAGTTCTGCAGGCAACGCCAGTATCCATCCTAGCCAAGGGGCTGCGACAGGGACCATTGTCGATGATGATGAACCGCCAATTCTATCCCTGGATGATGCGTCTTTGCTGGAGGGAGCCGCAGCCACAATGGATTTTGTGCTTCGGCTGGACCGGGTCAGTGGCCGGGATGTGCAGGTTGTTCTGAAAACGGTAGATGACAGCGCAGCTTCTCCTCAGGATTACACTGAAGTCACCATGGCCTCGGTAACCCTTCCCAAAGGCAGTCTGCAACAGAGCTTTTCTGTTACGATCAAGGATGACAACCTGATGGAAGGGGAAGAGCGTTTTCAGGTTCTGGAAGGCCAAGCCTCTAACGGAACCTATGCGGGAACACCGATTGGCGTTGGCCGTATTTTTGACAAACCTACGATCCTCAGTAACCGGAAATTTGCCTGGGGAAGTACCAGTGGGTGGCAGAATTGGAATGCCTCACCGGTCACGGGCATTGTGGTAGGGGATTCGTTTCTCAGTGGCTACATCTGGTGTTCTACCACGGGCTGGATCCATTTGGGCGACGGGACTCCGGATCAGGGGCAAGCCTACAGTAACAGCAGTGCAACGGATTACGGTGTAAACCTGGCAAAGGACGGAAAATTAACCGGATACGGCTGGTCTGCAACCACGGGGTGGGTTTCATTTGAGCAAACGCATGGTTTACCCAGAATCAACCGGCTCACGGGGGTATTTTCAGGATATGCCTGGAGTGCTACCTTGGGCTGGATCAATCTCGGTTCTGAAATGAATCCTCTGTTGCAAACCGGAACCTTGGCCATGGTGGATATGGATGGGGACGGCATTGAAGATGGCTATGAAATAGAAACCTTTGGTGACTTGACCACTGCGGATGGAACGACGGACACGGACGGCGATGGGGTGAATGATATCGACGAGTCCTTCAGTGGTACGGATGCAGATGACGCTACAGATTTTTTGAAAGTCTCCACGGTGGCTATGTCTGGGCAGGGCAGCGGTTTTCAACTGAGCTTTCCCACAAAAACCGGGCTCCGCTACAGTATAGAACACATTACCGATTTGCGTCCTCCTACGAACTGGATGGATTCCGGTTTGGGAATTTTTGATCCGGACCCTTCCGGCACGACAACGAAAACCATTCCGTTTGATCCCATGAAACCCACCCGTTTTTTTAGAATCGTACCTCACCAGCTTTAGGGAACAGGTACTCACGGAAATGGAATTTGCCCTGAACTATTCGGGGGACCTGAGGAAGTTAGAAGATGAGTTGAAGGTCTTTCGCGAATCGTTGAAGCAAAACAAGGGACAAGGATCCGAGCCCAAATCGATACCCTGATAAATATACCCCTATTTGGTGAGTGAAAACAACTTGGGGCTCCTTGTGGAGTATCGTGCGGAACTGTTCTCAGGCCAGAGACCTAAGCTCCTTTTGTTGGGGCCAGATCCTCAGGTCATCGGCATATGCGTGATAGCGTGGTAGACCGATTGAATGACCTCTGCCATGGCATCCAGATTGAGCGTGTCTGCGGTATCTGTGGGCTGGTGGTAGTTGGGGTTCCGTAGGAAGGAGGTGTCGTTGATCATGAGGGCAGGGATGCCGAATTCCCAATAGCTCAGTTGATCAGAAAGCGAGGCCAGGTTTTCAACCCGGGGATCATCGATCATCTGTACGTCGATGTTGGCAATCCCTTTCATCCGTTCGTAGACGATTTGATTAAACTCATGGAAACGTTCGATGCCCACCACCGCAACAAAATTTGCCTGTTCCGGGTACACCCGTTTAAAGGTTTCATCCGGATAGGGCTGTGGGCCATCATGGTAGTAGCCGATCATCTCAAAATTGATGACGCCCAGGATCTGTTCCCGCTTGGCGGAGATGGAGGAAGCATGATGATATGACCCCATATCTTCAGTACCAAAAAAGGGCGGTTCCTCGAGGCAGTAGGATACAAAATCTACTCCATAAGCGAGATCGGGTTGTTGTTCGGAAATCAATCGTGCACATTCCAATAGTCCTGTGACAGCCGATGCATTGTCATCCGCGCCGGGCTGGTCGCCACAGACATCGTAATGAGCTCCTACGATTAGCCTTTTGGGCAATTCCGCTTGGTAGGAAGCCAGAATATTACTGTATTTCTGCCTGTTTACTGAAAACACCTGACGCTCAACAGAGAACCCATAGCTCTGGAAACATTCGCTGAGATACACACAGACCTTCTCCAGAGATTCAAGGTTCTGGTAGTTTCGGAAAGGGCGTAACTCCGTCAAGAAGTCGATATGAGAGGAAAGGTGGCTTCGATCTGCTTTCATGGGTTCCCCTTTACTTGGGTCACTGGGTTCCTTTTGATTCAATGACAACCGATTCGGAATCTAAAGTTTTTTTTAGATGAGTATGGGTCGCATTAAGAAGCAAATATGTCGTTAATTACGTTTGTTAGCTAAGTGTAATCCAAATCGAATTGGCAGGACTCGTTCAGCTTTTAGGAAAGATCCTGTGAATCGTTTAATCCCAATTCGCTGTGTTCGATCAGTTGCTTTGTCCGTCTGGGCCCTGTGCTTGTCTCTTCCTAGCTTCGGGGTGGATTTTCCTTATGGCGACCCGCTTATTTTTGCTGCGGAGAGCTTTGGGGATGGGCAGCTGCGGCAGATGGTCACAGATTTGACCCCGGCTAGTGTCGGGGATCCCTTGCCGTACCCGGTGGCTGCGAATCTGCCGAGTGGAGACTGGAACTCGCGTACCTCGGGATCCTGGTGGCATGCGGGCTTCTTTCCTGGGTTGTTGTGGAACTATTACGAAGTGAGCGGGGAGAGCTTCTTTGAGACCCATGGACGTGCCTGGTCGAATGTGGTGCTGCCCTTGCAAAACAGTAGCACCAATCATGATATGGGCTTTATGTTTATGCCCAGCTTTGGCCGTGGTTACGATCTTACTGGTGACCCAAGCTATCCTGCTGTACTGATCAATGCCGCCAATGGCCTTTCTGCACATTGGATTGAATCTGCGGAAGTGTTGTGGTCTTTTAACTTCAACAGCAGTCGGGATGGGCGGAGCTTTCGACGCCGGGAAAATATCATTATCGACTCCATGATGAACATGGAACTGATGTACTGGGCGGCTAAGAACGGTGGGGATGCGAGTCTTTATGAACGGGCCCTGAAGCATCAGAAAACGGCCATCCGGGATTTAATCCGGGAGGATGGGTCCACCTATCAACTGGCGACCTATGATGTGGTAACCGGTGCCTTCAAACACCATGTCCGCTGGCAAGGCTTTTCGGTGGAATCCACCTGGGCCCGGGGGCAGGGTTGGGCCCTGCATGGACTGAGTAGTGGGGCCAGGGAAACGGGTGATCCGGCACTGTTAGCCGCGGCGCAGAAGGTGGCGGAGTATTACCTGTCGGATGTACCGGCAGATGGCGTTGCTTATTGGGATTTTGAAGCCCTGCGCGTGACGCAGCAGATGCTGCAGGATCGTTATGAAGATGGTAACGCAAGTCCGGTAGTCGATCCGGACAAACGGGATAGCTCGGCAGCCGTGTTGGTGGCTTCCGGACTGCTGGAGCTCTGCTTGCTGGTGGAGGATCCGGTCGATCAGCAGCGATATTTCAACGCAGCGGAACACATTCTTCTCAGCTTGGCCAGTCCCGTCTATCTGGCACAGGGAACGGTATACGATAGCATTCTGACTCAAAGTACCTCCACCTTTCAGGGCGTCGATAAGGGGCTAATCTACACGGATTTTTATTTTACAGAGGCCATTCTGCGCTATCGCAACCTGTTGCGTCCGAGAACGCAATTCAGTGCTGATCCGCTATCCGGTAGCTTTGCTTCATACTGGCCCCGGAATCGCAGGCTCTGGCATGTGAACTGGGAAAGCGGAGATCTGCGTTTACAGCTCTATGGTTCCGGGGTGAAGGCCTTGCCAAATGGAGCCCCCGGAGAAATTGCGGTGTTACGGAATCGCTCCCATACGGATTTCAGCATGTCCTTAGACCTGAAACTCGACGAGAACCTTGAGATTCGTCCGGAGGCGGATGTGGTGCTGGTGTTTGCTCATACGTCAGCTCAGGATTACGCCTATGTCTTACTCTCAGCAAAGGCCGGGGAAAGTGGGCTCTATCATCTCAGTAACGGTACCCTGCAACAACTATCCAGTCTGCCGGATGCCGTGATTTCAGCGCAGGGCTGGCACCGTGCCAGTCTCAGTCGCATTGCAGAGATGCTTCAACTGGACTTCAATGGGGAAAACCTGTTTGCACTCGATCTCAGTACGTTCAATCTTCCGGCCTCCGGCCGCCTGGGCATCGGCAGCCGGGATGACGCTGCCTTTTTTGATGATATTGTCATTTCAGGCACCTCTTCTGTCTTAGCAGACAGCGGATGGTTGGCCTTTCAGCAGCAATTTGCCTCTACGCATCCGATGTCCCTTCGGGCGATGGCGGCATGGGACTTCGAAGGGGATGGGGGGATGAATGGCTTCGAGTATATTCGGGATACAGATCCTGCAGTGGATGATCTTCAGCAAAGCAGCCTGCAACTGTTCATGGATCAGGGACAGCCTACCGTTGAATTTCATGTGCCCATGGCTCTGACGGATGTGCAAGCGGCTCTGTGGAGCAGTCCGGATCTTCTACAGTGGGATCCCGTTCAGGCCCATGCTCACAGCGTGGTCAATGGAGAGCAGATCTACCGCTACGCGGTTCCCACAGCTCCCCGAAGTTTCTTTCACATACGGTTTAAGTTTTTGAAACCATAAATTTCAGTTTGTTGTCCCGAAGCCATGGTGTTGAGCGAAATACAGCTGGGTACCGTATGCGTTATTTTGAGGGACTGATTCGAAATCACCTTGGTTTTTCACGGTATTTCTGTTCGGTAAGACAGGTGCTTTGTTTAGCTACAGCACCCTGTTTAAACCTGAGCATTTCCAAAGACTATGCGAGAATCCTTAAAAGAAGCCCTGAATGCCTCCCCGGATAATATTCCCTTGTTGGTGTTGTACGCCCATGCCTGTGAAGAGGAATTGGAATTTGCTGAAATGCAGGAAACCTGGGAACGGGTCCTGCAGCTGGATCCGGGTCATGAGCAGGCCCGCTGCGGATTGATTCAGGCTCTCTACCTTTCAGGAAAAGTTTCTGAAGCTTCTGTGCGCATGCAGGCTTGGTTGAGTGGGGAACCCCGTTATGCCGCAGCCTGGTTGTTGGCGGCACGGATTGCCTTGGCCGAGGAACAGAAGCATGAGGCTCGGAGCTATTATGAACGAGCGCTGGACCTGGATGGAAATTGCAGAAATGAAGGTTTGGAGAAAGATATCTTTCCGCAGGGTCGACCCGAAGCCAAGCCGTCTGAACCTGAAACCGAACGGCGTATGACTTCGTTTGGACCTGTGTCGATTCGTCAGGATGAAGAGGAGGAAGGCGAGAGCTCTTTCAGTGAGTTGGAGCGTCCCCAACAAAGCTTTGCCGATGTGGGCGGGATGGAAGCCCTGAAAGAGGAAATCCGGATGAAGGTGCTTTACCCTCTGGAAAATCCTCAACTGTTTGAAGCCTACGGGAAAAAAGTGGGTGGCGGCGTTCTCCTGTATGGCCCTCCCGGATGCGGGAAAACCCTGATTAGTCGCGCGACCGCGGGAGAGATTGACGCAAACTTCATCTCGGTCAGCCTGCATGAAGTTCTGGATATGTGGATTGGGTCCAGTGAAAAGCAATTACATGCGTTGTTTGAAATGGCACGGCAACATAAACCGGCCGTGTTGTTTATTGATGAAGTGGATGCCCTGGCTGCAGATCGCCGGGATATGCGGCAGAGCGGGGGACGCACCTTGATCAACCAGTTTCTCGCAGAAATGGACTCCAGCAACGATGCCAATGATGGTGTGCTCATCCTTGGCGCTACGAATTCACCCTGGCATATCGATCCGGCCTTCCGCCGTCCGGGTCGCTTTGATCGGGTCTTGTTTGTTCCTCCACCCGACCTGGAGGCTCGGAAAGCGATCCTTGAGATCATGGTTCAGGATAAGCCGGTCGAGAAACTGGATCTCAAAAGCCTGGCCAAGCTCTGCAAAGACTTTAGTGGAGCGGATATGAAAGCCTTGTTGGATGTCGCGACAGAAGCGGCCTTAAGTGAAGCCATGAAAAGCGGTCGTGTGGTGCCGATTACGGGCAAGCAACTCCTCAAAGCTGCCAAACAGGTGAAACCAAGTACATCGGACTGGTTTGCCTCTGCTAAAAATTATGCCATGTATGCCAATCAGAGTGGTCTCTACGATTCTGTTCTGGAATATATGGGGATCAAAGGATGAGTGAATCCTCTTCGATCGAGTATGGCAGGCTGATGATGCAACGTCATCGGTGGGCCGATGCCGAAAAACATTTTCGCCAAGCATTGGAGAGCGATCCTAATTCTGCAGAAATTTTATACATGCTGACCTACAGCATATTTCTTCAGGAGAAGCGGGAAAAAGAAGCCTTATCGCTGAGCAAAAGCTTGTTGGAACTGGAACCGGATGAAGAACATGTACAGGAACTTCATGCCAAAATCCTGCTGACGCTGCATCGGGAAAATGAGGCACTTCCTTTTCTACAATCCGCATTGGCGCTCAACCCGGAAGATCCGGACCTGCTCTGTAGTCTGGCAACCTACCATCAGCTACGCATGGAGTGGAAAGAGGTCGAACAGATTGCCACACAGGTTTTGAGTTTATACCCGGAGCACAGTCAGGCCTTACAATTGTATAATACGGCCTTACGATTGCAGGGAAAAACGAACGACTCGTTGGAGCATGCAGGGCAATTGCTGTCCCGGGATGCGGGGAATGCCCATCATCATGAAATGATGGGCTGGAATGCTTTGCAAACGGGGGATGTGAAGCAGGCCGAGCTTCATTTTCTGGAGAGCTTGCGGATCCAGCCGAACTCGCCTTACTCCAGAGAAGGATTAAAAGAAGCATACCGCAGCCGAAATCCCCTCTACCGCTTGTATTTTAAACATCAGATGTGGATGGCTTCGTTTACAGCCAAATACCAATGGATGATTATTATCGGGCTCTTGGTGCTGGTGCGAGTGTTACCTCCAATCCTGGAGGATATGGGTCTTGGATTTTTATCTACCACACTCATCTATGCGTACCTGGGCTTTATCGTGTGGACCTACACCTGTCGGCCCATCGGTAACATCCTCCTGTTATTCGATACGAAAGCCCGCCATGCCCTGGAACGGAAAGAAAAAATTTCCAGTGCAATCATCACGACGCTGGCCCTGTTGGGCGTGTGGGGAATGCTGGGCGGATTGATCTCCGGTTCAGCCCCGGGTCTGTTATACATCATGAGTGGTGGGCTTAGTTTAGGTTGCGCCTTTTTGATGACCTTTGCGTTTCAAAGCCAAAAGCCTCTGGCCTTTGTCTTTATCAGTCTGCACTGCATCTTGCTCTTGCTGTTTGCAGTTGCCATTTTGGCAGTCACCTTAGGGCTTTTTCTGCCCGATCCGGAATGGTTTGGGTCTACCTACAGGTTCTCGAGGACGTCGATTCTTGTGGGCAGTATTTTGTACCAGACGAAATGGTTTCAACGTGAATAGAAGGACCTCCTCCGTGACGGGTGGCGTTTCTGCCATCAACGTCTGCCTTGTTTTCTGTAAACTACAGTCTGCAAAAGGTCGGTGAAGGAAGTGCAAAGTCCGACAGGCTGCTAGCCACAAAAAAGACCTGCCTGATCATGTCAGACAGGTCTGAGCCTTTCTGCTCCGTGCGGCTTCAGCCGATGACCGAGGAAACCAGTTCCTGAGCTTCCTGTTGCAGCTGCTTCAGGTGATCGGGGCTTTTGAAGCTTTCCGCATAGATTTTGTAGATATCTTCGGTTCCGGAAGGACGGGCAGCAAACCAACCGTTCTCGGTACAGACTTTCAGGCCACCGATCGCGGCACCGTTACCGGGAGCGTGGGTGAGCTTGGCGGTGATGGCTTCACCTGCCAATTCGGCAGAAGTGACATCATCTGCGTTGAGAGAGGATAGTGCTTTTCGCTGTTCAGCGGAAGCCGCGGCATTCGCCCGGCCATAATGGGGCGTGCCGAATTCCTGGGTGAGATCCTGATACAGTTCCCCGGGATCCTTTCCACGTACGGCACAGATTTCGGCTGCAAGCAGGCAGAGAAGGAGGCCGTCTTTATCCGTAGTCCAGGCACTACCGTCTTTCCGCAGGAAGGAGGCGCCGGCACTTTCTTCGCCGCCGAATCCAAAACTCCCGTCCCGGAGTCCGGGGACGAACCATTTAAAGCCCACGGGAACTTCGGCGAGCTTACGGCCGATGGAGCTGGCGACCCGGTCAATCATCGAACTGGAAACCAGCGTTTTCCCGATCGCCGCATCCGCGGGCCAGTCGGGCCGTTCCTGAAAGAGATAGCCAATGGCTACAGCCAGATAATGGTTGGGGTTGAGCAAACCGGAGGATCGGGTGACGATGCCATGGCGGTCCGCATCCGGGTCGCAACCGAAGGCGACATCAAATTCGTCCTTCAGGGAGATCAGGCCTTTCATGGCATAGGGCGAACTGCAGTCCATGCGGATCTTGCCATCGCTGTCGATGTGCATGAAGGAGAACGAGGCATCCAGGGCCGGATTCACATTGCGCAGATCCAGATTGTAATGATCCGCGATAGGTCCCCAGGCATCAAGTGAGGCGCCGCCCAATGGATCCACCCCCAGTTTGAGCCCGGAAGAGGCAATGGCATCCATGTTCAATACTTCGGATAGGGCGGTCACGTAGGGGCCAAGGAAGTCGACTTCCTGATAGAGCTCATTCCGCAGGGCGCGGGCGATGGGCATGCGGTTCAGATCTTCCAGATCGCTCTGCAACAGCGTGTTGGCACGGTCCTGAATCCATCGGGTCACCTCGGATCCGGCCGGACCACCATGAGGTGGGTTGTACTTAAGGCCGCCGTCCTCCGGGGGGTTATGAGAAGGAGTAATAATGATGCCGTCGGCTTTTGCGCTTTCGCGGCGATTCCAGTCAATAATGGCTCTGGAGATAAATGGAGTGGGGCTGGGGCGACGGCCGGCTTGAGCCTGCACGGTGACTCCGTTGGCGATGAGAACCTCTACGGCGCTGATCCAGGCCGCTTCGGAGAGGGCATGGGTATCCATCCCCAGCATAAGCGGTCCATCAATGCCCTGTGTGTCGCGGTATTCGCAGACGGCTTGTACTATGGCGAGAATATGGGCCTCATTGAAGCGGGAATCTGATGCGGAACCCCGGTGGCCTGAAGTTCCGAAGCTGACCCGCTGTTCGGGCTGGTTCAGATCCGGCTGGCGGACGTAGTAGTCACTGACCAAGCGGGGAATGTTGGGAATACGTTCGGGAGGAACAGGAAGACCGGCAAGGGGATGAAGACTCATATCTTTCTGTTTGCTGACGGAGGATTGCTTGGCAAGCGGAAAGCGGTTAGAGAGGAGCTATGAATGCGGAAGCTTTCGTTGCCATCGATTTTGAAACCACGGGGGCGGTCCAGGGCTGGCCGGTGGATCCTTGGCAGATCGGTTTGGCCTCCTGGGATGGGGAAGGCTGGGAACTGTGGGAAAGTTGGCTACGGGTTGGTGAACGTCCTTTTCATCCCCAGGCACCGGGACGCTATGAGCAGATACGGGATCAGTTGGCCGAGGCGCCAACGTTGGAACAGTTACTGCCGGTTTTGCGAGAACGCTTACAGGGTCGGGTTCTGGTTGCACACAATCGCTCTACCGAACAGGGCGTGTTTCGCAGAGCCGTTCCCTTGGAAAACTGGGGGCCTTGGATTGATACCTTGAGTCTGTATCGCCGAGCGTGGCCTGGACAAAAGAGTTATCGGCTGATGGAATTGCTCCGGGGGCAGGGGCTGGAAGAGGAATTACAGACACTCTGTCCTGGGCGTGAGGCCCATGATGCCTTGTACGATGCTTTGGCCTCAGGCTTGTTATTGCGGAAGCTATTGGCCCAGCCGGGATGGGAGGAGGTTGGGTTGGAGAGGTTGCTAATGTGAGGAGGAAAGGGGGGAAGGCTGCTGATGCATGAGGGGAAATTGAGAGATTAAGAGTAAGAGTAAGAGTAAGATTATGAGGTGAAGGGGGCGGAGGTGTTCCCTGAGGAATCACCTTGTAGACACTTCTTCTGCTGCTGCATCATCCGCGTTGTTTAGATGTCCCCGCGCAGTTGGCCCGGAGTCATTCCGGTTACGCGTTTGATGTCCCGGTTAAATTGGGATTGTCCGCCGTATCCACATTCCAGGGCAATATCAATGAGCGGCAGTTGGGTGGTGCGGAGGTAGCGTTTTGCGCTTTCAATGCGGGCGTAGCGTATTTCCTCGCTGGGGGTTCGACCGACCTGTTCCTGAAAACGACGGTAGAGCGTTCGCTCGGAGAGGTGAAATCGTTTTGCGATGCTTCGGGTGTCCGGGGCTTCTTCCAGATGATCCCAGATGTACTTGACGATCTCTTCGCAGAGCGGATCCCCGACGACGCGGTGATCGGTGGAGCCGCGGACAATGATGTCCTGGGGAGGAATGCGGGTCGTCTCGGGGATAACTTCGCCATCGAGTTGAGCCTGAAGCAATCGGGCGGCTTCGTAGCCAATCTGTTCACGCTGATGTTTCACAGAACTGATGCCCGGGGGAAGGTAGGGCAGAACGACGGTGCTTTCGGTGGGACTGATGATGCCGATGTCCTCCGGGATGCGAAACTCCTGCATCATGCAGACTTGATGCAGCCGTTGCACATGATCCGGATCGCAGGCGGAAGCTCCAATGGGTTTGGGCAACTCTTGCAACAATTCCCCCAGATCCTGAATCTGATCCTCCAGCACCCACCGCCCTGTGGCGAGGGTGCGCTTTCCCACATCAAAGCGGGTTACGGAAAGGCCTGCGTTGCGGGCGGCCGCAGCGAAGCCTTCTTCCCGTAAGCGGGGCACTTCGTTCTGCAGATTCCCGCTTTGAAAAAAGAACAGTTGCCGATAGCCGCGTTGCAGTAAATGTTCACAGGCCAGTTCTCCGGCACGACGGTTGTCGGTCAATATCTGTGGGGTCTGAGATACATTCAGTGACATCCTGGGCAGGGTCTCCAAACCTCCATGCAAGCGCTTGGGTTCATAGAGTACGGCGTCGGGAAGTGTGCGGTCATGCAGTTTCCAGTCGTAGCGGATAAACTGCAGACGCCAATCCCCGCGCTCCTCCGCAAAGCGGACGATCCCGGGAAAGACCTCTCTCAGCCAGGGGGACTCGGGATCAAAGGCCAATCCAATATGGAACTGTGTCCTCATCTGGCAGAAAATGTAAATAAATGGGCACATCCTGTCAATACAGGGGGGGGCAGATCTGTCAGGATATACTCTATTATGACCAGAATCTTCCCATTTCTATTCTTTTGCCTTCTAGGCTTCTCTGTTGTTGCTCCAGCGGAACTGATCCTTCTCAATGGATCTTTTGAAAATTCACAACTGGATACCGCGGATGGGACGTTTCCCAATCGTGATTTGGTTACGGATTGGTTCGAAGAAAGTCATGGCATTGATGTCAACACGACGTCAGATGAAAGCACCGAGCAGGCTTTGGAAGAAGGAGGCAACCGTCCCCTGACCGATGCGGGAAGCTTTTGGGGACATTTTATTGATCGTACTGAAGACAGTTACACGCCCGCGATGTTCCAGAACCTGGGTACCTGGAACAGTGGAGATGCGACGCTCTATGAAGTAAGCGCTACCTTGGGTGACCGCTCAAATCAATTTTTTGGCTCTCTCTTGTTTGAATTCTACAGTGGAGATGTGACCGGGCCAGCCCTTGCAGATGGGACAAGCTTCTTTAGCTCGGTTCCCGGCGCTCAACTGTTGGATCAACAGAGTAGCATTACTCTGAATGGGTCCTCCAATCAGAGTCTGATGGGCACTGCTTCTTTTAATCACGTGTTTGACCTACAGGGACTAACGGACGGCGATGAAGTGTATCTGCGAATTTCCATGCCGGAAGACTCCGGCTTCTCAAGTCCCCGGCAATCTTTGATCGATGACATAACCCTTACCGCCATCCCCGAGCCGAGTACCCTGCTGCTGATGGGCACGGCGGTGCTCATCGGACTGGGCCTGCGCCGCCGTCGCTGATAGACTGCAGTAGATGTCCATGAACCGCCGCCGTTTTCTTCAAGGTCTTACTGCCACTGCCATGGCTGCCGGACTTCCCCAGACTGCTCAAAGTGCTCCGACTCCCCGCCGCCCCAACATTCTGATTCTGTTGGCGGATCAGCACCGTTATGACTGGATCTCCAACAATCCGGATCTGGACGAAGGGCGTTTACGCACGCCGAATTTGGACTGGATGGCGGAAGGGGGCATGCGCTTCGAGCATTGTCTCGTGGCTTCGCCCCTCTGTGGTCCCTCCAGAGCTTGTCTGGCTTCTGGAGTATTCTACGAGCGCTGCGGCATGAGGATGCATGAGCAGGATTGGCCCTGGGATGAACTGGATTCGTTTTACCGCCGCCTGCGCGATGATGCGGGCTATCATGTGCTGGTCACTGGAAAACATGACCTGGACAAACACACAAATGACGTGGGTTCAGACGGAAAAAACAAACTGCAGGAGTATGGCTTTTCCGATGGCATTGCCAACAAAGGAAAATGGGACGGGTTTCGAAATGGCTCGCCGGAATCGGATCCCTGGTATGCCTTTTTGAAGGAACGGGGGAAACTCCAGGTTCAAAAACAAGATTACAAACAGCGTCGTGGGCACCCGGTCAAAACCTTTACGAACACGGCCCCCACGCCGTTGTTGGATGAGGAGTATAATGACAATTGGCTCTGTGAGAATGCCCGGGAGTTGATTGCAGAGGCTCCACAGGACAAAGCCTGGTTCTGTCAGGTGAATTTTGGTGGTCCCCATGAGCCCGTGGATATTACCCAATCGATGTGGGATTCTGTGCAAGGGCGACCCGAATATGCCGGGCCGGTGGATCATCAAAGCCGCATTCGTAATCATAGCGACATCCGCCGGAATTACACGGCGATGGTGGAAAATATTGACCGGCAACTCGGGCTATTCCGCAACTTTCTCGAGGCGAGAGGGGAATTGGATGATACGCTGATTGTCTATGCTTCCGACCATGGGGAAATGTTGGGGGATCATAACCGTTGGGAGAAAAAATGCCCCTACCAGGCTTCGGTGGCGGTGCCGCTCTATGTACGCGGACCCGGCGTACAGCAAGGAAAGCTTTCCAGCTCTCCCGCCAGTCTGATTGATGTAGGGGCCACCGCGTTGGAATGCGCCGGGTTGAAGGTGCCGGTCCATATGCAGTCGAAATCACTCTGCCCGGTTCTGAGTGGTGAACAGCTGAAGCATCGGAGCCATGTGATCTCCGGACTCGCCGGCTGGCGCTGTGTATTTGATGGCCGTTACAAACTGATCCGCGGCTTTGAGTTTGCCCATAAGGGGCAGAGCAACCGGGATGATTCTGATGTGACAGCGGCCTCCCGCCTGTTTGATCTGCATCAGGATCCTCATGAGCTGAACAATATCGCTGCCCAGTTTCCGGAAAAAGTGGCGGAATTGAGCCGCATTCTCGATGCTGAAACCCTGGTAGCCGACGGTCGCTGAGGCTTCCCGGGGCTTATCAGCGGCGCTTGCCTGTTACCAAGCTTTTTGGTACGGGCGCTTTATGTCCCAGCGTACTGATCTTGAACAGTTTATCCGTCAGGTGGAACAGCTTCAGCAGGCGGCGGCTGCGATTCCTTTAGGGCAGGGGGCGCTTCCGGAACGAAGGGCACCTGTCGCGGATGCCCCCCGGGTCCTGATCTTTTCTCCACATCCGGATGATGAATGCATTATTGGGTTATTGCCTCTCCGGCTGGCAGCCGAGTGTGGCTGGCGGGTGATCAATGTGCCGGTCACCCATGGCAGCAAGTTGGATCGTCAAAGGGGGCGTCATGAGGAACTACAACAGGCCTGTGAAGTCCTGGGCTGGGAGCTCGAATCCGCTCCAGAGCCCCGCGATGGACAGGAGTTCCCATCCTTCCGCTTGGAGGAAATTGTCGCTCTGTTAACCCGCATACAACCACAGGCCATTTTGTTTCCACATATTACGGATTGGAACTCACGGCACATTTCAACCCATCACCTGTTGATGGATGCTCTGGCATTGATGGATGCTGAATTCCGTTGCCATGTGTTTGAAACAGAATTCTGGGGCGCTATGGATGATCCCAATTTGATGCTGGAAGCCGGAAGAGAGCAGCTTGTCGATCTGCTACAGGCGCTGCTTTGTCATCAGGGGGAACTGCAGCGTAATCCCTATCATCTGAGTCTACCCGCCTGGATGATTGATAATGTGCGCCGGGGTAGTGAGCGAGTACTGGGGCAGGGCGGGCAAGCACCCGCATTCTCTTTTGCGACCTTGTATCGACACAGTATCTACACCAAGAATAGGTTGCAGCCTCAGACTTCACGTATTCTTTCCTGTGAAGAAAGTGTCGAAGCATTGTTTGGGCCATTTTCCTAATCTATGGAAGGTGTTTTCGGATGGGTGTATCCTGTTACTTCGTTGCATTAGAACCGAATATCTAACTCTACTGCCTCTGGATATTGTACATAATTTGAAGATGAAGAGATTTTCTCTTGAACAAATAGTGCATACTATGTTTATGATCAAACTATGAAATCACAGGGCAGAAGGATTCAGGGATTCACCCTGATTGAGATGTTGGTGGTCATCGCCATCATCGCTTTGTTGGCCTCCTTGATTGTTCCCGCAGTCAATCGAGCCTTAGCAAAAGCACAGTCGGTGAAGTGCATGGCCAATCTCCGTAGCATCGGTCAGGGGATCATGATTGTCGCCCAGGATAAGAATCAGGAATATCCATTAGGCTTGGTGGGCAGTTCTGCAGCCAATCGGAAAAACTGGGTTTCTCAGTTGCGGAAAGAATATTTTAACATGGATTCCGATGTGATTACGGATCAGGGGCGTGACAACAGCGGAGTCTTTTTATGTCCTTCTGCCGCGATCAAGGGTGGGGATCATCATTATTCCTGTCATCCTGTGGTGATGCCTTTTCGTGCCGACGCAGATCAACCCGGCCGGGGATATCCCCTGGGAAGCTTACCCAGTGCCTCTTCCACGATTCTGGTTGCAGATGCAGCCCAACGACCGGTCATGGGGGGCAGCGCAGATGCTCAATTCTGGACGGTGGGGTGGGCTTACCAGGCTTACAACCCATCTGCCTCAGACAATAATAGTTTGATCGATCCTGGACCCAACATGGACAGCGACAGTCCTCCGGCCCGGGCGAATTTCCGTTGGAGACATGATGGAGGCCGTTCGGCAAACTTCTTATTTGCGGATGGTCACGTTGAAAGTCGCCGCATTGGAAAAGTAACCCGGGGAGAATTACGTGTCCCGGCTCTCTAAGCTCTTGCTGTTCCTATCTTGCCTCGCTCTTTGTGCCTGTGGGGGGAAACGGGAAACCTGGTCTGATAAAGAATTCAAGACTCTGGATACCGAGCTTGCAGAGAAGTTACATGAACTGGCAGGTTCTCCGGCTAAACCACAGCTGATTGTGTGGGGGCGGGAAGGAAAGGTTCTTGGTAGCTTTCACCTACAGGTGGAAACACTAAAAAAGCTTTGTGATCCGGATATCGTGGTAGTGGAGGTGGAACCTTGGGGCGTTGCGGGTGATATGCTGAGTGTCCCGGGAGAGGCCCTGCACGGGCAGTTGAAAGAAAACATGGTGATTTCTCTCGCGGGGCCCTTAACCGGTTCGCTGCCTGAAAATCTAAACTATGTGTGTGTGCTGCCTCCGCAATGGGTACGCACGGCATCCTTCCCCGGATTACGTGCTGCTTTGTTGCCGGGAAGCGCTGGCCTAGAGAATCTGGAAATGCCCAGTAGTGGCAGTGATCTTTTTCAATCTCAATTCCGGATTGTCCGGATACCTTAACCTCACACCAAACTACCCATGATGAGACAACTCCCTTTTCTTTCTCTGCTCTTCGCTTTCGTCTTCTCCTGTGCCGTGCAGGCCGATGAGTTAACCCTGTTGCCGGTCACGTTGTTGCGTCTTGGCGGGAAAGACCCGGACACCTTCAAAAGTGGCCTCATGGATGTAAATAAAGGCACCGTTGGCAGTAATGGTGATATTCATTTCCATTACCTGATTTGTTATGACCTGATCACGGCCGTGGAGGATTTACCCAAGCTTCTGGACGCAGAACTGACTCTGAAATTTGCATTCAACAAAGACGCCGACACCACGCCGGCCTGGGAAGTCTCTGTAGCCGGGATCACGGAAACGGCTGAAGCCAACAATGAACTTTGCTGGAAACTGTTTTCCGCATCCTTAGGCAAGGTAGGAGAGGTGCCCAAAGAACTGGCTCCCGGGGAGTCTCATACGCTCAAGGTCAAGGAGTTGATCGAGGAAGCCAAATTGAGCCCGGTCAACCGCTACATCTGGTTCCGTGTGCAGGATGCCCAGCCAATGAATGACGCCAAGCTCAATACGATTGCTGGTTTCAGCAATCAACCGAAGGATCTGCCACTCCTGTTGAAATTTTCTGGTATGCAGTAATTCTTTGCCTGGGGGATTGTTCAATCTTTCAAATCTTGGTTGAATACCTGTTCATCTCCCCGGAGAATACCTATGAAATCCTGTTTGTACTTCTTGTGTGCCACCTGTCTATCCCTGCTCGCGTTGGGGGAGAGTGAAACCCTTCAGGCCAGCCCGGTAATGCGGGTAGCGGGTGATGTAAATCCACCCTTTTACATCAATGGTACTCATGGAGTTGGCAAAGGGACGATCGGGTTCAATGGAAACCAGCATTTCCGTTTGTTATTGGCTTTTGATCTCATTACCGCCGTGGAGGATCTGGACAGGTTGGAAAAAGCGGAAGTAAAGGTGACCTATGCTTGGAATAAGGATGAGGCTTCGAATCCTTCTTACCGGGTGCTGCTGGCCGGAGTGGATAGCAGCATGGAGATGAAAGATAATCTGGTTCGTCATAAGTTTTCTGACGATCACGGCGAGCTGGGAACAATCCGACCTCCCTTGAAATCCGGTGATGAATTCACGTTTGATGTAACCGAACTGCTTCGAAAACAAAAACTGAGTCCGGTGCAACGCTATGTCTGGTTCCGTATCGAGGAAGCCCCTGCGATGAAGGTGAAATCTGTTGCCGGTTTTTCCAATAAACCAGAGCAGATGACGCTCACCTTGACCTACAAGGACTGATGATGAAGCTGTGGCTTTGCATGGTTCTTCCTCTGCTTTTGGCCTTGGTAGGGGTTCTACCTGCGGCAGAGGCCTTACCCGTACCTGAACCCTTTGAGGTTCAGTGGGAAGCCCAGCCCGAGGTTGTAGAGGCAGGCGATCATGCGCGTATGGTGATCAATGGCTTGTGGAACTTTCAACCAGGTGATTCGGAGCGACCTCAACAGCCTACTGAGATTTGGTCCTGGTGCTGGGTGCCGGGCTCGTGGCATGTTCGTCCCGGCTGGAATGAAGTAGGGGTGCTGGCCTACGGAAATTCAGCCTTGTGGACGTCCTTTGACGAAGCTCACCGGGAATGGCCTCTTGGCTGGTACCGCCGCGAAATTACCACGCCATCCCATTGGCAGGGCCGTCGCCTGTTTGTACAGTTTTCCGAAGTCACTACCGAGGTCCGGGTGTGGCTGGATGGTCAGCTGATGGGGGGGATCAATGCCAAACAGGGACGGGTGGAATTAACCAAGGCCTTTCAAGCGGGGAAGACTCAGGAGTTGCTCGTTCAAGTGGCTGCTGTCCCCCCGAATCAGCCATCTTTATTTTTGCAGGGAGAAATGGCGGAGCAGGTCATTCTCCAACCAGCCAAACTGAAGCGTTTTGGCCTCACCTGGGATGTGGAACTGCTGACCGAACCCATGGGGCTTCAGCTTGGTGTTCCCCGGATTCGTACATCCGTGCAGAAGCGTAAGCTGCAGCTTTCCGGGAGCGTTTCGGAGATGATTCCGGAAGAGGCTTCCATGAGGTTCCGTGTATTGGATGCCGCGGGGAAAGAATTAACTGCCTGGACGGAGGCGGAGTTCCAAGGGAAGTCATGGAGCACAGAACATGACTGGGCTCCAGAACGTTTCTGGGATGTGGATCATCCGGAATTGTTGATCGCTGAAGTGAGCCTCTCTAAAGGCGACCAGCTTCTGGATACCCGGCGCATTCGCTTCGGTTTCCGGGAGATCCGTATTGCGGGCAAAGAGATCCTGCTCAATGAGATTCCCATCCGCCTGCGCTCCGTTCCTCATATCGATATGCCACTTACAGAAGCCATGGTGAATCAGTATGTACAAGGAGTGAAGCATGCAGGATTCAATACACTGATGATTCATGGGCTGAACAAACAGAGTTTGTTTGCGGAGGCGGCTGACCGGGAGGGAATCTTGTTGTTGGCTGAATTGCCGGAAATCAAACAGTTTGCCTTCCGGGGTGGCTGGCATGAAGGGAAGGGCGCCTGGGAGGAGAAGATGAAAGCAGAGATGGAACGTTTTCATCACCATCCATCCATTATCATGTGGTGGAGCGGCTTTAATGTGTTTGCTCATGGCCAGGATCAGAATCCCCGATTCCTAGGGCAAGACGCGATGAAGATTGATCACCCGAACTGGTCCGAGCGTGCTGCGGTGGGCTGGGAGGCTTTGGACCTGATTCGTGCGGCAGATCCCAGCCGCCCGGTATATTCCCATAATGCATCTGCTCTGGGGGATATGCAGACGGTGAATACCTATCTGAATCTCATTCCGCTCCAGGAACGGGAGGAGTGGCTGAGTTCCTGGGCCGAAGAGGGAACGAAACCATTTCTCGCCTGTGAATTTGGCACTCCTCTGAACAACACCATGATGCAGGGGAAAGCCGGTGGAGGCTGGACCTCCAGAGACAAGGGTTCAGCTAACTCAGCATCGATGATGATTGAGTACTGCGCCATCTATTTTGGTCCTGAAGCGTACCGGATGCAGGACCCCCTGTATCAGGACATGATCCGCAGCACCCACAACAAAGGCTTCGTCCATGTCAACTGGGGTGAACCCTTCAAGCTGTTGACCTTTGCGGAGATTCATCAGCAGTTGCAGGCCTTGTTTAACGAAAATACCTTCCGCAGTTGGCGGGCCTGGGGCATGACCGGAGGGGTGAATCCCTGGAGTTTGGGGCATGGCTTTTTGTATCCCTCCTGGCGTGAAAACCGGAATAATATCTCCATGGGACCTTATGTTCCTGGCTCACGGGGGCTCTACCGTCCCATGTTGGAGGAGGCGGTCTGGAAAAATTTCCGGGGCGGATTTGAGGTTACGCCGGGTGGACGTGCTTTGCTGGAGAATAACCAGCCCCTCCTCGCTTATATTGCTGGTGATGCAGAACAAGGCTTCACGGATAAAGACCACCACTATCACGCAGGCGAGACGCTGGCGAAACAAGTAGTGCTGATCAATGACCTCCGGAAACCTGTACGATTTCAGGGCACTTGGAAACTGATTCTGGAGGAGGAGGAACTGGCTGCAGGCGAAGTGAATGTTGAGGTCGCTCCTGGAAAGAATCAGTTTATCCCGATTACCCATCTCTTGCCGGAATGGCTGCAGGGACGAAAAGATGGCCGCTTGGAACTAAGCTTGAACGCCGATGGCGAGCAGCTGACCGATCAATTTCATTTTTCTCAATACCCATTCCCGAAACACGCGAGGTTGCTTGGCGGAACGGATTTTTCGGTGATGCTGATTGAAGGAGATGGCAGCAGCCGGGCCTGGTTGGAAAGCTTAGGAATCACTATAAAGCAGTGGGATCCAACTCAAGGTGGCATCCTGGTGATCGGTCGGGGAGCTCTGGATGGGGATGAGCAGAACATAGCCGCCTTTCGCCCTTGGGTGCAGCAGGGGGGGAGGTTGTTTATTTCATCACCATCCTTGGACTGGTTGACGGAGAAGGCCGGATTTCGGGTTACGCCTCATCCAAGTCGCCGAATGTTTGTACCCAGCAATGCTTCTGCAAATCTGAAATTGCTCCAGAACGAATCTCTGCGAGATTGGCGGGGTGGCTCTACCCGGGTGGAACCCTATCCGGAGTATGAGGTGGATCCGTTGAATTTCGGAGCAAAACCTCCGCATGGATGGCGTTGGGGGAATCGGGGATCTGTGGCCTATACCATGATAGAAAAACCCCATCATTCCGGATGGATTCCCTGGCTGGAGGGTGAATTTGATCTGGCATACTCACCACTGATGATGCGTCCTGAAGGCCGTGGCGCGGTCATCCTCTCTACGTTGGATTTAGAAGATCAGGTTCCCGTGGATCCTGTGGCCCGATTGCTGGCGGCGATGGTTATCAGCGATGTACAGGATCTTCAGGTGGGCCTTCGTCTGAAAAGCGCGTACCTGGGAAGACGGGAAACCTTTAACAGTTTGAAGCGCCTTGGCCTGGTTCTGGATGCAAAAACGGTGGAAGAGGCGGGGATCCTCATTCTGGGCCGTGGGCATGGTGCAGATGATGCACAACTGGACCTGTGGCGAAATCAGGGGAAACGGCTCTTGTTCCTCCGTCGGGCCTCACTTCCGAGTATGACCGGCTGGAGCTGGAAGCTTCCGGAAGATCACCGGGGTGCGGTTGAAGTTCCGAACTGGTCTGAGCTCACCGGGTTGTCTATTGCTGATTTTCATTTTAGAGCTCCCTATCCGATGTGGACCCTTCAAGGGGAGGTGGGTATCGGGGCAAACGGCTTGATCGCCCGTTTTGGCTCAGGAATTTTTGCCACATCCATTGACCCGGATTGGATTCGGGTAGATGAGCAGCCGTTTATGCGCCTAACCCGCTGGAGACATCATCGGATTCTTACGCAGATTCTTTCAGGAATGGGTGCCCGTTTTGCGATGGATGGACAGATTTTTGAACAACGTTCCCTCCCCTTGGACCGAATTTCACTTGTAGGAGATTGGGAGGCGACGGCCACCTTGCTGCTCCCGGAAGCAACGAGTCCGGCTGAGGGGCCGGAGGATCCTGGAGTGAGCGATCAGGTTCGAGATCTCGTGGATGGGAAAGGCGAAGCTCCATGGACAACTCTACAGGTACCCGGCTCGATCGACCAGGTAGAGGCCTGGGCAAAGAAGGAGGGGGAGTTTTTGTTTCGTCTTCGGGTGGAAGTGCCTGAGAACTGGGTGAATCAGGAATTGGTTCTTTCCTTAGGAAGCGTCGATGATGCAGATGATACCTACTGGAACGGGGAACGAATCGGGGGCGTAGCTTTGGGCACGCCAAATTCCTGGTCGATGATTCGTCAGTACCGTATACCAGCAGATCAGGTAAAGCCCGGGATGAACACGATACATGTGCGGGCCTTTGACCGTTTTGGCGGAGGGGGCATACTGGGGCTGCCGGGAGATACCCATCTACGACAACATCGTGGAAATCCACTCTCTTGGTATCAGTCTGATTATCGAGAAGACTTCGCATATGGGGACGATGCGTATCGGTATTACCGTTGGTAATGACAAAGTTGTTCTTCCAGTTGAAGTTCCACGGCCTTACGTATTTTAGGTTTGAAATATATGATAATCCGAATACTATAGTAAATCATGATCACACAATCTCAACTTGCTAAAGAGCTTGGTGTCAGTCAGCAGGCCGTCTCCTTTGCCCTCAATGGCACAGGAACCTTATCTGAAACCACTCGTGAGCGGATTCTGGAAGGGGCCGAGCGTCTGGGCTATCGCAAGAACATGGCTTCCCTGACCATGCAAACGGGAAAAACCCGTTCGGTAGGACTGTTGATGCGTGGAAATGCCCGCAGTCGGATGCCTCCTCCGTTCCTGATGGGGGTCAGCACCTGGCTGGATGATCATGATCATATGATGTCGTTGGTTTCGGTGTCCGAAGAGCAGCTTTCCGGGAAAGAAGCTTCTCCCCTGATGTTCCGTGAACACCGTGTGGATGGCTGTCTGGTGCTGCTGAGGCGTGACTTGAGTGGGAATCTACCCAGCATGCTCAAAGAAAACCGGATGCCCTATATTTGGATCAATGAAAACTTTGAACACAACGCGGTGTACCCGGATGATGTGTTTTTGGGTCAACGGGGAACCGAACTCCTGCTGGAGCGGGGCTGCAAACGGATCATGTATTCCGGAAATAACCGACCGGACGGGCATTATTCCGAACTGGATCGTTACAACGGATTTCTGTCTGCCATGAAACGCGCAGGGGCCACTCCCTTACAAAACCGTTTCGGGCACCGGGGCGAGGGAGAATTTGATCAGGCGATTGAACTGCTTAAGGGGAAAGATCGGCCGGATGGCATTCTTTGTTATGGGGCGACGGATGCAGCGAACTTTTACATCGCGGCCCGCCAGTGTGGAATCTCTGTACCCAACGACCTCAAGCTGATTGTCATCGGCGGGGCAGGGGATGCTGTGGGTGCTGCCCAGTTTGCAGTCTTACGCATACCCATGTACCAGGTGGGGGAACAGGCCATGCGCTTGTTGGAACGTCGGATCGATTCCCCGGATACCGATTTACCTTCCCTGGCCGTACGACACGAAGAACTGGACCTTGGACATACCCTCTAAGTCCCATTCGGCTCTGAAATCGCCTCATCTTCGCCTTGATCCTCTACCTGTGCTTGCGTAGGGTGCAACCAACGCATGGAAGAATCAAAGCTGCTTGATGAAGATGGGATGCAAAAGACGCTGGAGCGTCTTGCGGAGGAGTTGTTAGCGAAGCATAAGGGCGGCCGTTTGGCGCTGGTCGGGATTCATACCCGGGGAGTCATTCTGGCAGAGCGTCTTAAAACCCTGTTGCAGCCCGACATTCCACAGTTGGAACAAGGTACCCTGGATATCAGTCTGTATCGGGATGATTTGAATAACCTGGCTGCGTTGCCGAAGGTTCAAGGTTCCGACATTCCCTTTGATGTTGAAGGCGCCCCGATTCTTCTCTGTGATGATGTGCTTTATACGGGACGGACGATCCGGGCGGCCATGAACCTGTTGCTCGACTATGGCCGCCCACAGTTTATTGAACTAGCCGTGCTTGTAGATCGTGGGCATCGCGAGCTCCCGATTGCGCCCACCTACTGTGGTGTAGAGGTCAAAACGGAACGTGAAGAATATGTTCGTGTGCATTTTCAGGAGCAGGATGGGGGCGATGCGTTGTTGCATTTCCAAAAGGAGAATTCATGAGCGCAGAAACTCCTTTTCCCCCCCGAAAAGATCTGCTCACGATATCTGATCTGAGCCGGGAGGAAGTTACCCATATTCTGGACACCGCGGTTCCTTTTAAAGATTTGTTCAAACGCTCGGTAAAGAAGGTCCCCACTCTTCGCGGAAAAACCGTACTTAATCTGTTTTATGAGCCTTCCACGCGGACCCGTAGTTCATTTGAAATTGCGGCTAAGCGCCTTTCGGCTGATGTGACAAATTTTACAGTATCGACTTCTTCTGTGGTAAAAGGCGAGTCGATCCTGGATACCATCGATACCCTGCAGGCAATGCAGGTGGATTATATGATTGTTCGTCACAGTGCCAGTGGGGTTCCGGAATATATCGCACGGCATACCAAATCATCCGTGATCAACGCGGGGGATGGCCACCATGCCCATCCGACCCAGGCCTTGCTGGATGCCTTTACGCTACGTGAAATTCAGCCTCAAACGGATGGGACGCGCATTGTGATTTGCGGCGATATTCTCCATTCCCGGGTCGCGCGCAGCTTTTTCGATATCATGCACCTTCTGGGTCTGGATATTGCTGTGTTTGGTCCGCCGACCTTGGTGCCGGATACGGTGCCGGATTATGTTACACACTTACATTCCTTTGATGAACTCTTGGAATGGAACCCGCCTTTTGTGTACCTGCTGCGCTTGCAGCTGGAACGTCAGCAGGCAAACTTTTTCCCGAGTATGCGGGAGTATCATCGGGTGTACGGCGTAACCACGGAGCGATTCAAAATTCTTCGGGAACGCGGAGTCTACATCATGCATCCGGGGCCGGTGAACCGCGGTGTAGAGCTGGCGGATGATGTGATGAGTTACGAGCGGAGTTTGATTAATACTCAGGTAGAAAACGGGATAGCTGCGCGCATGGCTGTACTCTACCATCTGACTCCGCAAGTAAAACAACGGCAACAGGAAGGGGAGGTAAGCCTGTGAGTCGAATTTTGCTTAAAGATGCAATGGCGCTGTTGCCCGACTGTTCGGAGCTCCGATCCAGCGATCTGTTGATTGAGGATGGAGTGATCACCGCCATCGCGGACAGCTTGACTCCCGAAGGGGATGTGGAACTCCGGGATGCCGCAGGGAAATTGCTCTTGCCCGCACTCTGTGATGTGCACGTTCATTTGCGTGAACCTGGGGGGGAGTCCCGAGAAACCTTGCATAGCGGTACCGAAGCGGCCATTGCCGGTGGCTTCAGCCGGGTGCTGGCCATGCCAAATACGACGCCCCCTGTGGATAGCGGGGGACTGGTCACCTTTGTGCAAAGTATGGCGGAGAAAAATTGCCGGATCCCGGTTTCGGTCGCAGGCTGTCTTACCGAAGGGCGCAAAGGCGAAAAACTTGCTGAAATTGCAGATATGGTCGCCAAGGGCGCGGTCATGGTAACGGATGCGAACCATGTGCTCAAAGACGCCTATGTGCTACGCAGAGCTCTTGAGTATTGTCGGCCTTTTGATGTAGTTGTCAGTGTGTTCCCGGATACTCCGGCCTTATCCGGCGAAGGGGTGATGAATGAGGGCCGTCAATCCTTCCGTTTGGGGCTTCCTGGCATCCCGGCGATGGCCGAGGAGATAGGCATTGAACGTGAATGCCGTGTGGCCGAAGCCACAGGCGGTCGCATCCACATTCAGAATGTGTCTACGGCGGGTGGCGTTGAATCCATTCGGCGTTTTAAAGCCGCTGGTGTCCGGGTGACCGCGGAAGTCACTCCCCATCATTTGCTCTTGGATGAATCCCAGCTTGAAGGCTACAACCCCAGCTTTAAGATGATGCCTCCCTTACGCGGGGCCGCCGACCGGGAGGCGTTGTTAGAAGGGCTGCGGGATGGCAGCTTGGATATGATCGCTACCGGTCATGCTCCTCATACTGATTTTGAAAAGAACCTGGATTTTATGCATGCCCCCTTTGGCGTGATTGGTTTGGAAACCGCACTGCCGGCTTTGTATGAGGGCCTGGTGAAACCTGGTTTGTTGGATTGGTCTCTTCTGGTTGAACGAATGGCTTTTGCACCCCGGCGCTTGTTAGGTCTTCCGATGAATCCCTTATCTGTGGGTACGCCACTGGATGCGCTTTTGTTTGATCCACTTGGGCAGACCTGGCTGACCCGTGAAAACCTGCGATCCCTATCGCACAACAGTCCTTGGCTGAATGTTCCCTTGGTCGGCCGGGTGGAGGATGTGTATCTTGGAGCGGAAGCGCTCCTCTCCTCATGATGATTCTCATTCTCCAAATTGTTATTTTCGTCGCCTTGGTGGTGGCCTCCGGATTTTTTTCCAGCTCCGAAACGGCCCTCTTTTCCCTCGACCCACATGAGGTGAATCGAATCGGGGAAACACAGCCCCACTTGGCAGAGAAAATCCGTACCCTGCTTCAGGCTCCGACTCGGCTCTTGTCCACCATTCTGATTGGCAATACCCTGGTCAATGTCTGGTTGTGGATTGTAGGGGCCCGACTGATGGCCCAGTTCGGCGTGGAGCATGAACTGGTACAGATGGCGTTACTGACCCTTCTGACGCTGCTTTTTGGCGAGTTTGGCCCAAAACGCATAGCCATTCTTTACTACCGGAAGCTGGCCTGGTTTTATGCGCCCCCCTTAACCTGGTGTGTGCGGGCTTTTAAATGGCCCCGTGCCGGACTGGAAGCGATTACCAACCGCTTTTCCTCTAAATTTCGACCCAGTGGGCACATCCTGTCGCAACCTGAATGGGATACCTTGATGGAAGCCAGTGGGGAAAGTGGAGATTTGGATGAGCATGAGCATCGTATGGTTCAAGCCATACTCTCGCTGGAACGGCAGAAGGCCGGGGATGTAATGACCCCTCGCGTTGATCTGGAAGGTGTGGACCTCACAGAACCGGAAACGGATCTGGCTGCTCTGGCCCGCGATAGCGGCGTTCGGCATTTAGTCCTCTATCGCGAGCAGCTCGATGATATTGAAGGGTTGTTGGATGTGAAAAGCTTTCTGTTGGATCCGACGCGTGATCCGGATGCCGCCACGCAGGGACCTTTCTTTGTGCCGGAAGTCTGCACGCTGGATAAATTGTTGGCCCAGATGCTGGCAACCCAGCGGCGGGTTGCGGTGGTGGTGGATGAATACGGTGGGACCGCCGGGTTGATTACCCGTGGAGATATTCTGGAAGAGCTTACAGGAGAGATGGATACCGAGGATGCAGATCGTCTGGTCTGCGAACAGCTCACCGAAGATACCTGGCTCTTGGATGGACAAATGCATTTGTTGGATGTGCAACGGGAAACCGGACTCAGCTTGGAATCCGAAACAGCCGACCGTCTGGCCGGATGGTTTATTGAGCAGACCGATCATATTCCGCGGGTAGGGGAGCGGATCGCCGGAGAAGGCTATAAAGCCATGGTACGCCAAATGCGTCGAAACCGGGTGTTGTTGATTATCCTACAACGAATGAACCTGGATGAGGAGGAAGGCCTATGAGTCCCTTACTTCAGGATTTTATTTGGATGCTGGTCTTTTTGGTGGCTTCCGCCTTCTTCTCCGGAATGGAAACCGGTCTGGTCTCGATCAATCATGTTCGTTTGCGCCATATGCTGAAGCGAAGAGATCGTCGGGCCCGTCGCCTGCAACGACAGGTGGAAAATCCGGAATCGTTCTTGGCCACGACCTTGGTGGGCACAAACATCGCCAATATTGCGCTCACCTTGATCGCTGCCCGCTTTTTTCTGACCTTGTTTCAGGAACCCACCTTAGCGAACTTGAGTTCCGGTTTGATCATGACCGTGGTGATTCTGATTTTTGGGGAATATCTACCCAAAGCCTGGTTCCAAAGTCATCCTTTGTTGCGTTGTGCCCGCTTTTCCTTGCTGTTTGATGGCTTCAGTTTCATTTTTCGCCCGGTAAACAGCATTTTGATTCGCTTGGTTCGCTTAGTCGTCCCCATGCCGAAAGAGGAGAAAGAAGAACAGGATGGCCAGCGGATCACCCGCAAGGATGTTCAGTTCCTGCTGAGCCGTGAAAGTGGGGCGACTCCGGATCTCAGTGAGCAACGCCGACGCATGATTTACGGGGTGTTTGAGCTTTCAGAGAAAAAGGCCCGGGATGTGATGGTACCCCGCGAAGAAATGCGGATGGTGCGAACGGATACGCCCTTTGACGAAGTGCTGGAGTTGGCCCGGAAAGTTCGGGTGAAAAGTCTTCCGGTGTATTCGGATGAACAGAAGCGTTTTACCGGAATTCTGAAACTCACGGACCTCTTTGAGCGTTTGGATGACCCGGAGTTGTCCTGGCCGGATCTCATGCGTCCTCCCTTGTATGTGGATGCAGATACTCCGGCAGATGATCTCTTACCCCGCCTGCGTTTGAGCCGTCAAAGTCTCTTGCTCATCCGGGATGAACATAATCGTGTGATCGGCTTTGTTACAACTGAAGTGGTGCTTGAAGAAATCGTTGGGCCTCTTTATGAGACTTAGCCCATGAGAATGTCCCTTTTGCATAGCCTTCTTTGTGTTTTTTGCTTTGTGCAGCTTTCTGTGCGGGCAGCCGCTCCCGTGATTGCTCACGAAGCCCCTACGGCAGTGACTGCGGGACAGCCCTTGCGTTTGGTTGCACGCGTATCTTCTTCACAGCCCCTGGAACATGTGACCCTTCATTTGGCCGGGAGCAGTGGTGCCGAACCCCTCCAGTTGCCAATGAGCAGTGCCGGAGCAGGGGTCTATGTAGTCACGGTGGAAGCGAAGAGCTTTTCGAGCTTAAGCCAATTTCGCTATTACATTGATGCCCGTGCGAAAAACGGGGAGTGGACGGAGACCAACTGGGCAACGGTTCGGGTGATTGGGGGTTCCGCGGAAGCTTCAACTGGCGGTGAATGGAAACGTCCGGTATTGATTGGCGCCGGTGCGGCGGTGGCGGTCGGTGCGGGTGTGGCCTTGGCCGGCTCAGGCGGCGGTGGCGGCGGAGATGGTGGAGGAGGAGATGACGGAGGGGATAGTGCCGATGACATTATCGTTCGTTCCGCTACAGATTCTGTAGATTCCCTGACTCAGTCTTTCCCTGTGGTTGCCGTGGTTTCGGCTGATGACGAGCTCAACGGACGTACGGTTGAACGTGTGCGGATCCGTTTGGAATTTGATGGTGTGGATGCCGGACCTGAAGAATATTCGGTCACCTACAACGGTGCCACGGTAATCAGTGGTGCCGCAGGTGGCTTTGAAACCGAACAGGTGGATGTGGTCGGTGCCGACAGTACACAAGTCTTGATTCAGGTACTGAGTTCTGTGGCCGTAGGTGGGACCTTTACCTATCGCTACAATGCGACCATCACCTATTTCCTGGCGCCCTGATCGCTTTTCCCTTGCTCCGGAACTGCATCTGTGACAGGGCCTTGCTAAACATTTATATACACAAACATAGGAGAGAAATATGAGTTACGAAATGACAGGCAAAGTGAAAAAAGTCTTGGATCTGATGACCTTTGACTCCGGGTTCACCAAGCGGGAATTTGTCATTACCACGGATGAACAGTATCCTCAGGATGTCAAATTTGAGACCATCCGCGATAAAACCAGCATCTGTGATAAGTTGGATCAAGGCCAGTCCGTAACGGTGCATTTTGATATCCGTGGTAACGAATACAAAGATCGCTACTATGTGAATCTGAATGCATGGCGGGTGCAAGTTCCCGAAGGAGCTCAGGCTGCTGCGGGCAGTGCTGCAGGTGCTGGAAGCGATCTGCCGCCCCTGGACACAGATGCTCCGGAAGAGAACGAAGATTATCCGTTCTAAGACCGGGTTTTTTGTGATACGCTATCTGAAAAATAGCGGGGGGCTATGGCCAAAGACAATGTAGATTTGATCTGTGACATCAGCGAACTGGCTGGACTGTTTGAGAAGAGTCACAGCTTGTCCGACTTTCTGCAATCTGCGGTGAGTATTGTGGCGTACCACATGCGATCCGCCGTATGTAGCATCTACCTGTACGATGATCAGGATGAAACGCTTAGCCTTGCGGCCACGCAGGGACTGAGTCCGGATGCCGTTGGACGGGTGAAACTGAGCCTAGGAGAGGGCATCGTGGGCAAAGCGATGCAGGATCTGAGGCCGATTTGTGAAGGCCATGGTTCTTCGAACCCAAATTTCAAAACGATTACGGGCATCTACGAAGAGAACTATGAGGCCTTTCTCGCGGTTCCGATTCTATTGCGCGGCGTGATGCGGGTTGGGGTTCTGGTCACTCAGGATCCCCAACCGGACTATTTTCACAGCAATGATGTTAAAGCTCTGCGGGCGATTGCTTCGCAGTTGGCCGTGGTGATTGAAAACGCCAAACTGCTCATGAGCCTCCGGGAGGCGGAAGAACAGCTGGGTGTGGACCGTCCCTTGGAAGAACTGCCCGGTCAACCTGCCTTTTTCAAAGGCGCCAGCGCTTCCAGTGGTGTGGTGCGGGGAACCGCTTACGTGTTGGATGGGAACAGTTATGATGTTCTCACGACGGCGGATGATGATGAGGCCATGCCTTATACCCTCGAGGAGTTTCAACAGGCCTTGCAGGAATCCGAAATTCAGTTGACGGACCTGCAGAAACGCATGGACGAAAAGCTGGGGGACGTGGCTTCGTTGATCTTCAACGCTCACTTGCTCATCCTGAAAGATGAAGGCTTCAGCGGAGCGATGCGTGGCTTGATTGAGCAGGGGACCCCGGCAGACCGGGCCATCACCTCTGTTGTGAACGATTACATTACCTTGTTCGCGAAGAGCAAAAATCCCCGCCTGCAGGAAAAGGTTCTCGATGTAAAAGACCTCGGTCACCGTTTGCTTCGTAATTTGCAACAGCACGGGGAAGACGAAGGGGATTACCACGGTCAGATCGTGTTGGCGAAAGAACTCGTCCCCTCGGATGTGTTGAAATTTGCCGCCCAGAACGTGGAAGGCATCGTGATTGTACAGGGCGGTGTCACCTCCCATATCAGTATTCTCGCCCGTTCCCTTCGGTTGCCGATGGTATTTGTGGAACAGGATACCATTCTTGAGCTCGACGAAGGCACCTTGTTGCTTCTGGATGCCAATCAGGGCACCTTGTTTATTGATCCGGCTGAGTCGGTGCTGGAACAGTATGATGCCCTGCTCAATCGGGTGGATGAGGAAAAAGAACATGCCAAACCGGAAACCTATACCCGGGATGGGACTCAGATTCAGATTCATTGTAACATCAACCTCCTCAGCGACTTGGAGTTCGCCCGTGAAAATCTCGCGGAAGGGGTAGGGCTGTATCGCAGTGAGTTCCCATTCATTGTCCGGGATGAATTTCCCAGTGAAGAAGCGCAGCGTTTGATTTATGAGCGTATTTTTCAGGGGATGCCTGGAAAACAGGTGACCTTACGTACGCTGGATGTGGGTGGGGATAAAAAACTTCCCTACCACCAGCACCATGATGAAGCGAATCCCTTCCTGGGCTTGCGTGCGATACGGTTCTCGCTGCAGAATCGCCCGGTGTTTAAACAGCAGATCCGGGCCATGCTCCGCGCAGGTTGTGACAAAAACCTGCGTATCATGTTCCCGTTTATCTCCTCTGTAGATGATTTTCTGGAAGCCCGTGAAGTGGTGCTCGAGTGCAAGGCGGAACTCTCCCGCGAGGGAATGGAGTACAACGAAAATCCGGAAATCGGCCTGATGGTCGAACTGCCTGCCGCCGTGGAAATCATTGATGAACTGGCCGAAGAAGCCGATTTCTTCTCGGTGGGAACCAATGACCTCATTCAGTATCTCTTGGCGGTAGACCGGACCAATGAATCTGTCAGTAATATGTATGTATGCCATCACCCGGCTGTGTTGCGTGCGATTTACCGGATTCTGAATGCTGCGATTAACTGGGATGTGGATGTTTCGGTTTGTGGGGACATGGCCCTGATCCCGGACATGTTGAAATTCCTGGTGGGGATTGGCTTGCGTAAAATTAGTATTGATCCGCAACACATCCCACAGATTCAATCCTATTTGGAAGAACTGCACACCGAAGAAGCTCGTCGACATGCCCGTTCACTGCTTCGCTTCGGTACCCTCCGTGAAGTCAATGACTTCCTGGAGCAAATGGAAGCCCGGGCTGGTCATTCCCCGGAAGCGGGATAAGTTGGGCCCATGTCAGAAAAAACACTAGTAGCCCTTTCCGGGGGCGTAGATTCAGCGGTGGCTGCGGCTCTGCTGGTAGAGCAGGGGGTAGAGGTCTCAGGCGCCTACATGAAGAATTGGATCAACGAGGATAACATTCTCGGCGATTGCCCCTGGATGCAGGATGTAGAGGATGCTCAAGCCGTTGCACAGACCCTGGGTATTGATTTTGAAGTCGTCAATCTCATGGATGACTACAAATCCCGGATCGTCGATTACTTGTTGAAGGGTTATGAAGACGGAGTCACACCAAACCCGGATGTGATGTGCAACCGGGAGATTAAATTCGGGGTCTTTCGTGACTGGGCCATCTCTCAAGGCTTCGATGCTGTGGCTACAGGACACTATGCCCGTTCCATGCTCCACGAAGGAGAGCGTGCGGTGTATACCGGACTGGATCCGAATAAAGATCAGACCTATTTTCTGTCCTTGATGCAACCGGAACAGGTTGTCGATGCACGCTTTCCGGTGGGCGAACTACTGAAACCGGAAGTGCGTGAGGCTGCCAGACGCTTCAAGCTTCCGAATGCAGATAAAAAGGACAGTCAGGGCATCTGTTTTATTGGACAGGTGAAAATGAGTGATTTCTTACAGGCCTACCTTCCCGATGAACCCGGGGCCATCGTGAACTTGGATGGAGAGGAACTGGGCCAGCATCGCGGCCTGCATTTTTACACCCTGGGTCAGCGTAAAGGCATCGGGGTGCCCAGCAACGTATATAAGAAAAATTACGTGGTGGTCGAAAAACGGAAATCCGACAATACGCTGGTGATTGCCCTTGAGGAACCGGACACCCCCCGGCTCTATTCCTCCGCCTGTATCCTCAGTCAGTTGAGTTTTACCAATGCACCGCTTCAGGAACGGCGCCACATGCAGGCCCGCCCGCGCTATCGGGCTCCTTCGGTTGACATGGAATATATTCCCATGGAGGATGGCCGGGTCCGGGTGGAGTGGTCTGAACCGCAACGCGCTTTGGCCTGCGGTCAGATCTGCGCGCTCTATGATGGGGAGTGGTTGCGGGGTGGGGGCATTTATGCCGAGATTTTGTACGACGAGCTTTAATTCTTCGAAGGAGACTCTGTGAGTCCCAATACCTTCCGGTAGACGTCGATATATCCCTCCAACATTTGTTCCCGGCCAAAGTCCTTGGCTCGCTGTATTCCACTTCGTTTCATCTCTTCCCGCGCGGTTTCCCCATCGATGAGAACCTGAGCGGCCGCGGCTGCGTCAGCCGGGTCGAAGAATCGAGCTGCGGGACTGGCGATTTCCATCATGGGGTCCCGATCCGAGGTGAAGACCGGACAGGCGCTGGCCATGGCTTCCACCAGCGGCCAGCCAAAGCCCTCCATGAAGGAAGGGAAAATGAGAGCCGCTGCCAAGCTGTAGGCGGCATTTACTTGTTCATTACTCAAGCGCTTCGACCAGTGCAGTCGACCTTGAGCTTCCAAGTCTGCCCCCTGTTCACGAAGCTCCTCAGTGGGAGCAGGTCCCACCATTAAGAGCTTACGGGAACTGTCGGGATGTTGCTTCAGCCATTCCCGATAGATATCCAGAACACCGGGTCGGTTCTTGTACCAAATATTAATGCCAATGTGCATGTAGAAATCGCTCCCGAATTCAGCGGGAAGCATCGGTTCTAACAAAGCCTGGGCTTCCTCTTGGCTCATCGGGTGATAGGGGTGATGCATGCCGTTATACACAATCGGGACCTGCTCTTCCGGTTTTCCCGTAAAGCGGCATAGATGATCCCGGGTGGTGCTCGAAATTGCTGCAACCCAAGGGGAATGAGTCAGCCCTTTTTTGAGCATCCGCTGATACAGACGGGTGCGTAGAGGAGGCTTATGTTCACTGGATTCTCCGGAACTCGCCTGGATGGCAATGACATCATGACAGGTGATGAGATGCGGCCGCGTTTTCAGGGTCATGCTGTAGTTGCTGTAGGCCTGATCCACGATATGCACCACCAAAGGAGGACCTGGTTCCAGGCTACGGATCAAGTGTTTCAGTTGCCCGGGAAACAGTAGGAGCTTATCAGCAGCAGCGGTGAGTTTAGCCAGTTGTGTCACGGGAACCGGGAGCGACCCCAGTTTGACTTCTGGCTGCGTTACCGTGACCGGGATCCCTTTCTCCCGGAGCCCCTCTTCCAGGGTATTGATGAAAAAGGTCATGCTGGAAACACGTTGTTCCCGGCGGTATGGGCCAAGCAAAAGAACCTGAAAGGGGCTGGGGCTATCGCTCATCATCCTATCCTGGGTGCGGGTCGAATCCTGTAAAGCCTGTCTGCCTTGGCGATCAGGCGGACGGGTACAGTCTCGCATAGCTTCAGTTTAGACTGCAAGCCTTCACGGAACGTGAATCTGAAAAAATGGACCTGTTCCCTTAGGCTGGAGAAACCTGGTTCAGGCTACGTAGTTCCGGGGAGGCCCATGCGGGAAGGGGCGTGCTCCACTGGATCTGGACGTTTTGTTCCCGGTAGCCTTTCACGTGACGCGCATAAAGGCCATGGGTTGGGAGATCTTCCAATCCGCCGTGCTCTTCGCTGTGTGCAGGTCGAAGATCCAGTTGCCCGCCAGCCCATTTACTGCGTTTTACCAAATCCACCCGAATCTGTTCGAGTTCCAGACCTTCAAGTGGTTGTTCCGCCGTTCCCACCAGGGTGATTCCGTTTTCGGCGCGGCAGCGGATATTGAAGAAGCGTACATCCTTGATTCGTCCGGCCGGGTCGCCGTCATGACGGGGGGTGGCAGTAATGTAAATGGGTTCGGCCCGACCCCAATAGTTCTCATGGAAGAGCCGGGTTTCCACAATGCAGTTGCTGAAACTGACGTTCTCTATGCAACCCTGGTCGCGTAGCTGAATCGCAAGACCCCGGTGACTGGATTCGATGATGCAGTTGTCGACGACCACATTGCGGAAATCGCCATCGCTTTCCGTACCCAGTTTGATCGCCGCCGAAGTGCTCATGATCGTACATCCGCTGATCACAATATTTTCACAGGGGCCACAGTCGCGAAACTCCCGGGTGTTCTTCAGAACGATCCCGTCATCTGCGGCTTCAATATGACAGTTGCAGATGCGAACATTCCGGCAATGATCGGGGTCAATTCCGTCACAGTTGGGCACATCCAGTCGGTTGAGGATGCGCAGGCCGTCACAGAGCACGTCCTCACAGCCGGTGAGGTGAATGGTCCAGGATGCGGAATCTTTGAAGGTGAATTCCTGAAGTGTGACATGCTTGCAATTCAGAAAACCGATTCCGCGGGGACGCCAGTCTTTGGGTTTGCGGATATAGGGCTCGTAGCGCCAACCCTCCATATAATCGAGAGCTGATCCATCAAACTGACCTGGACCGGAAACCCGGATGTGTTCCGCATCCTGTGCACTCAACATAAAGGCACCGGCATTGCCGCCATAGAGCCCCGCGATTTCAATCTTTTCAAAATCATCCGGATTAGGGGAGGCTTTCAAGATCGCTCCGGCTTCCAAATAGAGCTCTACATGGCTTTTCAAATACAAGGTTCCAATCAGGTGAACCCCGGGTTGGATGTGTACACGGCCCCCGCCGTTTGCGTGGATTTGGTCGATGCGGGATTGAATTTCCTGAGTAGCTGCGGTCATGGTGTTCCTCTATAAAAAGCACTGCATACAAGCAAGCATCCGTGCCTTTACAGAAGCTGAATCCGATTGAGATTGATTTCAGCTTCGCAGTGGTATTTGGGAAGCTGGAACCTTTTGGAGAACCTCATGACTGCACGACAAAACCTGCCTGAATGGAATGCCCTTGAACAACACGCTGAAGCACAGGAGGGGCAACACTTGCGGGATTTGTTTGCCGCCCATCCTGAACGTGCATCGACCTTTTCTCTGCAGGTAGGCGATTTGTTTTTGGACTACTCCAAAAACCGGATCACGGAGGACACCTTGTCCTTATTGTTGGATCTGGCCAAGGCGGTCGATTTGGAAGGTGAACGGGACCGCATGTTCTCTGGAGAGAAGATCAACCGGACGGAAGACCGTGCGGTCCTCCACACAGCCCTCCGTGCGCCCCGGGATGCGGAAATTCTGGTGGATGATGAGAACGTGGTTCCTGCGGTACATGCCGTTCTGGACCGAATGGCTTCCTTGTCGAATGCAGTCCGCACAGGCAGCTGGACCGGGTTTACCGGGAAACGGATTCGGAATGTGGTCAATATTGGAATCGGTGGCTCCGACCTGGGCCCGGTCATGGTCTGCGAAGCCTTGAAATCCTACAGCGACCGCAACTTGAATCTGTTCTTTGTGTCCAATGTAGACGGAACGCATATGGCAGAAACCCTTCAGGGCTTGGATGCTGACGAAACCTTATTCATTGTCGCCAGTAAAACCTTCACGACTCAGGAAACCTTGACCAATGCCCATAGTGCCCGCAGTTGGTTGATTGAGGCTCTGGGCGATGAGGCCGCGGTAGCCAAACATTTTGTGGCTCTGTCTACCAATGCCGAGCAGGTTTCGGCTTTCGGAATTGATACGGACAACATGTTCGAATTCTGGAATTGGGTAGGGGGCCGTTATTCCCTCTGCTCCGCGATTGGTCTGCCCATTATGATCGCGATTGGTTCGGAGGCCTTCCATGATCTCTTGGCCGGCTATCATGAAATGGACAGCCATTTTAAAGATGCTCCCTTGGAAGAAAACCTCCCGGTGCTCCTGGCGTTGATCGGCGTGTGGAACAATAACTTCCTCGGCGCAGATTCGGTGGCCATTCTGCCTTACGATCAGTATCTGCATCGCTTCGCAGCATACTTCCAGCAGGCGGATATGGAATCCAACGGAAAATCCACGGACCGGGATGGCAACCCGGTTGAACTCCAGACCGGACCGATCCTTTGGGGGGAACCCGGCACTAATGGGCAGCACGCCTTTTATCAGCTCATTCACCAAGGTTCCAAATTGATCCCCTGTGATTTCATTGGCTTTGCCAACAGTTTGAATCCCTTAGGTGACCATCACGTGAAACTGATGAGTAACTTCTTTGCGCAGACCGAAGCCTTGGCGTTCGGAAAAACGCCGGAGCAATTGCGGGAGGAAGGCATTTCGGAAGAACTTGTACCTCATAAAACCTTCCATGGTAACCGTCCCAGCAATTCGTTGTTGCTTAAAGAACTGACCCCTCACAATCTGGGTCTGTTGATCGCAGCGTATGAGCATAAAATTTTCTGCCAGGGCATCATCTGGAACATCTTCAGCTTTGACCAGTGGGGCGTGGAATTAGGAAAAGTTCTGGCGAAAGCCATCCTGCCTGAACTGGAGGGCGAGGCACAACCTGAAGCGCACGACAGCTCCACCAACCAACTCATCGCGACCTTTAAAGCGATGCGGGATTGAGGGACTCAACCGCTTCCTTCATGAAAAAAGCACCCGCTTGGGTGCTTTTTTTGTGGGATGCGTTTGGAGGGCTACATTTAAAACGCAGCTTCACTGGTGTCACGGATGCTAATGATACGCCATTTTCCTTCCTGGAGCTCATAGCTGATCCAGTTTCCCTGACCATCATAGCCGTTGAGGTAGCAGCGGTCTTTGATCACTGCAACGAGCGTATAGGTTCCCGGTTCAAGTCCTACCTGTGCATTCCCGGCATCATCAGTAATCACTTCTTTAACGAAGCTATCCAGCTGACGTGCTGCTTTTGGATCCTGGACGGGTTTCAGTTTGCCTTTGAAGACCAGAACCGGAGTCTGTTTTAGTGGGAAACCGGGTTTCCGTCCAGGCATGCCGATGCCGATACTTCCACCAATTCCCATACCCCCTTCGCCTTCAACTTTGGGTGCGGGACCGGGCATGTGATTGCCCACCAGTTTGGTGACTTCCACATGAAAGCCTTGTTTGTGTATGTTCTTTGCCAGCAAGGGAAGGCTGCTGAGTAGACAGAGTGTAAGTGCGATACCAGTTTTCATGAAACGGAATCCTATTGAGGTGAATGGTTAAAATGCGGCGTTGCGGGTGTCTTGAATGGAAACACGGCTCCATTCACCGGCTTTAATTTCATGGCTGCTCCAATAGCGCTCGCCATCAAACTGATACCCGTTTCGGTAGAGTTTGCCTTCGATCACGCTCACAAAGGTATAGATACCCGGTTCCAAGGCGATGGATAGTTTGCCCTCGGCATCGGTCTTCAGTTCCTTCACAAAGCTATCCAGTTTCCGACCTTCGGCGGGATCGGTAATCGGCTTTACCCGGCCCTGGAAAACCAGCACGGGGGTCTCTTTCAAGGGCAAACCAGGGGAGGGGGGCTTTGCTCCCGCTTTCGGGGGAAGCGTAACTCCGGGAGGTAGCGTAGTGCCAGGGGCCACTCGAATCGTTGGCAGCCCTCCCGAAAAACCGGGTCCTGGCATATGGTTCCCCACGAGTTGGCGTACTTCCAAGTGCACCCCTTGGGGAGAGGCTTCGCTGGCCACGAGTACACTGAGATGGCAACTGATCAGGAAGAAAAGAAGTCGATTCATAAAATGTCTTTCATGTAGAATGCGGTGATTCACATGAAAGACGATCCTGGAAGATCAGCTCTTAGAAAAAATATCAGGTTTTCAACAAACTTAGGTCAAGCCTGCGATACTGGCTCCAAGTTCATCCTGTAGCCGCTGCACGATGCGCTGATGCATTTTGTCGATCGCTTTGTCAGTGAGCGTCTTTTTTGGATTCCGGTAGGTGAAGCGGTAGGCTTGGCTTTTTTTGTCAGCTCCCAATCGCTCGTGTACAAAGAGGTCGAACACTTTCACATCCTCAAGGTCTTTGGGACGTTGATGGTTCACAATCTTCATCACATCGGCGTGTTGGATGCTGCGATTGAGAATCAAGGCGACATCCCGGCTGCTGGAGGGCGTTTCCGGAATTGGACTCATGGAGGGAAGTTTATTCCGGCCGGGCAGGATGGGTTCGAGTTCAATCTCTGCCAATGCCATAGGTTCGGTCAATTTCCACTCCCGGCTTTGCGTGGCGTTGAGGAGACCCATACGGCCGACAACCCGGCCTTTTACCAAAATACTGGCAGCCTGTCCGGGTGCGAAGGCAGTATCCTCCAGTGCTTCAAAATGCCACTCCTCTAAATGAAGGCTTTGCATCAACTGTTCAATTTGCCCCTTTAAGCCAAAAAAGGCTTCTGCATCCGTCATGGGGCGCTGCTTGTCGAGCGGTCCTCTCAGAACCGGTCCCAGCAATCCAAAACTCATGCTGCTGATTTCGGCAACATCCTCCTCCGTCTGAAGGTAGCATTTACCGACTTCGTACATCAATAATTCAGGATTCTGTTTCATGCGGTTACGGATCAGCGTTTCCGCCATCTGAGGAATCAGAGAAACCCGCAACACCGATTGATCCTGACTAATCGGATTCGGGAGTCGAACCAAGTTCTTCATCCGTGTGGGGGCCAACTGTTCCTGAATCGGTGCCGCACTCAGGCTGTAATTCATGATTTCTTGAAAACCCTGATGAGCCAGTCGATTCCACACGCGGAACATTTGCACGCGATAAAAATAATCATCTGCGTGCGGATCCAGGGTGGCCGTTGGTACCGGTGCAGGGATGTTATCCAAACCATGAAGCCTGGCTACTTCCTCGATGAGATCCACCGGACGTAACAAGTCAGAACGAAAACCAGGAATAGAAAGCGTACATCCCTCATCATCTGATTGCAGGACTTCGAGTTCCAGTCGTTCGAAATATCCGCGCATGGTGGAGGAGGGGATCTCAATGCCGATGAGATCACAAATCTTTTGCCAACGGATTTCGAGGACCCGCCGTTCCTGTTTTCCAGGCCACTGATCATCCAGTTGCCCGGCCAGCTGGGCTCCGGACCATTCACAGATGAGTGAAGCTGCACGCTGATTAACCCAGGCCACCGTTTCAGGATCGACCATGCGGGCAAAACGATACGAAGAATCCGTGCTGATCCCCAGACGTTTTGCCGTGGCACGAATTCCAGAACTTTCAAAATTAGCCGCTTCTAAGAGCACGCTGCTGGTCGTTTCGCGGATATCACTATTCGCTCCGCCCATGATACCGGCCAAGGCCAGGGACTGATTTTCGTCTGCAATCAGCAGATCAGAATCACAAAGTTCATGCTCCTGATTATCCAGCGTACTCATGCGTTCACCGTTTTCCGCGAAACGTATGACAATTTTGTTACCAATCAGGCTGCGATCAAAGGCGTGTAAGGGCTGTCCGGTTTCCAGCATGACATAATTGGTGATGTCTACCAGGTTGTTAATGGGACGTAACCCACAGAGCTTCAAGCGTTTCTGCATCCATTCAGGACTTGGTTTCACGCTACAATTCTCCAAAAGACGGGCACTGTAACGAGGACAAGCTGTTTCCGAGGATCGGAACTCGATATCCATGGATTTTCCGAGCTTCGGAACTTCAGGAATCTCAAATTTTGGAAGCTTGAGGCTGCGATTGGTCAGAGCAGCAAGCTCACGGGCTACGCCAATGATGCTCAAACTGTCTGGACGGTTGGGCGTAATTTCCAAATCAAAGACAATTTCCGGAGGCCCCAGAACCACAGCAGCTGCAGTGCCTGGAGCCCAGGACGGGTCCAATTCCATGATTCCGGCATGGTCTGAGGACAGGCCGAGCTCATCCTCGGCACAGAGCATTCCCAAAGATTCTACGCCACGAATTTTCGCTTTTTTCAGCTTTAATCCGCCGGGCAGGGTTGTGCCCACTGGAGCAAACATGGTTTTCAATCCTACAGACACATTGGGAGCGCCACATACGACTTCCAGTGCTTCTTCGCCGCCAAATTCGACCGTACAGAGCCGTAGTTTATCCGCTTGGGGATGAGGACGGATGGAGATAATTTCTGCGACCACGATGCCGGCAAAATCAGAACCGATCGTTTCAATGCCTTCAACTTCGATACCGGAGAAGGTCAACAGGTCACTTAGTTCTTCAACGCTTTCGGAAAGGTCGACGTAATCTTGGAGCCAGGAGAGAGGACAAAGCATAGCGGGTCTTCTATGCATCCAGGGTGGGAATGCAAAGCAGAATGAAATGGGAATCCGCTGGAGAGCGCATCCCAGCTTGCAGTGATTCGCTGAAGAGGCATTCTCGAAATCCCTGAATGGGAATCTGTGTAGAACACCCAGTGATTTCAATCCAATATCAACGTCGCATAATATATATAAAGCGTGGCCAAGGCTTGGCCAAGCTTGGGTTTTTAAAGTTTCGTGGATCTGCTAGGGTAGGGGAATGCCACCTATCTCAAAAGAAAACAAAGTCGCTCGGGTCGTTATGTCTAAAGCAGACTGGGACGAAGCATCTAAGATTGCTAAACGAAATTGCCGTTCCTTCTCTTCGTGGGTGGCATTCCTCATTAGAAGGGAAATTGAGCGGTCAAAAGGTAAAGAGATCTGAGGAATACCTCGATCTCTTTTTTTTAACACAGCATGGCCAAGCTATGGCCATTGTAACGATGGCAGATCACTTAGGTCTGAATCTATCATCGCTGGACTTTTCATTTCTCAAAACATCCATCATCGATTGTGAAGTTGTAACAATCGGTAACTCACTCCCCTTAGCCAATCTATCGGATTTAGAACCCAGATGGAAAAGCAAAGCACCTATCCAATTACCTAATAATATTAGAATTAGCCATGAAGGCTTATTCCTTAGTTCTGAATCACGAGCTGCTGCGATCAGTGTGATGAACCAAAAGAACTGCAAGAAGAAATATGCAGTTCCACCCAATATAATCAAAAGTGCCATACCAGCACCTACAGAGCTTCCATTCATTTCCGCACCTTCCTCAAATCTAGGGTTTCACGACTCAAAAGACACAATGAGGTTCAAACATGCAAATGACTGAAAATCTAGCTCTCATATTACCGTTTCTCGTATGCCTCGCAACGGCAGGTACCCTTGAACAATATGATGGTCCCACAATTGAATTGATGGATTGCCTGATCCTGACCTGTCCGATCCTCATATGGTTTGTCGGTACTAAGGCATTGATCCAGATTCGACTTTGGAGGGAAGGCTTTAAATGCACATGTGAAAGCTGTGGTAAGGAAACGACCACAAATGACATCACATACATCGATTGTGGCTGGGATGATGTCCGCTTCTGTTCTGAATGCATCAACAGAATCGAGGAAGGTTCCTATGATGTTGCACAATGATCTAGCTGAAATCGCTTTCGATGTGCGACGTTTGAAAATCGTCCCTCTAGGTTTAGCTAGGGACTCCCTTTGCACATGTCCTGAGTGCGGCATCCCACTAGATATTCAAAATAGACAGGTAGAGTTCACAATTTCTGATGAAGATGGCGAGTTAAGCACCTTTGAGGAAATCTTGCCCTTTTGGACATGCGACAAATGCGATCGCATTTTCACGCGAACCCAAATGGAACAGGAACAGCCATGATGCGTGTTAAAACTGGCCCCCTTAGTATTCTGGTTACAGCTCGGCTGTATCCAATCATGTTGTCTATCTTGGAAAGGTTTGATTATGGACCCGATGAAGTTTCTGATGAGTGTCTTGAGACTGGAAGCTTTGAGGTTTTGCCGGGGGATTTTGAGGCGATTAGTTCAGCGTTTAAGTCGGAGAGTCGTGAAGCGCTAAGGGAGCGCAAGGTTACAAAACAAAAAGCAGAATCTCTTCAACTCACGCTGTTTGGGATCGAGGCATGACACAGTTTACTTCATGCCGAGATATGCGTGAGTTGAGGCACAAGCTTCTAGCTGAGGACTCATTCCAATGTATGACTGTCCGCAATTCACAACCTGCAAATTGGATCACAGCTCAAGGTGTATGGAAAAAGCGAAATGATCTCGAAAAGAGAATGCCAGATCTTCGTTATGCTCGATTCATAACCCTTACGCTCGACCCCAAGCGTTTTGACTCCATCGAACAAGGTTACGAAGTAGCAAAGCGGCATCTTAGGGAATTCTTCTACAGGTTAGATAAAGCTATAGGCGTGCAGTCACGGACTCAATATGCATGGAAACTTGAGTTCCATGAAAACGGCTGGCCTCACTGGCATGTTATTTTCCTTCATCGTAAGATGATCTCGACAGACGTATTAAACGAGTGCTGGGGAAAGGGCCGCACACAAGTTGAGATGATAAAAGGGCAGGGGTTTACCTATTTATTCAAATACGCTGCAAAGCAGGTAGACCACATCCCGCATTGTATCCTGCAGAAGAAGCAAGTCCGCTTCTTCCAAACATCCCCGGGTTTCCTTCTAGCAGAAGCAGAAGAAGAACAGAATTTGTCCTCCCCCGACAAGGCCGCGCCTGCGTCCCCCCGCAGAGTTGATAATACACAAAAAGAGCACTCCAGGGGCAAAACCCTTGGGACTCTGGGAGAGAGAATTGAGCGGTGGGGGAGGACCCTTAAATTTGAATTTCAGGACCAAATTCTAACCGTTGAGTCCGAAGAGGGATTCTTTGCAGAACTGATCTTGGAAACGGCAAAACAGGCCGTGCACGAATACAGCAAACATGGCGTTAGTCAGCTGGGGATTACCGCCACAAACATCACCACCCAGAGAGAAACAATATGTCAACTGATCCGAAAAACATCCCTGCAGGCGTATTCATCAAAGGTAGCCTGATCGCCCCCCCTGAAGTCTCCACAGGCACAAACAAAAAGGGCAAGCCTTACTGCCGTACAAGCTTCATGCTCCTTTGCGGCCAGAAGGTTGCACGTGTGACCACCATGACCGACGAGCCAATGTCACAACTTCCAGCCCCCGGAACGATGGTTCTGGCTGAAATCGAACCAAATTGGGACCAAAATGGTGTTCTCACCTTCAATGGAACTGTGAACGCGGCCTGAAGATGACTCTCCTGGAGTTCTCAATCCTGATGTACTTGCACGGCTTTACAGCAGCTGTTCTCGCAGATTGTGTAACCATGCTAGTTCACCAATTAATAGAGGCCCAAGAGCGCAAATGCGCGAAACAGGGGGCGCTTGCGTCCCCCGTTTCGCGCATGCGCCCCTTTCCTCGTTTAAAAGGGAAATAACTGTCAATGGACATTAATTTCATGATCGGCCTCTTCTTCAGCGGAATCGCTGCAGGCTTTGCCTATTTCCCGGCTATGCGTCTCCTCCGTCGATTTACCAAGGTGACAATCGATGGAGTCGACTAACGATTTCCCTGCATGGTGCAGGGAATTTAAACAACGGCGTGAAAGCGCCAGATTAGGAGTAAAGATGAAAAAGAACTTGTTGTTCTTCCTCGCTGCCCTCATGGGGCTTATCGCAAATGCTAACGCTCAGAACGTCGCTGTGACTGCTCTGGGTGACATGGAGACCGAAGCCTTGGCAATCGCCACTGCTGCAGGTCCTATCGTCGGCGCTGTCGTCGTTGCCTCTGTTTCGGTTTCTCTGATTCCGAAAGTTGCCCGCTGGATTAAGTCCGCTCTGGGCCGCTAATTGGCATTTAAGGGCCCTCCTACAGTTATCCGTTCTGTAGGAGGGTTTTTTCTATGACAGAGCTGCAAGTACTCGAAGAAATATCACAGCACGTACAAGGCATGTACGTTGCCCTAGGATGCGTTGTTTTTGTCGCTGGCTTCTTCTTCGCATATCTACTCACAAAGGAGCTATGATGCGATATGTCGTCTTTATTTCGGTTCTGACCCTTATGGCACCTGCATTGCCTGCAGAGTACTTCATTGCACCTGTAGGTGATTATCGGAATAAATATACATGGGCTTTTGAAGGAACCTATGCAGAATTAGAAGCTCAGGTACCCCCATTGCCCGGAGACTACACTGAGGCATCAGGTATGCCCAATAACGTATACCCGGACGGCTTTCATAGTTGGTCAAACTCAGGCAGTTCTCGTATAGCTAGGGTAAGAGGGTATCGAGTTTCAGATGATTCATACAAAACGAATTATCAATACCTCCTAGTTAGCCCGGTTACTGAGCAAGAGTTTCTTGATTATATCAATCAGAATGTTCTCATTGATGATGGGACAGGTGCATGGTTTGAGTTCCAACATTTGCCCAATCCTGATGGAGACTTGAATGATGATGGCCTAACAGATGAGGTCGCAGAACGTTTAGGATTGGATCCAGCTGGCGATCCTGTTGCCATGGAATCGGGGGACTTTTCAGACCTCCTCATATACAATGACTCGAACCTGAATAAGGATTTTGTTTTGTATCTGGCAGACTCCAATGGGGACCCGGCATTCATACTCGATCAGGGCGCAATACCATCTCAGCAGACACAGCAACTCTTGGACTATGGCGGTATCCCTGAAGGCTTAGATGTATATGTTCAGTTTTATGTGAATGGACAAACATCGGGGGCACCTAATCAGGTTTCACCTAATGATGCTTCAACACCTCAGAATTTCTTTGCCGAAACATACACAGAAGGTGCTGGTGTTGCATATCCTGTCTATGTTGCTCCTCCTGCAGCAACTACGGCCCAACCATCAACACCTGTAAATGATTATGAGTCTGACTTTCAGACATGGCTTGAACAGGCACAGAGTGCCGGGAATATCAATTTTGAGGGTGACTTAGCACGTGGAGTGCGTGCAGGCGTAGAAATGGCTGCAGACTCCATAACTGATCCCATTCAAGCTGCTCTCGATGACCATGCACAGCAGCTAGCAGATAACGCTACAGAGAATGCTGACAACATCGTTGATGCCATCAACTCTCAGACAAACAATGGCCAGACACTTACATTCGACTACGGCGACACAACGGGCACAGCTTCAGGCGCTACAATAGATCAGCTTGCAAATGAGGTAGATACAGAACTCGATGACATTTTTGAGGCTGAACGCGTTGCCCTGGACAATAGCCTTAATCAGTACAAGTCCGGAGTCGTTGAGACCTTTGACGGCCTTTTGGCCAAGGGTGGAGATGTAACCCAATCCACAAGGGACATCATGGATTCAGTATCTGATGCCATATCTGCACTCTCTGTCGGAGCTGGCACTTCATGGGAAGTCGTCCCTGCCGGCTTCTTTGGCGGCTTTGGAGGCGCAGTGACTCTTGATTTTGGCGCTCAACCTTGGAGCACCATAAAGAATATCGTTTCAACCGTATTCGGTTTTCTATGGATTCTGATGTGCGTAAAAGTTTGTGTAGATTTCTTTAGATGGATGGCATCGGCATGACCTTTAATTTTCAGCAAGTATGGGATTTTCTTGGCAATCTAGCCTATCAGGTGGTGTCCGGCCTGAAGGTCGTTTACAATACCACTATCGGAAAAGTTGTAATCGCCGTCATTGGTTGGTTCTCTCTTTTTGCTACGGTATTTCGCACATTCTATGAGCGATTCGATGCCGCATTGTGGGGCATCATTGACATGTTCGCTAATGCACAAGTTCCGGTCGCAGAGCTTGGCAATCAAGCATCTGCTGCTTCCTCAGTTATTCAGTCAAACCCAGCCGGAGCCTATATGATCCAGCTTTTATCGTTGGATGTTCTAGCGGGAGGTTTGACGCTCATAACACCCTTTGTCGCTGCATGTGTTCTTGCGAAGATCACAGCACAGGTTGTGAAGTTTATCACCTTTGTTTTGCCGGGCTTCTAAGGACGTATCATGCTCAAGAATATAGCAATTATGGCCGGAGTTAATGCAGCACTCCTTGGGGCTTTCGAGGCCATCACATACAATCGAAAACCGGAGGAACCAGATGTTAAAACAGTGCCGGCTAAAGTGCTTACCGTTTCAGAACTCACGGCTCCGACTCCAACCCCTACGCCTAAGCCTGAGCCTCGTATGTTTCATGATCCTCGTTACGATTTTCACCAGAATCACCGGGGGGAAATTCATGTCCTCATTTCCAAGGGTTTATATCGAATCGGTGAGAATACCCCTTATGGGCAGCTTTTAGCAGCTGCACCAGATGGGGCCTTGTTTCGCTCTGCAATGGGTGAGGTTATGGTTACCCCTCATCAATGGAATGATGACCCACCTGAAAGGGGAGGGGAGGATAGACATGTTTTGTCCATCAAGTAGGTTTTCCCAGGGTGATTTATTTCTGAAGCTTGCTTCAGGGGTAAATCATCCCCCGGAAGAAAGAAAAGGGTGGTGGTGGGTCGAGGCGGCACCATCACACACACTCCGCCCAAGAAAGCGGTACAGGATGCAATCCTGTTATCCAACGAAGTTGGGGCCAAGCGGCCAGAGCGACCCTCCGCCTGAGAAAGCGGTACAGGATGCAATCCTGTTATCCAACGAAGTTGGGGCCAAGCGGCCAGAGCGACCCTCCGCCCAAGAAAGCGGTACAGGATGCAATCCTGTTATCCAACGAAGTTGGGGCCAAGCGGCCAGAGCGACCCACTAACAAGAAAGGATAGACAGATGGTATATGGAGTTACAGGCGAAATCGGAGGCGGCAAAAGTCGCACCTGTGTACGCAACATGGTTAACCATATTCGTGGGGGGGGATTCGTAATCACGAATATTGATCTTCATCAGGATAAGATCTGCGAGAATTTCAAGCTTGATCCTGAGAAGGTAGCAAAGCGGATCGATCACGTAGAGCTAGGGGATGACTTCAACCCGTTTGACTGGAAACACGGCGATTTTCGAGGCCAGGGCAATCGCAGAGTCATGATTGTCATTGATGAAGCTGCAGAATGGCTATCACCAGACCATAATCCTAAGACAGCAAAGCTATTGTCAGACTTCCTCCGACAGACAGACAAGCGGGGGCAGGATGTCTATTTGATAGTTCAGGAAGCCTCATTACTTGCCAAAAAGGGGCGAGTCATTGCCCAGCGTTGGATTCGCGTCCGTAATATGGCCGAATGGCGTATTCCTAAGCTCGGATGGAAAATACCGCCACCTTGGAATAAGGAATTCCATGTGTTCCTTCTGAATAAGGATGGAAAAGAGCTTCTGAGTCAGACCACATACATCCGAGATCAGAGATATGCAGATTGTTATACGACAGACCAGCTTTTCGGAGAAACAGCTCTCAAGGCCATCTCTGGAAATGCATATGATGACTTAGATGACGATGATGACATGAGGGCAGAGGTCGTCCCAGGGAAGGAAAGCATCAAAGACTGGATAGCGCCTAATGTGATTAGCTTGGCTGCATCTTGGATAGCATTCCAAATGCTGTTCAGATTCCTTCGCTGAACTGTGCTGGACCCTCCGCCCGGATAGGGCCGCGCGGCCCCGGAATAGCGCCACCAGACCTTGTATCGCGATTCTACTGATTCACGATGGCTGTCTGCTCGCGAATGGGGGTCAAGGCCTGTGAATTCAACGCCCCATAAAAAGGAAAAATCAGAGCAAATGAAAAAAAAGTCTTGCGTTCCAAATGCATCTGCGATTATGGTGAAATTCATGTGCATGGAACGTCGCATAATATATACTCTA
>DIYK01000042.1 GCA_002429005.1 Verrucomicrobia bacterium UBA6056
CACCCCTACCCCCGATCCTCGCATACGATTAACTTCTGATTATAAAAGAGGCTTTCAACACGGATATGATTTAGCCGCCACTAATCCTGAGGTAATAGAAAGAGTAGAATCATATCTATCCGCCTTGTTTTTCACAATGGGCATTGAAGAGAAAATACAGTTTTCCAACAGCGTTGGAAATAAAGATGCATATAAAGTGGGCTTCAGAGAAGGAGTCTACGAATGGCAACATTTAAATGGTAAACTATAAATTACGGCATGTGAATTCCATCGACAAGTTTAACATTAGTTTAGCAGTGAATATGCCAAATTTCGCCTCTCATCAAATGTCAACAGCCTCGCGTACATTTGATAGTTTCCAATTGTAAAGCCCAAGGGATTCGACTTGCTTAAACTTACACCAATAATGTGCATAATTTTTCGATTAGCTCGACTTCCCACCAAGACACCTCCAAAATCAAAGTTTGTTAATTCACGATATGCATACCCAACCGTAACTGAATTCACACTTAGACTTATGTACATGCAATTATTAAAGCAGCTCAATTCTGCACAATAATAATTTCGATCCCTCATATCATACCCCCTTTCACCATTAGACAGCTTTATGTAATGCTTATTAGATTTATCATCAATTACTCTAAAAACGAAATCCCTATTCTGAAATAACATCAGCGACACGCGATTCCTTTCCAAGTCACTCCCAACATCTACCAAATAACCTACGTTTGACCTTGCCCCATCAATTTGGGCAAGAAAATGCAAAGACATCCCATAAACACCCTCTTGTTGAGAGTGGTATTTTAGACGTAAACTTTCCAAAGCTGCTAGCACTTCATCATACGTTACAATTTCAACACACCCTCCCCTTTGCTGCAACAAATTATGTGACAATTGCTTGTCATACCTTTCATTCACACCAGCTATCAAAATAGCCCTAGGTTTTTTATGGAAATCAAACCCATACTTACTTTTCAGCTGACCCAATGTACTTTCCTGTTCAAAACAATCAATATAGTCTAAAACCTGACTAATACAAGAGTCCGTTTCAGCATAAAATTTATTACGCCTACCTTTATTGGTATTTAATTTTGTTTCAGGGGTTTTAAGTTCAAGTATTTCCCAAGCACCTGTTGTTTTTTGAGCAATAAAATCAGGAATATGTTTCCCGCCACTTGAATCAAATACTTCAGGATGTGGTATATATTCAGAGTAGCCAACTGCCTCTAATGTTATCGGATTATTTTCAAAAAAATTTTGATAATCTTTCTCCTTGTCACTCTTATCAATCTCAATGAGATGTCGTAAAGACATAATTGCACTTTCAATTTCTAACCTATGTGAGCTTCCCTGCATAATCTCGTTCCAATTTTTTAAGGTCACTTTTAAGAATTATTCGACACTATCATTTTGATAATACATTATAGAATAATACAAAGCATCATATCTGCAAATTAGGGGAAATTTCCCACTGCCCCTTACCTCCAACTATGGTTAGATAGACAAAAACAGACTCTAGCACCATTTTTGTAAAGGAACATGAATTCGCCCCATCTCCACCGCCTAGGCACCCTAGGCTCATCTTGTAATTGTAATGCAACAAAAAAATTAATAATTACTTGCAGCGGCATAACAAAATATTTCCAATTAACTTCATTTGCATATTCCGATAATTTTTTCAACAGGACTAATATATATCATACAGAAACTGAATTCCCCCAGCAGTAATTTGATCGAATATCATTAACTGTGACAGTAATTATTACAGGTAAGTCAACCTCTTAGATGCACCTAAAAAGAGGTTAATCAAAGCTACAAATCTCCTGCATCAACCACCCTTTTACATAAAGGTATTCTTCTATTGCCTTCTGTAACAGGCCCAACTGAGTCCGATACTCCAGTGTATATCACACCCCAGCAGCAACCATTCTGTCCCAAATCTGCCACTTTTTTGCCACTTGGGGGTTCAGGACACAAAAAAACGATTTACGAAGCTTGCGTAAACCGTTGATTGAAAAGGATATAAGATGGTGGGCGATACAGGACTCGAACCTGTGACCTCTTGCGTGTGAAGCAAGCGCTCTAACCAACTGAGCTAATCGCCCTTTTTGAGGGGGTTGGATGTATAACGCATTCATGGGCTTAAGGCAAGTCTACAGAGCGAGATTATTTTAAGGACGAGCTTCGATTTCCATTGTCTCCTAATGGCATTTCCGCTACGCAAGCCGGACATTTCCCATCCTACATCCCATGGAGAACATCATGGCCGAGTACTTCAACGTCCCTGCAATCGAATTCGAAGGTCCCCAGTCCCGCAACCCGCTGGCTTTCAAGCATTACAACCCGGAAGAGCTGGTCGGCGGCAAGAGTATGGCTGAACATCTCCGCTTCGCCTCCCCTTACTGGCACACCATGCGCGGTACTGGCGCAGATCCGTTTGGGGCCGGCACCATGGAAATGCCCTGGGATGACGGTAGTGACTCCGAAGCCAATGCGCTCAAACGTCTGGACGTGTTCTTCGAATTCCTGAACAAATGTAAAATTGACTACTACTGCTGGCACGACCGCGACATTGCTCCGGAACTGGCCACCATCCCCGAAACCAACGCCATTCTCGACAAAGTGGTAGACCGCCTCGAGGAACTCCAGAAAGAGCATAACAAAAAACTGCTCTGGGGCACCGCCTGTCTCTTCGTTCACCCCCGCTACGGCCAGGGTGCGGCCACCTCCCCTTTCCTGGACGTCTACGCCCGCGCCGCAGGTCAGATCCGCAAAGCCATGGAATGCACCAAGCGCCTTGGCGGTGAAGGCTACGTGTTCTGGGGCGGCCGTGAAGGCTATGCCACCCTGATCAATACCAATGTGAAGAAGGAACTGGATCATCTGGCTGCCATGCTGCACATGGCTGTGGATTACAAAAAGGAAATCGGCTTTGACGGTCCCTTCTACATCGAGCCCAAACCTCAGGAACCCACCACCCACCAGTATGACAGCGACTCCGCCGCCTGCCTGAACTTTCTCCGCGAATACGGCCTGATGGAGCACTTCAAACTCAACCTGGAAACCAACCACGCCACCCTCGCCGGCCACACCATGCAGCACGAACTGCGTATTGCCGCCGACGCCGGCGCTCTAGGTTCCGTGGATGCCAATGACGGCACCGCCAACTGCGGTTGGGACACAGATGAGTTCCCCACGGACCTCTACCTGACCACCTCCGTGATGCTCGAAGTCCTCCGTGCCGGCGGCTTCACCACGGGAGGCCTGAACTTCGACGCCAAGCGCCGCCGTGACTCCTTCACCACCGAAGACCTCTTCCACGCCCACATCGCCGGCATGGACGCCTTCGCCCGTGGCCTGAAAATCGCCAACGCGATCATCGAAGACGGCCGTCTGGATGATTTCGTGAAAGCCCGCTACAGCAGCTGGGATAGCGATCTGGGCCGTAAGATCGAAGCGGGCGAGTGCAGCCTGGCCGAACTGGAAGCCTACGCCCTTGAGCGCGGGGAACCGGAAATCAGCTCCGGCCGTCAGGAAATGCTCGAGAGCCTGATCAACCAGTTCATCTAAGTCGATGAAACGCATCCTCATCACTGGAGCCAATGGATTCGTCGGACGGCATGCCGTCCGCGAATTCCAGAAAAAAGGCTATGAGGTGTATGAGGGTCTGGGTCCGGCCGGAAAGCCGGAACACAGCAAGCAGGTTCCCTTCAACCTGCTACATACTGAAATTATTCGCTTTTTGGTCCACCAGCTGCAGCCGGAGTTCTGTCTGCATCTGGCGGGCCAAGCGCATATCCCCTTCTGCCGCGAAGATCCGGTCACCGCGACCGATCTCAATGTCACCGGAACCGTCCGCTTGTTGCAGGCCTTCCGGGAACACAAACCCGATGCCCGCATTCTCGTGGTCACCTCGGCAGAAGTCTACGGACAACGCCCGGAACGGCAGCCGGTACAGGAAGAGGACGGGCTCCGGCCCACCACGCTGTACGGTATCACCAAACAAGCTGCGGATGAAGCCGCGCTGGCCTTTCAGGATCAGCTGGGACTGCAGGTGATGTGCGCCCGGCCTTGGAATCACATTGGGCCGGGACAACATCCCCGCTTTGTGGTCAGTGCCTTTGCCCGGCAGTTTGCCGATTTTATGGATGGTGCCCCGGCGAAGATGCGGACCGGCAACCTGGACAGCAAACGCGACTTTACGGACGTGCGTGATATTGTCCGCGGCTACCGCCTGATTCTGGAAGAGGGTCAGCCCGGAGAGGCCTACAACCTGGGCTCCGGCCGCCTGCGTCCGATCCGGGATCTAATTGATGCCCTGTCCGAACTCAGCGGAATCAAACCTGAACTGGAAACCGACCCCCAGCTCTTCCGCCCTACCGATGCCAGCCCCCTGCTGAGTGTAGATAAGATCCGCGAACACTGTGGCTGGAACGCCGAGATCCCGCTGCAACAGAGCCTGCGGGATATTCTCGATGAACTCCGCTAACCCGGAGTACCCCCGACTGCAGCAATTTGAGCAGGAGCTCCGCGCCCGCTTGCGCCGGCCTCTCACCCTACACATCACCAACAACCGCCGTCAGGTGATTCGCCTGAGCAACGCCGCCGAGGAAGTGGTGCTGCGCATCAACCGGGAATTCGAGCAAGCCCCAGCTTCCTTTTTTGAAGCCCTGACCCGATATATCATTCAAGGAAAACGCGACGACTGGAAACGGGTACAGGAACAGGTCCGGAACACCACCTTTGAGCCACGCCCCAGGCGGCCCCGAACACGGTATCTCTATACCCAGGGCGAACGTTTCAACCTCGAAGACTTATTGACGCAGGTCTTGGAAACCTATTTCCCAGAGCTCGCCCGCCCACTTATCACCTGGACCCGGGCCAGCGCACGCCGCCGCAAGCCCCGCAGCATCCGCTACGGCAGCTGGGTGGATGCAGACAAACTGATCCGCATTCATCCCCGCCTGGACGAAGCAGATGTTCCAGAAGAATTTGTGCGGTATGTCATCTACCACGAACTCTGCCACGCCGTAGCCCCTCCCTATGTAGATTCATCAGGCAGAAGACAAATCCACCACCGCGAATTCCAGGAACTCGAAGCCCGTTGGCCCAACCTGAAACAGATGGAAGAATACTCCAAGGAGTTGTTACGGAGAAGTTGAGAAAATCGTACGCGTACTCGTACTCGTACGCGTACGCGAGAATTCACGGGCCGGTCATTTTAGTTAACATGGCGACAACCCGAATTAATAAACTCTTGCCGTGCCTGACCTGATCTTGAGTAATCACATCACAGCAGTACAGAATATCTAAGGCCGCAGCTGATTCGAGAGCAGACCCTAATGCGATCCGATAAAAACGAGTTCGATCCAATGAAGGTCGTTTCCCATTTCCCTCAGCAATATTGAGAGGTATGGATTGAGACGCCCGCACTAGTTGGTCACGTGCATGACGATCCATTTTTTCAAGGGGTGCACACAGAGCATAGTTCCATGCCGTAAACTGGATAGACACTTTATATACATCTAATTTTTCGTGGTCCATTGAACAAATCCTTTCGCGTACGCGTACGAGTACGAGTACGCGTACGGTTTGGGTTCTTCGTGGTTCAACTTGCGGTCGACTCGCGTTGCCCTTCCTGCTTCTCAGGCCAGGGAATTTCCTGCACCCGCTGCGCTTTCACTTTGACTTTACTTTGTTTCTTCCCGTCTTTCCCTTCCCAACTTTCGTACTGCAGCGAGCCGAGGATCAAAAGCCCCTCCCCTTTGCGCCGTTTCCCCAATTGCTCCGCCAGCCGATCCCAGCCGGTGACATCCACGAAATGCATTCGGGTCTCCCAATCCCCATTCTTTTTGTGAATGTGTTCGGGAATACCCAGGCCTAGCGTAGCGACTTTGTTTCCATTTTTGAGCTCACGCGTGCGAGCTTCGAAGGTGACTTTGCCCAGAATCTGGACCTGATTCATACTGATCATGTGATACCTCATCGTGTATGGGGAACGGACATCGTTCCCTCGTTCATCTAAGAGAAAGCCGCGGCATTCCGGGTTTTCCGAAAAAAAGGACGAAAAAATTCCTTTTCCGGAAGTTTCCCATGGATAACGGTTTTCGCTTAACCCACGATGTGGCCCCTGTACCCCTTCCCGGTTCAGCCCAGCCTCTCCTCCCCTACAGGCCCCTTTGAGATGAGTGACCCCAGCCCTGAAGCCTCCCGGACGCTCCTGCTGTTCCGAATTCTGTTCATCCTCTTGCTGCTCTGCGGCCTCTTCTTGCGCCTCACCGGATTGTTCCGAAGCCTGGATCGGGGATACACCTTTCACCCGGACGAAGCCAAACAGGTTCACAAACTCAGCGCCTACCTGCAGGGACGCTATCTGGAATATCACAACGATCTCTATTACGATGGCTACCCCTATGGTCTAAACCGCCTGGACGAACTCATTCTGAGACCGGTATTTGCCCTCCGACACGGAATTCGCACACAGCTGGGCATGCCGGAGGAACTCATTCCTCCCATTCCCGAACTCTATTACTGGGCTCGCAGCCTTCGCGTCCTCTACGCCCTGGCCATTATGCTGCTGCTGTATGCCTGTTGCCGACGCTTGAAGCTCCCCCGGAGCTGTTCCCTGCTGGCCATGGGATTATACGCATTGCATCCCCTGGCGATCACCGTCTCTCATGCGGCCACAGGTGATATCGGTACGGACCTCTGGGTTGCCCTGGCGATGTACACACTGATTGCCGCCTGCCAAGGGGGTCGCTACGCTTGGTGGTGCGCCTGCGGCATCGCCTGTGGCTGGGCCTTTGCCTGCAAGTATCATGGGGCATTGGCGATGTGGATGCCCGGGGCCGCTCTCCTCTTTCGGTCCTGGCCTGTATGGAAAAATCTCTCCTCGAAGCTGCTCGCTGGACTCTCCTGTCTCGCAGGCTTTTTCCTTGGCGCGCTTCTTGGGAATCCGGGTTTTGTCCTAGACGGGAAGCGAACCTGGAGACTCTTGGTGAAAAACCTGGAGTTCATCCAGAACTACAACCGCCCCCCTGGATATGATGAGCTGAATCTGCTCGGAAAAATGGAATGGGGACTTACCCGGAATTTGCCCGGCATGTCCATGCATCTGGGCCTGATCCTTCTGCTCATCTGCATAAGCACGCTGATCCTCTATGCTCTGCGTAAGCCGAAGGACGAAGAAACCTCCACAGAGGAGACTCGTGCCGGCAGTCTAGCCATGTGCAGTTTTCCCCTCCTGGCCTTGCTGTTGGCCACCTTGTTCAAGGCGGATGTTCAGCCCTTCCACTTTTCCTTCCTCCTTCCGCCTCTGGCCCTGGCCGCAGCCCTCCTGTTTCGTCCACAGCTTCTGGCACGTCACAAGGGGTTGACCGCCATGGCCCTGCCCTTCCTACTTCTACAGGGCATGTTATGGGCTCCTCTCTTGAAACAGGAGCAACTTCTCTGGGCCAGTACAGAATCAAGAGCGATCCAAATTCACTATGCCCATGCTGTGTTCAAAGATCCGACTCCGATTCTAAAACAGAATCACCACCGTTACCCTCATGCGGACTCCACCATCAAATTCACCTATGTAGAGCCCGCACAACTTCCCGTTTTTCGCAACACCGCCCGACGGGTGGACCTCCCCAATGGAACGGGCTGGATTTCCAACCCGGCCTTACCCCTGCACTCCCAACCAGCACAGCTTCCGGATACCTGGGTTCTGATGCATGGCCCCCGCCTCCCGGTGAGTGATCGGGTCTTCCGTTTACAGTCTCAGGGAAGCCCACTGCTGAGGCGCAACCTGGTCTTCCATGATAAACTCCCCAACCTACGCATCGGCTTTCGCAGCGGAGCCTTTCCTGCGCGGGTAGTTGGCGAAATCGATGGGCAAAGAATCGAGCTGGAGTTGGCCGCACATGAGCAACAGGTGGTCGAGTTCAAGGCTCTGCGGGGACAGCTGCACTTCCCCGCCCATCACAAATTCCCCGCCTCATACCTGCTGCCCCTGCAGCTCCGCTGTTTCTGGTCCGATGTTGAAATGCAACTTCTCGATTCAGAGGAAGCTCTGGACAGCTACCTAGCCTTGGGGCCCGGAGCCCCGATCGAGCTCTTGGTGAAGCTGGCCGAGAACTTCCCTCCTGCTGAGGTAGTGCCCACTGAATTGCTTCGCTATGCAGAAGAAACCGAGCTTGAGCAGCCCCTTCCTGTTTCCCGCAACCTGCCCTTCCTCGCTGCGGGTAGTTATGAACTCATTCTCAACCTTCACAACTCAGGCCCGAGCGCAGAGCTACAAGCAACGCTGTCCGGAAGTCTGGAGGATGCCTTACCGAGGCTTGAGATCCCCCCGGGCAGCTCCCGTCAGATCATCCCCTTTCGAAAACAAGCCCTGCCCCTGGAGCCTTTACTGAAACTGGAAAGCAACTCGTCAGGACTTAGCTTACACGGGTGGGAATTAAAACTCCGCCTGGACGATCAGGCCAACACGCTCCGAGCCTTGGCACAGCTCCCTGGGCCAGAAGAGCTCAGACTTCCCCCCTCCCATCCAACCCGCATTCGGTTTGCAAAACGCTTGGAAGTGCAGAGCCTCTATCTCCCGGAAACCCTTCGCTCGGGCAGCGAGCTCCCCTATACCCTGCGAGTCAAACTCTCCTCGAAACTAAGCACCCGGGAATTTCAGGAGTTGGTCTTGTTTTTGCATCTGAAAGATCCTGATGGAAACACCATAGCTCATTTGGATATGCCCTTACGGGAAGCGGCCTTTTCGGATGAAGTCAGGCCTCACTTTTTTCAAGTGCCTGCCCCCCTGGCTGCAGGATCCTACCGACTCAATCTGGGCTTATACAACACCCGCACCCGTATCCGCTATACCGCAGAGGGAGAGGATGAGGACCAAATCACGGTGTACGAGTGGCAACATCCGGGTCCGACTCCGTAAGAACACGAGCCATGCGGACATCCCAGGCTTCCTGAGGCAACTTCTCGCGGAGCTGACAGGAGAAACACAGTCCCCAGGGAATCGTTTCCGCCTGGGTAAGCAGGCGATCATAAATACCCTTCCCCCGTCCCAACCTTTCCCCGGATACCGTAAAGGCCCGTCCCGGCACCAAAGCCAACTCCGGTGCAGGCGGTTGACCAGGTCTTAAGGGAGGAATAGAAATCCCCAGGGCAGCGGGTTGCAGCGGTGACAAGGCCTTCAGCTCACGCCAGCACCAGCTCTGCCCATCCGGCACCGCCAACAGGAGTTCGCTTCCCTGTTTCAACCAGTCAGAGAACACAGGACGCAAATCAGGTTCATCGGGTAGAGGCAAAAAAATACCAATCCGCCTCAGATTCCCGGGCAGTTCATCCCGAAGTCGTTCCTGCAGCCGCCGGGAAGCCGACGCCCGTGCTTCCATCGGAAGCGCAGCCATAGAGGATCGAATCTCCTTACGCAGTTCCGTCTTGTTTTTCATAACGACGGCGCTCCGGAGCGCGCAGGGAATCCAGGAAACGCAGCCGTTCGCCCATACGAGCCTCATAGCCTTCCTGGGAAGGTTGATAATACACTTTGGGTTCTTCCATGTAGAGCTGGTCCACAAAGTGGTGAGGAAAGTCGTGTGCGTATTGATAGCCCACATGCCCCAATTTTTTGGAGCCACTGTAATGCGCATCCCGCAAATGACGCGGCACCGGCTGCAGATCCCCGCGGTTCACATCTTTCATGGCCTTGCCAATGGCGATGGTAGCGGCATTGCTCTTGGGTGCGGCAGCGAGAAAGGTGGTGGCCTGAGCCAAGGTCAACTGCGCCTCGGGCATGCCAATAAAATCCACCGCCTGCTGGGCGGCCACCGCCAGGGGCAAGCCGCGCGGATCCGCGTTGCCGATATCCTCGGAAGCCAGAATGACCAGCCGCCGGGCAATGAAACGCGGATCTTCCCCTGCCGCCAACATTTTCGCCAGCCAATACACGGCTGCATCCGGATCGCTGCCCCGAACACTTTTGATAAACGCGGAAATGGTGTCGTAATGCTCGTCCTCATCCTTGTCGTAGCGCAGCGCTTTTTTCTGAATACTCTCTTCGGCCACATCCATATCCACCCGGCAACGACCTTCCGCATTCACCGGAGTACTCAACAACGCCACCTCCAGGGCATTCAGCGCTTTGCGCGCATCGCCATCACTACGGTCCGCGAGAAAGGCCATGGCCTCTTCCGTAACCTCAGCCCCCATCTCCGCCAGAATCGTGTCTTCGCGAAGAGCCCGTTGCAGCAGCTTAATGATCTCCTCCCCGGGCACCGGCTCCAATTGAAAAATTCGGGAGCGGGACACCAGAGGCGCATTCACAAAGAAAAATGGATTATGGGTGGTCGCGCCAATCAGGGTGACATCCCCCTCTTCCACATAGGGCAGCAGTGTGTCCTGCTGGGATTTATTGAAGCGGTGAATCTCATCCACAAACAACAAGGTCTCTTCCCCTTTTTGCAGACGTAACTGACGGGCCGGCTCCAACACCTTGCGCAATTCAGCCACCGAACCAAGAATACCACTGATCCGCTGAAAACGTCGCTGCGTCGTGGAGGCCACCACTTCGGCCAGACTGGTTTTTCCACAGCCAGGCGGACCATAGAGAATAATCGAGTCCAGACGATCGGCTTCAATCAAACGCCGCAGAAGTTTCCCCTCGCCCAGCACATGCAGCTGCCCCACCAATTCATCCAGGGTTTTCGGACGCATCCGAGCTGCCAGGGGTTGCCGCCTCCGGGCCTGCGGATGCTCCTCCGCCTGAAACAAATCATCCATAGGTATACTCATGTACCAGCGGAGAGGAAAATCCAAATCCAAATCTGATGGAGAATCGCATCGTAAACGAAAGACGCCGATCGAAGCCCGCCTCCATCTTGCCCCCTTTTCACAGATCAGACTGAGCTAGCTTTCGCATCGATGCACCCACTAAAATTATCCAAATTTGTTACATCATACATACTTGTGGAATTTATAGTACTTACACCCCTTGACTCTCATCAAAATATAACGGAATTAAGCGAACATGTGGGATATACGCTACGACCGCGAAGATTATTTTTATGGAACTGAACCAAACGACTTTCTCAAGGAGCAGGTGGGTAAACTTCCCTGCGGACGCATTCTCTGCATTGCCGATGGAGAAGGCCGCAATGGGGTTTACCTTGCGGGTCTCGGTTTTGAAGTCACCTCTGTGGACTCCTCGGAGGTGGGGCTGCGCAAAACGCAGGCCTTAGCCGAAGATCGGGGGGTCTTTCTGGAGACCATTCATGCGGACTTGGCGGAATACGATTTAGGAAAGCGCTGCTGGGATGGAATCGTATCGATCTTCTGTCACCTTCAGCCTCCCCTGCGACGCCAAGTCTACGACGCGGCACAACGGGCACTCAAACCGGGAGGCGTCCTGTTGCTGGAGGGCTACACGGCAAAACAGTTATCCTATAACACAGGTGGCCCGCCTAAAGAGGAGTTGATGCTCAGTGAACACATCCTGAGCAAGGAACTTCCTAAGCTGAAATTCGACCTACTTCAGGAAATAGAACGCGAGGTACATGAAGGTCGGGGACATCGTGGGCATTCCGCGGTCGTGCAGGCTCTGGCCACCCGCTAACTTTGATTTTCGGTGGACCGGACCGGGATTTTTGCTAGGCATCGTCTATGCCCGAAAAGACCCGTCCCCATATCCTGCTCATCACCACCGACCAGCAACGATACGATGCTCTGGGCATCAACCAGAACGGGCCGCTGCGCACGCCCAATCTGGATCACCTTGCGGCCAAAGGCACGAACTTTGAGCGCTGTTACATCAGCTGCCCCGTCTGCATCCCGGCCCGCCGTACCTTACTGAGCGGACAGCATCCGGTGACCCACGGACTGCGATGGTATCAGGACGGCCTCAACTGGGATCCCCCCTTCACGCTGCCCGGGCTCCTTGCAGACGCCGGCTATCAAACGCAACTCGTCGGCAAACTGCACATGCACCCCATGGGCAAGCGCTACGGCTACGATCATATGAAGCTGAGTGAGACCTCCAACTGGCGTCCCACCTCTCTGCATCAGCATCGCAACGATTATGCCCGTTGGCTGAGGGAACAGGGATTGAATGATCACCCGCATTTCCATGGCATCAATGGGAACGGACGCCTCTGGGCAGACTGGCCCCTGGAAGAACGCTTTCATCAGAACAACTGGCTGGCACGTGAAGCAGCACAGTTTCTGTGTGAAGACCGGGACCCGGAATCCCCCTTCTTCCTGCATCTGAGTTTTTTCCACCCACACCCGCCGCTGGTTCCGCTACAGAGTTACCGGGAACGCTATCCCGCCGCGGACATGCCCGGGCCGGAAATCGGAGAATGGTCCAAAGGCCTGGAAGCCTTTGAGCGCCCTGGGGTAGCAGCCGACTCCGCTGTGGGTCCTTTCGAGGATGAGGTCATCCGCCAGGCCCAGGCAGCCTATTTCGGATTGATTCAACACATTGACGACTGCGTGGCCCATGTGCTCGAGCGCTGGACCGAATACGGAAATCCTCGAGCCAAGGAACCACTCTACATCCTCTTCAGTTCCGACCATGGCGAAATGATGGGTGATCACCATCTTTTCCGCAAGAGTCTGCCCTACGAAGGCTCCAGCCATGTGCCCTTCTTTATCAGTGGCCAGAATGTGCCTTTGGAGAAAGGCCCTTCGGATCAGCTCTGCAGCTGGGAGGATGTACTGCCCACCATCGCCGAACTGGCCGGCGTCGAGCTGCCCGGCGAAGTGGACGGCAAGTCCCTGGTTCCGGCGATGAGCGGAGGCAACAACGGGCGCGAGGCCCTCTTCGGCATGTGCCATGGTGCGCACATGAACTACTATGTGGTCCAGGGAGACTACAAATACATCTGGTTCCCCCCCACCGGGGAGGAACAGCTGTTTAACCTCAAACAAGACCCCAGCGAAAGCCGGGACCTCTCCGGAGATGCCGCTCTCCTCGCCCCCCTGCGCGAAGCCATGGCCAAACACATGGCCTGGGCCCAGGAACCGGAATACAACATCGACCATCTCAAGCCCTGTGAGAATCAACTGCCGACCATCTTTGAGCCCCGCTAATCCGGATCTTCAACAGACTCAAATCTGGTCTCAACCGGGTGATCCTGTAAGCTCAGGTTCATGCAACTGAATCGCATCCTGAGTCTTTTCTGTGTTCTGATAGGATCCTGCGCCTTCCTACCCAAAGCCACGGAGAAGACCTCTCCTACGGATGAGGAGATCATCCGGGACATGGGACGAGGGCAACGCGATGAGGACAGCCAATTAGTTACTCCGAACCCTCCAAGCCCTCTACCGGAGGCCTTCTATGAACTCCCTCCCCGAGAGGCAGCAGAGCAACTTATCCGGCACAACCTCCGCTCCGAATTACGGGAAAATACGGAAATCCGTTTTTCCGAGAGGCATCGGCTTACCCATTCAGGAAGGGGTTCCCTCTGTCTGGAACTCACCTCAGCGGGATGGAATCCTAACCGAACCTTTCTTTACCTCCAGGTGGATGAAGACAATGCCCTTTTGATTAGCGGAAAAAGCTTCTCCAGCAACATTCCCTATAAACGGCAAGCTCTGTTCGAGCGTAGAGACTATCAGCTGGAGCACCGCCACCTGGATCCAGCCCGAACCCGTTTTCTCCTCAAGGTAGTGGACCTGCTTCTGGGCTATGAGCTCTGGGATACGGTTGAAGGCCAGAAGGTGTTTCAACCTGAGTACGACCACAATGATCCAATGACACTGCTGGAACGGCGTTCTCCCTCTGGAGAGAGTCTCCTGCATCTGGGTCCCGAACGGGTTGCCGACGATGAGCCGGCCCGGAAACTTGGAGCCGGCCCTGGCGACGCGGACAGTATGCGCCTGACGCTGTTGTTACTGAAAGAGCTACAACAGAATCACCCACCCATCCAACGGCCGCTGCAAGAGCTGACCCTGAGCACCCTGGACCGCTTCCGCCCCGATTTTAGAGATCTAAGTCTGAGCATGACCCAGTTCTGCAGTGACATCGCAGCGGCCTATGCCTACCCCGAGGCACATTCCCATCTGATGCGCATTCAACAAGAGGCCCCTCCCCTACCCGTAGAATTGAGGCAGCGTATTCAACAACAACAGCAACTCCAACTGCAACGGGAAGAACTGCAGCGGCACCTGGACAAGATAGCCCCTCAGGGAAGCTGGATAGATAGTTTTGGATATCTAGTTACAGACCCCAGAATGCCTGAAAAACAGGAGCCGAAAAACGAACAGGAACGACTTGAACTGGAAATCATGCGAACGGACGCTCTGCTTGCTGAGATCGAGATTAGCTGGGAGGAGATGGCCCTCTATTTCTTTCATCAGGATCTTAAGAGACAACTGCAGCAACTCCGGGCCGCGCAGGATTTGGATGCATTGGAGGCCATGGCAGCTTCGGGTCAGCCCTGGGCTCTGGCCCGGCTACATGAACAACATCCCGAAGGCTACGTCCGCGTGCTGGAGCAACGGCTCCAACTCGACGCGAACCCATACCGGATCGAACTCTTAGGAATGCTTGCAGAGCAGGACCCGGGGCGTGCCCTCCTGCTGGCGGAACAACTCCTCGAGGTTGAGGACCCCCAACTCCAACGACAGGCTTTTCGTTTACTACAACAGCAGGGGCCTTTTGAAGCGGAGGCCGAGTTGTGGCCCCTCTTCCTGGAACAGCTTCGTGATAAAGAATGTAGTGCATCGGATCTTGAAGAGCTTATTGAGCTACTCGTCCCAAAACAGGACGCGCGACGTTACCCGCAACCGGAGCTGGATGAAGCCTTGTTGAAGCTCCTTCAGCGTAGCAAGAGCAACCCTGAACTATCCGGAGTACAGGCAGCCCTCTTTCAAGCGTTGCTGTCGCGGGATCCACTTCGGCAGCTCCCCGGGCTATGTGCTCTGTATGAAGAGTCAGAAAAGCTTCCCAATACTCTGTCAGCTTTTCATTATGAGTCCTTCTATGGAAAGGTGAAGCAACTGGAGGCCCTCCTCTCTGCCAGTAGAGGACATCCGCACTGGGAGGAACGAGTGGATCAGATTTTCCTCCGAGAACTGCAAAAGCGGGAACTCAACATGGAAATTCTCATGATGATGATCTGGCGCTTTGATCTTCGGCATACGCGTGACTGGCTCAGCGAAGCCGCGACAGGTTCCCCAGAGGAGCAAGAATCCTTCGACGCTCTCCTGGGCAGGTCCTCCCAGGCTGAGAATGATGATCGCTTTCACCTCGCTCGGCAGATACTGACGCTCTGGGACAACGAAGCCACTGTGCTACAGGCAAAACGACTCCTTGCGTTCGCTTATCAGCAACCAGAGCTCATAGACATGTATCCTGATCCGGAAGAGAAGCTGGCTACATTCATCCAGCGGTTTACTTCCCTGCGCTCCCACCTGAGCAGGAAGGAATCTCGGAAACTTGAGCTCTTTGAGGACAGGCTCTACCAGCAGCTCCACATGCAATCGGACACGAAGATGATGCAGCGAGATGAACTACGAAAGGTACTCTTCCCTGAGGCTTCCCGATGAAATCCATGAACGCAGCGCACGGTTCATGAGAACAACACGAATTTCACCCCTTCAAAGAGCAGCCCTTTTCCACCCCTTCGTTTCCATCGCCCCACAACAAAAAATGCCCCGGGAGCAGATGTTGATAACGAATCTTTTCCTTGGGCAATAAGGCGAGCAGCTCCTCTTTGCGGAAGCCTTTGCGGATCGAGGTGCGGCCATCCTCCCAGATGTAGCAACGAGGATGAATCCAGAATAAAGCCAGCGTGAACAGGGCATAGGAACTGCGGCTGCGAAGCAGGTCGTGGATCAGCCAGCGCCGCTTGACCTGCGCACAGAGCTCGTTGAGAAAACAGGGGATCTCTTCATCGGAAAGGTGATGCAGCATATGCTGAGCATAGAGATACTCCGGGGCCGGCTCGCTCTGAATAAGCTCTAAGGCATTGGCACAGCGGAACTCCAGACCGGGCAGCTCTCCATACTGCTGCTGTGCAAGCGCGATCGCCCGTGGGTCCAGATCAATGCCCACAATGCGGAGGGGAAGCCCCCGCTCCGCAGCTTTTCTGGCCAACCAGGCCGGAATATCACCAGCACCGCAGCCCACATCCCAGAGCAACGGGACCTGCTCGGGCTCCGGCTCCAGCTCCTCGAGCACAAAGTGCTGGAGAATCCATCGATAGCGTGTGACGAACCGGTTCAACCAGCGGAAATCACGCAGCGTCCGGGCAAGCCGTTGCGGATCTCCCTGAAGATCATCCATCGCCTCCGCTTTCTGACAGCGCTCTTTCATGTCATGGAAAAATGTCGGGCGAGGCGATCATGCAGCCCCGGTTGATTCAGCATCAGCGACAACAGGGGGCGACGCAGGCGATGCTGTAGGCCCATACGGGTCCCCAGCCACATGCCCAGCGCCGCTCTGCGGGCACAGCGGAGAAAAGCAGGCTTACGCTCCTGCTCATACGCGTGCATGGCCCGGGCCCGGCTTGCAGGCAGAAGCAGCTGTTCAATATGCTCTGCCAACCAGGCGGCATCCCCAAAACCACAATTCATCCCCTGTCCGCCGATAGGGCTGCACACATGGGCGGCATCGCCGGCGAGACAAAACGCTCCTCGGGAAAAGGTCCTCGCAAGCTGAAAGCGGGGTTGAAAGGGCCAGGGGCCGGCATCCAGATGTCCGGGGTCCACAGCGCTTCGCGCCTGTACCGTCTTTTTGATATCCCGTTCCCCCTGCACAATCCATCTACGCCGCCCTCCCGGCAAAGGAAAGGCCTCGACCGCACCTCGTTCCGTGAACCATAAACAGGCAGACTCATGCCCGAGCAGATCCGGCCCATCCGCCATACAGAATTCCAGCGGATACGCATGCTGTTTCAACGGAATGCCCAGTTGCTTGCGCAGCAAACTCTGATGCCCATCACACGCGAAAATCACATCGGCTGAAAAATCCCCTGCAGCTGTAAGCACTTGGTCAGATTCAATGCGAAGCACCTCACTCCTTCGTCGTATTTCCACAGTGGAACAGGCTTCTACCCGGTCCTCAAGATGAGTTTGGGTCAGGTTTTGAGGGTGTGAGAGGATAAAGGGAAAAGCTCCGGGAAGCTGCCAAAACTGTAGACGCCCCAATTCTTCGCGGCCGCTATGCACCCGGGCTTCCTGAATCTGCAGACCAGCTTTCATGAACGGGTCTAGCAGATCCGCCTGCGCAAAAAGCTTCAGGGATGCCGGGGTAATGCCAATGGCTCTCGACCAGTTTGTATCCTCCGCTCGCTTTTCCAGAACCCGGGTCTCGATCCCTTGCTGCCCCAACAGACAGGCCAGAAAAAGCCCCACCGGTCCGGCACCTACGATCAGTACCTGACTTCGCTCAGCCATGCGCCGCCACTCTCAGACGCATCTTTTCCAGAGTCAGTCCCGGACCGAAGCCCATGGCCAGCATGCGTTCATGTCCCTTTGCCTGCCTGAGCATTTCGGCAAACACGAACAACAACGTGGCGCTACTCATATTGCCATAGTTGCGCAGAACCGTCCGAGGAATATCCAGCGCATCAGCGGGTAAGGCCAGCGCTTGGGAAACATGATCCAGAATACTGCGTCCACCGGGATGCACGGCCCACAGGTCCACGCCATCGGGGTCCAGCATCTCCTTCAACGTCTCCCCCAGAATACGGGGCACATAACTGCTCAGCCGAATATCAAAGCCATAGTCGCCAATCTCCCAAGCCATATCTGCCTCCCCTTTGGACAGCAGCAGACACTCGGAGTGCTGGATCTCGAGATTTTTTTCTCCGAGGGGACGGGATTGCACAACGGCCGCGGCCGCTCCGTCCGCGAAAATCGCATTCGCCATCAGGCTGTCATCATTGGGATTCAAATTCAGATGAAGACTGCAGAGTTCCAGGCTGATCAGCAAGACCTTGGCCTCGGGTTCTGCGCCACAGATGCTGGCCGCCAGCCGCAACCCGCTCAGCGCAGCGTAACAGCCCATAAATCCCACTGTGGTCCGGTTGAGATCCGGACGCAATCCGAACTGTTGCTGAAAGGCCATCTCCGGTCCCGGATTGCTAAAGCCAGTACAGGTGACAAAGATGAGATGAGTAATACTCCCCGCATCCATAACGGCAAAGAGTTGTTCACCCAACGCGAACATCAGCTTCCTGGAAGCTTCTGCATAGACCTGATTCCGGGCAGCGGTTCCCGGCCGTGAAAGCGACTCACCGGGCTCCTGAAACAGAATCGCGGGTTCCCCCGGAATAAAATCCGGCAGGGCCGAATGACGGAACACTATACCGGAGCGGCGATAGATGGCTCTGGCTTTACGCCGTTGCACCGGATCCTGCAGCCAGGCCTCCATTTTCTGCAGCGCATAATCCTGCGAATAGCGGTTGTCAGGCAGGGCGGTTTCGAGACGGGTGATGTACGCGCTCATACCAGAAGCCTAGACTGCATTTTCAGAAGCGAAAGCCTCAATCCCTTGCGAAACGAATTAATAGGAGCAGACGCGATCCAACCAGGCAAACAGGGCCTCTTGTTCTGATCGTCCGAAATGATGACCCTGCTCATGCAGGAGGATCGTGAGCCCTTCAATCACCCCGGCCTCTGCCCAGGCAGAAGATAAACAATCCCGCGCAGTCTGTTGAGCTTCCGCTGAAAAACCGCTGTCCGCATCACTGCTCAGCACACAGAGCTCCAGATCTGTGCGCAACGCCAGGATTTCCGGCCAGTCATGTGCAGGCGCCCAGCCAGGTGGAATCATCTGCCAGCTGTGCAACCAGGCTTTTTCCTCCACTAACGCGGAATAGCTGCACATCATGTTCATCACCCCGACCTGCCCGATTCGCGGATCCAAGGCAGCCAACAACATGGCCCGGGCCCCGCCCCCACTATGTCCGAGACAACTCAAGGGGCCGGACGCCACTTCCGGTAGATCCAGCATCACCTGCAAGGCCAACTGATCTTCGTAAAACAAAAGTCCCGGAAAGGACGTTCCCAACAAGTTGCAGACTTTTGCCAGGCTGTGTTCCCGCTGATTCGCAGCCGCATTGTACGAGTCTACATCGCTTCCCGGATCCCCGGGAGTCCACTGCCCTTCCTGCTCTGCCAGATCTTCGGCCTCAAAACGGCGGCTGCCCCAACTAAGTACATCGTGCACCAACACGGCATAGCCACGACGGGCCAGTTCATTCGCCCAGGCAATCTCCTCATAGCCTGCCCGGCATCCGCCAGACTGAACCGCCGGATGAGGTCCCTCCGGTCCATTGGCAATTTTCTCTTTTCCCAGGCGACGAAAGCCCCCGTGATCATGCAGAGCCATCACCCCGGGCCAGGGCCCTTCCTCGCCGGCTGGATGGAGCAACCAAGCTTCCGTACGCGGACCATAGCCTACCCACCAGCTCAAAGCTTGAATGTGTAGACCATCATGGACCTGACCAGGCTCGATCTGAAGATCCTGAATCTTCAGGGTAGCGGGGACCCGTCCCAAACAGGAACGCAATTTCTCCGCTGTAGCCCGCGTGGCCGCAGGCTTGGGGAACAGCGGGTGAAGCGGATGACTCTGCCAGGACAAGGCTTGGGATTGCTGCGAGGACATGCCCCGCTATGTCACTCTAGTGCACAGAGGTCAAAACAATGCCGGAGAAAGCGCCTCCGGAAGGAGCTCCGGGATTCTCTTTTTCAGTTGGAAAAACCCCGCACGGGCATGAGGCCAGAAGAGCCGATCCCACTCACGCAGGAGATAATGCGCCTCAAAGCCCAAACTCCCCCAGCAAGGGTACATCCGGTCCCGAACCCAACCTTGCGGAAGAAAAGGCGCAACCAGATGTTGAAGCTCGAGTTGCTGCGACCAAAGGGTCAAGGACTCAATGGAATGGTTAAATACATTCTCAGCCCGCACGCCGTAGTCCAATTCAATTCGCACACAGACGTCTTCTGAACAGTGTGCTTGAAACTGAATGGCCTGTTCAGAAAGCCCTTCCTCAGCCAGCATCCATCGAGGCATTCCCACCGCGATCCGATCCGCCTCAGCAAGGGGCAGATGCTCCAACCCGGAGCCATAATCATCCGGGTGTAACCACAAGAGAAAAGCCGCTTCAGGAAGCGCCACGTCGGCCGAGGGAAGAGGCTGGCGTTCATAGCTACGCTCCTCCTGCATCGGTTGAGCATGCTCCCGAAGTTTCCCCCGCATGGAAAAGCGGCCATCCGTATACTTGAAGATATTAAGACTCCGGGCCAGGTAGTGCTTTCCTTGGGTATGCAGCCCGGCCACCCAGCGCCAACTCAAGGTATTGCTGGCGGCATCTGCGTCGAGTAACTGTTGGCGGAAAAACTCAGCCCCCAACTGCCAGGGCAGCTCCAAGGTAAACACCCAGATCGAAGCAAACCACATACGCGTATGGTTGTGCAACCATCCCTGTTCGCGAAGTTCCCGCACCCAGCTATCAAACCCGTCCAACCCCGTCCGCCCCTCTTCTGCAGCCTCCAGCCGGAGCGCAAATTCGGGATCTTCGAGACGTCTCAAATTCAGGCGTACCACATCATCCCGGTAATCCTGCCAGAGTTGGGGCCGCATCTCCAGCCACCCCTTCCAATAGCTCCGCCAGCAGACTTCCTGGACATACTTATCGATCGTGGAAGGAGCATAGCGTTCCAAGGTCGCTTCCAGCACCTCTGCTTCTGACAAGAGGCGGTTGGAAAGATAGGGGGACAGCATACTAACCCCCTGCTCTCCCTCCGGACCATAATCCGTATTTCTCGTACGCCCATAGTTTCCAGCTTTAGGCACGAATTCTGATAAGCGCCGTAGGGCGGCACTGCGTTCTGCAAACCAGGTCTGTCTCATTGTAGGCTCTCCCCGAGTGATTCGCTGTAACCGGTCAGTTCCATGTAGGCTTCCCCGATCACTTCATTCTCTTCCAAAATTTCACAGGCCCCCTCCCAATAGGCAATGCCTCCTAATGCACCGCTTAACTCCTGAGCTCTCATCAGGGGTCGTACCTTGAAGCGGAACGGCCGTCCGTCCGGGCGGCTTCCCGTCAATTCCACATCAATGGGATATTCGGCTCCCGTCTTCTCGCTTTTCCAGGTGCCCTTTCCCGTCCAGCTAAACTGATCCGGCCCCATATGAGTCACCTTTCCTTCCCGGTCGATCCAAGCCAGCGTGCTGTAGGGGTCCGATTTTCCTTCTTTATCTCTCAGCTGATAGATCATCATTTCCGTCTGATCCTTGAAACGAACTGAAATCCAGTCCCAGCCCACCTGATGTTTATCCAGCTGACTGCTACTGATTTCGTGATCCATCCAGGCCTCCCCACGCACCTTTCGTTCCTCACCATCCAGCCGTAAGGTGCCGCTGAGCTGGAGACGAGGAAAGGTGATGTACCAGCTGGCTGCCGAAGGAGCTTCACCTTTCCGGGACAAACCCGCATCGCCAAACAGCACCTTGGGCTTCGCTGGAGAAAGCATGAAATCCATTTCAACTGCGTCCCGCACGCTGGCGAGAAGATGCATATTCTCCTTCTCGATTCGTTTCAGAGACCAGTTTCCGTTTCGGACGTCCAAATCTTTCGCTGAAGCATGCGCATCCCAGCCATCCCGATTGAGCCGTTCTTCATAGAGAAAGCGTTGTGAGCTCACATCCGTGATGGCCATATGGGCCATATACAGTTGATCCTGCCCCAAAGCATCCTTTCGAGATCGCCCCTCCGGATTCAACGCATAGCGAAAAAAGGTGGCCTGAAACCCATAACGACCTTGTTGCTCATCCCGAAATTGACCGGTAATATACCACCACTCAATACGGTATTCCGGGTGGCTACCATGATCCCGGGGAAACTGGAACTGGGGTTTCGCCGTTGGAATCGGGAAACCTTCCTTTGTACGAGCTATGTCCTCTGCACACGCACAGAGTGCGAAGCAGAAACTGAGGATGTGCATCCATTTCATTCGCTGATCTCTCCTTTTAAACGCTGGCCCCATTGAGCAACCCCGATACTGGTCACCCACCCCGCCAGCAAGACACCCCCGGCAAGCAAGGCCATACTCCACCAGGGCAAGCGGTAGGACAGCGTCCAGCCAAAGGACTGCCGGTTAATCACAAAAATCAAAATACTCCCCATACCCAGGCTGAGCAACAGCCCTCCCAACAGTCCCAGCATTGTAATCAACAATCCCTCCGAAGAAACCGCGTGTCGGATCCCCTTTCGGGTAAACCCCAACTCGCGCAAGGTTTGCAACTGTTGCCTGCGGTCAATCAACAAGCTGAACAACGCCAAGGCCAATCCGGCAACAGCAACCAGGATTCCAATCGCTTTGAGGGCATGCGTTACCGAAAAGGTTTCACGGAAGATTCGCAACACCTCTTCCCGAAGCATCCGGTTACTACGAATCGCCAGCCCGGGATACTCCTGCATCCAGCGCCCCCGAACCAACCCAAGATCAGCACCCTCCTTTAAGGTCACGGCGACATTTAAGCCCCGGCTATCCTTCCAAAGCCGGCTCAACTCTTCACCATCCATAACCACAGAGCCACGCTCATTCCCATAATCTGCAAAACGGCCGACAATGTGCAGAGGCAACACGCCACTGGGACTGGGTAGATTGAACTCATCGCCAACCTGTAGTTGGAAGCGGTTGCCAAAACTTTCGCTGATGAGCACTTGAATCGCCCCGTCCGCAGTCCGATCCCCTAAAGAAAATCCACTTGGCGGTTCATTCATCCACAGAAAATTCGCCATCACATCCCCACCGGTCCCCCGCAGTCCCACCACAAAAGTCGATTGCTGTTGAAATGCTTGTTCATGAATATGCCCTACAACCAGATGGGACACCTGAGGATCTGCAGCCATGTGTCGCCAGGTTTCTTCCGATATCCGGTTCCGGTTGGAGGCATTCTCAATGCCCTGAACTGCGATGAACAGGTCGGCCCGAAGGGAGTGTTGTATCCACTTCGTCACGGATCCCTCAAAGGAATGAATAAGAATATCCATACTGGCAGCCATGCCCACAGCGACCACCAATCCGGCCACGGTAAGTTTGTGGCGCCCGGTGGGAGCCCGCAATTGGCTGAGCGTCAATCTCCATGCAGGACTACGATCCGAAAGAGAGTGAAGAGCTCTGGCCATCGGTGCGAAGAGGTGGCCACACAAGATCGCTGCCGCGATCATCCAGCAGAGTGCCGCCAGATAGCCAAACACCGGAAAACGCAGCGTCTCGCCCAATTCCAAGGCAGGCAACGGATAAAACAGCGCTCCCAATGCCAAACATAGCCACCCGAAACGGGCTTGATCCAAAAGCTGGATTCCGCCGCCCCGGGTCTCCTGACGCATGACCTGCACCGGAGCACTCCGGGAGGCATCGCGGGCAGGAAGCCATCCGGAAAGCAGAGCGGCACACACCCCGATCGCAAAGGCCAAGGCTGCGTCACCCGAATGCCATGCAGCGGCCTCTGCGGTAGTACTCACGTACAAGGCATTCACGGTTTGCGCGACAGCCTGAACCGCGGCCTGTGCCAACAGCCACCCCAATGCGAGTCCCAGGCTACTGCCCAGCAAACCCAGCACCAATGATTCCACCAGCCAGGCCCTTCGAATCCAGCTTCGCTCAAAACCCAACGCGAGCAATACCCCGATTTCGGAGCGTCTTCGCACCACAGCCGCCTCCAAGGCCTGCAAAATCAAATACAAGCCTACGACCAGCGACAGTACCGAAAGCAGAGTGAGGTTTAAGCGGAAAGCCTCTGTCATACTCTCGGCGGAGCTTGTTGCATTCCCACTGCTGTCCACCGCCCAACGATCTGTTGGCAAGCTCTGCAGCGCCGCGCTCAAGCGTTTCCTGAGTGCGGCTCGCTGCTTGCCTTCAGGTAGAATCACTTCTACCCGATCCACCCGGTCCTCCAGGCCCAACACAGACTGGAGTCCGGGCAAGTCCATGAGAATCAACTTCTCACTAGCACCCACTTGAAATTCTGTCGGGTGCAATACGGTCTGTACCTGCAAACGATGGAGAGTATCCCCGAGAATGACGGGAAAGCTGTCTCCAGTGTCCACCAACAACTGATCAGCCAAGGCCTTCGTAAGGTGGATCTGGGTCTGGCTGCCGAAGTCCACGCGGGCCCATTCCTCGGATGCCTCGGCTTCGTACTGGGCCTGCTCACGAACATAGATCAAATTTCGAAGCGCAAGGAGATCCAAACCAATCACAGCGACTTGTTCCGCATCAAAGCCATCCCCGTCCTGTCCCGTACCTGGTAAACTCGCCGTAGCCTCCAGAACAGGAAGCAAGGTCACAGGCAAGCTACCAAAATGAGATCTCAACTCAGGCAGTTGATCCATAGGGAGGCTGCCGCCCGGAGCAGAAATACGGGCTTCGGCTTCTCCACTCAGCGAGGTGCTGAATAATTGGAATCCCTGCACAGCAGCGCGGTTGGCGAGTCGAATGGAAAAAAACACCGCCACACCCAAGGCCACAATACTGAGCAGAGCCAGGGTACTCCACGGAGCCTTTCGGGCATGACGCAGGCTCAGACGGCTGAACTGCAACCAAGCCATACTGGATGCTCGGGGCTGCTTCATGCTTCTCCCACCAGTCGTCCATCCTGCATACGGAGACAGCGATCACAAATGCGGGTCGCCTCTTCACTGTGGGTCACCAAGAGCATGGCAATGCGATGTTTCGCGCATAGCTCTTCCAACAAATCCAGAATTCGGGATCCACTTACGGAATCCAAGCTGCCTGTTGGTTCATCAGCCAACAATAACCTGGGCCGGTGCGCCATGGCGCGGGCTAAGGCAATACGTTGTCGCTCCCCTCCACTCAGCGTCTCAGGAAACGCTGCGGCCCGATCGGGAAGTCCTACCGCCTCAAGCAATTCCTGCACCCGATCTTTTCGTTCTGTGGCGGAAAAGCCGCCTTGCAGCTGCAGGCTGATTTCGATGTTCTCTTCGGCAGTCAGGGTGGGCAAAAGATGGAAAAACTGAAACACGGTGCTGACCTCACTTCGACGCAACCCAGCCCGGGCTTCTGAACTGGCAGATCCCAGCTCAGTTTGACCTACATAGATTCGCCCGTCATCGACCTCTTCGATACCAGAGAGACAGTTTAGCAGGGTACTCTTCCCACAGCCGGAGGGCCCCATCAACGCAACCCGTTCTCCCTCTTGGATGGAAAAACTCACGCCTCGCAACACTTGTACTTGGTCAAAGGATTTGAGAACATGCTCCACCCGACACACGGGAGAGGATTCAGACGGAGACTGGGAGGGGCTCTGGGCTTGTAGCGTAAGGTCCATAAAAAGGTATCGCTCGCCTAACGGGGCCCTTACGGGAAAAAGCAACTCTCTCCCCAGAACTACGCATAGCCATACTCAATGACATTTTGAATTTTCTATAGGAATTACACTGGACTAATTCCAGAATTAGATTTTATACAAGGGATATGAGCATCAGCCAGCATGAACAGCATGCGCAGGAATTGCGCAATCGGGATCTACAAGTGACCCCGCAACGCTTGGCTTTGCTGGCAGCTGTGGAAGCCCATCCTCACACCCGTGCAGATGAACTCGTAGAGCATATTCGCGCGAATTTAGGGAGCGTGTCCCGTCAGGCAGTGTATGACGCCTTGAAACTATTGACGGAAAAACACCTGATTCGTCGTATCCAGCCAGCAGGTCGCACCGCCTGTTATGAACGGGCTCAGGAGCATCACCATCACTTAGTCTGTCGATACTGTGATGTCATCCTCGACACCGAATCGATCAGCGAGCATCCCAGCAGCCTACACAGCATCGACGCGAAGGGTTTCGTAATTGAAGCCGCTGAAATTATTTACTGGGGCGTATGCCCAGACTGTCAACATCTAGACACCTAAACCCAAACAAAACACCTATGGATACAACAGACACACCCAAAAGCGGAGGCTGCCCCTTCGGCCATGGACAAAGCACCCCCAGCGGTACCCGGAACCAGGACTGGTGGCCCAATCAATTGAATCTCGGCATGCTGCACCAACACAACCAGCGTGGCAATCCCATGGGACTGGAGTTCGATTATGCGGAAGCCTTCAGCAAACTGGATCTGACCGCAGTCAAAGCGGACCTGACTTCCCTGATGACCAACTCTCAAGCCTGGTGGCCTGCGGATTATGGACACTATGGCCCGCTCTTTATTCGGATGGCCTGGCACAGTGCAGGGACCTATCGTACCGGAGATGGCCGAGGGGGCGCTGGCAGCGGCACGCAACGCTTTGCCCCGCTCAACAGTTGGCCGGATAACGGCAACCTCGACAAAGCACGACGTTTGCTCTGGCCCATTAAACAGAAATACGGCAATGCACTTTCCTGGGCGGACCTGATGGTGCTGGCCGGAAATGTGGCCATTGAATCCATGGGGCTGCCAACCTTCGGTTTTGGTGGTGGACGGGAAGATGTTTGGGAACCCGAAGAAGACATCTACTGGGGAACCGAAACCGAATGGCTTGGCGATAAACGCTACACCGGAGAGCGTGACCTCGAAAATCCCCTCGCCGCCGTGCAGATGGGACTGATTTACGTAAACCCCGAAGGCCCCAACGGAGAACCGGATCCCGTAGCCTCCGGCCGGGACATCCGCGAAACCTTTGGCCGTATGGCGATGAATGATGAAGAAACCGTTGCTCTGGTTGCCGGCGGACACACCTTCGGGAAAGCGCACGGAGCCGGCGATGCCGCTTTGGTGGGCCCTGAACCCGAAGCGGCCCCCATTGAAGAAATGGGACTGGGTTGGAAAAACAGCCACGGAACCGGTAAAGGCGGCGACACCATTACCAGTGGAATCGAAGGCGCTTGGACCGCAGAACCCACCAAATGGGATAATGGATACTTTGACCTGCTGTTTGGATACGAGTGGGAACTGACCAAAAGCCCCGCCGGAGCCTGGCAATGGGAACCTAAAGACCTGCCCGAAGCCCTGCATCCTCCCGCAGCTCATGATGCCGCCGTGAAAGTCAAACCGATGATGACCACTGCGGATATGGCCATGCGTATGGACCCGATTTATGGACCCATCTCTAAACGCTTCCACGAGAACCCGGAAGAACTGGCCGATGCCTTTGCCCGTGCCTGGTTCAAGCTGACCCACCGGGACATGGGCCCCCGCGCCCGTTATCTCGGTCCGGAAGTCCCAGAAGAAGAATTGATTTGGATGGACCCCATTCCCACAGCTCCCGGCGAGCTGAGCCAGGATGACATCGTCGCACTGAAATCTCTTATCCAGGATAGCGGTCTGAGTATCTCTCAACGGATCTACACCGCATGGTCCTCCGCATCCAGCTTCCGCAACTCCGACAAACGGGGTGGCGCCAATGGAGCCCGCATTCGCCTGGCACCGCAACGCGACTGGGCCGTAAACCAGCCCTCGCAGCTGGCTTCGGTTCTGGAAGTACTGGAAAGCATTCAGGCAGATTTCAGCAAGCCCGTTTCCCTGGCTGACCTGATCGTCCTCGCAGGCAATGTTGCTGTGGAGCAAGCTGCCAAAGCAGCAGGCTTTGACATCTCGGTGCCCTTCACTCCCGGACGTGGCGATGCCACACAGGAACAGACGGACGTGGAATCCTTCGAGGTGCTCGAGCCCATTGCCGATGGGTTCCGCAACTACAAGAAAGGGGCCTACACCCTCTCCAGTGAAGAACTCCTGGTCGACAAAGCCCAACTCATGGGCCTGAGCGCTCCGGAAATGACCGTTCTGGTTGCCGGCCTGCGGGTCCTGAATGCCAACTTCGAAGCTTCACAGGATGGCGTCTTCACCACCCGTCCCGGTGAATTGACCACGGATTACTTCCAGAACCTTCTGGATCCCGAAACCGTATGGACTCCGCAAAGTGAAGAAGCCGAACGTTTCGATGGTCGCGACCCCCAAACTGGTGCTATCAAATGGACTGCCAGCCGGGTGGACCTGGTCTTCGGGTCCAATTCACAACTTCGCGCAATCGCCGAAGTCTACGGCTCCGCAGGCAACGAAGAACGTTTCGTCAACGACTTCATCAGCGCCTGGAGTAAGGTCATGGATGCAGATCGTTTCGAGGTCTGATTCTTTCTGATCACCCCATAAAAAAAAGGGCCCTTTCGAGGGCCCTTTTTTTTAGACATGCGTCAACCAGATATTGCGCAGGCGCTGCTCCAGTTCATCGGGAATTCCGAACATTCGTAATTTCACGGGTTTCCCTTTTCCACCAGAGGCATGGATGCAGGCGTGAGAGATGTGATTGCGCTCGGACAACTCGGACAGATCAGACAAGAGCGCATGCGGCAACTGCCCGCGAAGCAGGCGGGCTTTTTTCTGCTGAATCAGAACGGCCTGGGGAGCGAGAGGTATTCGGGCGAGGAGAGAGATAATCAAGCTGTTCATGGGGGGAGTAAAAAACGGGGTTTTTGGAGAGCCACTGGGCCACCAATTAATCCATAAACCTCTAATCGATCTTCGTCCAAGTACCAGCGGGCAACTCCCTGCCCTTGATTCGCATCCTTTAATTCGATTCTGTGTCCATGCCGTTCAAAAGAAGTCACTCCTCGAAAAAACAGAATCTGTTTCCGCAGAGTGTATTCAACAAAGTCACTGTGCCCAATCGCATGGTCTTCAATGTGCAGCTTCACATTCCCCACAGCAATCACCCGGATAACCTGATCATCTACGATATCGAAAAAGAAATCATCCGCAATCAGCTCAACCCGCTCCCCCTTCCAGGATGTACGATGCTCCTCATCGCCCCGAAAGGACCTGCAGGACATGAACAACGTCATGACGGCCAGAAGCAGGATACGGTTGACGGTAGTCATGGGCGCATCAAACCCGTTTCGAAACAGATTGCAAGCGGGATATGGCCCGCCAAGCTGGCGGGGCTCCCATGAAGTGGAGCCTCAAAAAGGAGCTTAGGACTCCGGCCTGAGAACGAACTCTGCCCACTACCCAAATGCTGCCACCCAGCTCAATGACAGGCCGGA
>DIYK01000029.1 GCA_002429005.1 Verrucomicrobia bacterium UBA6056
GAATAATTAAGGACAGAATGATGTTTAAAAGGGGGAGTCTGCTTAGAATGAAGTCTGGGGGAAATGGGACAGAATGATGAAGGACAGAATGATGTTTCAGGGAGCTTTTCAAAAATATGTGAAGTGGGTAGGGGATTCAATGCGTTATTCCGGCAGCTGCTGGCTACAGGGGCCTGTTGGAAGAGCTTGAGAGGAGGATGACATCGGTCTGTAGCCGACTTCGCAGAAGCTTTGCACTTGAGATTGCGCGGTGCTGGGGCAAAGAAAGGAGATGTCAGCGGAAGTGCAGCAAACAGGACCCATTGCCCGAGTTGTGGTGGATGTTGCGCTGGATCGGGAATTTGATTATATCGTTCCAGAAGAGCTGCAGGGGCAGGTGAAGGTGGGCTCCATGGTCCTGGTTCCCTTTGGCCCGAGAAAAACTGAGGGATTTGTACTCGGATTTCGGGAGAAATCGGAATTTGCACGCCTCAAGGCCCTTTCCGGTCTGGCTCATGCCGAACCGCTGTTGTTGCCGGAGCTCTTAGACCTGGCTCGTTGGATGGCGGAGTATTATTGCAGCCCCATAGAACATGCGGTCCGTACGGTCTTGCCGGCTTCGGTTCGGCAGCGTGGAGCCTCCTTTCGCAAACAGTTACATATTCGACCCGGGGCAAATGCAGAGAATGAGACGGAGCTGAAAGCTTTACGTAAACGGGCTCCGAAACAGGCTGCTGCATTGGACATCCTGATGAGTGGTCAGGAGATGTTGGTTTCGGATTTAGTGCGGGCGGCGAAAGTACCTCACGCCAGTCTGCGCAGCATGGAACAGAAGGGACTGGTGCGGATTGAAGAAGGCACCCGGGAACGGGATCCGCTCAAAGGAATGACCTTTCTTAAGACAGAAGCCTTGCCGTTAAACGGGGAACAGGCCGAAGCCCTGGAAGGCATTCAGGCCACCCTGGACTCCGGCGAACATCGGGTGCATTTGCTGCATGGGGTTACCGGGAGTGGTAAAACCGAAGTCTATCTGCAAGCCTTGCAGCATGTGCTGGATCAGGGAAAAGGTGCCATTGTGTTGGTGCCGGAAATTTCGCTGACCCCTCAGACTGTGGAACGATTTCGGGGGCGTTTTGGCGAAGGAATGGCGGTGTTGCACAGTCACCTTTCCGATGGAGAGCGGCACGACGAATGGCATCGGGTCCGCCGTGGGGAAGCCCGGATCGTGGTGGGAGCCCGTTCGGCCTTGTTTGCTCCCGTGCGTAATCTGGGCATGATTGTGGTGGATGAGGAACATGAAGGGACCTACAAACAAGAGGAGAGTCCCCGATACCATGCGCGGGATATGGCGGTCATGCGGGGGCACCGGGAAAAACTCTGTATTCTGTTGGGTTCTGCCACCCCTTCGGTGGAGACCCTGGTCAATGTGCAGAACGGGAAATATGCCATGCATCGTTTGCTCAATCGGGCAGATGACCGCCAGTTGCCCGTGATGAAGGTCGTGGATATGCGGCATCAGAAACATGAAGGACGGCCGGTGCTGTTTTCCAATGATCTGGTTGAGGGCATTCGGTTGCGACTGAACCGTGCAGAGCAGACCATTTTATTTCTGAATCGCCGCGGGTATTCCAATCATGTCTGTTGTCCGGATTGCGGGCATATTCCGGAATGTCCGGATTGTGATGTCGTTCTGACCTATCATCGGCGTCTGGGCTATTTACGTTGCCATTTCTGTGGTCATGCTGAGCCGGTTCCTCCGGAGTGTCCCGTCTGTACAAAGCAGGATTGGACCTTTGTGGGCAGTGGCACGGAAAAGCTGGAGAACACGCTGAATAAATTATTTCCTCAAGCCAAAATCCGCCGCATGGACAGCGACAGTATGACCTCGAAATTGGCATATCAAACTGTCCTCGGCCAGTTCCGCCGCGGAGAGATCGATTTATTGATTGGTACCCAGATGATTGCCAAGGGATTGCACTTTCCCAACGTGACCTTGGTGGGGGTGGTCAATGCAGACAGCACCTTGAATATGCCCGATTTCCGTGCCGGGGAGCGGGCGGTGCAGTTGTTTACGCAGGTGGCTGGACGGGCTGGCCGGGGCGATGTGGCCGGGGAAGTGATTCTACAGACCTACACGCCAACCCATCCAGCGGTTCAGGCCGCACGACGTGGAGATTTTGATGTCTTCATTGATGAGGAAATCGAAGGCCGCCGTATGTTGGGCTATCCGCCCTTTAAGCGTATGATTGTCGTGCACATCCGCGGAGAGGATGTACGCAAAGTGGAAGAGTTGGCCTTAAAACTTCAACGGGCATTGCATCAGGCGATTACCCATCCGGGGGTCGATCTCACGGAGGCGATGCCATCGCCGGTTCCGCGCATCCAGAAACGCTACCGCTACCAGATTGTGATCCGCAGTTCGCAGGTCAAAGTGGTGACCCGGCCCTTACGTGCGATCCTGCAACATCTTGCGCCTCCGAAAAGTCTGCAGGTTCATATCGATGTGGATGCCTTGAATCTGATGTGAATTCACCATGGCAGGGTGAAGGCACGGAATTCATCATATTCATCCGTGGGGGCCATGGGTTCCCAGATCTGTTGTTCTATTCGTTGAAGAATGGCGTCGAGAACCGTTTCGGTTGCCGGGGCAAGTTCGGCTTCTTCTTTCCAGGCTGTCCAAGCGGAATCAGAAACCGCTTTGGGCAATTGAATATACCCACAGGTCAACTGGCTGTCATCCTGTCCGCTGTTTCGCCATAACCATCGATACAGTGGCAATTGCAGGTTGAGCCAACGTTTATCTTTCCCTTTATAGTTCAGATCCAATTCCGGGCGTTCCGGGTCGGGAGTGCCGAGGTGAATCTGTGCAGGCGTTTTGGAGCTGTCCGAGCTTTTGTAATCGATGATGCGCCAGCCCCATTCGGGATGCAAATCCACGCGGTCCAGACGGCCACGAATTTCAAAAGGACCATGTTGAACAGAGAGGGTTTTTTCCAGTTCCCGGACCTCCCAGCCTTCCTGCCACATTTGTCGTTGTAGTCTTCCGGCGGCCTCTAAGCGCATACGGGCACTGTTGAGATACATGCGGGCTTGCAAGGGGGCGGCGCTGCCAAATCGTTTCAGGGACTCTGCCGCGAGCTGTTCCGCAATGATCTGGTTCCATGTGTCTTCACTACGGGGGGACTCCTGAAGAAGGAGATGAAGAACCTGGTGAAGGAGCGTGCCAAATGGCATGGGGCCCAGTTCTCGGTCGCGGTCGTGTTGAACCTGTAGCCCCAGGACTTTACTGAGATAAAAACGAAAGGGACAGCGAAGGTATGCATTTAGATCGCTGACACTCAACTGCTGTGGCAGCTTCTCCTGCTGTGGGAGTGGGTCCATGATCAGATCCGCTCGAGGGGCCGGACTGGGTTCTTCATCAGCCGGGCTATGCATGAGGCGTTTGACCCGGGGGACCAAGTTGCCTGATTCCGCAGCAAAGAGGAGTCTGGAGGGCAATAAGGGGTTGCCAGTTGCATCTTGCCGGCAAAGGCAGATGCGAATCGAGGCCTCGGGACGGCTGCGAAGCAGGTTATGCAATAGATAGGCATCCCGGGCGGCCAGGTTTCGATCATGACGGAGGCCAAGCTCTCGGCGTAACTGATCGGGAAGAAAGGCATCGGCGACGCTGGCATCCGGTACGACGCCTTCCTGCATGCCCAGCAAGAGCAGAGAGCCTCCCGGGTGATAGGGCAACTCCAACCATCCTTCTGCGGTCAGGGCCGGTTCAATTCTGGGGGGATCCACGTGTTCTTCCCGCAAGCCCTCTAGTAACAGGGGGAGACTGAAGCGTAAGCCCGCTTTACTGCGCCGGGCGGCTTGCTGAATAATATCTGCAGCCTGTTCAATCTGACGGAGTCGGAAACGTTGTTCTGCATCAGCAGGAGATAATTCCAGCTCGGCAAAGAGTTCTTCAAAGCGTTCCAGAATCTCCAGCGGAGTTTCCGCATCCAAAAAGGTTTCGATTCGTTGCCAGTGGCTGATGAGCAGTTCATCCTCCAGGGTCTCCCGAATTTGCAAGCGATGCATGGGGACCTGTTCCTGAGCGTACCGATCCCAACGGTGGAGCAGGGTTTTGGCCTCCCGGGGATCTCGTGGAAGCAAGAGGGGGTCGCGCCACAGGTCCCGTAGACCTTCGCCGTTATCCTGTACACGGGCCACGTGTATGCGTTCCAGACATCGATAGAGCGGGGAATGTTCTAAGGACTGCGGGCTTGGGTCATAAAGATCGGATCCGCTTTCCCGTAGGGCCCGGGTTAGAAAGGGGGCCAGATCAGGATCCAGGAGCCCCAAGGCCAGGTCTGGATAGTCTGGATTCTCCACAAAGAGTTCTTCCAGCTCCCGTTGCAAGCTGGCTGGATCAGGGTACAAGGCCAAAAGACCGGGTTCATCTATGCGGGCGGGCAGGGGGCGGGAAGACCAGCTTTCATCGGGCCGTCCCCAGGAATCAAAAAAGCGGGCCTCCGTTTCTTCAGCCTGAATCCAGACCTCAACGGAAAGCGAACTGTGTTGATCGAGTTGTTCAAATAAAGGAATCAACACTGGGGAGGGATCTGGAACACAGAGAAACAGCAGTCGTTCCAGTTGTTTCGGAGGCTGATACTGTTGGAGGGCAAGACGACGCTGTTCAACTGGATCTTCCAGATCTTGTTGATGAAGTCGTTTTAGGTAGTTCTCCTCGAGGCGGGCTAACTCGATCCAGCGTTGTTGTTCCGAGAGCAACGGGTGCTGGGCGGCGACGTCCTCTATGCGTAAGCCCGCGTCAAAAAGTTGCATGCGGAGCTGTTGAAAGCGACTGCCATTATCCATAGCCGTCCCGCTTTCCATGGGCAGAGTTTGCTCGGGAAACAAGCGTGAGCCCTGGCTGGGTTCCAGGGCCATCAGGGCCTCCTGCCAGGCCAGTTTCCAATCAAAGCTTTGTGCCGTGGGGCGAGTTCCGTTTCCCTGTAAAAAGATACTGGGTGGGGAGGCCTGCAGGCCGAGGAGAGCAGAGCCGCCGCGTTGACGCCAGCAGCGGGTCAGTCCTTCCCGCAATCGTCGGGCGGATTGTCGGGTGGGGCAAATGAGTTGGATGGAGGACAGGTCCAAACACCCGGATCCGCTAGCCGGAAGCAGTTCATCATAGAGTTGTGGCAGGATAGCCTGCTTCGGAGAGAGGAACTGCTGTAGGGGCATATGCGTAAGGACTCAGTTTCCGCTGAGCTCGTCTTCTTCGGGAAGGGCTTGGTTTTGGGCTCGATTGAATTTTTCCAGGGCTTTCCCGGCTGCGTTGCGGAGCTGATGAAACTGAAACGGCTTTTGTAGAATTTCAAAAGCACCTAATTCCACCAGTTGGGTTTCGCTGCTGCGGGAGATGTTTCCACTGATGACAATACAGGGCATGTCGGGGCGGATACGTTTCGCTTCCCGGAGCATCACCGTGCCATCCTCGCCGGGGATCGCCAGATCGGTCATCATCATATGAAACTCCTGCCCGGATTCGAGCAGGGCGACCGCTTCGCGCACACTGAGGGTGCTGGTGATTTCATACATGTTTTTGTTGAGGACCCGCTTCATGAGGTGGTGAACCTGAGGGTCGTCATCCACCAGAAGGACAGGGTGAACTTTGATTTCACTCTCCGTTCCCACCGGCGCGTGATCCTGCCAGATTAGAATCTCCGAGCTTTCCTGTTTTTGGGCCTCTTCCACCGCCTGTTCGACCTTGGAGAGTAATTCTGCCGTGGAGCTGATGCCGCATGAGGGACCACTGATTGCAACGCCAATGCTGAAGCTGGGTTGAAGTTCGGAATACTCGGAGGGAAGTTCGATTTCTTGAAGCAATTTTCGAATTTGCTCGGCATATTGAATGATCTGATCTTTTTTCTGCCCGTTGATCAGCACCATGAAATCATCCTGACCAGCGTGAATAACCAGTTGCCCCGGTTCGGCTTTGTCGAGCAACTGTCTGCCCACCCGTTGAAGCAGAAGGTCTCCAGCCCGATAGCCATGACGTACATTGATGTTTGCGAGGTCATTGATGTCAATACGAAGCAGGCCCAGGTGACGCTGGTCTCGTTCAGCCAAGAGCCATTCCCGTTCCATACTCTCATCAAAATAGCGGCGGTTGAATAAGCCGGTCAGTGGGTCGTGCATGGCTAGATCTTCCATGCAATCCAAGGCGGTGATCAGGGTGGATAAGTGATGGGCCGCCAATTGCAGACGACCGTATTCTTCCGGAGGCTGATCAAAGGTGTGTGGCAGGACTACCGCGATCAGGGCCAGCAGGTTTCGTTTTCCTGTAACCGGAGCGAAGAGCAGGCGTTGGTCGAGTTGGGTGAGTGTGGGTAGCTCTTCGCGAATACGCTTTTGGAAATAGCGTTGTCGGCAGGCATCGGAAAGTTCACCGTTATTGAGTTCTTCATAGATCTTGCGCATCTGTCCGCCAAGATCGTCCAGTGCTTTGTTGCTGATGGGTTGACGCGCATCCACGTACAAGCCGGCAATGCCATTGTGTTCCCCTAACACTGCGGCTGCAGCACAGGGGATTAAATCTGCGATTTTTGGTGCGCATTCCGCTAAGGCTTGTTGGAAATTGCGGTGAACCAGCACGCTGGTGTTTAGTTCCCGCAGAGGAGCCAGTTCCACCTGAAGTTGCTGGTTAAATAAGAGGCTGTCCTGGTTGTTGGCCTCTTTTAAATCCACGATTTGCCGTAACGTGGATTGCATGGTGTTAAAGGTCAGGGGTTTTTCGAGCAGATGCTGAACCCCATAGCTGCGGGCTGCTTTTCGCACCTTGTCATTTATGTTGCCTGTACAGAAAACGATTTCCTGCCAAGGCCAGAGCGTGCGGACACATCTCGCCAGCTCCATCCCATCCATGTCAGGCATATACACATCCACAATGAGAATGTCGTAGCCTTTTCCCTGCATGCGGCGAAGAGCCTCCCGGCTGCTGGAGGCGGCCTCTGATTTATATCCCTGCTGACGCAGGAACATCTGAAAGAGGCGTTGAATCTTTTCATCATCATCTACGATGAGTACGCGAATAGGACGTAGTGCTGCTGTCATGTCTGTCTCCCGACAGAACTATGAAGGATAAGCAGGCAAAAGCACCAGTCCAAAATGGAGCCTTTCGGATTCCTCAGGGAGATCCCCTTAAAGCATTTCGCTGCTGGCTTCAGGTTCAAAGTAGGTATAGCCCCGCAGGCCGGTATCAAAGGCTTCCACGATGCGGCGGCGTTCCGCTGCCTGAATCCGGCCTTTGCGCACCGCTTTCTCCGCCAGGCGGCGGAACTGAATGGATAAATCCTTGGGGTCATATTCACAGGTTGACAAGACATCGGAAACGCTGTCTCCATGAATTTCATGGGTATAATCCAGATGTTCCTCTTCATCCAAGCCCACAGAGACAACATGGGTGTCGCCGAAAAGATTATGCAAATCGCCAAGGGTTTCCTGGTAGGCGCCCACCAGAAACACGCCAATGAAATAACTTTCCCCAGCTTCGATTCGGTGGAGAGGGAGATGTTTTTTTACGGAGCCATGATCAATAAATTGGTCGATTCTTCCGTCACAATCACAGGTGATATCCGCAAGTACCGCCCGGCGGGTCGGTTCTTCGCCGAGGCGTTGCAAGGGGACAATCGGAAAGAGTTGGTCAATGGCCCAGATATCCGGCAGGGATTGAAAGAGGCTGAAGTTGCCGTAGTAGACATCGACGCTTTGGGTAAACCATTCATCGGATTCTTCGAGTAGATTCAGGGCCTTGAGCCGGGAACCAATACATTGTTCGGTGTACTGAAACCAGGCTTCCCCCAGAGCCCGTTCCCGAAGGCTGACCAGGCCGTAGCTGAACTGGCTGCGAAGTTCGTCCCGGTAATACAGGGCATCGTTATGAGCCTCCTGTAATTTATCATCTTTTAAGTTCCGGGCGAGTTCGCTCAAATGCTGCAGGGCCAGCGGGGGATTCTCCTGGAACGTTGCTTGAGGGGAGGGAATGTCCGGCGAGCCTACATCCAGAATATTAAAGGCGAGTACGGAATAATGGGCAATGGTGGCTCTACCGGATTCACTGATCAGCACCGGGTGGGGGCATTTCGCCAGATCGCAGCCATTCTGTACCACCTCCACCACATCGGCACAGTATTCCTCAATGTCATAGTTGCGGCTGCAGGCGGTGGAGGATTGACTTCCGTCGTAGTCGACAGCCAGTCCGCCTCCTACATCCAGATAGCCCATGGGGGCACCTTCCTGTTTGAGGTCAACATAGACGCGAACGGCCTCTTGAACCGCGGAACGAATACTGCGGATTCCCGGAATTTGGGAGCCCAGATGATAGTGAAGCAATTCCAGGCAGTCTAATTGGCCGGCTTCCCGAAGCTGGTCAACAATATCAATCACTTGCAGGGCACTCAGGCCGAAAACAGAACGATCTCCCCCGGAATCCACCCATTGCCCCTCACCGGGGCTGGAGAGTCGCATGCGCAGACCGATTCGAGGCTGGATCCCGATTTTTTTAGCCCGCTCGAGGATGAGGGGAACCTCATCGGGCATTTCCACCACAAGAAAGAGATTCAGACCCATTTTCAGGCCGTAGAGGGCGAGGTCCACAAACTCCTGATCCTTGTAACCGTTACAAACAATTAGCGCCTCAGGATCCTGTAAGGAGCTCAAGGCCGCGATCAGTTCCGGTTTGCTGCCAGCCTCCAGGCCATGATGATAGCGTTGGCCAAAGTTGCAGACTTCCTCAATGACCTGTTCCTGTTGATTGACCTTGATGGGGTAGACGCCACGGTAGTCCCCCTCATAGCCGGACTCCTGCATGGCCTTGGCGAAGGATTCGTTAATCAGCTTGAGGCGATGGTCGAGAATATTGGCAAAACGAAGCAGAACTGGAGCCGTACTACCGCGTTCCTCGAGATCGCGCAGGATCTCCGGCAGGGCATACCACTGAGCTTCGGCCTCTGTTTTGAGATTTACTTCCAGATGTCCCTGTTCCGATACACGGAAAAAAGGAGCCCCCCAGCGGGAGACCCCGTAAAGTTCGTCCGATGCGTGGGCAGACCAGGTCTCGGATCCTGAAGTAGAAGAAAGCTGACTCATCGACCGCTCTATAGTCCAGAAGCGGCCTGAAAAGCAAGTGTTCTGAGCAGGCTTGTTACTTCTTCGGGGGCTTCTGAATTTCCTGAACGGTGACGTCGTCTACCAGAAATTCTCCTTCACCCGCCGAGGCGCGGATATAGAGGATGCTCATATGTTTTCTGGCGGTAATTTTACGCTCAACCCAACGCCACTCCGTGCTGTCAGGAGGGGTCATGCTGAAGCCGATCGATTGGCGTAAGCGCATTTGCTCGGCAGGGGGTAGACCCCGCCATACATTTCCGGGTACGCGGAAGGAGACACCGAGTTTTCCTTTGCCCCGCATCAGAATGTCTTTTTTCCAGGGCACCATCAAACGGGTGCGGAAGCGTACGAGATACTCTTTACCGGCTTTGAGGGGGATACTCTGGTGCACACTGCCATGACCGTCAGCAAATTGTTGGAAGCGCATGGCCTTATTGCGTTCACTATTCCGTTCTCCAAAGATCTCCGTACCATTTCGTGTATTCGGACGACGGGTATTCCATCGCTCTTCGCCCTCTCCGCTGAAACTGGGTGCGGTAACAATGTTATTGCCGAGTTTGAGGGTTTCAGAGAGTGGTTTTTTGGGGGCTTCGGGGGCGTTTTCTTCCAAAGCCGGTTTCATCGAGGCCAAGCGGGCCTCCGCTTCATCTTTGAGCTGGTCCATTTCTTTGGCCGACTCCATATCTCCGGCCTGGGTGAGGCTGACAATACTCTCACTCAGCAAGGCTATCATTTTTTCTTCCAGGGCCATGCGCTGATCCAAAATGGAAGCATTGAGACTTTTTTCCTGTTCCTGGAGGACTTTACGAGCCTGAATCAGCAGGCTTGAATCGGGAGGGAGCTCCGGCAGGGTGCCTTCTTCTGCGGCTTTTGCTTCCGCCATATACATCAAGGTAGGATCCAAATCACCTTCCTGTTGTGAGGCTTCTTTTAAGCGCCACATGTGAGCAGCATAGAGGGACATCAGCTGTTTGCGTTCCTGAGCCTCCTGAGATTCAATGCGCTCCATGGCTTGTTTGTAAGAAGCCATGATATCCTGATTCTGTGCCGGGGCCTGAACGGCGATAACGGAACACAGCAGTGCTGTACAAAGACTAATGCGATTCATCATAAATTCACCCTACACAGGGAACGGCTGAAAAATCAACCGGATTTCACGGCTGGAGGCCTGGAATCAGGCCTCGCCCTGACGTCGCAACAAGCGCTGGGCAAGGTTTCGGCGCACGTGGCTGACGTCGAACATGCCCAGGACTTTGCCGTCCTCTGCCCGAACCACACTCTCTTCACTGCCCAGATTGCGCATCTGCAACAGGGCATCGCTCAGAGGCATCTCAGGATGCAGGACGTCTTTGACAGGAATCATGACATCCTCTGCAATCATCCAGGACCAGATTTCCTGTTCCACAAACAAAGCTTTCAGGGATTCAATGGAGATGATGCCATGGCAAATCCCCTCGGGATCTACCACGGGATAGGTCATCTGTTCATCAGAGGCCATACGGGCAAATACATCATGCAGCAGAAAGGTTTCCGGAAGACTTTCAATATCCGCATTCAGCATGTCACCCACGCTCAGTTCGCCAATGATATCTTCTTCGGTTACGTTGCGGCCAATTTCATCCGTTTTGGTAATGGCGTATTTGACTGAAGGGGGCCCGATCAGTTGTACCAAGAGCGTGGTGGCCGTTACCGTACTGACTACAATAGCCCCGAGGTCGAGGTCTCCAAAGACTTGAACCTCTGAGAGGTGTTGGCCAGCCATCATGGAGAGGCCCACGGCCACGCCACCTTGGGCAAAAAGACCCAGTCCAACGTATTTTTGCAAGACCTCGGGGGACCCCCCAAGCCGTCCTCCAAAATACGTGCCCAACACTTTCCCCACGGAGCGTCCCAGCACATAAAGCAGGACCAAGCCCCACATCCAGCCAGGCATGGCGTCGAGCTTGAGTTGCGCACCCACGAGCACGAAGAACATCACGTAGATAGGGTTCGCAAATTCTCGGAGCGTTTTGAGCAGCGTTTTGGATCGGGTAGGGGAATGATTGACCAGAAGCGCTCCTGCAGCCATGGCGCAGAGAATCACATCCAATCCTAAACTAAAGCAGAGGCCGGCCACCAGGAAAAGGCTGCCCACCAGCATGGTCAGGGAGCGTTCCGGGCTACGGCTTTGGCGAATGAGCATGCTGAGCATGAAGCCAACCAGCAGGCCTAATACGGCACTTCCAAGCAATTCCAGCCCCAAGGTGTGGAGCAACTGCATGGGGTCAAAACTCCCGCTGACCAACAAGCTGGCAGCACTGGTACCCAAGGCGTAGAGGGTCAAGGCCAGAGCATCATCCAAAGCGACTACAGAAATCAAGCCCGTGGTGAGGATGCCTTTTGAGCGGTACTCCCAAAGCACATCAATGGTGGATGCCGGGTCGGTTGCGGAGGAAATGGCCCCGAAAACCAGTCCACCTGCAAGGGAGGGAATCCATTCGCCGGTTAACAGATAGAGAAGGGTCCCGCTGCCGATGCCTACGAGCAAAAAAGCCCCTAAGCCTTCTCCCAGCATGATTCCCATAAACTGGCGGCCGTATTGTTTGAAGATTTTCTGTTCCAGTTCACCCCCCACCAGAAATCCAATGAAGGCCAGGGCCAGGTAATTGAAAGGGCGAAGGCTGGGGAGAATACTGGCATCGATGATCTTGAGGCCACTTTCCCCAATAATGAGTCCAATGGCAATGTAACCAATGACCTGGGGGATGCGCATCCGTTGAAAGAGCCAGGCACCCAGGATGCCACCAAACACACCGATGCCTAAAATAAGCAGAATGCTGAGATGCGGGGTCTCAGGATGCATGGTTACAAGGCGTTGCGAATGGCCTTGAACAGCGAATCGGTATCCGAGGCCGCCAGCAAAGAGGCGTGCGTTTCAGGATCCTTGACCATCCGGCTTAATACGGCCAGCATGCGCACATAGTTCGACTGATGATCCGGACGGCCTGCGACCATGAACACCAGCTGCACGGGTTGACCATCAATAGATTCGTAGTCGATCAGAGGGCGTTCGTTTTTGGCAACGGCTACCACCATGTGGCGGACGGAGGAAATGCGTGCATGGGGAACGCCGACTCCCAGTCCAATTCCGGTACTCATGAGGCTTTCCCGCAGGAAGATCGCCGCACGCAAGGCTTCGATATCCTGAATTTCGCCGCTGATGGGCATCTGGTCCACTAACTGATGGAGAAGCTCTTCTTTATGCCGGGCCTGAGTGAGGAACACTCGCTCCGGGGAAAGGGCTTCATCCAGCAGTTGTGCACCAGAGGGAGGCATAATCAGCCATTTTCCTTATTCAGCGCAATTTCCCATTCCGCTTCGGCGAGCAAGCCAATCACTTCTTCGGAGTTGCTGCAGGCTTTCAAACGGGTGAGGATGCTTTTACGGGAGAGCAGCTTCGAAATCTTTGCCAGCAAGCGAAGGTGAACCATGTCATCTTCGGAACAAATCAACAGAAACACGTGCGTGGGTTTCTGATCGTCTGCGCCGAAGTTGGTCCCCTCAGGGCAGATTCCCACAACTAAGGCACTTTCTTTCAGTGTGGTATCTGCAGCAGAGCGTGCGTGGGGAATGGCCACGCCGGGTGCAATTCCCGTGGAATGCAACTCTTCACGTTTGACCAACATGTTGAGGTATTTTTCCGAATCTTTGACCAGACCCTGATCCTCAAGCGGTTTAACCAACTGCTTCAGAACTTCGTTCACCGGACCGGGTTTAATGTCAAAGCGCATCAGCGGAGGGGTAACCAAGCGGGAGACGGGGACCAGCTCCGGAGCATGCTTCATCAACTGAAATAAATTCGTGGGCGTGGGCGGTTGGGAACTCTTCTGAAGCCACTCATCCACCAGACTCTTCATGAAACGCCACTGGCTGGCCACTTTGGTTCCGGGAATTTTACCTTCACGTGCCATGCGGACAACGGTTTTTTCAGCCACTTTCAAGTAGCTGGCCAGTTCCGCCAGGGTCATGATTTCAGGGGAGGGCTCGTTGCTCATGGTATCTTATTGGGTATTCTGTCCGTTATTGTCCTCAACAGGGCTATAGATGTAACATGGAAGGATATTGGAAGGCAAGAGCAGATCTTCACCAAGCGTGGAGAAAAGATCTGCTCTTTAAAGTTCAAGCTGGGCGCAGGAAGGCTTGAGCGGGTCTATGCCGTTTTGGCAGATTCAAAAACGGGGGTTGTTTTTTTATCTGACTCCGGAAAAACCATCTGACGCATCAATTCGGCTTGTCGGTATTCAAAAATCCGTACGATTTTCTTTCGGATAAATCTTTGTTCCAACCAAGCCGGTCCTGGTGTTCTGTAGGTGACATCATCCGTAATTAAGACCCCCAAGGCGCTTTCTTCAAAACGGTGATGATGATCCCATTGCCGATATGGCCCCTTCAATTGAATGTCACTGAAATGATAGGGAGGTTCCCAATCTACGATTTCACTGGTCCATCGCATGGGAAATCCGTTGATTTTAATCTTATAGTCCAGTTTCAATCCTGAGCACATGCTAGCGTTTGGATCGCTCAGGAATTCAAAGGAGACCTCGGGGGGCGTTAACAGACGTAAATTTGCCGGGTTGCTGAAAAACGCGAAGATGTCTTCGAGCTTGCCCGGAATCTCCTGTGTGGCAATCAATCGGATAGCTCCGTCCTTTGCAGGAAAGAGGTCGATCTGTGGAGTTTTCATGGCAATCATTGATGGCTTCCTTGTAAGGTTTGATCAATGATCGTGATCTGTTGACATGACCTTACCACTTTTTCTACTGATCAGCCTGGCGTTGGCGTTCGCTCTAGAGACCCTGCTTTGGGCCTATGCCATGAAACATCATAACGCTGGTTGGGTGGATGCCGGCTGGTCGGGTGGCATGTTCCTTATGGCTCTGTTGCTTCCTGTGGCTTTGGGTGGAAGTCCTCGGAGCCTTTTCGTAGCGGCGTTACTCCTGCTGTGGTCCGGTCGCCTCCTTCAACATCTCTTGCGGGATCGTTTACTGGGCGGAAAAGCTGAGGACACGCGTTATGTCGCTCTCTGGAATCATTGGGGAGAGCAGGCAAAACGAAACTACTTTTTCTTCTTTAACGGACAGGCCCTGTTGGTGATGATTTTTGCTCTCCCGGCCTGGGCGGCGGCTTCCCGCAGCGGTCCTTTCCCCGCATGGAATGATGTCGCGGGACTCTTGGTAGCGCTGTTGGCTATTGGAGGCGAAGGTCTTGCGGATGAACAACTTGCCGCATTTCGTGCCAAGCCTGAAAACAGCGGATCTGTACTCGACACAGGTCTCTGGCGCTACAGCCGACACCCAAACTACTTTTTTGAATGGCTTCACTGGTTTGCATATGTGATCCTATCTATAGGCTCCCCATTACATGTTGTAAGTTATATGGGTCCAGTGCTGATGTATATTTTCCTAAGATACCTAACCGGGATTCCCCACGCGGAGCGACAATCGTTGAAACGCCGTGGAGAAGCCTATCGTCAGTACCAGCAACGCACCTCGGCCTTTATACCATGGATCCCACAAAAACCATCCTGACCCACGAACTGCCGCTCGAACAGCTTAGCTCATGGGAAAAACTGCTTACGGCAGTCTTTTCCAGACTCACCGCGCTGGAGCTGGAGTTCACCAGCGCTTCCGGACGTCAGATGACTCTTGGGGCCGGAGAGCGTCGTGCCGATGTGAAACTCAACACGCCCAAAGCGGCTCGTCGGATCTTGTTAGGGGGCTCGATGGGCTTTGCAGAAGCTTGGATGGAGGGCGAGTTGGAGACCCGTGATTTAAGCCGCCTACTCGTGGGGCTGGGTGCGGGACAACCCAGCATGGGTCGTTTTGTGAAAGGGACTTCCCGCATGCTTTGGCATTTGGACCGTTTCGGCCACAGCCTACGCCGTAACACCAAGCGCAATGCGAAAAAGAACATTCAGGAGCACTATGACCTGAGTAATGAGCTCTATGAAACCTTTCTGGACCCAACCCTGACCTACAGTTCCGCTTGGTTTGAAGACATGGCTGGAGATCTGGAAGAGGCGCAGTTCCGGAAAATAGACCGTCTCATTGAGGAGATGGGCTTGTCTCCCGAACATCACGTGTTGGAAATTGGCAGTGGTTGGGGGGCCTGTGCGATTCGAATGGCGCAGCAGAGTGGCTGCCGGGTCACGAGCCTGACTCTTTCCGAAGAACAGGCGCAAGAGGCTCGCACTCGCATCGCGGCGGCCGGGTTAGAAGATCGCGTGGAAATTCGTCTGCAGGACTATCGAGATGTGCAGGGGGAGTTCGATCATGCGGTTTCCGTGGAGATGATCGAAGCCGTGGGGCATAGCTATCTGCCGGGATACTTTCAGGCCGTGTCACGCTTGTTGAAACCGGGCGGGCGTTTTGCTCTGCAGGCTATCTGCATTACAGATGACCGTTACGAAGAATATAACAGCCGTAGTGACTTCATCCGAAAATATATTTTTCCCGGCGGTCATCTGCCATGTCCAAAACTTTTGGGAGAACTGAGCTCTCAGGTGGGATTGGTTCAGCAGAATGAGCTGGAATTCGGCCTACATTATGCCGAAACCCTCCGCCGTTGGCGGGATGATTTCAATGAGCGCCTTCCCCGGGTGCGCGAACTGGGTTTCGATGAGCGCTTCATTCGGAAGTGGCAGTATTACCTGAGTTTTTGTGAGGCTGGCTTTGAAAACCGCATGATTGATGTGCGGCAGATCACCTACAGCAAATCTTTAGCCTAAGTTCGGCAGCTTAGGCCTCGGGATCTTCAGCCGGAAGCTCTTGCAGGGATTGCTGACGCTTGCGTAGCTCACGCCCCAAAATCGCGTCGATCAGAACATCCGGAGCGAAACGACTGAGAATGGCTCCCAGGTAGGCGGGGAAGGTGACCTTGTATCGCCTACGTGCCCGGGCAGCTTCCACGGCATGGATCACTTTCTTTGCCACTGCTTCCGGTGGCAGGGAAAATGGATTTTGTCCGTGCTCCCGTTTCTGCAGTTCCTGAGCGTATAGGCTGCGGAATCGAGTCTGCTGAGGCAGGTGACCCTCACTGGATCGAACAGCGTTTTCACCGAAACGGGTATGGATGGGGCCGGGTTCAACCAGAGAAACCTGGACTCCGCTCCCCTGAAGTTCGACCCGTTGAGCGTCGGCCAGGGCTTCCACAGCGAATTTACTGGCAGAATAAATACCCAGAAAGGGCAGGGCAACCCGACCCACTACGCTGGAGATATGAATGATCCGTCCCTGTTTTCGCTCCAGCATGAAGGGGAGCATCTGATTACTGAGTGCTTGCAGGCCAATGACGTTGACTTCGAACTGCTGGCGCATGTCGTCTGCAGATAAGTCCTCCAGAGCGCCCGGTTGTCCGTAGCCGGCATTGTTCACCAGTGCATCCAGACATCCGTTGCATTGAACCCGAATATAATCCGATGCCGCTTGAAGATGTTCTTTGCGGGTCACATCCAAGGCAAGTACGTCGAAACCCGCTTCCCTTAGTTTCTGCAAATCCTCGATCTTCCGGGCTGTAGCGATGACCCGCCAGCCCCGCATGCGCAACTGTTCTGCGCAGGCGAGGCCAATACCGGACGAACATCCGGTGATCAGAACATTGGGAGGCGTCTTAGACATTGAACAGGAAGTGACAGACGTCGCCGTGTTGCATGATGTACTCTTTGCCTTCAACGCGGAGTTTTCCAGCGTCTTTGATGGCGTTTTCAGAGCCATATTCCTGCAGATCATCAATGCTGAAGATATTGGCGCGAATAAAACCACGTTCAAAATCGCCATGAATGACCCCAGCTGCCTGAGGGGCACTGGCGCCCTGGGGAATGGTCCAGGCGCGAATTTCCTTCGGACCGGCTGTGTAGTAACTTTGCAGCCCCAAGAGATCGTAGACACCACGGATGATACTGTGCAGAGCCGGCTCATTCATGCCAAGATCCTCCAGCATGACCATGCGGTCTTCCATCTCCAGTTCAGAAAGTTCGGCTTCAATTTGCGCACAGACCCGAATCACCCGGCTGTTTCGCTCAGCGGCATATGCGTCGAGGCGTTGGGTTTCTGCATTCCCATCCGAGACCTCGTCTTCATTGACGTTGGCGACATAGAGTACCCGTTTTGCGCTGAGGAGAGCGAGGCCTTTGAGAAGGCGCAGGTCTTCAGGATCCTGGATATCCATGGATCGAACAGGTTTGCCTTCTTCAAGTACCTCCTGGCACTGAGATAAGATGGCCTGATAGCGCTGGGCCTCTTTATCTCCGCTGCGAGCTTGTTTTTTCGCTTTCTGAAGCGCGTTTTCCACCGTCTGAAGGTCGGCCAGCATCAGTTCGGTTTCGATGGTTTCCACATCCCTCAGAGAATCCACGGAGCCGTCCACATGGGTGACGTCTTCGTTCTCAAAGCAGCGCACCACCTGGAGGATCGCGTCCACATCGCGGATATGGCTCAGAAATTTATTTCCCAGTCCAGCTCCTTCAGAAGCTCCTTTGACCAGACCGGCAATATCCACAATTTTTGTCGTTGCGGGAAGCAGTTTCTCCGTTTCGACATGATTCTGCAGAATATCCAAATTGGGATCCGGTACATTGATGATACCCACATTGGGCTCAATGGTGCAGAAAGGATAATTGTTTGCCTCGGCGCCAGCCTCGGTCAGGGCGTTAAACAGGGTGCTTTTGCCCACATTGGGCAATCCAACAATACCAGCCTCCATCGATTAAAGCTCCAGTCCGCGGTTATCGTTTTCGTCTTTGGTGGCGTAGCCGTCATCCTGACGTTTGAAATTCAGTTTGTTTTTCTCATTGTAGAGACGATGCACGTCTTCGGCATCCATCCCCAACACCTGCGCCAGGCTAATCAGAAAGTGAAACAGGTCCACCACTTCAACCCGGGCGTTCTGCAGATCGAATTCCTGATATTTGGCCCACCACTTCCAAGGCACGGAATCCACCAATTCGGCTAATTCCTGAGAGCTTGCACGACAGTAGTTCAGGACCCACTGGGTCTGTTCCTCTTCGTTCATCTCTTCCGGGTTGACGCCAATGCGATGGTTCAAGGCCATCTGCTTGTCAAAAAGGTCCTGTAACATGTCCATGTGAAATCACTTTCGGTAGTAGCGTCGATCTGCGTGTCGACCCTGGCTTGAAGTTGAGTTTCCTTAGAACATTCATGCGGAAAGCCAAACCGAAAGGATGCCGGAATCTCGTTGAAAGAAAGCGGCATCCAGGTGGTATCGGGCTATTGGAGTCGCAATTGCTTGTTGTTTAGGGATGGATCCTGTTTTGGACCCGGGGCATTAAATCCAATCCCAAAACGAAAATAGGATTCACGTTCGTCCAAGGTAAGCATGCGTTCTCCATATCCGTCCCAGTAATTGAGTACGATTAACGGAGTAAATTCATTTCCACAGATGGATATTCGCATGGGGACCGTCATGGTGACTTCATAACCTGGTCGGTTATCGTGACCCAGTCGCATGGTTCCGGTGAGGATGGGTCCTGAGCTGGGGTGAGTGAATTCGGGGCCTTTCCAGCAGCCTCTTCCAAAAAAATAGAGAGAGGTCCCGAGTTCTCCATAGCCCCATTTTTCATCCAGATCTTCGGGCTCCATGTTGATGTAATTCCATGCCTTGAGTTGAAGATCTATTTTTTTGCTGGGGTGGGTGAGGCGGGTTGAGAAAAAATATCGATTTAAGCTTCTGGAGTCCAATCCGGTTAGGCCATTGGAAATGTGTTCGAGACCTAGGGCAAAATCCATCTGGCCAAAGCGTTTGTTCCGTTCATGGTGAAAGGCATCCTGTACGGCGTACATCAGGCCTGGGTTGTAGTTGTTTTCATCCACTGGATTGGAATCTTCCGGGAAATCCCAGTAGGACTTCTGATTATAAAAAATATTCAGATTCGCGGGGTTTAGAAATTTCACATCCTCTCTACGATTTTTGAATAAGGGCGCGCGTAGGCGGACTTGAAATTTAATCTGTAAATCTTCATCGAAGACAAAATAATTATGATCTTCGACTACGACGACGTTGGCCGGGAGCAGCGTGGAAACGCCACAAAGAAAACACAATGCAAGCTGATGTAGTTTCATGGTCTGTTTGAACCTCATAACTGGTTTGACTCATATTTTACACCAACTACTAATTTGTAGCTATTAAATGCTGAATATACAAAAAGATTTGTTTGCCTTGATAAATAAACAAATATGGATGTGGTCTACAATTGTGTTCTAGCTTAGGGGTTGTTCCCTTAAGATTCTGCGGACGGGGTGTTCGGGATCGAGGCGCGAACCGGAGCAAAACTACGGCGATGGGCCGGGCAGGGGCCGTATTGTTTCAGGGCTGCCAAATGGAGTTTGGTGCCGTAGCCTTTGTGTTTGGCGAAGCCGTACTCCGGGTACTGTGTATCCAGATCGAACATCAGCTGATCCCGACTTACTTTGGCGATAATGCTCGCCGCGCCAATGATCAGGGAAAGGGTGTCCCCTTTGACAATATTCTGAGAAGGACAGGGGAGGTCGGGGACAGCCAGGCCATCTACCAGTGCCAGTTCCGGGAGTTCCGGCAGGTCTGAGAGAGCCCGGGCCATAGCCACGTGGGTGGCCTTCAGGATATTCCGTTCATCAATCTCCGGAGCATCGACCACCGCAAGGCCAATTTGGATTTCATCCCGTCCTTGCAGTTCTGCAAACAAGCGCTCGCGTTTTTTAGCGCTCAGCGCTTTGGAGTCATTGAGTTCCAGCAACTCCGTGGGTAGCCCTTGCTGAATCCATTGTGTGGGAAATACGAGGCCAGCTGCGACCACGGGGCCTGCCAAAGGGCCCCGGCCGGCTTCATCGACGCCTGCCAAACGAAACACGCCGCGATCTAGCGCGGCGCGTTCGTACAAATACCGGTCAGGCGATGCCTTAGGTAATTTTCGCTTTTTTGCCTTTGAGCGCACGAGCGTAGTAGAGTTTTGCACGACGGACTTTTCCTTTGCGCTCCACTTCAATTTTTTCCACAACCGGTGCGTGGATTGGGAACACACGCTCTACACCTTCGCCGTAGGAGATACGACGGACGGTGAAGGTCTCGGTGCTGCCATGGCCATCACGGGCAATCACGGTACCGGAATATACCTGGGTACGGACGTTGTTGCCTTCCTGAATACGAACGGACACTTTTACGGCGTCGCCCACTTCGAATTCGGGTACGGTTTCCTTGCGGTTTTCCTGATCAATTTTATCTAAAACGGTGCTCACAACTACCTCTGGTTGAACGGGGTGAGAAAGGCCCGGTACTATAACGGAAGCCTGTTGATAACGTCAAGGGAAAATGTTTCTTTTCAGGCCATGGTTTTCAACATTTCCATGCTGACTTCGTAAAGAGCTGGTTCACCCGCCTGGAAGCGTAAGGCTTCTGCCATCATATAATCTGCCATGCGACCGACTTCGTTGTTAATGGAGCCTGCGATATGGGTGCTCAATTGCACATTGGGCAGTGTGTAGAGGGGCGAATCGATATCGGGAGGTTCCGGGTAGGTCACATCGAGCAAGGCGGTGAGGTCGCTACGTTGCTGGAGTACCTCGATCATTTCATCTTCACGGATCTGGGCACCGCGGCCGGTGTTAATGAAACTGGCATGGTCGGGCATACTCAGGAAATGTTCGCGTCCCACCAGTCCTACCGTGGCGGGCAGATTGGGTAAGTGGTTGGAAATCACATAGTTTTGTGAAAAGGCATCCTCAAGACTCTGTAGCTTCGCCCCATAGGGCTCGAGACAGGCTTCGTCAATGAAGGGGTCGACAATCGAGAGCTCTACCTGAAAGGGTTGCAGTAGTTCGGCTACCTTCTGGGCAATCATGCCAAAACCAATCAAGGCCACTTTGTTTTCATAAATTCCAGGGCCGAAGTAGGTATTTTCCCGATGCTGCCCATCGACATAATCCCGGGTATTGCGGAAGTAGCCTTTGCAGGAGAGGAGAATTTGAGCCAGCGTAAATTCGGCGACGGGGATCGCATTGGCCTGCCAGGCACTGAATACCCGAACCCCGTTTTCGAGGAAGGGACGGGCAAATCGTTGCACCGAACCCGCGGCATAAAAGATGGCCTCCAGTGCTTCGAAACGTTCCACCTGAGCCTGATTAAGTTCCGGCATGCTCCACGTAGAGAAGATGTATTGAACCTGGCTCAGATCGATGTCGCCGTTCTCAAGTTCCTGGCTGTTGAGAATGGGCATATCGCCGGCATAGCGTTCCCGCAGCATTTCGATACGGCGATCTCCGTATACGTAATCCAATTGATCCGGCATTTCGACCAGAAAGATAGCGGTGGGTTGAGCAGAACAATCCTTCATACTGCAGCGGCTTTTACGAACAATACCCCGCTTTCGCAAGGGGAATGCTTTATGAGATCCTCGTTTGAGTGTTGCTTGCAGATTGACCTATATGTCATTTTGGAGAAAGTGGTGAGATATGCCAGTTCCGTTGCAGATTCAGGATCTCGTTAAACATTTTGGGAAAACCCGCGCAGTTGATCATGTTCATCTGGAGATCGAGGCTGGAGAACTCTTTTTTCTGCTGGGACCCAGTGGTTGCGGGAAGACCACGCTTTTACGCTGTATTGCGGGTTTTCATCAGCCGGATGAAGGCAAGATTCTGCTCGGTTCTTCCGACATTACCCGGATGGCTCCTCACCTGCGTGATACGGGGATGGTGTTCCAAAGTTATGCCCTCTGGCCGCATATGACGGTGTTCCAGAATGTGGCTTTCGGTCTCGAGATGCGTAAATGTTCCCGATCTGAGATCCAAAAACGGGTTCGGGAGGCCTTGGCAACGGTTCAGTTATCAGACCAGGCCCAAAAAAAACCGAATCAGCTCTCCGGCGGACAGCAACAGCGTGTTGCCTTGGCCCGGGCACTGGTGATTCAGCCCCGGGTGCTGCTTCTGGACGAACCCTTGTCCAATTTAGATGCCAAACTTCGCTTGGAGATGCGTGCCGAAATCCGACGGATTTGCAAAGATGCCGGTCTGACCGCGGTGTATGTGACGCATGATCAGAAGGAGGCTCTCTCGGTTGCGGACCGGGTGGCTCTCATGAATCAGGGGGTCGTGGAGCAAGTCGGGACCCCACAAGAGCTCTATCAGCAACCCCGTTCTGTCTTCAGTGCGGGTTTCATTGGTGAAACCAATTTTCTGGATGCCCGGATTTTATCTGTAGAACGGGGACGCTTTACCCTGGCTACTCCCATTGGAGAGATGGAGTCCAGCAGTGCTGTTCCGGAGGGAACCGTGCTGGGGGATCCGGTAACGCTCTCGATCCGACCGGAGGCGTTTCGGTTGGATGAAGTTCCTGAAGGTATGCCTAACTGTTATGACGCCATGGTGCATGACAGCATCTATTTGGGGGAAACGGCACAACATCAGGTCTTGGTGGGAGAGGATCCAGGCTTCAATCTGAAAGTGTTTGATCTGAATCCGAGAATTATTGCCCGGGAAGGCTCCGCCCCGGCCCGTTTATGGGTGGAACGCCGGGATGTGATCATGTTGCCGCCCTCCGGATCCGCTTCCCGTCCAGGGAGTTCTCAGTGAAATCCCTTGCGGTGCTGTGTTCCGCTTTGCTGGTGTTGGCATTACCCTTTGTCTTTCGCCGTCCGGCTCCTGAGGGATCCTGGAAAAAAGGGGATCCGGAGTTGGTGATCATCTCCCCCCACAGTGAGGCGATTCGCTATGAATTCGGCCGGGCTTTCAGTGAATGGCATGAAGACCTCTATGGTAAGCCCGTGCGGGTGGAATGGCGGGTGATTGGCGGGACATCTGAAATTACCCGATATTTGAAATCGGAAAGCCAGCATGCGTTCAAGGCCTGGTGGAAGCGAAACGGCGCTGAATGGCCTTCGGGCGGAACGCGTGCTCTGACCCAAGCGTATTTTGATGCCGAAGGGGCTGAGCCCGAACTACTGGAGTTGCGCAAGTTATTCCGGGAGACGGATGATGCCTCGGCGTTCAGTACCGGCATTGATTTGTTTTTTGGTGGGGGAACCTACGACCATGGTAACGCGTGGAAGCAGGGCATCAGCGTGATTCCCTGGGAGGGAGGCTTGCCGGATCGTCTGCGCCTGAGTTCAGGGGGCAGGGAATTGTTACCTGTGGGACTCAGCGGTGAGCGCTGGCGGGGGGAAGGCTATTATGGAACCGCCTTAAGTACCTTTGGCATTGTTGCGAACCTGGACCGAATTCAGGATTTGGGTGTGGAGGAAGCTCCGGATCATTGGCGGGACTTGAGCGATCCCCGTTACCGCGGGCAGTTGGGCCTTGCGGATCCCACCAAGAGTGGCAGCATGACCAAAGCCTTTGAAATGATGATACATCAGCAGTGCAGTGAAGCGGTGGCGGCAGCGGGCTTTTCTCAGGAGGATGTAGATCGCTTTGAGGCCAACCTGGAGCTCGCTCCTCAGGCCTATCATGACGCGCTCTCCCAAGGCTGGATCGAGGGACTACGTCTGGTGCGCCTGATTGGCGCCAACGCCCGGTATTTTACGGATTCCGCTTCGAAAGTCGCGATCGATGTCAGTACGGGAAATGCGGCTGTGGGCTTGGCCATTGATTTCTATGGCCGCTATCAGGCCGAACATCAGCGGGATCCATCCGGGCAGGAGCGGATGAGTTATGTAACGCCACAAGGGGGATCCAGTGTGTCTGCGGATCCGATCAGCTTGTTGCGTGGGGCCCCCAACCGGAGCATTGCGGTTCGCTTTATTGAATACTCTCTTGGGGAGGGGCAACGCTTGTGGAACTTTGCCCCGGGTACGCCAGGGGGGCCGGAACGATACGCTCTGCGTCGCTTACCGCTGCGTCGGGATCTGTATCCTTCGGAGGACCCTGTGATGCGCTTGGTCTTTGAAGAAACGGCCGCTTCCAATGTAGATGATTTAAGCCATCCCCGGATCAATCCCTATGTTCTGGCTGAAGAGTTCAGCTATCGTGGACGTTGGACGGGCCGTTTGTTCAGGTTTCATCGTCACTTTATCCGTGCCAGTTGTATGGATGCCGGTGAGGAGCTTCGCGCTGCCTGGGCCGCCATTCAGGAGGCGGGAGGGGCGGAGGCCGTTCCGGAAGCGATGGACGCGCTGATGGCTATGCCTCCCGGCTTGGATTGGAAAGCGGCACATGGGCCAGCCTACGGACGGGAGCATCGTATGAGCTATATGCGGGACTGGGTCATCTTCTTTCGCGCTCAGTACCGCAAAGCTCAGAAACTGGCTGAAGCTGCAATGGAGGCCTCTCCGAATGCGTAAGTCTCATGCGCTGATGGTCTACACGGCCTCGTTGATCCTGCTGGGTGTCGGCTTTGTGCTCCCCTTGCTGATGGCGATACGCGGGGGCTTTCTGAATCCGGACGGCGGACTGAGTTTTGCCTACTTGCGTGGTGTCTTTCAAAATCCAATTTATGTAGAAGGTCTTCTGAACAGCTTACGTTTAGCCTTGGGCACCACACTGGTAGCCACAGTGATTGCGCTTCCATTGGCCTGGATTTCCACCCGCTACCACTTCTTTGGAAAAGGAGTGCTGACGGCCTTACTTTTAGTACCCATGATCCTACCTCCTTTTGTGGGTGCGATTGGGTTTCAGCAAATCTTTGGCGTCTACGGCAGCCTGAACAGTGTACTGGGTTGGAACATCGACTGGCTGGGGCAGGGGCGCTGGATGGGCGTGGTTGTCTTACAAGCGCTCAGCCTTTACCCGGTGTTGTATCTGAATCTCAGCGCCTCCATGGCCAATATCGATCACGCGATGGAAGAAGCTGCGCAGAATTTGGGCGCCAATGCCTGGCATCGTTTTCGACGGATTACCGTTCCGCTGATGATGCCTGGATGGTTTGCGGGTGGCAGCATTGTGTTTATTTGGGCTTTTACGGAACTGGGTACACCGTTGATCATGAACTACACCCGCTGTGCATCCGTGCAGGTGTTTGATGCGCTCAAAGAGGTCGGGGACAATCCTTTTCCCTTTGCGCTGGTGTGTGTCATGTTGTTACTGAGTGTCAGTCTCTACAGCCTCAGTAAGCTCCTCCTCGGCAGGCAACACTACGCCATGCAGAATAAAGCCGGTACCAGCTTTGAGGAACGTCGGGTCCGTGGCCCGCTGGCCTGTCTGCTCATGTTGCCCTTTGTGCTGGTTATCAGCATTGCCTTGTTGCCCCACGTCGGTGTGTTGCTGACCAGTGTGGCCAGCCCGGGTTCCTGGTACCAAACGCTGCTTCCGCAGGAATGGACCTGGCAACATTATGAAGAGGCCTTGGGGCACAGCATGACCCTGAGCAGTATCCGGAACAGTTTGATCTTCTCCTGTTCCGCAGTGGCGGTGAATCTGCTTTTGGGGATCGGGATTGCGTTTGTGGTGGTTCGCTCCAGTTTACGAGGACGTCATGTGTTGGATACCCTGGCCATGTTACCCTTGGCCGTCCCAGGCTTGGTCCTGGCTTCCGGGTATCTGGCTCTGAGCTCCTTGATCAGCCATAGTGCCTGGGCCAAAGCGAATGAAGAGCTCTTTCGGTTTTTGGATATCCGGCAGAATCCGGCGCTGTTTCTGGTGTTGGCCTACAGTGTGCGACGTTTACCCTACATGGTCCGATCTGCCGTGGCTGGATTGCAGCAGAGCTCCAGTAGCCTGGAGGAAGCTGCTGCCAATGTGGGTGCGGCGCCATCGGTTAGTCTGCGCAAGATCACCATGCCCCTGATTACAGCCAATCTCATTGCCGGTGCCTTGCTGGCCTTCTCCTTCAGCATGCTGGAGGTGTCAGACAGCCTGATGCTGGCCCAGCGGCAGGAATTCTATCCGATTACCAAAACCATCTACGAACTATTTCAACGCATCGGGGGAGGGGTTTTTCTTGCTTCCGCATTGGGGGTCTGGGCGATGTTGTTTCTCGCAGTGACCCTGATTGGCAGCAGCCTGCTTCTCGGGCGGAAACTGGGAGCGCTCTTCCGGGTCTGAAGTCTTGATGTTCCCGTGTAATTACGGTAGTTCTGCTGCCTATGAAAGGGAACCCTGAATGCCGAAGCTGAGCCCGAGTGATGTGACATCCTCGAAGGCCCTTGATCCGAACTCAGAACGGCATTGGCTGGGCGTGGATGTTGGGGGAACTAAAATTCTGACTGAACTGTTTGATGCCCAGTTGAATGCTGTTGCCGTTGCCAAACGCCGTACCCGGGCGGAACGCGGACAAGAGGCGACCGTCCAGCGCATCATTGAAAGTATCGAACGGCTGTTGGCGGAGTCCCCGCTAGAGCGGAAATCCCTTGCCGGAATCGGGCTAGGCTGTCCGGGCGTTCTGGATTTGAAACGGGGCATGATCCTGGAATCTGCGAACCTGGGGTGGATGGATGTCCCTCTGCACGATATTCTTGCTGAGCATTTCCAGGTGCCCGTACGGGTGGGCAATGATGTGGATATGGGAGTCTATGGGGAATCGGTGATGGGAGCCGGGCAGGGAGCCCGTTGTGTATTGGGCCTGTTCATTGGAACCGGGATCGGAGGAGGGCTCGTACTGAATCAGGAAATTTTCCATGGGAGCAACCGGAGTTGCATGGAAGTCGGACACATGGAGGCGGTTCCCAATGGCGCCCGTTGTGGATGTGGACGTTGGGGCTGTCTGGAGGCTGTGGCAGGACGCCTGGCGATTGCATCCCAAGCTTCCGCTGCCGTCTTGCGGGGGCAGGCCCCCTGGCTGGCGGAACATGTGGGGTCGGATCCTGCTCAGATCAAATCCAGTGCCCTGGCTTCGTCGATTGCCCATGGCGATGCCGTTATCCAGGAAATCGTGGAGCATGCCTGTTCCTTGTTAGGCGGCATGCTTGGAGATCTGGTGAACCTCCTGGCACCGGATGTGATTGTTTTGGGCGGAGGTATGGCTGAAGCGATGCCCGATTTGTTTGCGAAACACATTCGAAAAAGTATGCGCCGAAATATGATGCCGGCACTGGCTGAGCAGTGCAAGTTGAGTATTGCTCAACTAGGGGATCATGCTGCGACGCTGGGAGCTGCCGCCTGGGTGCGCCGGCACGTGGAGATGACATGAGAACAATGAAGCTGGAATCTACGCCCCGTTTGGTGGCCGTCATTGATATTGGCAGTAGCAGTGCCCGGATGGTGATTGCTGAACTGGATGCGAAAGGCTCCATCCGCCTGCTGGAGAAACTGAATCAAACCCTTCCACTTGGGCAGGATGTGTTCTCACGCGGGCGCATCCGCCGTCCTACTCAGGAAGAATGTGTGCGGGTCTTGCGGAGTTTTCTGCAGGTGATTCATGAATATGGTATTCCCCGTGAGGGTATCCGTGCTGTAGGGAGCTCCGCGGTTCAGGAAGCTAGTAACCGGGACAGTTTTCTCGATCGCATTTCCATGGCCACGGGTTTGGAATTGGATGTCATTGACGATGCAGAGGCGGGGCGGCTGACCTACTTGGGAATTCAGCCTCTGCTCAAGGGGCGAAAACGCGGGAGAACCCTGGTGTTGGAAGTCGGGGGTGGCCGTACAGAAGTGCTGTCATTAAAAGGCAATCAGATTCTCTCCAGCCGGGTGCTTCGTTTGGGGGCGATGCGGATGCGCAATCTCTTGGAAGAGCAACACACGCCCTTGGCGAATGTGTGTCACGTGTTGGATGAAGAACTGCGGAATCCCTTGCAGGTCATCGAACGCAGTTTTGAGCAGAAACCCGAACGCATGGTGTTATTGGGTGGCGAGGCTCGTTTTGTGGCCCGTTGTGTAGATCCCGATTGGGACCGGGACTCTCTGAAAGAGATCTCTCCCAAAGAATGGAGTGCGGTCACGGAGGAAGTGTTAGGGCTTACGGTAGATGAATGTGTGGATCGCTTTCATCTTACCTTCTCCGAGGCGGAAACCCTTGCCCCCGCGTTGCTGGCAGTGCAACGTATTCGGGAACGCCTGGATTGCTCTTCTTTGTTTGTCTCCGGTCGCAGTATGCGGGATGGTCTGCTGCATGAAATGGTGGCTGGGGATGTCTGGTCGGATCAGTTTGTCGCCCAGATCCTGGTCAGTGCCCGTCAACTGGGGAAAAAATATCAGATTGATTTTGGTCATGCAGATGAGGTGGCGGATATCGCCGTGCAACTGTTTGATGAGCTACAGAACGAACATCATCTGAGACCCCGACACCGTGTTTTATTGCACATTGCGGCGCTGCTCCATGAGGTGGGCAGTTTTGTGGCCTCAGCCAGTCATCACAAACATTCGCTGTATCTCTTACAGAATTCCACGATTTTCGGGCTGGGTTCTTTGGATACCCGCATCGTCGCCAACGTAGCACGATATCATCGGCGTTCGGCACCGAAACCCAGCCATGGTGCGTACGCGACGCTCCGGCGTCGTGACCGCCTGGTGGTACAACAGCTCTCCGCCATGCTTCGGGTGGCGGACGCATTATCCCGAACCCGGGGCCGGCGTATGAGCGAACTGCTGTTTGAACGCAGTGACGGCAATTTAGTAATTCGAGCCCCGGGTGCCGGGGCCTTGCATCTGGAGCAACACGCACTCCGGGTCAAAGGTCAAATGTTTGAGGATGTGTTTGGCATGTCCGTGATTTTGGTGAAAGGCTGAGCATGACGGAGAAGGTCGCCCCCTATATTAACCGTGAAAGCAGCTGGTTGGATTTTAACCTGCGCGTGCTGGAAGAAGCACAGGATGAACAGAATCCTTTACTGGAACGGCTGAAGTTCCTGGCCATTACCAGCAACAACCTGGATGAATTCACCATGGTTCGTTTGGGTTCACTGCACCTGTTGTTGGCAGAAAAACGGCGGGTGCGTGACCTCGCGGGGATGACCCCTCGTCAGCAATTCAGCCATGCGATTTCCAAAATGAAATCCTTAGTGGAGGAGCAGTATAGCTGTTACCGGGATGAGCTGGAACCTGCCTTGCGCAAAGAGGGGATCCAGCGGGTGATGCCGGAGGATCTGAGTGCGGATCAGCGGGTAACCTTACATAGCTACTTTCAGGAGGAGTTGGCTCCCGTGCTCACTCCGGCTGCGATTCTTCCCGAGGCTCCTCTGCCTCGCTTTGCCGGCTTAACCCTTCACTTGCTGATCCGACTGCGCGATGAAACGCTTAGTTCTGGCAGGTCGCAACCCCGTATGGCCGTCCTGCCTGTGATCGGATCGGTTGAACGCTTTGTTCAGGTGCGGATGGAAGAGGGCTACGGCTATATCCTGATTGAAGATCTGCTGGGCATGTTCATGCAGGAATTTTTCCCGGATGATGATGTGCTGGAAGTGTTGCCTTTTCGAATCAGCCGCAATGCTGATATGGCTGTGTCCGAAGATGCTGCATCCGATCTGTTGGAGTCGATGAGTGAACTGCTGGATGCCCGAAAAGAAAGTGGCTGTGTGCGACTGGAGCTTCCCGCTGGCTGTACCCGGGTCGCGGAGCGGCAACTGCGTATGCTGTTGGGTATCACTGAGGATGAAGTGTTTCGGGTGGATGGTCCGCTGAACTTCGCAGACTATTTCGCCATAGCCTCCTTACCGGGCTATGATCATCTGCGGCAGGACGAATGGCCGCCATTGCCCGTACCAGGGTTGGATCCTGCGGGGAACATTTTCAGTCAGATTGCAGCGAAATCGAGGCTCATGCATCATCCTTTTCATCAGTTTGACCCCGTGGTCAGCATGGTGCAACAGGCGGCAGAGGATGATCAGGTGATTGCCATCAAACAGATCCTGTACCGAACCAGTAAGAACAGTCCCATTGTCAATGCCCTCATGCGGGCTGCCCGTAATGGCAAAGCGGTGACGGTGATTGTCGAACTGAAAGCCCGCTTTGATGAGGCCCGGAACATTGAGTGGGCTCGGACCATGGAGCAAGCCGGGGTTCAAGTGATATACGGGGTCAAAGGTTTGAAGACCCATGCCAAGCTCCTGATTGTGATGCGTCGGGAGGCCGATGGCATTCACCGTTACATGCACTTTGGTACCGGCAATTACAATGAAGGGACGGCGAAACTGTACACGGATGTATCTTATCTGACCAGCAACGCCAATTTGGGTGCGGATGCGTCGCAGTTCTTCAATATGATTACCGGTTTCAGTCAGCCCCAAAGTTTTCGCCGGATTTCGGCCTCTCCGCTGACTGTGCGCAGTACCTTGGTTCAGCAGATTGAAGCGGAAGCCGAACGCGCCCGACAAGGTGAAAAAGCAATCATTCGTGCCAAATTTAATTCCCTGGCCGATCAAGGGATGATTGATGCACTGTATGAGGCTTCACAGGCTGGTGTGAAAATCGAATTGCTGATCCGTGGCATCTGCTGCCTGCGGCCCGGAGTCCGGGGCTTGAGTGAAAACATCCGCGTGGTCTCGGTGATTGACCGATGCCTGGAACATTCCCGCATTTTCTGGTTCCGGAATGGCGGAAAAGCCAAGGTCTATATTTCCAGTGCAGACTGGATGACCCGAAACCTGGACAAACGGGTGGAGCTGATGACTCCTATTGATGAGGGGAGTCTAAAATCACAATTGGAAGACATTCTGGAATGGGGACTCAAAGACAGCGTGAAGGGACGTGAGTTGGGTCCCGACGGAACCTACCATCGCATGAAAGGACCCAAACATGCTCAACGCAGTCAGGTCCGATTCTATCAACAGGCGGCAGAAGCCGCCGTATCGGCCAAGCGCCGCAAACGTACGACCTTCGAACCCCATAGGCCCCGATGACTCCGACTTTTCTTGGTAAACGTAAATCGCTGTGGGGCGAAGGGCCCATTTGGTGGGAAAGCGCACTCTGGTATGTGGATATTGAAGGTCATGCCCTGATCCGTCTGGATCCGCGTACAGAAGAAGAGCGGGTGTGGTTGATGGAGCAGCGAATCGGATTTGCCCGGCCCTGTCGTTCCGGCCGTTGGATTTGGGGAGGAGATGAGGGGTTATTCTATCTCAATTTGCATAGTGGCGTATCCATTTCCATCGTGGATCCAGAGCCGAACCTGCCGAACAACCGCTTCAATGATGCAGGCTGTTCCCCCTATGGTCGTTTGTTTGCAGGAACCATTGCTTTGGACAAAACGCCCGGCGCTGCAGCGTTGTACCGTCTGGATGAACGCGGCCTGAAAAAGGTACGGAGCGGGGTTACCAATTCCAATGGGATTGCCTGGTCTCCGGATGGACGCCTCTGTTACTACATCGACACGCCGACCAAACAATTGCTGCGCTTCAACTATCACCCCATGGATGGGGAGCTTCGTGATGAAGAGGTGTGGATCGATTTTAAAGAGTTCGAAGGCAGCCCGGATGGGGTTTGCATGGATGTGGAAGGCAATCTGTGGGTCGCGTTTACCCACGGGGGCTGTGTGCGACACTTCGACATGGCAACACAGGAAGTGATCCGCTGTTTGGAGCTGCCTTGTATGGAAACGACGGCAGTTCGGTTGGGTGGGGAATCTCTTCGGGATCTTTACGTGACCACCGGCATCACCTCCAAGAAAGAAGAGGCGGAGGCGGGCCGCATTGCGGTATTCCCCAACCAAGCAGTTGCAGGGTTGCCCCTTACGCCCTACAATGACCGAGTATGAGAGCCTTCCTGCTGATTCTGACCTCTACGTTGCTGTTGCTTGCCTGTAGCAGCCCGGCCTCACGGATTAAAAAGAATCCCGAGTTGTTTGCTTCTTTTCCTCCTGAACATCAGGCGCTCATTCAGGAAGGCCGTATTGCCATCGGCTTCACTCCGGAAGCCGTGGAGATGGCCCTGGGTCCTGCGAATCGTGTGTATACCCGGGAAACCAGCGATAGCCAAAGCGAAGTGTGGAGTTATTCCCGCATCGAGTACCGGAGTCGTCCCCAATACACAACCGTCAACGTGGGCGGTCGTGTCACCACCGCCCGGGTCGACGTTGACGAAAGCCGGGAAGTGGAAGTGCTACGCGTTGAATTTGTTCGGGGGCAGGTCAGCAGTATCGAACAGATGCAGTAGAGCGGTTGACGTGTTTCATTCTCGCTGAGCTTCGTTGGTGTTTACGCATCGTTCAGCAGAAGGGTCTGGATAACCAGCCTTGGGCCCTTCGAGTAGGACGCTCTGGGAGACTAAGTTGACGGGATTATGTGGGTCGGCGGCAAGATGGCGCCGCTCCAAAAGGCCACACACGATGTGGAGCGGCCCCAACTTGGCGCCGACCCTCAACATTTCGGAGCCTGGGAGCCCCAGCTACCAGCCGAGCCGGAGTTACAGCAAAGAGGGCAGAGGTCTCAGGCGTCGTCTGCGCAGTCTTTTAAGGTTTCCAGATCGACGTATTCCAACACGGATAAATGGGTGGACTCCAGATGTACCAGGGGGGCGCAGCCTGCCTCATGGGCCTCGACCCAGCGAAGCGCACAGAGGCACCAGAGGTCGCCTTCTTTGAGTCCGGGGAACTGATATTCCGGCATGGGGGTAATCAGATCGTTGCCCTGATCACGGGAGTATTCCAGAAAGGCTGTGGTCATGCGTGCACAGACCGTATGTTGGCCCCGGTCTCCGGGGCAGGCGCGGCAGTGACCGTCCCGAAGATAACCGGTCATAGGTTCAGTGGAGCAGGCCTGTAAGGCTGTTCCGAGGACGTTGGTTTGCTGGTTCATGTGAATTCGTTTCTGGCTAAGCTTCGTTGGTGACTATTCTCTGGACAGGATATCGACCAGGTTCTGATTGGAAGCGCGGATAGCGGGGTAGGCGCCAAAACCCAGTCCGGTGCCAAAGGCGGCGGCAAAGGCGACCAGAATCACGCCCGGGGAAAAGACCACGGGTATGGCCAAGGGAATGGAGGCCAGACTGACAATGCCGATAGACAAGCCGATTCCAGCCAGACCGCCACACATACTGATAAGAATGGCTTCGACCAAAAATTGTCGCCGGATATCCGGTTTGCGTGCGCCCACGGCCCGGCGAATTCCGATTTCCTTCAAGCGTTCGGTTACGGAGGCCAGCATAATGTTCATGATGCCAATTCCGCCTACCAACAAGGAAATGGCTGAGATGGCCAGGGACAGCAAATCCAGGAGCTTTTGGGATTCCTGCTTGGACTTGAGCAGGTCCAGAGGAATCACCAAATCAAAATCCTCCACGCCACGGTGCAGCGTGTCCAGAATCCGTCGAATGCTGCGGCCTGCCGGGGCCAGTTGATCTTCGTCCCGTAACTGCAGTTGGATTTCATCGAGCTCGCTTCGCAAGGGCAACCAAGTGTAACGGTTTAATGCGGTTTCCAAGGGCAGGTAAATGCTGTAATTTCCATTGCTACTATCTGCAGCTTCTAATTCGGTGGTGTCCACGAAACGGTTTTCCAACCAGCCAATGACTTGATAGGGTTGTCCACCAATGCGCAAATCCAAGCTCTCCGTATCTTTCGGTTTGAGTCCCGCTCCCAGCACGGCGACCCGGTTTTTGAGTTGTTGGTCCTCGGCGCTGATGCTGCGCCCTTGTTCCAGACGGAGATTGTTCACTTCCAACCAATCTCCGGCTACGGCCAGAACCTGAGCTTCGGCTTGGGGCCTTCGGTTCAACTCGACTTCCAATTCCAAGGCTCGTTGCAACGCACTGCGTTGGATATCCGGTACTCGGCTGCGTAGGGCGGCGGCATCCTGGCGGCTTAGACCAAGCGACCCGGAAGCGCGGGCCTCGTAAAGCGAGGCTCCTTCCAGGCGACGATCCACCACTCGGACAAGGTTCGCCCCCAGGGCCCGGATTTGATCGGCCTGTTTCTTTTTACTTCCGAGCGAAAAGGAGGACATGGCAATCACGGAGGCCACCCCGATGATCACGCCCAGGAGGGTCAGCGCCGTGCGCAGTTTGTGTGCAAGTAAGCCTTCGCGCAAGCCGATGCGGAACATGTCGCCAAATTGCAGATGGCCGTTGGGGTGAGTCTGATCTTCCCGGGCCGGCAACGATTGCGGTCGGGGGACACGGGTTTCGTCTTTCAGGATCTGTCCATCGGAAAGCGTAATGTTTCGATGGGCGTGATGTGCTACTTTGGGGTCATGGGTCACCAGGAGAATGGTTAAGCCTTCGGCATGCAGCTGATCCAGCAAGGCAAGAATTTCCAAGCCGGTTTTGGAGTCCAAGGCGCCTGTGGGTTCGTCTGCAAAGAGAATGCGTGGATTATGAATGAGTGCCCGGGCGATGGCCACACGCTGACATTGTCCACCGGAGAGTTCGGTGGGGCGGTGATCTAAGCGCGCATCCAAGCCCACACGGCCTGCCATGATTTTGGCCCGCTCCAGACGTTCTTTGCGGGGAATGCCAGAGTAGGCCAGGGGTAGGGCGATGTTTTCCTGAACGCTCAGGTTGGGGAGCAGATGGAATTGCTGAAAGACAAAGCCGATTTCCCGGTTGCGAATTCGGGAGAGCTGGGTGTCATCCGCGACGGACATGTCTTCACCGCCCAAGGTGTAGCTGCCCTCACTGAGTCGGTCCAGACAACCCAGCATATGCATGAGCGTGGATTTACCACTGCCGGAGGAACCGATGATCGCGGCAAATTCCCCGGCATGAATATCCAGATCTACGCCGTCCAACGCATGGATGGCGTTTTCTCCCATCCAATAGGTTTTACGAGCACCACGCAGCTGCAGCAGCGCTTCACTTGGACTGGACAAAACGTTCCTCTAAATAGCTGTAGGGATAGATGGAGGCACAGTTTCCATCGCTCCATTTGACCGAGGCGGCATAGCGGCCGACCTGTTTGATTTCCGTGGGGTAGATATCCGGGTCCACATCTTCGGCAGGAATAAGTTGTTCTCCGGTGCTTTCGCTGACGCAGTGAGCACAGCGGCAGGACATACGCAGGTCGAAGGGCGCAATTTCCACCAACTTCCCGTCGGGATAGAGTAACTCGCAGTTCTGGCCCACATTGTAACTCAGTTTGGGAATCCCCGGATCTTCCTGGGTCAGACGATTGATTTCGCCATGCACGGCCTCGGCAATGTTGAAGTAGAGTTGTGAAATTTCATCTTCCGGATCCGAAGCCACCAACGGAGTTCCTTCGTCACCACTTTGGGAGAGACGAGGGTCAATGGGTAGTTCAAAACTATGTTCAATGCCAAAACGATCGACCAACTGCTGTTTGGCTCCCTCACCGAAGACCTTGTATTTTTTGCCGTTATCCGGACAGAGGAAGTAGCTCATATTTTCCAGAACGGCGACCGTAGGCACCCGGACGGTGTCAAACATCTGAATGCCTTTGACCACGTCAACAAAACTGAGTTGCTGCGGGGTGGTGACAATGAGCGCGGCGTCGATGGGCAACTGTTGGGTGAGCGTGAGCTGAATGTCCCCGGTTCCGGGCGGAAAATCAATGACCAGATAATCCAATTCGCCCCAGTCTACACGGGTGGCTAACTGGCTGACCACCTGGGAGACCATGGGGCCACGAAGAATGGCGGCTCCCCGCTGCTGGGAAGGGTCGACCCAGCCGAAGGACATCACCTTGAGACCCTGTACTTCCAGAGGCAGAATCATCCCTTCACCGTTTTGATACAAGGTGGGATCCTCCGGGCGGATCAGGGTGGGCAGGCTGGGACCATACACATCGGCATCCAGCAGGCCAATACGCAGTCCATAGCGGGCCAGCGCCAAAGCGACATTCACTGCGGTGGTGGATTTGCCGACTCCACCTTTACAACTCGACACCGCAAGGATGCGTTGAACATGTTCTAATGCGGGATGGGAGGCAGCTTGATTCGAATCTGAACTCATAGAAACCTCTTAAAGGGCATTCGCGCAAAGGGAAACCGGAACTGTAGAAAATCTATCGGGTTCTGGGGTTGTCATCCGAAAGGGAGTCGTTGCATACTGATGCCTATGAGTTCGAAAAGCGCACGTGTGATGTGGGTGGATCTGGCAAAGGGGATGAGCATTCTGCTCGTGGTGTTTTATCATGTCTGGGCTGGGATTGACCGCCGGGCTGATGAAATCCGGGCTCCGCAAGAGCTCTATGCCATGGTCAACCCGGTGTTTACCGCGGTGCGCATGCCGCTGTTTTTCTTTGTCGCGGGCATGTTTGCGGTTCGCTCCCTGAAAAAGCCATGGGGCGTTTTCCTGTCAGCCAAAGCTAGTGCCATTTTGTGGCCTTATCTGGTGTGGAGTGTGCTGCAGAGTGTGCTCAATCTGGTGCTGGCAAAAGTTCGGGGAGCAGAAGCGCCGGTGAGCTTGGCGCAACTTCCGGAACGGCTGCTCCTGGATCCGGTGGACCAGTTTTGGTTTCTGTATGTGCTCTTTCTCGCGCTCCTGTTATTTTATGGATTAAACCGACTTCTGCGCAAGGCCTGGGCCTTGACGCTGGTTTCATTCCTGATGCTGATGATTCCCCTGAATGTGGATCTGTCCTTTATCCGCTTGGGTTCGGCCAGTCTCTCTGACTGGGGACCTTTCTTTCAGCTCTGCCAGTTTTTCCTCTATATGGCCTTGGGAAGTCTCTTAGGACCGAAACTTCTCGCCATTCCGGTTCTGCCCAGCACGAAACTGTTGGTCGGGATCAGTCTGGGCTGTTTCCTTGCCGTGATCTGTTCGGTGCATGGAATTCAGGTGGAACGGGATACGACCGCCATGCTCTTGGGGATCGAATGGCCCATTGGATTGCCGGTGGCCTTTCTTGCGGTGGCGAGCTGTATTGCCTTTGCCATGTTGTTGGAACGCTGGGGACCTCCGAAGCTATTGCTGGCTTTTGGGCGGGATTCCGTGTGGCTGTTTGTGTTGCATGTCATTCTCGCGGCAGCGTATCGTGCCGTGCTGTTGAAACTGGGGATTCGCGCGTTTTTACCGCATCTCATCGGCGGCTGTCTGGTAGGGAGTTTTATTCCGCTGGCCGTTGCCTGGGGAGCTCGTACATTTCATCTGCAGTTCCTGGTACGATTTCCTTCAGAGGCCCTTCGATTTTTCATGGACTCAAAGAAGGCGAAAGAGTAGGGAAGGCGTATGAGTACCGACGCCAATCTACTTGCCGAACATGAGGGATACATGCGACAGGCCATCGAGTTGGCCTGTCAAAACTTGCTTCGGCCCTTCGGCGCGCTGTTAGTGGATGTTCGGGAAGGGGAAGTGATCTCCCGGGCGGTGAACCGAAGTTACCGCAGTCCGGTCGCTCACAGTGAGTTGGAGGCTATTCAGCAGGCGGCTGAACGTCGGGGTGGCGTGAATTGGGAAGATTGTTGTCTCTATGTCACTGCAGAACCTTGTCCCATGTGTATTTCCGGGATCCTGTGGACCCGGATTCCCCGGGTGGTCTACGGAAGCACGGTTTTGACGCTGAGAGATTTGGGCTACCGCCATATCAATATTCGCGCAGAGGAAGTCGTGGCCCGTGCCGACGATGGCATGAATTGCGAGCTGATTGGTGGCGTACTGGAATCCGAGTGTGATGCTTTGTTCCGGGCGGCAATCCAATTGGAAAAACGCGAAAAGGTCTGAGCAGCGCTCCCTGTTTTTTTTCTGAATCCCCTCCACCTTCCTTAAGGTGTCTTATCTGACTATGATCGCTAAACTTACCGAATCCATGCCTACCTATCCCCGTCGTTCACCCGAACGTATGCAGGGAGCGCTCGCCCGTCTTCAAGACCAAGAATGGACCCGCTTAGAAGGAGCACCGGATACAGAGGAAGCGTTGAAAGCTTTCCACGGTGGTGGCGAAATTTGGTATGTGGCCTCGGGTACGGCTGCCCTGCAGGCTTTGCTCATCGGACATGAGATTGGCCCCGGAGATGAGGTGATTACCAGTGCCTACACCTGGGGGGCGACCATATCCGCGATTTTGTCTGTGGGCGCCATTCCGGTCTTTGCTGATATTCTTCCTGATGTTCCTTTGCTCGACCCTTCTTGTGTACGGAACTCGGTGACGCCACGGACCAAAGCGATTATGTCGGTGCACCTGTTTGGTTGCCCCTGTGACATGACGGCCCTGCGCGCGGTGGCGGATGAGGCCGGTATCTATCTGTTTGAAGACGGGAGCCAGGCTCACGGATCCCGTTGGCAGGGGGAACGGGTGGGGCGTTTCGGGCATGGCGCGGCTTTTTCCTGTATGGCACTCAAACCCTTGGCCGGCACCGAAGGGGGCTATGCGGTATTTGAGGATGCCCAAGCTGCAGAACGGGCTTATTTGCATGGGAAACATCCACGGGGACTGGACCCGCAGCGTTTGGCACAGTGGAAAGATAAAGATTTGCTGGACGCCTTACAGTTAGCCATGCGACCTTGTGCCATTGGAGCGGAATTGGTTAAATCCGGCTTGGATACGCTGGATGAAGAGAATGCGGCCCGGCGGGAAAATGCCCGCACGCTTCGTCGCCTCTTAGCTGAGGTTCCCGGGGTGGAGATGGATCCGGAACCCGAAGGCGCTGAACCTGTGTATCACTTGATGTCCTTCCGTCTGGATCCTGCCAAGCTCAGCCCAGCCGAAGCTATGGAGCAGCTTCAGGACAGCGGCTTAGGACCCTTTCTGTATATTCCAGTGCCGCTGCACAAACTCCCCCGCATGGATTGGCAGGCCTATGAAGGTCCGGCAGTCTTTTGGCACGAGCAACTCAAACAGGCTGGAATATCCTATCAGCAACAGTCTCTCCCTCAGACTGAAGCCCGCAGTCGGGAAAGCTTTCAGGTAGGCTGGAACTGGATTGAGCCCAATCCCAAGGCCATGGAGCAGATCCGGGATGTGCTCGCTGAACTGGTTGGTGCAGCTCTGTAGGGCGTAGTGGAAGCGGGATGAAGGGGAATTTCGGAAAGCCCGTTTTCCGAGGTTCGGAAGATTCCCGGTGTTGAGTTTCCGAAGCTCGGAAACTTCTGTTTTGTGGCTTGAAGGCCTGAATCGCGGGCAGGATGCCCGCGGTCCATTGGTTTTGCTAGGGGCCTTGGGCTGCTGTGTCGCGGGCAGGATGCCCGCGGTCCATTGGTTTTGCTAGAGGCCTTGGGC
>DIYK01000115.1 GCA_002429005.1 Verrucomicrobia bacterium UBA6056
TTGGGCGCGAAACAGAACCCAAGCCGAAGCTCAGAAACGATTTTCCCGCAGGGACTGCGGGACTACGCCCCCCACGCTGGGTCCGCGCTTTCCGCGTTGTCCGCGGTTGAAAACAACTCCATCCCCTTCCTCCGCGACACACAATACACCCCAAACTCCTCTACAACTCAGTGCAGCAAACCGACTTGCAACGCAATGGACATGCCAATTGCATTGCGCATTTACCATAGGTGTGTAGCAAAGATATGCCTGCCATCCCCCCTACCCATTCCATACCTGGAAGGCTCCATGTCCCCTTCACTGTCCCGACGGATTCTCTTCCTCATCACCTTCTTGCTGTCCCCGCTCTCTGCGCAGCTCTTCGTCCCCGATGGCGACCCCATCATGGTCAACAGTGCCGAAGGCTTTGACGGCATCACCGATGCCACCCATGCCGATCTCAATGGCGATGGGCATCTTGACCTCATCAGTGCCCACAATTCCGGCCAGATTCTCATTTGGCAACCCGGTGGGGATGCCGAAGTGCCGCTCTTTCTCCCCATTCCCATCTCCCGGGGATCCCGCTTCCAGAAGGTAGTCGCCGGAGATGTGGACAAGGATGGCGATGTGGATATCCTTTCCGTGTCCTATCAGCGGGATCCTCAAAGCTCGGTAAACCACCTGGAACTCGCCCTATGGATCAACGACGGCGCAAGCTCTCCTACGTTTCAGAAGCAGCAACTCATCACGCTCTCAGGAAATACAGGAGGGAGTTCGAATATTCTGATCGGGGATGTAAATGGCGACAGCAACCCCGACCTGATCTTTTCCCCCGGCGGATCAACTGGAACCCTGTTTTATGGCAATGGAAGCACACCCGTTCAGTGGACACAAAAAGCCATCAACTTTCCAGCCAGCATCAAAGCACTGGCTCTGCGTGACATCAACGGAGACTCAAAAGCAGACCTGATTCTCCTCGATTTTTCACGGGTGCGCTGGGCAGAAAACCCGGGAGGTCTGGACCCGAGCTTTTCCTTCCAAACCCTGTTCAACGTCGATGGAGATCATCTCGCCCTCGCACAGATTACCGGATCTGAAGTGGATATCCTCGTGGGCAATCACCTCGATGAATGGATTCGATTTTATGAAAGCGACGGAAACAGCTCCCCAAGCTTCACCCTGCAACAAACGCTCAACACCAGCTATCGGGTCCACTCGATTGCCGTAGGGGATCTGAATGGCGATGGCATTGAGGATATTGCCAGTGGCATTTCCAACCGGAATATGGATGTGTTTTATAATGATGGCAGTACCCCACCCGTCTTTGTGCAACAGACTTTTCCTACCGATAACATGCCGCGTGAAGTGGGTATCGCAGATCTGAATGGCGATCTGCAGAACGACATCTATCATACATCTCAAGGGGATTCTTTTGGTGAGGACCGCGTGCAATGGTTTCGCAATTCAACGACCACACCAGGAACCTTCAACAAAGCGTTCGCCTCGAATGGACTACCTCGACTCACCGATCTCAGCTTTGTCGATCTGACCCGCGACGGCATCCCCGAACTGCTCACAGCCTCCTCTCAGGATAACCGCGTGATGTGGTATACGCCAAACGACCCCGCAGGAAATCAATTCAATATCCAGGCTATCTCCCCTGCAGGGGGGAACCTGGATTCCGTTCATGCCGTCGACCTGGATCAGGATGGATATAAAGACCTCGTGGTGGGGACAAGCGATAGCGACAATCTCTACTGGTTGAAGAATGACACCAACAGCCCACCCGGCTTTGGCCCTAGCCAACTCCTGCATACAGATACAGATAACATCATGGAAATCGCGAGCGGTGACTTTGATAAAGATGGGGACCAAGATCTGGTCTATGCCCGAAGCTTCGGGGTGAAAATGTGGATCAATCAGGGTGGATCTCCCCTTAGTGGCAGCAGTGTCAGCCTTGGTTCGGGATTCTTCCCTGGAGGCTTTGAGGTTCTAGACGTCAATGGGGACACCTGGCCGGATATTCGATACGTCAACAGCAACACGGTCACGCTGCTGACCAATTTGCAAACAGATCCCCCGACCTTTGCCAGCTCCATGGAAGTGAGTACCTCCAACTACTTCCGGAACCTGAAAACAAACGATGTTGATGGCGATGGAGATGAGGATCTCGTCGTCTTCGAAGAGAATGATCCCGTCTGGTTTGAAAGTGACGGAGGCAGCCCTCCTCAATACACCCGACATGTCGTGGAGAGTGGCGTCAGACGCGTGGATGGCTCCACCATTGCCGATCTCAATGGCGATGGTCGAGTGGAGTGGCTCATGATCGATTGGAACATAGAAACCTACGAAGCCTATTTGGTGATCTATGAGCAAACCAGCACGCCTCAGTCCTATCGGAAACTGCAATTTCCTCTAGGAACCCGGAATATCATCTATCAATATTTGGGGGTGGAAGATCTGAATCGGGATGGTCTGCAGGATGTGCTCATCGGCACTGCCAACCCGAATACCCTCAGCTATCTACGGAATCAGGGGGGCGATTTCCTGTTCACCAGTCGCGATATCGCTCCCTCCGCCATACTTCAGGGAAGCCCACAGGAGGCCATCCTGGAGCTCAATGCCATCCATGGAGCCGGTCCGCTTCAGGATCCCGTCGAATGGACACAGATGGAGCTCCAATTGCAAAACGAATTTGGAAACCCTTTCACCGAGCTTGAAGCACAAGCCCTGATCAAACAACTGCGGCTCTACCGGGACGACGGATCCGGCAGCTTTGATTCCTTCAGCGATACGCTGCTCTTTGATGCCACTGGCGTCTACAATACCAGCAATGGCATCCTCAGCCTCACCACGGGCACGGATACGGTCGCAGTCGGTGCCCTGGCCCGGTACTTTGTCTGCTTCTCCTTCACGAATGATGCGCACAGCCAAACGCCCAACCGCATCCGCCTCCACATCCCCGAAGGCAGCAGCCCGGCCACATTCAATGCCAACAGCTCCCAGGCGATTTCAGCAGAAAGCGCCTTCGAAGGATCCAAGCTCGTGCTCGCCATTAGCGAAGATTCCGATGCCGATAGCGATGGCATGAGTGACCTCTGGGAGTTGGAACATTTCGTCAACCATCTCCTGGGCAACCCCAACCGGGATCAGGATGGAGACGGCGAAAAAAATGGCGATGAATACATTGCCGATACCGATCCCCTGGACCGGGATGCGCTGTTCAGCATCCAAAGCATACTCAGCACAGGAACAGGCATCCGCATCGATGGCTCTCCCCGCAGATACTATCATTTGCAAAAAAGCGATTCCCTGATCCTCCCCGATTGGCAACCCGTGCCCGGCCAACAGAACCTCCCAGGCAACGCATCCATGATCATCCCCATCCCCGCATCCTCCGAAGGATTCTACCGCATCGAAGTCAGCGTAGATCCCAAGTAAGGCAGCTCCCAAAACAGCAGCCGCCACAGATCCAGCCTGATGCCTTGGGTTCTGAGATGTGAACGTGCTCGGATTGCGCAAGAGAGTAGCTGTAGGCCTTCAGGCCACAGGCCGCAACCCAAGCCACAACATCCCCTCAGGGCATCTGTAGGCCAACCCCTGCAGAAGACAAATCTCAGGCCACCCTTCGACAAGCTCAGGGCTGGCAGGCCGCAACCCAGGTCGGAATATTCGCGTACGAGTACGAGTACGCGTACGAGTACGTCATTTTAAGCCCAAGGCAGAGCAAAACCCCTACTCCGCCTGCAGGATGCAGGCGCTCCATTTTTCTCGAGCAGCTCTCACAATGGTGCGCGCCCATCTTGGGCGCGAAACAGAACCCAAGACGAAGCTCTGATATGATTTTCCCGCAGGGACTGCGGGACTACGCCACAACCCAAGCCCCCAAATACTGGGTCCGCCCTATCCGCGCAGTCCGCGGTTGAAAACAACCCCATGCCGGACCACAAAGCCCAAGCCCTTATGCTGGATCTGTGAACATCAGCGATCATCCGTGGTCCTCTTCAGCAAGACTCAGCCACCCCCCCCCAAAAAAAATCCGGAGCATCCGCTCCTACCCAAAGGGCTCACGCCCATTGAGGCAGGCAGGTCGCTGTAAAGGAATGCTGAGCCTCAACCAGAACCTAAGCCAGAACCCAAGCCTCCAAAAAATCCGGAGCATCCGCTTCGTGCTCTTCGCGCCCTTCGTGGTAAAAACATGCAGAACCATGGCCACTACCCAAGCCCCCCTATGCTGGGTCCGCGCTTTCCGCGCCGTCCGCGGTTGAAAACAACCCCATTCCGGCCCACAAAACCCCAGCCAACGCAATCCCTTCCCATCCCCAACTTTTTTCTTCACGAAGTCGCTAAAGCCTTTATAGCCAAAGAATGGCGGATTTCACGGAACGAGCAGAGCAGCTTCTCTCCCAGTTGGAAGACGAAGTGCGACGCGAGCAAAGCAGGGCCTGGCAGGATCGCGCCCACTTTCTAGCCAAAGCCCTCTACGAGCGCATCGAAAGTGGCTGGACCTTATCTCCCATTCAGCTGTCCCCCATTGCGAATCAAAAAACCCTGCGCCTGCAAGCGGACCTGAGCCGTTCCAAATACCGCGAAGGCGATCGAATTCGAATTCACCTCGATTTTCTATCCGATGTGGAAGGCTTTGATGCCGTGATCGTCCGGGAGGAAGAGCATCAACTCATTCTCTACCCGGAAAGCCGCCCCGATGCCTTTCTGTATTCCGATCAGCCATTGGTCGTAGATCCCGCATATCTCGACCTCAGCAGCTACTACCTGGAAGCTCTGGAGCACTGCAGTCACAAGCAACAAGGGCAGGCCTGGATCCTGCCTCTTCTACTAGGAGATCTGGAGATGAGTGTCGAAGGTCACCTCTTCGATGCCGCCCTCGATGAAGCCGAAGAACGGGGCCTCAACGATGCGCAGGCCGACGCCTATGCTTCCTGCCTGGCCTGCTCCCATGCCTACTATGTACAGGGACCACCCGGCACCGGCAAAACCCGGGTTCTGGCCGAAGTGGCCCGCAGCCTCGTCGAACAGGGAGAACGGGTCTGGGTCTCGGCCTTAACCCACCGGGCCATTAACCATGCCTTGACCCGTATTCGCAAGCTGGATGCCCACATCGGCCTGGCCCGAATCTGCGATCAACGGAATGAGGTCCCGGAGGAGATCGAGCACTACGAAAGCATTCAGGAATCGCCCTTGGCCCATCGCGCTGGGGGCTACGTCATCGGAGCCACGCCCTTCATGGGCATGACCCAACGCCTGCGGGACTGGGACTGTGACACCCTCATCTTTGATGAAGCCAGCCAGGTCACCCTGCCCATGGCCCTCATGGCCATGCTCAAAGCCAAACGCGTACTTTTCTTCGGCGACGACCAACAACTCCCCCCCGTACAGTTGGCCTGTCCCTGCTCCGAATGCCAGGAACGCAGCGTCTTAAAGCGGGTTCCGGTTGAAGCCTTTCGTAGCCGACTCAGCCTCGGTTACCGTATGCATGTGGAACTCTGCGATTGGCCCAGTCGAACCTTTTATGATGCGGAACTGCGCTCCCATCCCTCCCTGCTCAAGCTTCCCCTGCCCTTTCCCGAACAACCCGGACGCCTTTTCCGACAAAGCTGCGAAAGCCCGGAGGAAGAAATTCAGCAGCTGCTGACCTACACTGGCCGTCTCCTGCACCGAGCAGGCAGATCCCCCCAGGACCTTGCCGTGCTCAGCCCCTTTCGCGCTCACTGCAGCGCCATCCGCCGGCAATTCCGATCACAGGGACTCTCCATACGGGTGGATACGGTAGAGCGTATGCAGGGACAGGAATGTGACTGGCTGATCTTTGCCCTCGGCGTTCAGGATCCGGAACAGGCAGGTCGCCTGGCGGACTTTCTCTTTCAACCGCAGCGTCTCAATGTAGCCATCACCCGGGCCCGGGCCGGAGTCATCCTACTGGGGAATCCTCTCATCTGGGAAGGCGAATTCGGTGGCCGCAGCGCTGAGCGACATTCGCTCTGGAAAGAAGTATGGCAACAGGCTCATGTGCTGGAGGCATCATGGCCGTAATTCTGCCCAGCCATCCCACCCCGGGCCTCTCAAAGACCCTGGCCCGCTTGATCCGCAGCTGCCGGAAAAAACTACCCGAATCCTATACCCTCCGGGTCATCTTACGCCCGGGAGCCGGACAGCAGTACCCCCATCTACTCCTCTCCAATCCACAACAGATTCTGGGCATCTGGGTCTGGGAAGATCCTGCCGAACAGATACAAGCCTATCTCTCCGGACAACAGGAATTGGGGCTCAGTGCCGACAAGCAACTCGAAGCGCTCGCGCAACGACATCAACAGGTAGCGCACAGCCCCATTCCGCAGCTCATTCTCTATGCGCAGCTTTCCCATATTCCCAACGGATCCTCCGTATGGCACTCGCCGGAATACCTGCTCTCCCAACTACAGCCCTGCCCCAAAGCCACCCAGGAACAATTCCTTGAATCCTGCTGCCCCGAAAACCGGGTGCTTCCTTCCCTCACCGTGCGCGACAGCCCACAGCGCCTGGAAGCCACCCATACCCACTTTCTTCTCGATGCCACCCAGGAGGACGCGGTCAAACGCGATCTCTTTCTGCCTCCCGCTCAGGAGAACATCGCCAAAGAGTTTAAACCCCGCATCATTGTCGGAGTCGCCGGCAGCGGGAAAAGCCTGATTCTCCTCTACCGGATGCGCCTGTACCGGCAGTTCTTTCCCCAACGCAGTCAGCGCAGCCTCATCCTCACCCATAACAAAGCCCTCTGCGAAGATTTAGCATGGCGCTACCAACAGCTCTTCCCCGAAGATCAGGGACAGGTTGAAATCTCCACCTTTATGAGCTGGTTTATGAAGCATTCGAATCAGCGGCCCTTTCCAGAGCCCATGAGCGTCTATCGACGCAACGATCACCTCAAAGAAGCCTACCGGGCGCATCTGCAGGAGAGCCGCATCACCCTGGAACAATTTGATCAGGAACTCAGTTGGTTAAAAGACCAGGGACTGCCCAGCCGGGAGCAATATCATCAGCTCGCCCGAAGCGGACAAGGCTTTGCCTTGAGATCTCAGCAACGCGACAGCCTCTATTTCGCCGTAGAGCACTACCAACAGGCCCTGGCCCGGAGAGGGGAAATCGATTGGCATGATATCCCCCTGCATCTTTGGAAAAGAACGCAACAAGGCGAGCCGCTGTTCAGCCGACCCTACGATGTCATCTTTGTCGATGAGGCGCAGTTCTGCGCACCCATCTGGTTCGACATCATTCGCAGTGCCCTCAGCTCCGAACAGGCAAACCTGTTTTTTGTCGCGGATCCCACTCAAGGTTTTCTACGCCGCAAACAATCCTGGGTCAGCCTGGGCTTTCAGGTACGAGGCCGCATCCTACGCCTCGAGAAAAGCTATCGAACCACCCAGGAACTCATGAGCTTTGCCACCATGCTCTACCGGCGGAGGCAGCCGGAAGATCAGGAAGCCGTACTGGCCAGCGACATCAGCCATCTCCCCAACGGGCCCATGCCCATTATCCTGCCACTGCGATCTCCGCATGATGAGATCACCAAAGTCCAAAACGAAATCGAAGCGTACCTGGCCCAAGGCAGACGAGGGAGAGAGATGCTCGTGATTCATTGCAGCTCCCAAGGAGCCCGCTCAACTCTGCAACGCCTGCAGAAACGTTTCGGAGAGCAGGTCTGCGATCCCCGCAGTCCCGATGCCTCCCCCGAAGCCATCCGCATACTCTCCCTCGATGCCGCCACCGGATTGGAAAGTCCCATCGTCTTTCTTCTCGGCGCCCATCAACTCTACGAACAGGAACAAGCCCTGCGCCTCTCCGACGAAGAGCGCCAGGACCGAATCCGCCAAAACACCAAACGCCTCTACACCGCCATCACCCGAGCCGGCAACACCCTACTCATCAGCTACTGCGGCCCCGTACCCGAAGAACTCATCCCCGAAGCCTCCCACAGAGAGTAGCTGTCGGCCTTCAGGCCACCCTTCGACAAGCTCAGGGCTGGCAAACCGCAACCCAAGCCGAAGCATTCGCGTACGCGTACGAGTACGTCATTCAAAGCCAAAGGCAGAACAAACCCCTACTCCGCCTGCAAGATGCAGGCGCTCCATTCTTCTCGGGCAGCTCTCACAATGGACCGCGCCCATCTTGGGCGCGAGACAGAACCCAAGCCGGAGCTATGAAAAGATTTTCCCGCAGAGACTGCGGGACTACGCCACAACCATAGCCCCCCCCACGCTGGGTCCGCGCTTTCCGCGCCGTCCGCGGTTGAACACCACAGCTTGCCTGCCCGCAAAACCCAAGCCAGCTCCACCTGCAAGCCAAAGAGTCTTACCCCGGTTGAACTTGTGCGCTTATGAAAAGCGAGGGGGGGTCGAAAGGATGGAAGCCAACGGCGGATTCACATAGTAATTCGTTCGGCCTATTTTATGCTTATGAAGAAATCCAGTCTCGCAGAGTTCATTCAAATACTTGGTGGCCGTCACCCGCGTCACCTTGAGATCCTGTTGGACAAATTCAATCTTGGTGTAGGGATGGGTGAAGAGGTTATTGATGAGATCCTGACTGTAAAAGCGATGCTCTTTCCGGATGCGAATCTTGTAATCTTGAAGGCAATGCTTGATCTGACCAATGGTATCAATGGTCGCACTGGCCGTCTGTTCCACCCCGGTTAAGATATATACAAACCAGTCTTCCCAGCTATCGCGGCTTCGCAGCTCCTGAAGCAACCTATAGTATTCCTGTTTGGTATGCAGAATGTAGCGACTGAGATAGAGGGTGGGAATATCCAACAACCCCTCTTTCACCAAATAAAGTACATTCAGGATCCGACCCGTCCGACCATTGCCATCATAGAAAGGGTGGATCGATTCAAATCGATGGTGTAGCAGGGCCATGCGTAAAAGAGGATCGACATCCCGAGCCACCGGATCGTTTATGAATTTTTGCACATCTTCCATGAGATCCTCGATCTCGTGAGCATCCTGTGGCGGCGTGTACACCGTCTCTCCGGTCTGATGGTTCTTGAGCTCTGTACCCGGAACCCTCCGAAACCCTGCATCATTTTCTTCCAACAAGGCCTGCATTTTGAGGATGCTCCGATTGGTCAGGAGACCGTCTTGCTGAATCGCATGAAAACCTAGCCACAACGCTTCGCGATAGCGAAGGACCTCCTTGGCCGCAGGGGTTAACCGGCTTGCCGGTGTGAGATCCTCCTGAAACAGCTCATCATGGGTGGTAATGATGTTCTCAATCTCCGAACTGTCCTTCGCTTCCTGAATGGCCAGGGTATTAATCAAAATCGCCTGATTGGGAATCGTCGCTGCTCGCCCTTTCAATTCCGCAAGTTGCCGAGTCGCAGCATTTAGCTTTTTCAGCACAGAAACCGTTTCAAAAGTCTGAAAGTCAAAGGTTTGTAACGATTTCATGGGCATGCTCATCTATAGAAAGAAAAAGAGGTTTTTTATACAAAATCAACAAAACATGCATAGATAATTCGATTTTTTATACATATCGAAAAGGACATGCATAAAAATGAGAGGGGTTTTTGCATAAACCAAATTCCACGAGGCATACGCTCCTACCCAAAGGGCTGACGCCCATTGAGGCAGGCAGGTCGCTGAAATAAAATACTGAACCTCAACCAGAACCTAAGCCAGAACCCAAGCCCCCAAAAAAACCGGAGCATCAGCTTCCCTGGCCGTCGCCTGCAGGCTACGTCCTGCGGGCAGGCGCGCCCTCCTACCCAAAAGGCTCACGCCCATTGAGGCAGGCAGGTCGCTGTAAAGAAATACTGAACCTCAACCAGAACCCAAGCCCCTCCCCCAGGGCGAAGCCACAAAAAAAATCCAGAGCATCCGCTCCGTGCCCTTCGTGCCCTCTGTGGTAAAAAAAACAAAACCCGAGCCACTACTTTAGCCAGAACCTGAGATCGAAAGCCTGAACAGCCCCAGCTGGCGCATGAGCCCTGAAGATATTCAACAGCAACAACAGGACCTGCAACAGCAGCTCAACAACGTTATGGGTCGATTGGGGGACCTATCGGAGTAAGCCCAGCAATCTTGCCCATACATCGAAGACCTAAGCGCTCTTCCGAGTCACGGAAGACCTTGCTTCAGGCTTTTCCGAATTTCGGAACGAGTTTTCTTGTAGCAACATGCTACAAATCACGGTTTGCCCACACCCTTAGCCCTCTCCTTCCAGCTTCTCAACCGGAAGCTACTTTTCTATTTGAACGAATTCCAAGCGGAGTGACATAGTTCCTGAATATCACCCATACAGATCCGATCCAGTGGGTCAGGAAGGCCTGCGTTGAATCGAATGATCAGTGATAGATGGAGGTATCGTCGGATCTCCTGTTGCACTTCAGCTGTGACATCACGGTACCGAACCCGTTTGGGCGATCGTATGCTTCTCATGTAGCTGCAAAGGCATTGCGCGTAGATATCGCCTGATCCGACATACGCCGTGATTGACGCATAGTTTTTCAATTTGCAAGCTATAGAAGAATCCCCACTCCCTGAAATGTCCTTCGAAAGCCTCCCCCCGACTCCGCATCCGAACAGTTACTGGGTGCGTCCCCATTTCCTACTTGCGGGGGAATACCCCCGGGATGCCTGGGATGAGAAGAGCTCGCCGAAACTGGCGGCTCTGGAAGCAGCTGGAGTGGGGTTGTTTGTGGATCTCACCGAGAAGGGGGAACTGGATCCTTATGCGGCCTGGCTGCAGAGGGCGCGGCATCGGCGCTTTCCGATTGTGGATATGTCGGTGACCCGGATGGAGAGCATGGTGGAGATTCTGGATGCCATCGATGAAGCTTTAGGCCGGGGCATTCTGCCCTATGTGCATTGCTGGGGGGGCATTGGCCGCACGGGGACGGTCATCGGCTGCTGGCTGGCAAGGCATCAGCAGCCGGGCGGGGACGCCGGGGAACGGGCGATGGCGGAATACCAAGAGCTATGGGCACGCTGTCCGAAGTCGGACTACTACCGCTCCCCGCAAAACCCGGCACAAATCAACATGGTGCTGAACTGGAAGGTCGGGCAGTGAATGGTGGGGCTTGGGGGGCTT
>DIYK01000097.1 GCA_002429005.1 Verrucomicrobia bacterium UBA6056
AGATCCAGCGCTCTGAAGGAGCGCACGAATCATAACTGCATGGTTTTCTGGCACGCTTTCAGCGTGCAGAAAGATGGGGCTATCCTTCCCCCGGGTTTCACCCGAGGCTGGTATTCTCCCGCTCTTTCAGAGCGATGGCTCTGATGATACGGCAAGTAGGAATCACAAAGGGTTCTCCTCCGACAAGGTACAGGTTTCGTTATGAAATACAGCATCTGTAAGGCGGACTCCACTAGCACCTTTTTTCCTCTAGGCATCATGCAAAGGGGGGCAATTTGTATCCTGATCTCCAGGAGCTTTTTGTGCCATTACAGCTGAGCATCACTCCTCTTGAGCCTGTTGCTCAAAAGCCTTTGTTTTTCTTCTGACGACCGGCATTCCTCTTCGCAGCGCGTTCTTCTTGTCGTTCTTCTTTCTCCGCATCCTTGGCCAGTTCCTCGCTGAAGTAACTACGAGATTTGCTTTCCAGGCTGTTTGGGCTGCACTTGAAGCCAAGTTCATTGCCTTCGGAGTCGACTACGAGAACGGCGTAGCCCTTTAGATCCTGCTCACGGCCTCCGCTTTTACCGTTTTTCCTTTTCCAGTCGCGTTCCTTTACCGAGATGGAATCGCTGGTGATCTCTACAGGGATCCCTACCTGGGAATGAATTTCCTGTTCTCCTCCACCCACAGGACGAAGGCGACCTTGCATATCATCCATGGCCAGGATCCAGTATACTTTGGCATTGGATGGCGCGTTGGGATTCATGCGACGAATCTCCATCTTGAGGACTTGTTCCTTTTCTTTGTGACGGACGTCCCGGTTTCCTTTTTCGATTTTGTCTCCGCGATAACTGCTTTCCGTACTGATTCCGCCTCGAACCTGATAACTCTGGGCAAGGTTCTGTGCAAACAAGGTTCCGGAACTGACGAAGAGAAGGAGGCTGGCTAAGATTTTCATAATGTGATGTTTTATGGGGTTTCTCTAAGCAACGAAGTCAGGGGGAATTTATTGTAGCCTGTGCAGCACGGAGATCCATTTTTTTTCTCAAGCTCTGGTCGTCGGCCTGCGAAGCGAAAACCGGAGTGCTGCTGAAGCTCGTCATTCCTGGAACAAGAGGGATCTCTTTCCGGCCAGAAAGGGTTCGGGCAGGTTTTGACCTGACTCCTTTGGCTCGTTAATGCGTAAACATGATTCTGGACAGACTGTACCTGGCCAAAGAAGCCCTGAAACTCCGCCTGCCTGGTCTGCGGGCGAGGAAACTGATTTTTGATCATCTGCCTAAATGCGGAGGGAGTTCTCTCAATGGATATCTGGCCCGCAACTATGCTCCGGAACATCGCTATATATTGAATGGGGGTCGCCAACTGACGGAAGTGGAGGCGTTTCGGGAGATGCCTCTCTCTCGGCGGCATAGCTACCGGCTCATGCTGGGACATCATGCAGACCAATTGATTCCCTTGGCCGACCCGCGTAGCCTGAAGGTCACCATTCTCCGAGAGCCTGTGGATCGGATTGTCTCTCATTATTATTATGCCCGCAAGACCCCGGAGCATTACCTCTATGCGCAGATCCATGACGAGGAGCTGTCTTTGGAAGCCTATGTCTCGCGCAAACTTAGTCCGGAATTGAGTAATTGGTACACAGCTCATTTTTCTGGCTGTAGTGCGGAGGAAGTGGATGCGAAACCCGAAGAGGCTCTGCAACAGGCTCTGAACAACCTACATCATGACTATGATCTGGTTGGATTTCTTCAGGATTATGATCGGTTTATTCAGCAGCTACGCAAAATGGCCCGGCTCCGTCTGCCTTACGAAACCCAGCCCCGGCGGAATGTAAACGCAGAGAAGCCTCGACTCGGCGAAGTTCCTGAAAGCACGCTGGAGCTGATCCGGGAGAGCAATGCCCTCGATATCCGGCTGTACCAGCGAATGCTGGAACTGCATCCCTCTGAAGGGGGATAAGCAAAACAGGCTGCGGGTCCCGACCCACTCGGTTTGAATGTGCGCGGACCTGTGGCCCGCGAATTCATGTGTTGCAACGGATTCCTAGCCCGGCGGAGGGCTTTCAGCCCATCCTTCGGACTAGGCTGAATATGTGAGCGGACCCTTGGCCCGCGGGTTGGGGGAGGAAAGATGGGGCTCATTCGATGGGAATGTGCGCGGACCTGTGGCCCGCGATTTCATTTTGTGTGCCGGGGTACTAGCCCGGCGGAGGTCTTACAGCCCTTCCTTCGGACTAGGCTGAATATGTGAGCGGACCCTTGGCCCGCGGGTTGGGGGAAGGAAAGGTGGGGCTCATTCGATGGGAATGTGCGCGGACCTGTGGCCCGCGATTTCATTTTGTGTGTCGGGGTCCTAGCCCGGCGGAGGGCTTTCAGCCCATCCTTCGGACTAGGCTGAATATTTGAGCGGACCCTTGGCCCGCAGGTAAGGGTACTGCAGGGAATGCGTTCAAGGAGTGCAGGCTTCGGTTGCTCTTGGGGAGTTGTAAGCTGGATTGGAAGGGCACTTTTATTTTTTTATCGTCATAAAGGTGGTAGGAAATTACTATCTTCGCCTAAATACTGCTTGGGGCTATGAAAAGAATTATAATATTAAGTGTTTTTGTGATCCATTTATGTTCCATGTTTGGTTGTACTTCATTGTCTAGTCGTATTCGGGGATCTGCATGCGCTGATTTACAATGCGATGAGGCACGCACTTATACCGTAATTTGGACAAAAGATGAGCTTGATCAGTTTCTAATATTATTAGAAGCGCCTCAAAATATGAAGTTAGATCCTGGCTGGGAAACAAGAGAAGAAATTCGATTTTATCGACAGTTTTTGCGTTTGAGTTCAGGAGATTCTGTTGTCCTTATTTCTAATTTCTTGGAAATTACTGAGAAATCTAAATTCTTGTTGACGATATTCGCAGATAAGCTGTCAGGCAAAGGAGTTGATGTTTTCTTTATCCAGTCGGACGGTTTTGAGGGTAAATCTCCAATCCATGTTCATATTTCTCTTTCACAATATTCAGATCTAAACGATCAAGGGGTGGAATATTTTGTATCTGGAAAATATCTAGGTGCAGGACGGGAATCCTTAAAACGGTTAATCGAAACCTTGGACCATCCTAAGTATGCAGCATTTGATATTGTTTTATCTGCAGGAACCCGAAAACCTCTCACCTTTGAAAATATCGGGAACTTTGAATACGCTGAATTGCCTGTAGAGATTTTAGTCGAGCTGGAAAAATTCAAAATGGCTTGTCTGGAAAATGGTCGTTTCTTTTTTTACACAGGTTTTTGGGATGGTTTAAATCGAAGTAAATATTCCTATTTTTATTTTGAGAATGTTTCTTGGGATTGGCGCATTGAAAAATAACTGCGAATCTTGAAGTTGCGTAATTATTTTTTTGAACGTTGTTGGTGGAGCTAGTCGTTCCTTGATGTAAGGGCCGAGTCTGGGAGCCCCGGCTGCCAGCCGGGACGGAAGCCGGGGTCACGCTGCCATGGCCCGCGGATTGAGCTGTGCGTGAGGGGCTTTGGGGAAGCTCGTTTACTTTTCATGATCCTTCCGAACTTCGGAAACTGGAACAAGGTCATCTTCCGATGTTCGGAAGATGCTTTCGAAAAAAAAATCGGGTGGGCTGTAACCCTCATCTGGATTTCTCCAACAGCAGGATGAAACACACTTCCACCCTTATGGAGTATCTGATGAACACTTCTTTGAAACAGTTCCTTTCCACCGCCACTCTGGTCAGCTTGTCCATCCTTCCGAAGCTGCATGCGGATCAAACCGCACGCTTCTGGGGGATGGTGGAATCGATCGATGAAGGCCTGACCGTCAACCAGGAATACCGTGGCACCCCTCCGAAACTCCTCGTTCCGCTTCAGCCGCAAGTGGGCGACCTCGTGCTGCTGGATACCTGGATCCGCGATGATCCCAATGTGGTTCAGAAAATTGAAAGCGAATGGCATAACACCTGGACACAAAGCCTGGGCGCCTTCGGCCTGAAGTTCTTCAGCGGCTTTCTGCAGGATCCCTACTACAGCCATGGGGTTCCCGTTCATGCCGAAGAGCTGGCCACTGGCAATGTGCAAAATGCGAACGTGGGGCCCTTGGAGAGCCATTTTATCTCCTACTTCAATCCCCAGGCAGCCCCGGTGTATTCTCCTATGCAGACCCGCCTGATCGGCATGCGTCTGTTGATTGAAGAACATGCACAGAGTCCCTATGCCACCATTGGTCTCACCGAAACCAAGTCCGGTCAGTACAGCATCATGAACTCTCCCCTGGTTCGTTGCAATCTGAATGGGAATCCGGCGCTGTGCACGGGCACCCTGACCCTCTACTACGAAAATATGAACGAGGAGATTCTGACCATGAGCATCAAGATCGTAAAACAATACGACGTGGAAAGCTGGTAAGCTCCAGATCCGTTATCGGTCCCCCCCGCAACCCATTTGGGCTTGCGGGGTGTTTTGTGTTAGAACTCATACTGATCGATCTCGACGTATTCCCGTTTGGGGTCGGCGGCAATCTGGATGCCTCTGACGCTGCTGTCATGCGTGAGCAGTAACCAGATGCCTTCTTCGGCGCAGCGGGGAAACCATTCCCGTTTCCAGGCCCGGGTTCGTAAGGGTTCCGTATCGTAGGCGGTTTGAAAGACCATGCGCAGGTGGTGACGGCTGGGGCAGTTGTCCCCGGCGAACATCGCCGCTGGCACCGTCCCTTTGCCTGCCAGCTCAGGCTGCTCAAAGTATATCGCGGCCTGGCCGGCGCTGTGCCCGGGAGCGGGCAGCATGCGAATGCCGGGAAAGATGTCGCCAAACGCATCGGCTACCGGGTGAATGCGTTCCCTTAGGCTGCGTAAACTGTTCCGGATCTTCTCGGGATAGGATTTGTAGAGCAGGGGATCGCCTCCCAGTGCACATTCGAGTTCAGCCGCTCTCAGGTAAATGTCGGCATTGGGAAACTGAGGGGCTCCGTCGGCACGACACAGAGCACCGGCATGATCCCAATGCGCATGTCCCAGAATGACTGCATCGATGTCTTCCAGACCAAGGCCCTGTGTTGCCAAGGCTTTGGGAAGCAGCCACTCCTCATCGAGTTCGTGAATCTTCCGTTCCCGTTCACTGAAATCCGCCGGATCTCCACAGCCACAATCCACCAGAGCCTTTCGTCCATCTTCCAGTTCCACCAGCAGCACGGTAGCCCGCTGGAGGATGGCATTGTTCTCATTGGGTTCAATCAACCGCGACCACAGCACTTTGGGCACCAGGCCGAACATCGCACCGCCATCGGAGCGAAAGGTATTTGCGGTGATCGGCGTAATGCGGTTCACAGCAGAACCGGAATCAGGCTGGGTGCAGGGTGGCGGATCTCCAGTTTCTGCCCCCGCAGCTGCCCATTGGGCAGACGATGACGCAGCTGGTAGCTGCCTGCGTAGAGCGGTAGTTGTACTTCGCCTTGGGCATTACTGCTCAGAGTCTTGCGCAGTCCCCAGGTTTCGGTGAGCAGGGTTTTTACGGAATGAAAGAGCGGGGTCAGGCTGTAGCTGCCGTCGGCATTCATGTTCACGGCCCGGTTCATAAAGCCCCAGAAGAAGAAGGCTTCCACCTTAGGGTGGCCATAACAGACGGTGAGGAATTGCCGCACATAATCTGCGGTCACTTCTTCCACCTGTTTGGGATCCATACCCCGCTCCAATAGAACCTTGGGGCTGGCCCAGAATTCGGTGATATGCAGAGGCAGGCCGGCCTGACCCATTTCAGTGAGGCAGTTCTGAAGCAGTTTCAGGGACACCCAGCCGGTGTGCGCCTGCAGGCCGATGGCGTTAGGCGCACAGCCACGGGTCTTCAGTTCTTCCGCCAGCGCCAGATAGCGTTTGCGTTGGGAAGACGCGGTGACCAGAGAGCCGTCAGATCCGCGTTTGGGTTCCTGATCCTCAGAGATTAATCCGTAGTCATTGATCAGGTACTGTGCATCGGGGTCTTCTTCCCGGCACCAGGTCAGGACCTTTTCAATATAATCGGCCATCACCCCTGTGCTTTCGATGTGCGGCCAATGACGTTGAGTCATGTTCTGGGGAGCGGCCTCCCAGAGCGCCTCGTTGACCGCATCCCACATGGTTACTCGCCCTTTGAAGCGGGCGACCAGGTTGCGCACCCGCACTTCGGCGAATTTCCAGTAGGTGTCGATGTCGTAACGTTTCACCCACTCCGGGGTGCATTTGGGAATGGACCAGAAGAGAGGATGCCCTTTGGCTTTGAGGCCACTGGCCAGGGTCCAGTCTACCGTGTCGGCGAAATTCTCCACCCGTTGTTCACCCTGCTGATCCTCAGTTTTCGAGGCGTCATTCTGAGGGCGCTCTGTCCAGTAACAGAGGTTATTCGCGGAGTTAAATACCTCGCCAAACAGCTGCTTCCAACTGCGGGAGAATTCACTGTTCTCCTGCCCATTGCGGTACTGGGCGTCGAGGGTCCAAAGCTGTTCGCCAAACGGAAAGTCATGCTGGATCAACTCCAGTTCGACTTCCCGGCCACTGAGCGCTTGCCCTTGCGCATCCTGCAACTGCAGGGTGACGGGTTTCAAACGCTGATTCTGAATATTCTGTTCGGCTTCGGCGAGGACCTCGGCATTTTCGGCGGAATTAAATTCGGGAAGAACGAGATCGAGATCCCGCCATTCTTCTCCGCTGGGGGCGCTGCTCATATCAGACTCCGGATGAGGTTTGCGGTGAGGGCTGCAAAGGTCAGGCCCAGCAGCACGGGGACAAACAGGTTCGCTGCCTTAGGTGCAGCACGGCGCAGGCCCTGTTCCACGCCACGCATGAGGCGGACGATGCCGTATGCCGAAAAGAGGAGGAGGCACAGAGCATAGACCAGGGGCACTTCTCCCAGGAAGACGATCAAGGCCGGGCTCAGGACAAGCGCCGAGAGCAGCAAAAACGCTGCCGGTCGTTTCTGTGCCAGGGCGACCAAGAGACCGAGGGGGAGAAAGGGCAGCGTCCAATAAGGAAGCTCGGGCCACAGCTGTGCGAAAGAAAAGGCGCTCTCCACTTGAGAGGGTTCACCACCAAAAGCCTTGGAGCTGAGTAACCCGTACTGGGGAAGCAGAAAACAGAGGAGCCAGAAAAGAAAGGGGAGCCAGGCCCGTTTGGAATCTCCCTTCAAACGTAGGGCTTCCAGCACAAACAGTCCCGGGAGCAGAGCTGCAATCAGGAAATCTACACTCAACGCGAGTCCAGCACAGGCCCCTGCCAGCGCAGCCCGGGGCAGAGCCAGTCGGGTTCCCGGGATCAGGCTCAGGCAGGCTGCCCCGAGGATGAGCGCTTCCGCCAGCACCCAATCCGGACTGTCCATCAGGAAAATCAGTGGAGTAACACTGCCTACACAGATGGCCAGCGTTTTGGCGGGAATTCCAGAGGATGGGATCAACAGTCGCGGTAGCAGCAAGCCTGTGCTGAGGATCAACAGAGGGAACTGGATACTGGCCAGCAGGCGTTGGAGCGCATCCGGAAAGAGCTGAACCTGTGAGGGGAATTCAGCTGGAATGCCTTTGAACGCGAGAAAATAGGTTGAGGCCAGGGCCAGGAAAAGCAGTGGGTAAAGCAGGCTCCACCAAGGAGCTTTGCGTTCGGAAGATGATGTCAGTCGGTCACTCATGAGACAGTACGAGGGGCAGGATCCCGCAGAAGGAACGCCTCCTCAGGGGATTCATAGGTTGGAAGGCGCTTGAAGCAGGGCCAGATTCTGAGCTTGGTGTATGCAGTCAGACACGGATACGCCGCGGTAACTGGAACCGAGGAAGTGGATGCGACCCAGGTTTTCAGCCTGAGCTTCGATGTCGGCTACCCAGTCGAGATGTCCTAGGCGGTAGCCAGGGTTGGCATTCGGCCAGAGTTGCAGCCAGTGCTCAAGCGGCTGCTCGGGAAGGAAGGGGCAGACCTTGCGGAGGGCGGCCAGGCCACCTTGGAAGAGGGCCTCATCGTCACCCGAATGGATGGCCTGTTCCGCAGAGGGGCCCCCCAGAAACGCGCGGCAGAGGAAAAATTCCTCATTGTCCCGGCCGACAAACTTATTACCGGTCCAGGTACAGCCTACCAGTTCGCTGTTCAAGGGGTGGGCCGCCATAAACCCAAAACCCGTGGGTACCTTGGCGAGATCCTTCCGCCGAAAGATCATGGAGAGGGTGGCGGAGCTGCTGCTCTGCTGCTCCGCCAGGCGGCTGGACAGCTGCGGTGCTGCGTCTTTCAACAGAGGCGCTGCGGCCCGGGCCGGCAGGGCGAGAATGACGTGATCGAAGGCCTCTCCATCTACCAGCCAGCCTTGTTCGTTCCGTTCCAGCTTCTGTACGCGGGTGTTGAGGCGGATGTCTGCGTCCATGCGTTCCGCCAGGCGATCCGGCAACTGCTGCATGCCGCCCTTGAGCGCGGTGAACAAGGCGGGGGCTTTGCCGGCGCGCTGCTGTTGTTTGGCCATTTTCATCATTCCCG
>DIYK01000059.1:0-4876 GCA_002429005.1 Verrucomicrobia bacterium UBA6056
CCAAAGTCCGACAGGCTGCTAGGGGCAGGAACCATGGACCATGCCCTTCCAGGGGGCCTGCAGAGCATGAAACCCACAGGACCGGATCTTTCAGAAAACTAGGCGTTTGATTCTCCCGGCTGGCAGCCGGGGCTCCCAGGCTCCGCATCTTCCGCTCAATAACACCCTCAATCCAACTTCAAGCTGGATCCATTCACACTCATCAAAGTTTCGACCAGGATCTTATCTAACAGCTTCGGATCCCGGCTCTCCGCTGGCGGTTGCAAATCAGCCCGAAGGCGTTTCAATTCGTTGTCCAAAAATCCGGAAAGCACCGGATTTCTTGGAGCCAGATCCAATTCAGCACCAGAGCGTTTTAAGCGCAGCAGCTTGGCGATTTCCTCATGGAGCTCCTCATCCGTGACCAGACGCTGGACCAGCACATCAAATTCGATGGGCACCACGCCCAGCCCTTGCTCAATCCACATACAGGCCAGCACCGGGCGCAGCACATAGAAATACTTCTTCGTCCACACTTCGTCCTTCAGCAGATATTTTTTGTGGTTGTTCTCCGCCATATGCAGGTAGTGATACATGCAGGAAATAGGCGAGTAATAGCGGTCCATAATCTGCCGCAGGCGATCGGCAAAACCCGGGACCTCCGCATACACAATGGGAGACTGCATCCATTCCAATAAGGGAGGGTTAGACTTACGCAGCAACTGCAGGGCCTTGGGCAGATCCCAGCCCGAAATATCCAGCTCATCATCAATGGGCAACTCGATCACATCCCGCTTATCCTGAATGCTCAGGTACCATTCCGTTTTTCGAAGATAGATAAAGCGGACATCGAAATCACTGTCACTGGACTCAAAACCCCAGGCACGGCTACCGGACTCACAGGCATAGAGCACAGTGACCTGCTCCCGGGCCTCGAGCTCTTTGATCTCCTGCTGAATCATGCGAAATGTGTCTTCGGGAATCATAAGCAAACCCTTCCCGCTTGCATGCGGGAGGTCAAGTCAATCCAGAGCCTCCGAATGCATTCCCATGCAAATGCACTTGCTAATCCTCCAGTGAGGAAGCAGATAGCCCGCATGTTAAAGACTGTCTTTCTGCCTCTCGCACTTTTTATCATCATGTTCGGTATGGGCATGACGCTGAAACCTGTGGACTTCGGCCGGGTGCTGCGTCAGCCCAAAGCCACCCTGCTGGGCCTGTTGTGCCAGATAGTGCTGCTGCCGCTGATTGCGCTGTTGCTGATCACGGTCTTCGGCCTGAAAGAAGAAATCGCAGTGGGGCTGATGCTGATTGCCGCCTGTCCCGGGGGGGCCACCTCCAACATTATTTCCCATCTCTCCAAAGGCGACTCGGCTCTATCAGTCACCCTTACCGCGATCAGCAGCCTGATCACGGTGTTCAGTATTCCCTTGCTCATGGGTTGGGCCCTGAATCAGTATGTAGGCGAAAGCACGGCCATCGCCCTACCCTTTGTGGAAACGGTGCTGAAGCTGGCGATCATCATTCTCCTGCCGATCGGCCTGGGGATGCTCCTGCACAAGGCCAAACCCGCGCTGACCCAAAAGATGGGCAAAGGCTTTAATATATTCTCCCTGGTTTTCCTCGCCCTGATCATTGTGGCTGCGGTGGCGAAAGAGGAAAATCTTGCTCAACAGTTCCAGTTGGCCGGTGTCCCCTCCCTGTTGTTGAATCTGGTGAGTATGGCTGCCGCCTTCGGCGTGGCCCGTCTGGCGGGTCTGAGCGCTCAACAGCAGGTCACGCTAAGCATTGAGGCCGGGATTCAGAACGGCACGCTGGCTCTGGCCATTGCCCTGGGCATGCTTGAAAATCCAAGCATCGCCATGCCCGCCGTGGTCTACAGTCTGCTGATGTTCTTCAGCGGTGGCGGCATGATGGCCTGGCGCAGCCGTAGCGCCTGAGGCCTGCCCCCTTGCGCTGACTATAAAGCGTATCCCCGCTTGTAATCGCTGGGGCAAGACTCCCTGTGCTCTACTGGAGCTGTACCCAACAAGGAGTCTCGTATGATCCCCGAAAGTTTGTCCTGGCTGCAAGGCCCCGGCGGCTGGCTGATCCTCGGCCTGCTGCTGCTCATCCTGGAATGTATGGTTCCGGGACTGGTGCTGATCTTTTTTGGCCTGGGCGCCCTACTCACCGCCGTTTTGACCTTGCTGGTCGAGTTGTCATTTGCCCTGCAGATGCTGTTTTTCTGTTCAGCTTCCGTCGCATTGCTGCTGGGCCTGCGAAAACTGAGCAAACCTATCCTTTTCGGCAAGAGCAGTGATGCGCCCGATAAAGAGGATTTCATCGGCCAGCGCGGAAGTGTGACCCAGGCCATCTCTCCGCTCCAAGCCGGCCGCGTGCTGCTGCACGGCGTGGAATGGAGCGCCACGGCAGCCGAAGCCATTCCAGCCGAGCATCCGGTGGAGATCACCGGACGCAGCAACCTGACCCTTGAAGTCAAACCCCTCAGCTAACCTCTCCTCCCTTAAGGAACTCTCATGGAAATTGCCCTTGGACTTATTCTCGTGCTGGTGGCCTTCGCCGTCATCCGCAGTATTCGCATCGTCCCTCAAAAACAGGCTTACATCGTCGAACGACTCGGCAAGTATGCCAACACCCTGGAGGCCGGCCTGCATGTCATGATCCCCTTCATTGACAAGGTCTCTTACAAACACACCCTCAAAGAACAGGCCGTGGATGTGCCTCCCCAGAACTGTATCACCAAAGACAACATCTCGGTGGAAGTGGATGGCATTCTCTACATGCAGGTCATGGATGCCAAGAAAGCATCCTATGGTATCAACAACTACAACTTCGCCGCCGCCCAGTTGGCCCAAACCACCATGCGTTCAGTGATCGGCAAACTTGACCTCGATAAAACCTTTGAGGAACGGGAAAGTATCAACGCAAACATTGTGGACGCCGTGGACAAAGCTTCCGATCCCTGGGGCGTGAAGGTCACCCGCTATGAAGTTAAAAACATCGTGCCTCCCAAGAGCATCAAGGATGCCATGGAAAAACAGATGCGTGCTGAACGGGAAAAACGTGCCATGATTGCCGAATCCGAAGGGGAACGCCAGGCCAAGATCAACGTGGCTGAAGCAGAGAAACAAGAAGCCATTTCTCTCTCGGAGGGTGAGAAAATGAGACGTATCAACGAGGCCGAAGGCCGCGCCCAGGAAATCGAACGCGTGGCGACCGCCACCGCAACCGGACTACGACAGGTCGCCGAGGCTATTCAGGCCGAGGGAGGACACTCCGCCGTGGACCTGCGTATTGCCGAGCAGTACCTCAGTGAATTCGGAAAACTGGCCAAGGAAAACAACACCATGATCATTCCCGGAGATCTCTCCAACATCGCGGGTATGCTGGCCTCGCTGAAAGAAGTGGTCAAAAAGACCGCATAAAAAGAAAAATAATCCTAAGCATCCCTCATCGGGAGTCGTCTTTGTCGAGAATCTCTTCAAGGAAGCTCCCGATGAAACATCTTCTAACCGCACTTCTTCTCAGTACTGGCCTCGTATCGGCCGAACAACTCCTCTCGTCCGCCAGTGTCGCAGACGCCAAGCCTCTTGTAGAGGGGCAGAGCGAATTTGCAGTAAAGCTGCTTCCCCTTTTGGGTGAGGGCAACCTGTTTTACTCCCCCTATTCCATCTCCTCGGCCCTGAGTATGACCTGGGCAGGAGCCAAGGGGGAAACTGCCGATGAAATGGTCAAGGCCCTCATGCTACCCGGCGCGGGCAGCAACGAGCAGTTCCTGCTGCTCAAACAGGATCTGGAGGCGGCCTCGAAAGAAACGGAACAGATTCTAGGCATTGCCAACGGACTGGCCATGCTGCAGGGACAGCCCCGGGAAGCCTACCGCGAAAGCATCACGAACTTTTACGACGCAGAGATCTTCCCCGGAGACCTCGCCCGCATCAACGGCTGGGTGAAGGACAAAACCCAGGGGCGCATCGATCCCATGCTGGATCAGCTGCCCGGCGGTACCGCCGCAGTCATCCTCAACGCCATTTATTTCAAAGGCAGTTGGGACAAGGCTTTTGACCCCAAACGTACCCGTGAAGCCCCCTTTCATGTTGCCGTGGATCAGAAGCTGCAGGTGCCCATGATGTATCAGAAAGAACGGGTGCAGATGGTTCAGAATGAAGAGCTGCAGTTCCTGCGCCTTCCCTATGGTGGAGACCGTTTTGCCATGAACATTCTTCTTCCGAAAGAAAAGCACGGTCTGGCTGCAGTGGAGAAAGAGCTGACTGCAGAAAAGATGGCGGACTTGTTCAAGCAGCTGAACGAAAGCCGCAAACAGGAAAGCATCATCTTCCTGCCCCGCTTTAAGATGGAAGGCAGCTACAAACTGGTTGAGCCCATGAAAGAACTGGGCATGAAAGCCGCCTTTTCGCCCTCCGCCGCCGATTTCAGTGGCATCATGGGCTCCCCGGGAGAGCTCTACGTGGGCGACATCCTTCATAAAAGTTTTGTGGAAGTGAACGAAGAAGGCACCGAAGCTGCGGCCGCCACCGCGGTAGTCATGCGTGCCACATCCGTTTCCATGGGCCCGCCGCCGCCCCTGTTCCGCGCGGATCATCCCTTTCTCTTTTTCATTACCGAAAAAGAAAGCGGAGCAATTCTCTTCATGGGACGCCTGGCTCAGCCGCAGGAATAAGGGCTGCCCGGATGGCAGCCGGGGCTTCCAAACTCCGCGCATTCGAAGCCTGAGCAAATAACAATGGACCGCGCGCTTCCAGCGGGCGAGCAGAGCCTGAAGCAAACCTCATAACCCTCTGGCCTATGATCTTCCCGGCTAGCAGCCGGGGCTCCGAGTCTTCCAAGCCTGAGCAAATAACAATGGACCACGCGCTTCCAGCGGGCGAGCAGA
>DIYK01000059.1:5017-5225 GCA_002429005.1 Verrucomicrobia bacterium UBA6056
CAGCCGGGCCTCCCAGGCTCCGCAACTTCCAAGCGTGAGCAAATAACAATGGACCGCGCGCTTCCAGCGGGCGAGCAGAGCCTGAAGCAAGCTTCATAACCCTCAGGCCTATGCTCTTCCCGGCTCGCAGCCGGGCCTCCCAGGCTCGGAGACCTCCAAGCCTGAGCAAATAACAATGGACCGCTCGCTTCCAGCGGGCGAGCAGAAC
>DIYK01000059.1:5365-24131 GCA_002429005.1 Verrucomicrobia bacterium UBA6056
CAGCCGGGCCTCCCAGGCTCCGCGTCTTCCATGCGTCGGAGCCCAAAATCAATGGACCGCGCGCTTCCAGCGGGCGAGCAAAGCATCCGCCCCCCAAACAAACAAATGTTCCAGAATCCACGAAGAGCCCCCCCCTCCAAGGCTAGAAGAAAAACAAATCTGAAAAAAATCCATTTTCTTTTTTGCACTGACCAACTAGTCGGTTTATACATGAGTTATGAGAACAAGCGACTCAGCCACCCGAATCCTCGACAGCGCGCAGCGACTCATTCAGCAGCGTGGGGTCAAAGCGATGTCCTACGCCGACATCAGCACGGAAGTGGGTGTGGGAAAACCAACCATTCACCATCATTACGCGACCAAGGCGAATCTGGTCGAGGCGGTTGCCGAGCGCTACTTCAAAGTCTATGAGCAGGCCCTGGGGCAGATTGAAGCGAGTTCAGACAGCCCCGAAGAACAGCTCCGGGCCTATGCCAGACTTTTCCAGAACAGCTATGCCGATGATCAGAACATGTGCCTCTGTGGCATGCTGGCCGCGGATATCGCCCTACTTTCGGAACAAGCCGCAGACACCGTTGCTCGTTTCAGCGAACTAAATGTCGATTTTCTAAGTCGATTGATCAGCCGCCACCGCGATCAGAGCAAGGCCACAGAACCCTCGCATATTGAGGCTCTTGCCAGCCTGATCTTCAGCAGCCTGGAAGGCGCCTTGCTGATGGCCCGGGGATCCCGGGACCCTCAGGTACTCGACCGGGTTTCCGAAAACATCCTGCGTCTCCTCGGTTAATTTTTTTACCCTAAATACCGACCAACTAGTCGGTTTGTATCAGCAAGAAACACCCCAAACGAAAGAAACACCCCATGAGCAGCAATACCGAAAACACCCGCCCCGCCTCCGCCCTCATTGTAGGAGGCAGCAGTGGTATTGGCCTGGCCAGTGCCCAGCGTCTGGCCAAACGCAAGATCCCCGTCATCCTTGTTGGCCGCAGTCAGGCCAAACTGGATGCTGCCGCAGCTTCGATTGACGGCGAGGTCAGCACCTGGCGAGCAGATATCAGTGACCCGAGTGAACGTCAGCATCTGATCCAGCAGATTCAGGATTTCCCAGGACGCCTGTCCTATCTGGTGAACGCCGCCGGCACCTTCAACCCCACCTCCTTTGTGGATCACAGTGCCGAAGACTACGCCAGCTACATGAACATCAATGAAGGAACCTTCTTTGTCACCCAGGCCGTAGTGAAACGTATGCAGGCAGAGGGCGGCGGTTCTATTGTCAACGTAGGGTCCATGTGGGCCAAACAAGCGGTCAAAGCCACCCCCTCCAGTGCCTATTCCATGGCCAAAGCCGGCTTGCATGCCCTCACCCAGCATCTGGCCATGGAACTGGGCGATGATCATATCCGCGTGAATGCGGTATCCCCGGCCGTGGTGGAAACGCCCATCTACGGCAGCTTCATCGAGGAAGACAAGATCTCTGACACCCTCGCCAGCTTCAACGGCTTCCACCCCCTGGGTCGCATCGGCCAGTCCGACGATGTGGCCGCCTCGGTTGACTTTTTGCTCTCCGACGAGGCGGGCTGGGTCACCGGCGCCGTCTGGGACGTGGATGGCGGCGTGATGGCCGGACGGAACTAATCTCAAAAAACCAAACCCCACAGCAGATCGAGAAAAACCATGATCAACTACGAAGCAAGTAACCTCGCCAAACTCAATGACATCGGCAAAGCCGCTCCCGAAGGCATGAAAGGCTTTCAGGCTCTCAACACTGCCGCATTTGCCCCAGGTTCATTGGATGCGAAAACCAAGGAAATCATTGCCGTGGCCGTCGCCATTGCCAAACAGTGCCCCTACTGCCTGGATATTCACGGAAACAACGCACGGAATGCCGGGGCGACAGACGCGGAACTGGCCGAAGCCTCCCTGGTCGCCGCAGCCATTGGCGCCGGGGCCGCGATGACCCACGCTACCCATGTGTTCTGATCTCCAAACGAACGCAAAATCAAAAGGCCGCAGATCTACCGGATCAGCGGCCTTTTGCTTTATAATTCACTGGAGACATTATCATATCCAACGCAACTCGGATCTGTCAGAATCCCTTGAAGCTGCAGAAGAGCTGGCCAGCGTCAGAAGCATCTCATAAGAGGAATAGCTGAGGAGAATGAATATGAAAAACATGATATGGATCTTTTTGAGTTGGTTCACCCTGAGTCTGCCCCTGCTGGCTAACCCTGAGGCAGAGAAAGCGGCAAAAGATCATTTGGGTTGCCTGATTATGGCCGATCTGCCCAAACTCGGGGAAAGCTACGCAGAGATGGTGTTGCTCATGCCGGGACATGATTTCATGCCCAAGCACATGCGCCCGCAGGGACCGGGTCCACGTATGGCGGTGCCTGTACCCAAAGCTGCGCTGATGCAGGGTTATCAGGAAAAATTCGCCCGACGCCCACCCGTGCCTCCGGAACGTCGGGACGAATTTATGAAAATGCTCCGTTTCAAAACGCTCCCCACCGTGCCGGGTCCCCATGTCATTCAGGCAGACCGACAGGGAGAGCTGTTTAATTTCCCCATCGAAGCGGGGGACTCCCTGATCGAAGTCACCGCCGAAGGCCGCGGAGAATCCCAATACCTGCATCTGCGCAAGATCGAAGGCAGCTGGAAAGTGGTCTCCGAGCGCCTGGAATAATCCGACAGGAAGTTAAAAAATGGTGCGCGCGCTTCCAGCGGGCGAGCAGAGCCTGAAGCAAGCTTTATAACCCTCAGGCCTATGCTCTTCTCGGCTGGCAGCCGGGGCTCCCAGACTCTGCGTCTCGCCTCTTTTAGAGGCTCTGCCCCTGAATCTCCTGCCCCTTCGCTCTTTATGTTCGGGAATTCCTTTGTATAAGGGGCTTAGAAGAACGGAGTGTATGTATGTTTGATCAATTAAGTGGCTCGCTGCAGAAGACCTTTAAGAATCTGCGAGGCCAGGGAAAACTCACCGAGGACAATATCAAGGAAGCGTTGCGCGAAGTGCGCATGGCGCTGCTGGAGGCAGATGTCCATTTCCAAGTGGTGAAGGATTTCGTCAAACGGGTCCGCGAAAAGGTCATGGGCGAGGATGTGCTGTTGAGCGTGTCCCCCGGCCAGCAGTTCGTGAAGCATGTTCAGGACGAACTGGTGAGCCTGCTGGGAGAGGATTCCGTCGACTTTGATAAAAGCTCCAAGCCCATGGGCATTGTCATGCTGGGTCTGCACGGGGTGGGAAAAACCACCAGTACCGGCAAACTGGCCCGTCGCTACGCCAAGGAAGGTAAAAAAGTCCTGCTGGTGGGCTGCGATATCCGCCGTCCCGCCGCGGTAGATCAGTTGCGGGTCCTCGCCGGCCAGGCCGGCGTGGATATGCAGGGACCTGTTCCCGGCGAATCGGTAAAAGCCCTGGGCTTGCGGGCCTATCAGGAAGCCCAGATGGGCGGCTATGATGTGGTCATTTACGACACCGGGGGACGACTGCAGATCGATGAGGAACTGGTCAGGGAAGTGGCCGAACTCACCCAGGTCACCCAGGCCAAAAACAAGGTACTGGTCATTGATGCCGCCATGGGTCAGGAGTCGGTCAGCGTCGCGGAAACCTTCAACGAACGCTGTGGTCTCACTGGCTTGATTTTGACCAAACTGGACGGGGATGCCCGCGGCGGAGCCGCCCTCTCCGTGCGTGCGGTCACCGGCTGCCCCATTCTGATGGTGGGTGTGGGTGAGAAGCAAGAGGACCTCCAGCCCTTCTATCCCGACCGCATGGCCGACCGCATTCTCGGTATGGGCGACGTAGTATCTTTGGTAGAGAAAGCTCAGGAGGCCTTCGACGAGGATGATATGCTCAGCTTGCAGGAGCGCATGCTCAGCGGCAAACTCAATCTTGAGGACATGCTCAAACAGATCCGGCAGATGAAAAAACTCGGTTCCATGGGCCAGATCATGGATCTCATGCCCGGCATGCCCAGCATTTCTGCGGAAGAGAAACAAAAAGCTGCCGATCAGGGGCAGCTGCAGTCCAAACGCTTTGAGGCCATTATTCTCAGTATGACCCCGGAAGAGCGTAAACGTCCGCAAATCCTCAACAGCAAACGACGCATCCGTATTGCTCAGGGCAGCGGTACCCGGGTCAAAGACGTCAACGATCTCATCAAGCAGTTCAGCCAGGCCAAGAAAATGACCAAGAAAATGCGTGGTCTCAAAGGCATGAAGAACATGCAGAAGATGGCCCGGATGATGGGCGGCTGAGGAGCACATGATGGTAGATCATGAAACCCGGGAGGCCTGCCGTAACGCTCGCCGCGTGGTACTGAAATTCGGCACCCGTGTGCTGGTCGACAGCCGTGGCCGCCCCAATCCGAAACGTCTGCAGGCGATTGTCGATCAGGTCTCCGCTCTGCACGCGGAAGGCCGGGAAGTGGTGCTGGTCTCCTCCGGTGCTGTGGGCGCGGGACTGGACCCGCTAGGCATGACCCGGCGTCCGGAAGAACTCAGTGGCCTGCAAATGGCCGCTGCCGTGGGTCAGACCCGACTCATGGCCATGTATGCAGAACGCTTTGGGCACAAGGGGATTTCTGTGGGTCAAGTGCTACTCAATCACGATGATCTCAAACAGCGCACCCGCCATTTAAATGCCCGAAACTGCATTCTGGGGCTGCTCAAAGCCGGGGTGATTCCCATCGTGAATGAAAACGATGTGGTCTCTGTAGACGAGATTCGTTTGGGGGACAACGATGTGCTCGCCGCTCTGGTGACTGTGCTGGTGGATGCGGATCTGTTGATGCTCTGCAGCACCGTGAACGGCCTGCGCGCTCCGGCCGGCGAGGGCCGTACCCGTCGCGTCCCTTTTCTCGAAAAAGTTACCGCGAAAGAGCTGGAGTGGGTATTCGGCAAAGGCTCCGCCCTCTCCACCGGGGGGATGGCCACGAAACTGGAAGCGGCCAAACTGGTCAACCGGGCCGGTTCCTTGGCCGTAATTGCAGATGGCCGAAAAAACGACACCATCACCCGGGTTTTGGAAGGAGACGATTGCGGTACCCTGCTCGGACCGGCCATCCAGAGTCGGCGGGTGAAAGGAAAACGTAAACATTGGATTGCCTTCTTCCATCGTCCCTCCGGCAGCCTACAGGTGGACATGGGTGCAAAAAAAGCCCTGCAATTTAAAGGGCGTAGCCTCTTGGCGGTAGGCGTTCAAGCGGTGGAGGGCGAGTTCGGCGCCGGAGCCTTACTTCGGGTGCAAAGCGAAGATGGGAGCTTGATTGCCCAAGGGCTCAGTGAATTTTCAGCGGCGGAATTACGTCAAATCACCGGAAAAAGCTCGGAGCAGATTCGGGAGATTCTCGGACCTGCAGTCTCGACAGAGGTGATTCACCGTGACAATCTTGCCCTCTTCCACGACGAGGAAACGATATGAGCAGTAAAAAAACACTGAGCATCCGTGAAATGGGTGAGGCCGCATCTGCAGCCTCCCGACGTCTGGCCGTTCTCAGTTCCCGGAGAAAAAACAACATCCTTGAAGCCATGGCGGAAGAGCTGGAAGCTCGCCGCAGTGAAATTCAGGCCGCCAACAAGCTGGACCTGGAGGCAGGCGCCAAGGCGGGACTGAGTAAAGCGATGCTGGACCGGCTGGCCCTCACAGATGCCCGCTTTGATAGCATGGTAAAGGGCATCTATGATGTGATTGCCCTGAAGGACCCTGTGGGCCGCAGTCTGGGAGGCTGGGTTCGCCCCAATGGTCTGGAAATCGAAAAAGTTTCCGTGCCCATTGGCGTGATCGGGATTATTTTTGAATCCCGTCCCAATGTAACCGTGGATGCGGCGGTGCTTTGTTTTAAGAGCTCCAATGCGGTGATTTTGCGTGGGGGCAAAGAGGCCATTCACAGTAACCGCGCTCTGGCCGCAGCCATTCAGGAAGGCGGCGAGAAGAAGGGGCTTCCTGCCAATGCGATTCAGCTGGTACAGACCATTCAGCGCGAAGCGGTGCGCGAGTTGGTGCAGCTGGAAGGCTTGGTCGATCTGGTCATTCCCCGCGGAGGCGAAGGGTTGATCCGGGCTGTAGTCGAACAGGCCCGGGTTCCGGTGATCAAGCATTATAAAGGCGTCTGCCACATCTATGTGGACAAAGATGCAGATCTCAACCGGGCTGTGGATATTGTCGATAATGCCAAAACCCAACGTCCGGGCGTCTGCAACGCCATTGAAACGCTGCTGGTGCACAAAGACGTGGCCGAAGCCTTCCTGCCCATGTTGGCCAATCGTTTGATTGCCAAAGGGGTGGAACTGCGTGGAGACAGCGAAAGCTGCCACCAGATTCCCGAAGCCAAAGCCGCAACCGAGGCGGACTGGGACGAGGAGTATTTGGACCTCATCCTCGCCCTGCGCGTGGTGGAGGATCAGGAGGCGGCCATGGATCACATCCATCGCCACGGCTCCAAACATTCTGATGCGATTCTTTCAGAAAACGAAAGCGCACAAAAACTTTTCCTGCAGCAGGTGGATTCCTCCACTGTGTATGTGAATGCCAGCACCCGCTTTACCGACGGCCAGGAATTCGGCCTCGGCGCGGAAATCGGCATCAGTACCGACAAGCTGCACGCCCGGGGACCTATGGGATTGGAAGAACTCACCACCTATAAATATCAGATTACTGGCAACGGCCAAATTCGTCCCTAGGGAACCTTACCATGAACAAAATACTCCTCCTCTCCCTCTGCGCTACCCTGCTGACGGGAGCCACCCCTGCTGCAAACGACATCCTGCTGATCAGTCCGGATGTTCTCGCCGAAGCCTGGAAACCTTTTGCCGACTGGAAAAGCAAGAACGGCAAAGACACCCGGATCATCACCCTCAGCGAAATCGAGCAGAACTATGAAGGCAGTGATCTGCCTGCAAAGATCCGCAACTGCGTGCTCGAACAGATTGAGAAAGAAGATGTGAAATTTGTGATTCTGGGCGCGGACAGTGCCCCCGGTAGCGTGGGCATCCCCTCCCGGACCACCGCCCATCCTAAGATGGGGGCGAAATACCGGGCGATTCCCACGGATCGCTACTACATCAGCCGTAGCGACTGGGATGCGGACGATGATGGCGTTTATGGTGAATGGCCGGAAGACATGCAGGCGGTTCAGTACCGTCATCCCGATGCTGTGCTGGGCCGCATCCCGCTGCGCAGTGTAGAAGATGTTGCGGCCTACACCGAAAAGGTCATGGCCTACGAATCCCGCAAGGAGCCCGCTCCTTCTCAAATGGTCTACACCTGCGCTGTGCCCAGTGCAGAAGCCAAACTTCACACCTCGGTAGCCGAGTTGGGAAAAAGCTGGCCTCAGGGTAAAGTGAATTTGTTTTTTAACGGACAAAGTGCCTGGGATAAAGATCAGGCCGGGGATCACGACCTTAGCCCAAGCAACTGGGTGGATCTGATCAATGAGGGCAACACCGAAAAAATGCACATTCACGGACACGGCCTCATCCAGAATTGGATTCTGGAGCACGATAAGAAGGTAACCCTTCAGGATGTCAGCAATCTGGATAACAAAGAACGCCCCCTCTTCCTGACCACGGTGTCCTGCTTTACTGGTCAGTTTGATAACAAACGTGACCCCAGCATCTCCGAAGCCATGCTGCGTCAGCCCGAAGGCGGCGCCCTACTGGTGCTGGCTCCAAGCCGCGAAGGCATTCCTATCTTCCTCAATCCCCGGGTAGAAATGCGTCAGATGGTCATGGAAGGCAAAATGGACGGCACCACCCGCACCATGACCCTGTTCTGGCAGAATGCGCTCGAAGAACCCCGTAGCGCCGGCGTAGCCTTTGCCCGCAGTCAGGCTGCCTTCGAACAACAGGCCCGGATTCATCCGCATTTTCATTTCCTGCTCTGTGAACTCAATCTGCTGGGTGACCCCAGCTTGGTCCTGAGTCCCTGATTCAGGGCATGCCTTCCGCCCTGTACCTGCACGTGCCTTTCTGTGTACGGCGCTGTCTCTACTGCGATTTTTATGTGCTCCCTCTCGGAGAGGGAGCCCCGGCTCAGCGCCTGCAGCAGTTCCGCAGCCTCAAACACCGGGGCTTTCTGCAGGCCATGGATCGGGAACTGGCCCAGCTTCCGAAAGCGTTTCAACCACGAACGCTCTATATCGGCGGAGGGACCCCTACGGAACTCCCGCCCGAAGCCCTGTCGCAACTCTTTGCCAGTGTGCGACGTCATGTGGATCTGTCACAGGTGGATGAATTTTCCTGCGAAGCCAATCCAGGTACGCTGGACGACGAAATGGCGGAGCTGCTGATTCGGGAGGGGGTCAACCGGGTTTCCCTGGGTGTGCAGAGTTTTGACAATGCGATGCTGGAACGACTGGGGCGTATTCATAATGCGGAGGAGGCCGTTGCCGGAGTGGAGCTCTTACGGAATGCGGGGGTAGATAACCTGAGCATCGATGTCCTCTTTGCCCTTCCAGAAAGCGCCCGCGATGGCATCCAGATCAATCTCGAACAGCTGGAGGAGTTGAACCCGGAACATGTCAGCTGGTATTCCTTGGAATGGGAAACGGGCACCGCGTTTGAGGAGATGCGCCAACAGGGATTTTTGCAGGAACCGGATCCGGAGGAGAGCGCGGCGGAATATGAACAGATCCGTTCAGGGCTATCTGCTCTCGGCTATCAGCAGTATGAGTTATTCAGCTTTACCCGGCCAGGCTATGCCTGTGAACATAATATGAATTACTGGCTAGGAGGGGAGTATTACGGCTGCGGCCCTTCCGCTCACTCCCATGTCGCGGGAAAACGCTGGCAACGTCCTGCAGATCTTCAAGCCTATGTTCGCGGGGATCTGGGGGAGACCGATGCGGAGCACTTGCAGCCCGAGGCAAAAGCACGGGAGGCCTTGATGACCGGATTGCGGCTCTGTGAAGGACTGGACGAAGCGCAGTTTAGCAAACGTTTTGGGTATAGCCCTGCTGCCTTAATTGGGAAAAACCTCGAACTCTACCAGTCCCAAGGCTGGTTGGAGCAGAAGGGGGGCAAGTTGAAGTTGCTGCCAGAAGCCTATCTCCTCAGCGACAGCCTCTTCCGGGACCTGATTCTGTAATCCCCTCAGTTGGAGGGCCAAGCCCTAGGATCCCAGAGAATTGGATCCAAGGCCCTGGGAACGTCAATCGTACGCGTCTACAGCCAGAGCTATCGGTTTAGAAAGAAGGGGACTTACGCCTCGGTGCTTTCCGGCTTTTTCTTCCCTTGATTCGGGCAGCTCGTATTTCCACAGAGGGAGCAGGTACCCCGCTTGCCATCCGGACCGATCGCGGCGCCGCCGCAATGTTTGATGGGCGGACGTCCAAACACCAGGCCAATGGCCATGCCAACCACACACAGGGCGAGAACTGCAAAGATGATGAGGAAGCTCATGATGACTTATTCTTACTCGAAGTGTTTGATATGTCAATCGACTTAGGTTCAGGCCAGGAGATGGCAAAAAAAGAGCCTTTTCGATACATTGGATGTAACCCCCTTCCCGGCTGCGGCGTATTCCCTTATGACAGACCGCAGTGGATCTGTCGAAACCCTTACCTTGGAACTGCTCCTATGAAAACGCTCCTGCGCCTGACGACCGTCCTTTGCGGTCTCGCTCTGACCTCCCCGGCTTTCGCCGCGGAAGCTACCGCCCTGAACCACCTGCCCGAAGGCACACAATGGGTGATGCATGTGAATATGACCGCCATCCGCGACAGCGCCATTGGCAAACATGTCACCAAAAAGCTGGCCGAAGCCCCGCACAAAGCCCGTATGGATCTGCTGGCAGATATGCTGAACTTCGATCCGCGTACAGATCTTGAAGAGGCAACGGTCTTTGGCCCGGATGAGAAAGAGGATCACGCCGTCATGGTCATCAAAGGCAACGTGGACGGCGAGCGTCTGCGCACCTTTGTGGAGAGCAATGAAGGCTTCGAAATGAGCAACTTCGGCGGGACCGACGTGCTGAGCTGGATTGAAGACAAGGGCAAACGCAAAGGCCTGCGCAGTTATGGCAAAGTGCTCAATAACCAGTTTGTGGTCATTGGCTCCGATGGCCCCAGCGTAGCCAAAGCCCTGCAGAGCCTCGATGGCGGCGTGGGCCTGGCCAAAGATGCCGAGTTGCTGAAAGCGCTGAACCGTGATGCCGTGGTCATGGCAGCCGCTTCGGCACAATTCGCCAAAATGGCCAGCCTGGATCCGGAAAATCCCATGTTGCAGCAGGCCAAATCTTTCAAAATGTCCCTGCAGGAAAAAGGGGATAAGATGGCCCTCAATGTAGGTGTTCAGATGACCAATCCCGAAGCGGCCGAACAGTTGCTGATGATTGGCCGCGGTGGCATGGCCATGATGGAGATGCAGGCCATGCAGAAAGAAGAGCTGGCTGACCTGATGGAAGCCCTCGACAGCAAAATGGATGTGGAAATGGATACCGTAGTTCTGGATGTGTCCTTTCCCTCCCAGGCCGTCATTGATTGCATCGAAAAAGCCGAAAAAGAGTAAGGCTCCCTCCCCGGGAGATCCACTCCCGGGGTAGCCCTTTCCCTGCTCCCATGTCCACCCAAAGCCCATCGGAAGAAGCTGAATGGATCGCTGCCGCTCAGGCAGGGGATCCACAAGCCTTTAACAAGCTGATGCGGCACTATGAAGAACGCATCCTGCGCTTTCTGTGGCGGCGGGTGGGGCATGCAGCGGATGCCGAAGATCTGGGCCAGCAGGTCTTTGTCAAAGCCTATCGGAACCTGGCCAAATTGGATAGCAGCCGTCCCTTTGGTCCTTGGATTTTCACCATCGCCCGCCGGGAATCCGCCTCCTTTCTACGTCGTCGGCGTAGACTACAGGGAGGCCTCTGGTTTAAAAGCCCCAGCCCACCCGACCTGCTCTCCGGGGAGCAGGAGGAGTGTCAGTGGATCTGGTCTCTGGCCCGCCGCGAACTCAGTGACAGCGCCTTCAGTGCTCTGTGGCTGTCCATCGAAGGCGGCGATAGTATCCGTGACATTGCCGTGCAGGTAGGTAAAAGTGAAAGTGCCACCAAGGTACTTCTGCACCGCGCCCGCAAACAGTTAATTCACACCCTGCGTGAACAGGGTCATCCCGGCCGACTTGATACCCCCACCCCCTGGAAGCTCATCCATGTTGACGCACAACTCTGATCCTACTCCTGAAGAAGAACAGGCTCTGGATGCCTTGTTCGCCTCCGCCCATGAGACGGAGCTCCCCTTGGAAACACCCCGCATGCGGGAGGCCGTTTTCCAAGAGATCACTTCATCCGCTCCACAGCCCGGCCGCCAGAGTCTGCTTGCATTTGCTGCGGCCCTCGCGCTGTTGGGGATCAGCCTACTGATCCTGCCTCAGCAGCTCCAGCCATCCAGCAACGACTGGAGCCAACAGGAAAACCGGGTGGTCGAGATTACTCAGGCGGCCTCGCCGGAAAGCCTGTCCATTCCCCTGCGTCATGCCGTATTGGACCCCTACCGCGAACAGGAGGAAACCCTGCGTGCAGATATCCTCCGCGGGGTCGCTTTCCTCGACCGTGCCTTGCCCTTGTGAGTCGGTCTTAGTTTTCCAGGCGAATCAGCAAGACACTGTCTCTGGAAATCCAGTGACGCCGGCCATTGATATCCAGTAGCAACCATTCTTCGGAAACGGATTTCAGGTTTCCTCTGAGACTGACCCGGGCTCCATTCATCCTATCCGTTGTCGGCGGAATTGCCATCTGGCCACTCCCTAAGGCATCCCGGCGAAATTGCACCGTCACCTCTTTGCCAGTGGGAGGGCCTCCACCACAGCCACTGACGAGTAGACAGGCCGGGAGAGCGAAGACGAGAAATAGCGTTTTCCAATTCATATGCATCCTTTCAGGAAAGTGTTTTCGCAGAAAGCATAGCAAAAAAAAGTCCCCCGGCCTCTGGTAAAGCAGACGGGGGATTGTAAGCGCATTTGCAGCAACAGGAGCTCAAGGCATGTTCTTCTGCATCCACTCCTGTTGAGAGGCCGCTTCCTGTTCAGATTGCACCTGTTTTTCAATCTTCTGTTGCGCTTTGAACAGCGAGGAAGTGAGCATGCCATGCTCCACCCGCTCCTGGGGAGAAATCCCGATATTTTTCAGCAAAGCTTCCATCTGTTCCGGGTTCATAAAGGAACTCAACAAAGGGGAGCGGATCGCCGCATACAGAATCAGCTGCGCATCGAAGGGAATGGAGGCCGTGAACGAGGCCACCAGTTCATCCCGTCGCCGGGTGGGATGCATCTCCGGAACATACACATCCGCCGCGCCCAGGGACGCAGCGGTTTTTTCCGGAAAAGGGGAAGCCATCTGCAACAGCGGAAACGGAATCAGGGGCACGCAGTTCATGCGGTAGAGCGACTCGAGCCTGCCAGCATTCAAATCCGACATCGAAGTCAGCGTTTTGCAGGAAATCCCCGCCGACTCCAGTTGCTGTTGCACGCGTTCGTGCGTGGCAGTGAAATGACTGATCACCAGCGCTGCACGCTGGTTGCTTAGCGAATGCTGCACATCCTCTACAAAGGCCTTCGCACATTCCTCTTCCGATACGAGCACATAGGCCAGCGTTTTCAGCTTGGGCTTTTTCTTCCAGAACATCCCCATCTCGTAGCGAGGCCTTCGAGAAGGTCAACTCAAGGGCCGCAGCATTATGAAGAGATTTTTTCCAAAGCCACTCCCAGAATGCGAAGACACAGAGGGGGGCATGGACCTGATTCCCATACTCCCCCCCATGAGTGAAGGATCTTATGGGTTGCTTGCCTCTACGTGGATCACATTGCGCATTTCAACGTGATTCATCCAACGCCCATCCTCCTTTACCCAGACAGATATATATTTTCCAAAGATCCGGGGTTCTCCAGGAAGCTTCCATCGTACCACCCCATACACATATCCCATGTCTTTAGATGGGTTCACGAAAGCATCCACAGGCTCCCAATCCAATTCGACTCCCTCCATAGACAGATATTCCTTGAACATCTGACGTTGCGCCTCGCGTCCTATCACGGCTTCCATCCCCGGGGGGGCAACAAGAGCCTTCTCAGAAAGCATATTCATGGCTTTGTCCAGTTGTCCCGATTTGAACAGCTTTAAGATATCTCGCTCCAGCGTCATCAGGTTCTGTTCTTCATCCGTTAAGTCAGATTGGGGGCGTGTCTTCCGCTCGGTGGCAAGTTCTTTGAGAGTGGATGAGGAGGTGTCCGCTGCGGAATTCACTGCCAGACTCAGGAGTAGCAATAGGGTTCCAATACGAGGTATGTTCATCTTTTTCCTTTTAGTTATCTAACTAACATTAGTTAGTTTTAGGGTTATAGGTAGGGTGCAAAATGTGTATAAAAAATTTAAGGTGAAATGATCAGTCGTTGTGCCCAATCCGAAATGAGCCTGTTGACCTGCACATGTCCAGTCACTCGCTGTAATTGCAGCCCATGCTCACAAATTGACAGGATCATGGCCGCCTGGGCGGCTTCATCTATATCTCCGCTGATCTCTTCTGACAAAACCGCCTCATGGATCCAGGACTGCAAACTTTGTAGCATGAGCTCCACCAGAGAACGAAGGGCCTCCTGCATGTTTTCCGGCAACAATGGATACTCTGCCTGCAGATTGTAGACAGGGCATGATTGTTCATATGTGGCATCGAGATGTTCAATGGAGGCAAATAATGTTATTTTTTCCTCCAACGATATACTCAGCGCACTGATTTCCTCTACCTGCTTAAGGGTTAACAGGCGAAGATGCTCAATCATAGCGAGACCCAAATCTGCTTTATTGCGAAAATGGTAATAAATACTTGGTGCCTGAATACCTAGCGACCCAGCGAGGGTGCGCATATTTAAAGAAGCCCATCCCTCTGCCATCAACACATGAATGGCTGCATCCAGCAACGCCTCCCGTGTATTTGGCTGTACATTGGCCATCATACAAATAACCTAACACGCATTAGGTTACTATGCAAGGTTCATAACCTGGCAAAAAGGAGTGAGGTCCTTGAAAGACGGGTTCTGATGTTGAAGAAGTAGGTCACGGAGTATGGCGGCGGATAAGGATCCGCAAGAGCAAGTGCGGTGGACCTGCTGCATATCCGTATTCTCACCAATCAGCGGGGGACCCGGATCCCTCTGCAGGCACCCTGAAGCTCACAACAACCTGCCCTTTGCCCTGCGAAAACAGGGTGAGGCCCGCTACGACGAGGCCTTGAAACATTACAACCGGGCCATTCGCCTCGACCGGAATTTTGCCGAGGCCTACTTGTACCGGGGTGTTCCGCACACGGAAATGGGGAATAGCCGGCATGCAGAAAAAGATTTGAAGAAAATGCAGAAATTAAACCCTGAGCACTTAGAGCTCTGAAGGCTTCGCAGTGAAGTTGACGTTGATCCAACTTCGCTCGAACTCCTGTTCGGCCACGTGTTGAAAGGCGCTTCGGATGTCGTCCATTTCCGACACATCCATCACAGGTCGGCTGAGCAAAAAATTCGCCTCCAGCTCTACTTGTCTCCCCATGGAGATTACGTGAAGTTTCACCTCTGCTTCTAACTCCTGGGCAATTCGTTTGGCCTCTGCATCCAGCGGAGCCAAACGATCCGGGTCCACGCGGAGAAATAACAATTCCCGGCCAGCCTGGCTCAGGCTCTTTGCGGGCAGAATGATAAACACCAGGCTGGAGATCAACACCATCAAGGGATCCACATAGGGCAAGAGAGCCGGGTACCTGGGTTCCAGCCAGAGCCAGGCGATGAGAAATCCGACCAATACCGCGCAACTCAGCAGCGCATCCCCCAGCCATTGGTTTTGTTCAGACTGCAGTAGAGAAGAGGCCTTTATCCGCTGTTGCTGACCTAGAAACAGGGTCATGCCTACGCAGAGGAGCACACTAAACAGCGCGTAGCCCAGGGCTGATTCGCTTTGCAGCTCCCGTCCACCCTGAAACAAGCTGGAGAGGGCATCCCCACCCGCATACAAACACATGCCCAGAATCACGATCGATTTCGCAGCAACGAATAAGGGCTCAAACTGCGCCCGGCCAAAGGGAAACACATCACTTTCGCTCTTCTGCACCTCACGGTAGGTCCACAAAGAGAGCGAGCTGAGGAAAAGACTCACCAAGGAATAGAGCCCATCGAACAGAATCATCCCAGAGCCAGCAATCATTCCCCAGAGAATTCCCATCAGGGAGGCCAGGCCGGTGGCCAGCATGGAAATCCGCAATAAGGTGGCTTCAGACATTGCGCATGCCTAGGAAACCACAAAAGCAATGCAAGACGGAAGCCTCTGCTCACAGGATTCCAGCAATCCGGAAATCCACCCCCTAAGGGCGCTCAGGTCTTCAAGAACCCGCCGCGGCCAGATCGGCTTCCGGGATCAGCCGTTTGATTCGAAAATCCTCTAAACGCAGGTCAGACTGCCATTGCGGCAGGCGGCTGTGCGGGCCGTCAATTTCCACCAGAGGAGGTTGACGTTCAGCCAGCCCATTGATCAGCCGCCACAACGTGATATCCCCCCAGTACTGGGGCGGTGTATCAGCAGAAGCCACCTGTCGGAATAATTCCAAAGGGGTGGCCTCCCCCTGCTGCAATGCGTCCAGAGTCAGCGTCTCCAACCGGCCCAAGCCACTGTCGGGATGAGGTTGCTCCTGCAACCAGCGGGCAATCGCCGCGGGCACCCAGGGCAAAGGCGCCTCGTGTTCCTTAGCCAGTTCCTCCAGAGTCTGCTGTTCTTTTGAGGCAATAGCTTCATCCACCCTCCGTGCATACGCAAAGGCATCCGCGGCCAACGGGCGCCGCTGAGGATAGAGATCATGTAGCTGTTTGGAGCTCAACTGTCCCAGACCGTGATACGGCGAGATTCCTGGATAGGCATCCACACAGAGCAGGTCCATGTCCTCCACTCCGAAGGGTTCCAGGCAGTTCAGAATGTGCACCAGCATAGACTGATCAAAGAGGCAGGCGTCGAACCAAAAGACCAACTGATGTGTACTGGCCGCATGGCGTAGGCGTTCATATTGTTCATTCAGGGTCTGAAGCACAGATAATTCTTTCAGACTGCCCCCACTGTATTCGACCAGAAAAGCTGCACGCTCCCGCAACTCCAAGGCATTCGGCCAGCCGGCAACACGCGGGCCTTCATACAGCAGATCATGCCAGATTAAGACTTCGCCGGGAAGACCGGCCTTTTCAAGCAGGTGTCCGGCTGAGTCTCCACTGGTCACATGTAGGATGGGGCGTTCGTTCATGGTCTTTCTCCTCAGAGAGGCTTTCCGCATTCCTGGCAGAATTTAGAATCCTCTTCGTTCAGTTTTCCACAGACAGGGCATTTGATCATGATGACCTGTTCCGGCTTTCGAGTACCCAGATTCAGGTCCGCTTCCTCCAGCGCATCTTTCACCATGCCCCCGGCCATACGACTGTAGGGCTCCAAGTCTTTGCGGGCCTGTTTGGGATCCAGAACCACACCCGAACCCGCCAGCCCGCGGGCGCCAATCCCCCGGATCACTCCACCCAGAAAGATCAGGGCCATGCCGCCCAGAGCCCGAAAGATGTTCGACTGGGCATCGGCTTCAAAATTGCTGAAATCCCCAAACTTCATGGCAAAGCTCAGGAAGGTGGACAGAAACAACAGAGCTCCCAGCGCCATAAGAATCATCCCCAGGGCGTAGAGGGTTTTTCGGGAATCTGAAACATCGTGACTCATCGTAAACCTCCAGAAAGATTTAGCTTCGAAAGCGCAAGGCAAACATCAGGAGAAAGGCGAGCACAAAGGCCAGCGGTGCTGCAAAAAACGAGGCCATAAACAGGTTCAGTAAAAAGCCCAACCCGAAGGTGATGCCGCCCCAAAGCTGAGGAGAATCTCCATCCGACTCCGCGATTCGGTATATGGCAAGAGCACTGCAGAAAAGTAAGACGTAGCTAATCATTCGACAACAGGTGTGTTGATAGGATCTTAGTGACCTCAAGAAGAGAGGTGGATTAGAAAAGCCGCTCCAGTTTGCAATCCACCCTATTTTCCCTCCCGCCCGAAGGAAGGCACATTCATCTGACTGGCCTTCTGCAAGTAACTGGTTTTCTGGCGTTTGAAGTGATAGAGTGCGGCCCCGTCCACCGTACGCACAAAGAAACATTCCCAGCGCTGAGAGCCGAGTTCATTCATAGCCGCTTGGATCCGATCCGGGTCGCGATCAGAAATGCGCAGTACCTGATACTCCCAATCCCCGATCTTTTTCAGATCTTCCATCACCCACTGCTGTGCATCTTCAGGCATGACCGCATCTTCCCCGGCCGTTTCCTTGTAAAGCTGCATGGCCCGCTCGAGATACAGATCCATGACCTGCTTCTCCTCTTCACTTTCCTCTGACGCCGGAGCCTCCTTGGCAGCTTTCGGGGCGAGTTCGGCTTCTGCAGGATCAGGCCCGGCCTCCGCCGGGTCTGTACTTTCCAGAGGCGTCCCTTCCGCCTCTGCTGTAGATTCTCGGCTGTACAGGTTACGCATTCGCTCCAGAAAGGGATTTTCAGCTTTGCGCGTTTCCTCCGCAGCCAGAGGAACAAGAAAGAGACACAGGAACGCAGTGCAACAGATCCGAGAAAACGACATCAGTATCCGGGGGAATGAGGTGGAACTTATCAAAGAAAACACATGCAAGCTTCAGCGAACAAGGCAAGCATATGCGTACAATTGCGAACAAATAATACTAACACCCAAAAGGGAATAGTTTCATAAATGTACAAAATCCCCTTCCGCGTTTACAGGATAAACTGCGCCAGATATTGCCGTTCTCCCCGTTTAAGCCGAATGTGGCCCCCTGCCGACATGGGGATCTCAATTTCATATCGGTAAATCCCCTTCGAAAGAGGATCAACTTCCAGAGAACATTCCAAGCTCCAACTCTTCCGCGACCTGCGAAGCTCAAGGCGGTACTCCTGCTGCGGAAGCTCCTCGCCTCGCGTCAGCCGTGCATCCGGCAACAGGGGCTTTTCCTGAACCCAATGATAAGCCCGCATCTCAGCAAACAGTTGAATAAACTCACGAACAGCCGACTCATCCGGAAACGGCGCCATTTCCCGGTAAAGAAAAGAGGCCACATCTTCATCGCTGCTCAGGATCTCGAACAGGCCCTGATCATCCACCAGCAGCGAACCGGTCAGAGGCATATGAGCCAGGTCCCCAGCATAGACGAAGTTGAGGACTTCATAGTCCTTCAGTGCCTGCTTCACCAAGGGGCTGCGCAACGGGGTAAGGCGATGAATCTCCATCCAGGATTCTCCTCCACGGCTAAACCAGGCATGGCCTTGCATGAGTCTCAGTTCCGGAGAGGAGGGAGGAGGCGTCCTACAGGACGTGCTCAACAGACACAGAAAGAACAAGAGCAACAACCTACCTGAACAAACAGAGAAGTACACAAAGAAACTCTTACACCGTAGACAGCGCTTCATCTAATGATCACGATAGTCGGAACCGCGATGTAGACACAATTCTATTCGTGCTGCGTTCCAGCCAAAGGCTCCGCGGGAATGTGAGCGGACCCATGGCCCGCATCGTGGTGGGGGTATGCAAACCCAGCCCGTCCTTGGACCCTTGGCCCTGCGGCGGACTGGGCTGAATATGGGGACGGACCGATGGCCCGTCTCGCGGGTTCCGCCCAAGAGAAGGCATCTAGATGTGAAAGACGCACATCTCCACCCATCCGTCACCCGAGGATCCATCCTCATCCATCCCTCTACCTGCGGGCCAAGGATCTGCCCACATCACTCCATCCTCCACCCT
>DIYK01000086.1 GCA_002429005.1 Verrucomicrobia bacterium UBA6056
GCCGAACCTAAGTGCCGAGCTCTCATCGCGTGCTGGAAGCACGCGGTCCATTGAAGAGAGGCTTTTCCCCAATGGACCGCGCCCTTCCAGGGGGCGAAGCAGAACCCAAGTGCCGAGTTCTGGTCGCGTGCTGGAAGCACGCGGTCCATTGAAGAGGGCTTTCTCCTCAATGGACCGCGCCCTTCCAGGGGGCGAAGCCGAGCCCGGGCTTAGCACTCCATGGTGGCCATTGCTCTTGGGCACAAAAAAACGCCAGCCATGTGGCTGACGTTTGATCGTTTCCAGGTAAACCGGAATCAGAAGAAGAAGGTGTCTCCAGGGACAATGCTTTCGCCTTCAGCCATGGTGTCATTCTGAATCTCGGCGATGGCCACCGTATCTTCTACACGAACCACGGTGAGTTTACCGATAAACTGGTCACCGCGATGGACGAGCGCATCGAGGTAGAGCAGGAGGTCATCCACTTCACCTTTGTCGATGACAACATAGTTCCATTCCTGATTTACGGACAGAACCACACCGCTACGACCTTTCCAGGCGCCGGCGTCTTTGGGACCGTCATTGTTCAGGTTACCCACCAGAGTGTCATACTTCTCTTGCAGACGGTCAAACTGATCGGTCATGGCCTGCAGGTCCACTTCCAAGCCAGCAATGGTGTTGTTCAGACCTTCGATTTCCGTATTCAGAGATTCGATCTGACGCTCAAGATTGGATTTCTCCAGGTTCAGCTGATCGATCTGACGGTTGGCATCGCGCAGTTCTTCCTGAGTTGCGGCCAAGGTGTCTTTGGTGTCAGCCAGTTCTTGACGGGTCTGAGCCAGTTCCCGCTCACGGGTAGCCAGCGTGTCCCGGGTGTCAGCCAATTCCTGCTGAGTCTGTACGAGTTCGGCATAACGCTGGTTGAGCTGCGCAACACGCGTGGTGGCGAAACGAGCCAAGTCATCCAGGTTGCCTTCCAAGGTGGGAAGTTCTTCCGGCAAAACGGGCTGGGCTACAGAATATGCGGTGAGTTTCCGCTCGTCGGCGGTTTCCCAGTCCACAGTTTCACCCCAGTCGAGGTTTTCAGCAATACGTGCTGCATTCTGCTCAAGCAACAGGGTGCGTGCTTTGATCACTTCCCGGTCCTTAAAAACCAGGTAGCCCATCACCACCACACCGATGCTGAGAAGGAAGTTAATTACGATAAACGATTTAATGGCGCCGCCCATAGGTCACATCTCCAAAATTGCAAGTTGCAGTCGTTACCATACCCGTGGGGCCTTAAAAAAGTCAATGGATTAAATTGCAGTATTCTCGGCTCTGCGAAGGGGGCTTTTTTGGTGCCTGTCCTGTTTGTCCCAAAGCACTTTTTGGTCAATGGGCATTGATTGTTAGGGAGCACTCCCTTAGCGCTGAAGCTATGCAAGAATACCTGAATTTGCTGCAGCACATTCTGGATCACGGCGTGGAGAAATCCGACCGAACCGGCACCGGCACCCGCTCGGTGTTCGGCTACCAGATGCGCTACAATCTGAGCGAGGGCTTTCCTCTGGTGACCACCAAGAAGTTACACCTCCGCTCCATCATTCATGAACTGCTCTGGTTCTTGAAAGGGGAGACCAATATTGCCTATCTCCAGGAGAATGGGGTGCGGATTTGGAATGAATGGGCGAATGAAGAGGGGGAACTCGGCCCGGTTTATGGGAAACAGTGGCGTAGCTGGGAAGGTTCCGGCGGAGAAACCGTGGATCAGATTGGTTGGCTGGAGCAGGAAATCCGTCAGAATCCGGATTCCCGTCGTTTGATTGTCTCCGCGTGGAATGTAGCCGAATTGCCCAAAATGGCCCTGATGCCCTGTCATGCACTCTTTCAGTTCTATGTGGCAGAGGGGCGTCTGAGTTGTCAGTTGTATCAACGCAGTGCAGATGTGTTCCTGGGGGTTCCCTTCAATATAGCAAGTTATGCCTTGTTGACCTGCATGCTGGCACAAAGCTGTGATCTGGAACCGGGAGATTTTGTGCATACGCTGGGGGATGCCCATTTGTACCTCAATCATTTAGAGCAGGCGAAGTTGCAACTGACCCGGGAACCCTATCCTTTGCCTCAACTGAAATTGAATGCAGAGCGCTCCTCGGTGTTTGATTTTGTGTTCGAGGATGTGGAGTTGCTGAATTATCAGGCTCATCCTCACATTAAGGCGGAGGTTTCGGTCTAATGCGCCTGAGTCTCATCGCGGCTTTGGATCGTGAACGGGCCATCGGCCGTGACGGACAGTTACCTTGGAGGCTTTCTGCGGATCTAAAGCGCTTTAAAGCACTGACGCTCGGCCATAGCATTGTGATGGGACGAAAGACCTGGGATTCGATAGGACGTCCCTTACCCGGTCGCCGCAACCTGGTGCTGACCCGGGATGTTCACTTTCAGGCGGAAGGTGCCGAAGTCTTTCAGGACCTGGACAGCCTCTTGCAGGCCTGTGCTTCGGAAGACGAGGTGTTTATTATTGGGGGAGGGGAAATCTATCAGTTGCTGCTGCCTCAAGCGCATCGGCTTTTGCTGACAGAGGTGGAGACTACGGTGGAAGGCGCCGATGCCTGGTTCCCAGTCTGGGATGAACAGACCTTTCATGAATCCTCCCGGGTTTCTTTCCCGGCGGATGACAAAAACCAACACCCTTATCACTTTGTAGAGTATGCATCGCGGTAAACAGATCGCAGAGGCTCCGCCCCGGCATGAGGTTTCCGTTCAGGAAGTCATTGAGCTCAGTGGAGGGGTGTACCTGTTGCGCACAGATCGTCCGGACTGCGAATACAGCCCGGGGGATTGTGTCAGTATTTTCTCCTGTGATGGCTTGGAAAGCCGTCCCTATTCGTTGTGCTCTGATGTGCATGCGAGCGATCTACTCTTCCTGTTCCGTCGCTTTGACGAAGGGCGGGTGAGTAAAGAATTAGCAGCCCTGCTTCCCGGGGACCGCTTGGAGCTCAGTCCTCCCTTTGGTTGGTTCCGCCCGGCAGAAGAACGCTTCGGTCCAAAAATTTACTGTGCGACCGGGACTGGGATCGCGCCTTTCCTGTCCGCCCGCCTCAGCGGAGCCCCTGCACCCGCCATGCTGATGTGGGGAGGGCGGGATGAGGCTAACCTGCCCATGCCGGAGCTCTTTCCCGAACGGCGCATTGCCATCAGCCCTCAACGCGTAAACCGCTTCTTTGGGGAAATCGATATCGATGAACAGCCCCAGGTCTACGCCTGTGGGCATCAGAGCATGATTGAGACCCTGCAGCAACAGCTCATCGCCCGCGGCCTCCCCCGGGAAAACTTCCACTCCGAAATTTTCTTCCGATAGGAAAACATCGATAAACAGGATGGACAGGATGCCTACATTTTAAAATCCTGTATCCTATGGAACATGAAGAAATTACTCGCGATATCCTCGGGTGTGCTTTTGAAGTGATAAACGAACTAGGTGCAGGGTTCCTTGAGTCAGTGTATGAAAAGGCTCTTTGGGTTGCACTACAGGATGCAGGGCTTTCCTCCGAAAGACAACATGAGCTGGAGGTTTACTTCCGAAATCACGTGGTTGGCCATTTCTATGCAGATCTGTTTGTTGCGGATACCGTGGTTGTGGAACTGAAAGCTGTGAAATCAGTCCTTCCGGAACACCGGGCTCAATTAATCAATTACCTGAATGCGTCAGGAAAGTGTGTGGGCTTGTTGATTAATTTCGGGAATCCAAAATTGGAATACCATCGTTGTACCCGGAACCACTCTACTGCGACGCGTTGAGTATCCTGCATATCCTGTTTATCGATGTTTATTTACCTTCAAGCAACCAGCGTTCGAAGCGTTGGAGGCTGATTTTTTCGAAGGGTTTGAGTTCCGGTGCGAAGAGGCTGAGCCGGAGATCTTCGAGTTTAAGGAAAGCTTCCCGCAGTTGTCCCGCATCGAGATGATCGCTGTGCTGGGAAAGCAGGGCGAGGGCCGGCTCTAATTCGCGTTGCTTCATCGCGTCTTTCGCGTGATCCCGCTGCAAGCGATCCACCCGACGAACAATTCCTTGAAGATAGCGGGGATAGCGGCGCAGGCTGTCCGGATGTTGTAACCAACCCGGAGCCCAGAGGGTGCTTTGTTGCAGCTCCAAATCGCGTTTCGCTTCTTCGGGGAGAGCTTTTTCGAGAGCGCTCAGACTTTTGCTTCGCTCTTCGAAGAGCGGGCGGAGTTGCTGCACGATGCGCTCGGCCACCTCAAACAGATCCCCCCGGGCCTGTTCTACCCGCTGTTGAAAGTTCTGTGCATCCCGGGGCAAGCTCTGATCCAGCCCCAGCGATTCGGCGAGGATGCGGTCAATCAGATCCGGTAGAGCCTGCAAGGCGGCCAAATCCAGCTGCAGCATGGTCGGCAGAGGGAGCTTTTTCTCCAGATACTTGACCGCATCCGGTCGTTGCAGCCGGAAGAGGCGCTGAACTCCGCGAGCATGGGCCCGGTCCGCAGCGGAGGCACTATGATATAAACGGATTCCCACGCTCTTGCCTTCATCGCTCAGGGCGGGATAACGGGTGCGGCCCTCCAGTTCGACCCGCAGCGGGAGATCCTCATCCGGCCAGCTCTTCAGTCCGCTCCGTTCCCATGCATTTTGTTTGGGAGCGTTCCTTTTCCGGGAGACCTGCTCCCGGCCTGGCCAGGTCGTGCCCCGATACAGTTCGCGGCCTTCTTCGTTGAGCACACAGAGCTTGAATTTCAGATGAGCCGGGAGTTTCTCTGGATGTAAATCTGCGGCCGCGAGAATTCCCTGCATCCGGGCAGCCAGGAAGGCCGCCAGAGCCCCATACAGCGAATGAGTGAATAGAAAATTCTGTTCTGCCATCCAGCTGCAGGCTTCTGCGGCCACCTGATGGGCCGGCTGGAAACGGCTGCGCAGGGATTTATCCAAACTCCGGATCAGGGCTTCCACTTTCTCGGGGAGTTGGGCGGGCAGGCACCACTCCATCAGTTCCATGGGCAGCAGTTCCAGATCCGCTTCTTTCAGCCTCAAGGTGATGCCGTCCCGTTCCGGATCTTCGGGTTTGCAGAGGTAGTCCAATGCGATCTCTACGCCATTCAGTTCCCAGTGATCCGGCATCGCAGCTTCATCGAGACTGCTGTCCCCTACGAGATCACCCAGTTCGGGCACCCAGCGTTTGCCTTTGCTCCACTCGGCGAATTCCCGCGTACTGGAAAGTCCAGCGGGAAGGCTCTGCTCAAAGTGATCCCGAAGACGTGAGCCGGATTGAAAAAATCCGGGCAAACGCAACTTGTGCTCCCAGCGCTCCAAGGATGCTAGCAAACGCCGGTAGCGGGGAAGGCCGTGTCCTTTGAGCTTGAGCTCTCCGGGAAGCAGAGCGTCTTCAATAAAGATACGTCTGGCTTCCTCCGGCTGAATACGGCCGTAGTGAACTTTGTGTCCCTGCCTCAGGCACAGTTGGCCCAGGCTAACCCGTTCCTCTGCTTCCACAAAGCCCCGGCCCGGATTCCAGACGGGGCGTTCGTATTGGTAGCGGCACAGTTGTGGAGCCACCTCTTCTACCCAGACCGGGTCCAATTTTGCCGCATCCCGGGCAAAGAGGCGGGAGGTTTCCACCAGACTGAATGCGAAAACCCAGGAGGGGGGCTTTTTGGATAAGGCGGAACCGGGGAACATCAGGAAGTTTTTTCCGCCCGGGCTGAGAAACTGTTTCCCATCCCGGCGCTCACCAATACTGCGGGGGACGCCCGCGAGCAGAGAGCGGTGCAACGCATCGTTATCCAGGAGCTCAATCTCACCAATGGAGCTGGGAAGATCCCATTTCTGGCGGACACAGCGCTGGCGCAGTTCCTCGACCACATTGATCCATTCCTGCAGACGCATCGGGTGCAGAAACTGGGCACGGGCAAAACGGTTGCGTTGTGTGCGGCTCGCGCAGTTGCTGTGGATGGCGTTCCACAGATTGAGCATGCCCAGAAAATCCGATTCCGGCTCTCTCCAGGCAGCATGGGCCTGATCCGCCTGCTGTTGTTTTTCCAGGGGCCGCTCCCGGGGATCTTGAATGGATAAAAAGGCGCAGCAGATGATGACGGCAGCTAAGACCTGTTCTTCATGTCCTTCTTCCAACATCCGGGCCAAACGGGGATCCAGATTGAAGGAGGCGAGTCTGCGGCCGCGCCGGGTTAGTTCGCGTTGTTCATCGAAGGCGCCAATTTCAATCAGGCAGCGCAGTCCCTCCGCGATCTGGGCACCCCGGGGCGGATCCAGAAATTCGAACTCCCGGATCGGAGGCAGACCGAGTACCGCCATGCGCAAAATCACTTCGGCCAGTGAGCTGCGCAGGATTTCCGGATCACTGTAGGCGGGAGCGGCCTCCAGCCGTTCTTCGGAATACAGGCGGACACAGACCCCGGGGGCCGTACGGCCGCATCGTCCCCGGCGTTGACGGGCGGAAGCCAGGGAGATGGATTCGGTCACTAGGCGCTGCACCCCACTTTGAGGATGATAGCGTTGCAGACGTTGCATACCGCAGTCGATGACCGCACGAATGCCGGGGAGAGTCACCGAGGTCTCGGCTACATTGGTGGCCAGGATGATGCGGCGGCGCTCTCCGGGATGAAAGACCTGTTGCTGCTCCGCATTGCTTAGACGGGCGAAGAGGGGGAGCACATCCGCTCGTCCGGACAGACGGCCTTCCAGTTTGCGGCGGGTGTCATGAATTTCCCGCTCCCCGGGGAGAAACACCAGGGTGTCCAGACCGGGCTGTTCCCGGTCCAGAGCTTCCAATCCCCGCAGCACCTGATCGGAGAGATCGAGATCACTGTCATCCAGTTCCGCGAGGTGCAGATCCTGTATGGGAAAGAGGCGGCCTTCCACGGAAAGCACCGGGGCCTCCTCAAAGAAAGCCGCAAAACGCTCGGCATCCAAGGTGGCGGAGGAGAGGATGACTTTTAGACCGGGGCGGCGGCGTCGGATGTCTTTGAGGCATCCGATCAGGAAGTCGATGTTCAGACTGCGTTCATGCGCTTCGTCGATTAAGACCGCATCATATTCCTTGAGCAAAGGATCCCGTGGCAACTGAGCCAAGAGCAGGCCGTCCGTCATAAATTGGATTCGGGTGTCTTTGCGGCTGCGATCCTGAAAGCGGATTTTGACCCCGACTTCCGTGCCCAGGTCGACCCCGCATTCCTCAGCCACCCGTTTGGCCATACTGGTAGCGGCGAGACGGCGGGGCTGAGTCACGGCAATTTTTCCCGAACTCTCTCCCAGGGCCTCATGAATCATCTTGGGCAGTTGGGTGGTTTTGCCGGAACCGGTATCTCCGCAGACAATCACCACCGGATGCTCTTTCAGGGTGGACACAATGCTGTCGCGCTCCCGGCTGACCGGAAGCGCTTCCGGATAGCTGATCTGGAGGCCTGAAGACATAAGAGGAGAGTGTCTACTCTGCTTTCCGAACTTCGGAAAGTGCGAAAGGCAGATTTTCCGAGCTTCGGAAAGGGGAGTTAAACATAGATCTTCAGGGGCAACCGCCTTCTAGCGCAGAGGTTCCTGCAGTGGGCTGGTAGAGCGAACGCCAAGAAGGCTTCCTATGTTGAGCTCTATGTACGAAGTTTTTCAAAAAAATGCCCTGGATGTTGTCTCTGTTCATGATTCACTCATGTGTAGATGAAGCGGCTCGTGTTCTTATGTTTGGCGCTGCTGTGCAGCGATGTATTTGCTGAGGATGTTTCCTTCGGAAAGCATCGTCTCACCCGACTCACAGCCCAGATCCTGGTGCGATGTGAGTCTGTGGTCACGGAAGTCGAGGGGGGACAGCGTGTTCAGTACCGACCTCTCAGGACGCTGAAAGGGAGCCTGCCCGATGAACTTACAGGAGCCGAAGGTCTGCTGCTGTGGGAGACCCGCTTTCCAAAGGATGTTCAGATTCCCCCATACTATGATGTTTACCTGAAAAAACGGAGGGATCTTCAGGATTTTCCCGGGAAACTCCCGGCACATGAGACTTATCAAAAAACGCTCCTTGCCCGGCAAAAACCTTAGGCATCCGTAGCAGGATCCAATCCTGAACATCCTGTGTATCGATGTTCCCACTCCAAGCTTGTCATGCGGCGTAGCTTTCGACAAGGAAAGCGCATGAACCCATCCTCTTCGATTCTCGTGGTCGGTGGAGCCGGATACATCGGTTCCCATACTGTTCGTCAATTGGTCTCCAGTGGTAAACAGGTGATCGTCCTGGATAACCTGGTCTATGGCCACCGGGAGGCCATTGTGGATGAGAGTGTGTTGTTTGTGGAAGGGGATCTGGGTGACCGTGCCTGTTTGGATCAGCTTTTCAGCGAACATGACATTGGCGCCGTGATGCATTTCGCCGCCTATGCCTATGTGGGTGAGTCGGTGACCGATCCGGCGAAATACTATCAGAACAATCTGGCTGCACCCCTGGTGTTGCTGGATGCCATGCGCGCTCATGGTTGTAACATCTTCATTTTCTCCTCCACCTGCGCGACCTATGGCAATCCGGAGTATATGCCACTGGATGAGAATCATCCGCAGAACCCGATCAACCCCTACGGAGCTTCCAAGCTGATGCTGGAACGGGTGTTGGCCGATTACAGTCATGCCTACGGCTTACAGTATGCCGCATTGCGTTACTTTAATGCCTCCGGCTGCAGTGATGACGGTAAAATCGGCGAAGACCACAATCCGGAAACGCACCTGATTCCTCTGGTACTCGAAGCGGCTGCTGGCGTGCGCCCGCATATCACCATTTTTGGAACCGATTACGAGACCCCCGACGGAACCTGTATTCGCGATTATATCCATGTGGATGATCTGGCCCGCGCGCATATTCTTGCCATCGATAAACTGGCTGAAGGCACGCCATCCTTCCAGTGTAACCTGGGCACGGGCATTGGTCACTCCGTTCAAGAATTAATCGATGTCGCCAAGACCGTAACCGGAGTAGACTTTCCCGTTCAGATCGGCGAGCGCCGCGAAGGGGATCCGCCCGAACTGGTGGCCGCCCCCGCCAAAGCCAAAGAACTGCTGGGTTGGGAAGCCGAACATAAAGACCTGGAAGCGGTCATCTCCACCGCCTGGGCCTGGGTCAACGGCCCCCGGAAGGGGCATTATTGAAGATAGGGAGGAGTCAGGGGTCAGGAGTCAGAAGTCAGAAGGGCACGTCGTCTGCACAGCAGATGGCAAGCTTAGCCTCATCTCCTGATTTATGTATACCTGAAAAACATTGTCTGAATTACTTGAGGGCATGTGGATTTGCCCTCTACATAACCACAAGCACCCTATACCTGACTCCTGACTCCTGACTCCTGACTCCTGACTCCTGACTCCTGACCAATGACAAAAAAAAAGCCCCCGCAACGCGGAGGCTTTTTTTGTCAAACTCTCTCGAGCTCAGGGAGTCACGGAAGGCATGGGGACCTGTTCCATGTCCTCGGGGGTGAGGCTCAGGTTCAGGTTTACCAGTGTTTCGTTGCTACCGAATTTCAGACGCTGACCAATTTCAGCGGCTTTCGGACCCATCTGAGCGCCGAGGTTGCCCATGAGCATGGGAGCCATGGTTTGCAGGAGGCCTGCGGCCTGAACGGCACTGTTGGCGTCGCCAACATCCAGGCTCAGAGCCACATCCATGTTCTGTTTCATGTCTGCGCTCACCAGGAGGGATTTGGTGGTTGCGAAGGGCATGAGCATTGCGCCCATTCCGCCCTGAGCGGCCATACCCTGAACACTCTGCTGAAGCATCTCACGTGCTTTGGCCGGCAGAACCACGGCAACGCGCATGGGTTTGTTGCCCATGGAATTCATGGCGGTGGCCATGTCGTTGGTGGGCTTGGCCATACTGGAGCCACTGATACGATTCAGACCACCCTTGAGGGAAGCTACATTGAGGGATCCCACAACGGCTTTGCCATCTTTGCTCAGGGAGAGGTAGAAATTCTTTACGCCTTTTTCTTCGGGCGGAGCCTGAATATCGAGCAGCTCCAGGCCGTCTTTGGTGGTCTTGGTGACGGTGAAATTCGCACCTTCTTCTTTTTTCATCGTTTCCACACCGGCAGCGAGCTGATCCAGGGTGATGGATTTTTTCAGTTCCACGCAGATGTTTCCGGGAGCACTGGCAAACTGGGCCGGGTCCTGGGACTGGAAGTTGATGTTGTCCAGATCCATGGAGAGCACCACGGCACCGACATCATCTTCGGTCAGTCCGGTTGCGTCGGTGAATGCTTTCTGTTTGGCTTCCTGTTCGGCTTTCTTTTCTGCCGGAACTTTAGCTTCCAAGGCTTTGGTGAAGGCACTGCTGTTCATGGCAGCGGTATCCATGTAATAGAGCACATCGGCGCCTTCCACGAAGCCACCCTGCAGGGCGGTTTTGGGCTGGGCATACGCGATGGAGAGGCTTGTGGCCGCAATGAGCAGGCCCTGAGTCAGAATCTTCATGGTGTGTTCCAAGAGGGGTTGGGTTTGGGGAAGGGGTTTCCCGATTCCGAACTCCTAACGGGTCAGGGCACCAGGTTGCAAGCCTTTAGGGGGCTGGATTCGGGCCTTTTCCCTGGGCCGGGGGATGCAATAAATGGAAGAGCGCCGGGATGATGAGCAAGGTGATCAAGGTGGCTCCGGACAGTCCGCCCACCACAGCCCGGGCAAGGGGAGCCTGAGCATCAGCGCCTTCGCCAATTCCGAACGCGAGAGGGAGCAGGGCCAGGATGGTGGTGAGCGTGGTCATGAGAATGGGGCGCAAGCGGCGACGGCCGGCCTCACTTACCGCTTGGCCCCGTTCGTAGCCCGCTTGCAGCAGTCGGCTGCTTTGATCCACCAGAAGAATCGCATTATTGACCACAATGCCTGCAAGCATGATACAGCCAATTCCTGATTGCAGATTCAAGGTGGTCTCGGTGAGGAAGAGGGTCACCAGCACGCCCACCGCGGCCATGGGTACCGAGAACATCACGATGAAGGGGTTCAGTAGGGATTCATACTGACAGGCCAGCACCATGTACACCAGGAGAAGGGCCAGTCCCAGGGAGAGCATCATGTCTCGTCTGGATTCTTCCTGTTCTTCCACAGAGCCGGCCAAGCGAAGTTCATAGCCTTCCGGTGTGGGGATCCGTTGCAGTCGCTCGCGGATCTCGGCTGCGGCGGATCCCTGATCCCGGTTTTCCAGATCTGCGGTTACTTCGAGCAGGCGCTGTTGGTCTTTGCGATCAATCTGCAAGGGCCCGCTGCCGGCCTGGCTGTCCATAAGATTCCGCAGGGCCACGGCTTCTCCCGAAGCACTGCGCAGGGTGAGGTCCAAGAGCTCGTCCATGTTGCGGCGTTCTGCATCTTTGAGCTGTACGCGGATGGGAATGGAATCCCCCTCTACCCGGTACTCTCCTGCTCGCGAACCGGCCAATGCGGTTTCCAAGTAGCGGGCGATGTCACGTGGGCTGATGCCCAGGTTCGCGGCTTTTTCACGATCAATGTGTATATCTTGTTGAGGGCGTCCTTTTTCCAGGCTGCTGTCGATGTCGGTGACACCCTCTACCTCACTCAGTTCTGCTTCCACCCGGGCGGCCAGGGCAGCCAAGGTATCTAAATCAAAACCACGGATTTCCACGTTCAAGCTCTCTTCGCCACCCAGAATGCGTTGCAGGAGAAATTGTCCCTGTGGAGCCCGGATGCGGATTTGCAGTCCCGGTAGTTTTCCATCGAGTTCTTTTCTGAGCTGATTGGCTACCTCTTGATTGCTGCGATCCCTCGCAGAAGCTGGGCTGAGGCTAAGGCGGATATCCGCGCGGGAACCGGCTCCCCGGCGACCGGGGCCGGCGCTGGTAATGCCTGCTACGCGTTCCGGAACGGCTGCAAAGACCAACTCTTCCAGGCGTAGTGCCTGCTCGGTGATCAAATCCAGGCGGGTACCCACCTCCATTTCACCACTGACCCGCACTTCGCCCTCATCACTGGGGGGTAAGAATTCGGATCCCAGTTTGGGATAGAGGAGCAGACTGGCCCCTAGCAGGGAAAGGGCCGCAGTCAGGGTGAGGATGCGGTGTCGAATGACCCAGCCCAGGAGACTGCGGTAGGAGTCATCCATTCCCTGGAACAGGGATTCGGCACGCAAGGCCAGTGCCTCCAGTATTTGGGGGCGTTCCTGGTGCAGCTGTTCCGGGGAGCGTAAGAGGCGGGAGGCAAACATGGGGACCAGGCTTAAGGACACCAGGAGGGAACAACTCAGAGAGAACACCACGACCATGGCAAACTCCCGGAAAAGCAAACCGGAGACGCCGCGAACGAACACCATGGGCAAAAAGATCACCAGCGTGGTGAGCGTGGAGGCGAGAATGGCACCGGAGACTTCCCGGGCTCCTTCAATGGAGGCCCTGCGGGGATCTTCTCCTTCTTCATCCTGCCGTCGAAAAATATTCTCCAAGACGACTACGGAGCTGTCCACCATCATGCCTACTCCCAGAGCCAGCCCGCCCAGAGTCATTAAGTTCAGAGTGAAGCCCCCGAAAAAGAGCAGACAAAAGGTAGCAAGTATGCTGAGAGGAATGGCCAAGGCGATGACCAGGGTGCTGCGCAGGTTGCGCAGGAACAGGAGGAGAACGAGCAGGGAGAGGCCTCCGCCATAGAGAACAGACTGGGTGACGTTGGCAATACTACGTTCGATGAAGTTCCCCTGATTGATAACCGGAACGACTTCGATTTGAGGATAGTCCCGGTTGATCTCCTCCATTTCAGCCAGCACGGCTTGCGAAACTTCCACGGTGTTGGCTTCCGCTTGTTTGCGGATGGCGACCCGAATGCCGTTTTCCCCATTGATCCGTACATTTCGACGTTTCTTTTCATGGGTATCTATGACCTCGGCCACATCGGAGACCCGGAGCACGGCATCCCCGCGCAGGCTGAGCACGGTTTGCTCGATTTCGCGCAGACTCCTGAACTCGGCCGGAGCACGGACCACCACTTCATAGCGCCCTTGTTCGAGGTTTCCTGCGGGGAGGTCAAGGTTGGCACTTCGTAGGGATTCGAGCACCTGGTCCAGAGGGAGTTCCAGAGCTTTCAGGCGTTCGGGATCCAGGGCAATCCGAATCTCCCGGGTGAAGGAGCCCCAGGTGTCTACCTGGGCTACTCCGGGAATGCGGGCAAAGCGAAAGCGTAACTGGTCCTCAATCAAATCGGTCAAGTCTACCGGATCCATACTCGAACTCACCCCGAGCAGGACGACCGGAAAGCTGTTTACATCGAATTTGCTGATACGGGGACGGGTGATGTCATCGGGGAGTTCGTTGAGCTCATTTTCGATGGTGGCTTGCAGATCCAATGCCGCACTGTCGATGTTAGTTCCCCAGGCAAAGGTCACAGAGATACTGCTGCGTCCTTCTGTGGATTGCGAACTCATCTCTTCAATCCCAGGCACCGTGGCAACAATCTCCTCCAGAATCCGGGTGACCAGACGTTCCATCACCTCTGGACTGGCTCCCTCGTAGTTGGTGCGTACCGAGACGGTGGGTAGTTCAATGGTGGGCAGGAGATCAATGCGCAAGCGGCTGAACGAGACCAGGCCCAGCAACAGGAGCATCAGGGTGAGCATCGTGGTGGTGACCGGATGCTCTACCGAGTAGCGGGGAAGATTCACGGACGCTCTCCTGAGGTGTCCTGGAGCAAGAGGGGAGAGCCATCATCCAGAAGCTGTTGACCCAGAACCACGACATCGCCTTGGAGATTCATTCCGATGAGTTCGACCCGGGGAGCTTCTTCAATGCCGGTCTGAACTTCTAGCCACCTGGCGATAGGTACGGTTCCGGGTTCCACATAAAACAGCCCCAACTTGTTTCCCCGCCGGGTGAGAGCCGCCAAGGGAGCGGTCAGGCTGTCTTCCTGTACGGCCAGGACCACGTCAGCCCGCACAAAGAGCCCGGGTTTGAGACGCTCATCTGGATTTGCAATCTCGACCTCAATCCGAGCCTGTCGGGTCGCTTCATTAAACACGGGCGAAATGCGGCTGATTCTTCCTGTGAAGCGTTCGCCTGGATAGGCATCCGTGCTCAGGCTGACTTCCTGATCGAGACTCAGCCGGGCGTAATCCCGTTCGGCGACCTCGAAACGGGCTAACACCGGGTCCAAGTCGACGACTTGCAGCAGGGGTTGATTCGCGGAGAGCGTTGTGCCGGGGTCCACGTAGCGGCGGGAGACCTGTCTCGCTCCTTCCGCCTGATCCCAGCTGGCATCTACCCGGGTATAGCCCAGGCGAATTTCGGCCGCATTGCGTCGGGCTTCTTCGGCTTTGACCGCAGCTTTCGCCAATTCCAGAGCCGCCGCTTTGGTGAGGGCCTCGGCTTCGGCTTGATCGAGATCTGCGGGTGAACTGATGCGCTGTTCGGCCAGGGAACGCACCCGGGCGAGGTCTTTTTCGGCCAGGGCCTGTTCTGAGACGGCTTCCCGTTCCCGGGCCTGAGCGACGGCTAAATCCGCTGTAGCCCGGGCCAATTCCTGTAACACTTCTTCATCATCCAGCAGCGCAACCTGGTCCCCAGGTTGTAGACGGTCTCCCAGATCAAAGTTCATCTCGCGGACCCGACCGGAAAGTTTGGGGGCAATATCCACCTGAGCGGACGCTTGCAGCGATCCGCTGAAGCGGCGGATTTCCCGGAGGGTTCTCCGTTCCAAAGGAGCGACTTCAACCGGTAGAGCTCTTCTTTCCGATCTAGAACGCCCCCCGGAAGGGCTGTTTTCGTCTTTCTGGGTTAATTTCCATGCCACAGCGGCTCCCGTAAGCAGGAGAATGAACAAGAGTGTCGCAGGCAGGCAACCTTTTTTCATTTAAGGCATTCCAGAGTTGAAAGGGTGAAGGAGAGGGCCGATAGTGGGACCATGCGATACTTTGTTCCCTTTGCAATGCTTCTATGCACGGTTGTGCATGCTCAGTTAGAACTCCCGGAGTACCTTTTTCCGGAAGATGGCCCCGAGGAGGGCGCCGTAGAGGTTGCGCCTCCACGCCATGAAGGAAATCATAAGAATGAGAATGCCAAGGATCCGGAAGAGGCTGCTGAGGAAGAGGTCAATCCTGAACTCGTAGACGAGCAGCGGATGCGCATGATGTTGAACCGCAGTCAGGAAATTGTATTGGATCGGCGTCCCTCTGGTTCCCCGCAGCCTCTGAAAGGGGATAAAGATATTCTCAAACGCCTGCTTAGTGGCAGTGAATTTTTGCAGGTCAGCATTCAGACGGGAAGCGACACCCTCAATGGGGAACTGTTGAACGAGTCGGTGTGGGTTAGCAATGAACTGGGCCGTTTGATTCTGCGTCTTTCCCAAGTAACGGAAGTACAGGTGAACGAAGGTACCTGGACTTTTGTGATGAAGGGGGGCGATCAGTTGGTTGGCAAGCTGGACAAGAAAACACTGGATCTGCAATTGGCGGATGGAAGCCGTCGTGTGCTGCCTTTAGACCAGATCCAGGGAATCAAGCTGCGCTAAGCCGCTCTCAACCGTTTGATCGCATTTAGGCTACCTCGGGTAGCCTTTTTTTGCGGAAGGGAGGCTCGCTGATTTATTCTGCTTGTTCGAGGTGCATGCGAATGCGGGCGGTCATTCCGGGCCGCAATGGGAGTTCTGTTTCGCCAAGGCTGAAAGTGGCGAGGAAAAAGGCCTGACCTGAAGGAGGGGCTTTGCGACTGATCGGGGAGAGATCGGATCGATCCATGGCAATCGCACTGATACTGGTCAGTTTCGCTTCCACGCTCTGCCCGGGATAGGCCGTGAGTTCCGCCGCGGCAGCTTGTCCGGGTTGGAGTTTCCCGTGTTCACTCTCATGCAGGAGTACGCGTAGGGTGAGCTGATGGGGATCTACAATTTCGCCGATGACATCCTGTGACCAGAGTTGTTGGCCAATATCCAGAGGAACCCAGCTGCGGGAGCCCCAGGAATAGCGTCGGGTCACGCGGAAAATGCCGTCGGTAGGCGCTTCGATGCGAACTTGTTCAATCTCACGGTTGCGTTTCTCCATGCGTCGGCGAATGGAATCCAGTTCCAAGCGGATTCCTTCCAGCTGGAGCTGAATGTTGTGCTCTTCGCGGGCCTGTTCCTGTTTGCGGCGCTGCAGGGTTTCTTCTGCTCGGTCCAGCTCAGCCTGCAACGTAAGCACCTGTTCTTCCGGAGGGGGTGCCAGGGCGAGTTGCAGCTGCGTTTTTTTCTCCTGCAGAAAGCTTTCCGCAGCTTTGACCTCCAATTCAGGTGCCAACAGGGATGAGGCTGGTGCAAAGTTGCGTTCGACGATTTCACGCTGCCGGGCAAGGGCCTGTACTTTTTCATCCAAATCCAGCTGAGCCAACTCTACATCAATTTCCAGGGCCCGCTTTTCGGAGCTTTTTAAACCACCGGTGACTTCGCTCAGCCGAAGTTGCGCATGGTTTCGTTCGGCAAGATCCCGGTTTCGAATCACCTCAGCCCGATTGGTTAAGACCTGCCATTCGGTAAGCGTGGACTCCAGTTCTTCCTCTTTCTGCTCCAGAGACTCGCGGTCTGAATCCAGATTATTCCGTAACTCTTCGTCATCCATTCGGAAAAGCAGTTGGCCCTCGCGAACGATGGAGCCGTCATCCTGCCTCTCAGAGAGGCGTCCGGAAATCGGACTCTTGATTCGCTTCAGCACATTGGGCTCCAGCACGCCGGTTTCCATCAACCAGTCCTCATTCACAGGAGAAGAGAGAGGTGGGGGAGGGGCAACCGTGCTTTCCCCGGAACCACAGCCCTGCAGGAACAGGCCCAGGGCTAGCGTGAGAAGAGATCCAATCAGACGAAACATGCGAGAAGCATAGCCTCAGACCACAAATACGGAACTGAAAAGCTCCAGAAATCCTCAGGGCTGTTCGGGAGGGCGCAGTTCCGGTAACAAGGGGCGACGCAGGACTCCGCCTCCTCCGGTGCGTTCCGGGCTGTTATTTTGAATGAGATAGAGAGATTCCAGCATGCGCTTGTGGTCTTGAGACCAGGGGTGATTCAGGTCTTTCATCACATAAGGAAAACCCCAGGTTTTCTCAAATTCATCCAGGACCCGACCTTCCGGACTCCATTCGGTTGCGAGATAGCTGGCGTCCCAACCTGTGCTGTCACAAGTGTAGGCACCATAATCACGCAAGGCTCTCGCTAGGATTTTGGCCGGTTCTGTTTGGAGTTCATCGATTGGAAAGTCCGGATGAAGCGCCAGGAGAGCTCCCATTTCCAGTCCCTTGACCCGTCCTCGGTAACTCAAGGGAGATGCATAGCCATCCGCTTTGGTAGCTGGCCATCGATAGCCGGGGCTGCCATCTCTGCGGTAGTGGAAGTAGCGATTGGGGATGACCAGTTTGAGACTATGGCGGATCTCCGTGCCGGGAACGAGTTCTCCCAGCCGGATACAGCCGCCCAGCGCGGAGAGTCCACTGCCGCCATGAGCTCCAGAAAGACCTTCTCCATAGAGGTCGCTGTCGGGAAAGACGTAATGGGAGGTCGCTGGCTCGCCCTCCTGTTCACGGTGAAAGGGTTGCGAATGATGCAGAGTGCGGCCATCGGGCATGAGGATGGTGGCAGCATGATTTGGAGTATCTCCTATGAAATCGCGGGTCACGAAGTTCTTTGGCATCGGTGCTTGAATGAGCTCCGGACCATCGATCTTGGAGCGATCCGCCCCTTTTTTCCAATCCGCATGACTTTCAAAAATCGCAGTCAATGGGGCCTGCGGCCGTAGGATCAGGATCTCCTCTTCAACAAAAACCCCGAAGCGTGTAGAGGCTTCCAGCTTCGCCTCTACATAGTCTGCAGCATCTCCGATGGGATGATTCCAGGGGGAGCGGGAGTGAAAGGGATGGCGCAAAGGATCTCGGACGCCTTCTTCCTGAGGCGCATCCAGGTCCTCCTGCTGAACTGTTTGGGGCGGTGACGGTTCGGAACCGCAGCTGCAAAACAGAAGAAACACAGAAATAGAAAGCAGGGACGCATACCGGGGCATAGAAGCGACTGTTGCCTCAGAAGGCATCGCTGCAAAGCGAAATCGTGTGTGATCCAGCAAAGCCATCAGCCTGCGCTCAAGGCAAACGGAGTTTGGGGGCTCAGCGGCCCGTGTTTCGGTATTCAATTGAAGGAAGGGCAGAAAAAAACCCTCGCAAATCTATGATTTGCAAGGGTTGGAAGGTGCAATAAAATTGGCACCCCCTAGGGGACTCGAACCCCTGTCGCTGGGATGAAAACCCAGTGTCCTAGGCCACTAGACGAAGGGGGCGACTTGGGAGGCGGAGTATAAACCAGAAGGCCGTTTGGGGTCAACGGAAAAGTTGGGAAAATTTCAGGAAATTTTCGTGTTCTTTCAGCAAGCGTAGAGCCTGTGCCCGGTGAGAGATGCGGGCTTTGATGTCCGCTCCAAGTTCCGCAAAGCTATTGGCGTAGCCATGTGGTTGAAAGAGAGGGTCATAGCCAAATCCATGCTCTCCAGATGGGGTCTGGGTAATCTCTCCTTCGCAGGTGCCGCGGAGGACCAATTCCTGTCCCCCAGGGCCACAGAGAGCGAGCACGCAGACAAAACGAGCGCTACGATTGGGCTGATTCTGGAGCTTTTTCAGGAGAAGTTCATTGTTGGCGGCATCATTGCCATGTTCCCCGGCAAAGCGGGCGGAGTGAATGCCGGGAGCTCCGTCAAGGGCATCGACCTCGAGGCCGGAGTCATCTGCCAGAGCCCAGTGACCACTGAAATCCCGCAAGCCGCGGGCTTTGATCAGGGCATTGGCTTCAAAGGAATCGCCATCTTCAATCCACTCCGGAAGAGGGGCGAGTTCTTTTTGGGAAAGCAGGGGGACGCCCAGAGAATCTTGTAATTCCTGGAGCTTGTGGGCATTACCCGAGGCAAGGTAGAGCGGCATATCAGCGGTTTCGTGTGCGACGCAGGATGGTGCGCAGTTTTTGCAGAGCTTCGTCCTGAAGCTGTTTGATGCGGGCCCGGGTCAGGTCAAATTCTTCGCCCACTTCTTCCAGGGTGCGGCCCTCGATAAAGCGGCGTTTGAGAATGATCTGCAGGCGTTCCGGCAATTCTGCAATGAGATCCCAGAGTTCGCTATGTTCTGCCTCTTGGGAGGCATCCCGCTGCGTGTGATCCGCCACCAGGTCATGGAGGGAACTGCGGGAGTCGCCCAATAGCGCATCCAGGGACATGGGGCTGTTGGGCATGCGCTGCCATTGGCGAATCAAGGGCAGCAGGCGTTGGACCCGCTCTACAGGAAGCTCGCAGAGCTCGGAAAGAATGATGGGAGAGGGTTCTTCTCCATGCTGATGCTGCCACTTTTCCATGCATTCCCGCAGACGGGTCATGTCATGGCTGGGCCGCATACCCAGTGCACCCGTCCGGATGTGATCCCGGAAAAAGTTGCGCAAGCGGTTTTGGATGCTCCGCTGAGCATAGGCGTAGAAGGGCACCCCGCGGGTGAAATCGAATTTCCGGATGGCATTGGCCAAGGCTCGGGAACCTTCCTGAAGAAAGTCCGAGATCCAGATCTGACCGATCCAATAGAAGGGCTTGACGCAGGCAACCACGAGTTGGCGGTTTGCGATAAAGATTTCTTCCTCAGCAGCTTCCATGCGTTCAATGAAGCGAAAACTCCGCTGAAGGGCATCTGCCCAGTACTCCGCGTCATCGCTTTCGGTTTCCGCCATCAATCGGAGGTGATGACAACACCAGTGGATTTCCGTGAACAGGGTGGTCAGGTTTTCCGAGCTGAGAATCTCCACGCGGCCACGTTCTGCGAGAAAGCGGGTAATGGGCTGGGTTTGGCTGTCCGGGCGGCCATAACGGCGTTCCTGACGGATCTGTGGGGGATCAAAGGAAGGATCATCAAACTCTTCGATGTGCAGACGATTGAAGGGCAGGGCCTCAGAGGAGGCCTGTAACTCTTCGCGATCCATTTCCATTTGCGATTGCGGACTCATTCAGAGACTCCCTCATCAAAGCCCAACTCATGGAGTGCCTTATATGCTCCATTGAGTTTCAGTAGTTCATCATGGCTGCCGATTTCGACAATGTTGCCCCGTTCCATGACCACAATCCGGTCTGAGTGACGGATTGTGCTCAAACGGTGAGCAATGCTGATACTGGTACGGCCTTTCATAACTTCCTGGATCGCAGCCTGGACCTGCCGTTCGCTCTCATTATCCAGAGCAGAAGTGGCTTCATCCAAGATCAGGATAGGAGCGTCGTAGTAGATGGCGCGGGCAATGGCAAGCCGCTGTTTTTGCCCACCGCTTAGATTTCCTCCCCGTTCCCCGACCAGGGAGTCGTATCCATTGGGCTGTTCGAGGATAAATTCATGCGCATGCGCCCGTTTAGCGGCATCCAGAAGTCGTTCCTGATCAACATCTTCGTGTCCATATGCGATGTTGCGGGCGATGCTGTCATTAAACAGGAAGGTGTCCTGTGTGACCAGGGCGATCTGCCTGCGAAGATCTTTTAAAGAGAGATCCTTTAAATCCACACCGTTAATCGAAACCCGGCCTTCCCGGGGATCAAAGAATCGGGGCAGCAGGCTGACCAAGGTGGATTTACCACTACCGGATCCTCCGACCAGCGCGATATGTTCTCCGGCCTGGATGTCCAGCGAGATGTCGGAGAGTACATCCTGTTCGGTGTAGCTGAAGTGGACCTGTTCGAAACGGATCTGCTCGACCGGGAGAGGTAATTCGCGTGGGGTTTCCGGGTCCAGAACCTCGATTTCCTCGTCCAGAAGAGCGAAGATCCGTTCGGCAGAACCCATGGCCTTCATGATTTCCATGTGCACTTTGCTCAACATTTTTACGGGCTGATACACAATGCCCAGTGCGGCAGCAAAGGCAAAGAAATCCCCGACCGGCAATTGGCTTACCCGGACATACATCATGATGGCTACAATACCGAGTCCGGCTACAAGCTCCATCAAGGGCTGATTGACATTCCTCGCCAGCACGGTTTTGATCAAACGCTTAAACACATTGCGGTTTTCGTGGTCAAATTTGGATTCCTCATAGGCTTCCATACCAAAGGATTTCACCACTCGGACCCCACTGACATTCTCCTGTAGAACTGCGGAGAGGCCTGCCAAGTGTTCCTGACTTTTCTTGGCATACTTCCGTACTTTACGCCCGAAAATGACCACCGGGGCGATGCAGATCGGAAAGATGACCAGACTGATCAAGGCCAACAGGGGATCGGTTTTGATCATGAAGGCTAGAGCGGCGATCAGGATGACAGGTTGGCGGACGATATCGGCCACTACCCCGGATACAGCATGCTGCACCATCAGGGTATCGTGGGTCACCCGGGAAATCAGTTCGCCGGAGCTGTGTCGGTTGTAAAAGGCAAGTTGTTGAACCTGAAGCTGATGGAAACAACGACGGCGCAGATCTTCTACCACCTTAAAGCCCACATAGTTGATGTGGTAAATGGCAAAATAATTGCAGATCCCGCTAATCAGAAAGAACAGGATCAGAAAAGCAGCGGCAATGAAGAAGCCTTCGCCTCCTTCGAACAAACCATTCAGGTTTCGTTCAACGACCTCTTCCGCTTCTTTTCCTAAAACAGAGTTGGTCGTGTTTGAGAGGCTGGCCAGCATCCCAAACACCGAGCCGCCTCCCAGAAAGCCTAGAAGGGTTCCTAATGCGAGGCGGCCTTTGTATTTCAGCCCGTGACGATAGAGTCGACGCAGGGGCTTGGATTCGGGAGGCGTTTGGGGCATAGAGCGTGCAGAGTCAGCCGATATCAGAGATCGTTCTAGTGACGATATCGATTAACCCTGATGCTCCTGAGATTCGAGGAAGCGTTCGGCCTCCAAAGCTGCCATGCAGCCCGTGCCGGCCGCGGTGATGGCCTGGCGGTAGACGGAATCCTGGACATCTCCGGCGGCGTAGACCCCGCTGATGTTGGTTTTGGTAGAATCCGTGAGCAGGTAACCGGTTTCGTCCATATCCAGCTGGCCCACAAAGGGACTGGTGTTGGGCTGGTGGCCAATCGCGAGGAAAAAGCCATCCACGGGCAGCTCAGACTGTTCCTCGGTGAGCAGGTTTTTCAGTTTCAAGCCTTTCACGGACTTGTCTTCCACCCCGATAACCTCTTCTACGACGGTGTCATAGATGACTTCGATCTTTTCGTTAGCCATCATGCGATCCACCATCACAGGGGAGGCGCGGAATTCTTTCCGGCGGTGAATGAGGTACACTTTGCTGGCAAAACGGGTGAGGAAGGTGGCTTCCTCCATAGCGGTGTCACCACCACCAACCACGGCCACGGGAACATCCCGGTAAAAGGCTCCGTCGCAGGTTGCGCAGGCGGTAACCCCAAAGCCGATCAGAGCCTGTTCGGAGGGCAATCCCAGATATTTTGCGGAGGCTCCGGTACAGATGATCACCGTTTTGGTTTCCAGGCTTTCCCCGGAATCCAAAGTGAGGGTTTTGACCTCTCCATCCAAAGAGCAGCTGGCCACAGAGCCAAACTGAAAACGTGTGCCGAAGCGTTCGGCCTGTTTGCGCATGGTGGCCATGAGTTCCGGCCCCATAATGCCATGTTCAAATCCAGGGAAGTTCTCCACCTCGGTGGTGGTGGTCAATTGCCCGCCCGGTTCCATACCGTCGATGACCAGCGGCGTGAGGTTGGCACGGGCACAATAGATCGCAGCAGTAAGTCCGGCAGCACCGGTTCCGATAATGATGACGTTTTCCATAAAACTCCTTTTTGGGAAAGGGTGGGCTACATCGAAATCCGGCCAATTGCAAGTTTGGGAAAAGAAAGAGTCCTCTCCCGGTGATGGAAGAGGACTCCGAGGGGAGTGGGGACAAGAACCCACTCCGATTTAGCTCATGAAGCGACTGCGTCCCGCAGGCGGGAATCGCCCTGGGACGGATGCGCAGTTCTGCACTATAAGCGTGGCAAGGTCAGGCCGCCATCGACCATAATTACCTGGCCGGTGGAGTAGGGGAAGTCTCCACGGGCGAGAGAGGCCACGGCCTTGCCCACATCAGCCGGGTAGCCCCAGCGAGGGGTCACGGTCAGACCTTCAGCGATAAGTTTGTCGTATTTTTCCTGCACGCCAGAGGTCATGTCTGTAGCGGTAACCCCGGGACGAACTTCGTAGACCGGAATTCCAAACTCACCCAGACGGGCGGCCCACAGGGCGGTACCCATAGCCAGACCGGCTTTGGAGATGCAGTACTCTCCGCGGTTCACCGAAATGACAGTGGCGGAAATGGAGTTTACGTTGACGATGCTTCCTTCGAAGGACTCATCGGCCTCTTTCTGTTCGATCATCCAGCGGGCAGCCAACTGGGTCAGGAAATACGGTCCTTTGAGGTTAATATCCATGACCCAGTCATAATTCTCCTCATCGGCTTCCAGAATGTCCGCACGGACTTTCGGGGCCACGCCGGCATTATTGACCAGCACATGCAGAGCTCCGAAATGCTCCCGGGTGGCATCGATCAGGTTTTGACGGGCCTCTGCTTTGGACACATCGCCGGCGCAGTAGGCCACATCGGCTCCTGCATCCCGCAGTTCCTGCAGGACCTGGGAAACCGATTCTTCGGGGCGTACGCCATTCAACATCACGGAAAACCCGTCGTTGATCAGGCATTTAACAATGCCCAGACCAATCCCGCGGCTTCCGCCGGTGACAATCGCTACTCTTTTGCTCATCGTGATCTCCTCAAGAATGGATCGGACATGTCTGACAGGTCTGACATGTCCGATCGAATTTGAATGTGCTTAGGCTTTTAATCCAACTCCGGAACGTCAACCCAGCGTTTTTCTTTCCAGGACTGCATGCCGAGTTCGGCGAGCTGTACGCCTTTGGCGCCTTCCATGAGGGTGTAGTTCCAGGGCTCGTCGAGGGCGACGTGGCGGAGGAACATTTCCCACTGAATTTTGAAGGCGTTGTCGTATTCGATGTTGTTGGGAACATCGCTCCAGCCGGCGAAGAAATCGATGGGCTGGGGAATGTCGGGGTTCCATACGGGTTTGGGTGTGTCGGCTGCGCTTTGTACTTTCACTTCACGCAGGCCGGCCACGGCAGAGCCTTTGATCCCGTCCACCTGGACGGTGAGCAGGTCGTCGCGACGGACGCGGGTACACCAGGAGGAGTTGAACTGAACCATGGTGCCGTCTTCGAGCAGGAACATGGCGTAGGCCGAGTCATCCGCGGTAGCGGGGAAGGGCGTGCCATCTTCGGCACGGCGTTCGTCAATGTCGGTGGCTCCCCAGGAGACCAGGCTTTTCACCGGGCCGAATACGTTGTCGATCACGTAACGCCAGTGGCAGAACATATCGATCATCATGCCGCCACCGTCTTCGGAACGGTAGTTCCAGGAGGGGCGCTGTGCCGGCTGGTCGTAATCCATACCGGTGAACACCCAATAACCAAATTCGCCACGTACGGAGAGGATCTTGCCGAAGAAACCGAGTTCTTTGAGCATTTTGATTTTACGGAAGCCAGGCAGCCAAAGTTTGTCTTGCACCACACCGTTCTTGAGGCCGGCATCGTCGACCAGCTTGGCCAGACGTACCGCTTCGGCCGTTTCAACCGCGGTGGGTTTTTCACAGTAGATGGCCAGGCCGGCTTTGACGGCACGCTCAATGAAATCAGCACGCTGCAACGTGCCGGAGGCATCGAAGAAGATATCGAACTCACCATATTTTCCGTCCAGAGCCCCCTGGAGGTCGGTGGTGTATTCGTAGGGTTTGCCGATAGCGCCGGGACCGTATTTCTCAGCCAAGGCTTTGAGTTTGTACTCGCTGCGGCCAGTGAGTAGCACTTCGGGCATAATGATGAGGTCGTTGGAGACCTTTACGCCACCCTGTTCGATGATCGCGGTGATACTGCGTTCCAGGTGCTGGTTGGTGCCCATGCGCCCGGTGACGCCGTTCATGATGATGCGGAGTTTTTTGATTTCCATAGTGTTTTATCTGGGTGTGGGGATGAAAAGAGGGTGGGGCAGACAGATCCGACATGTCAGACCTGTCCGACCTCTGGAGGAGAGTGCTTAGATGTAGAACTTGTAATAGGGGCCGTTGGTGGCGAGGCGTTGCACATAGAGTGCAACTTCCCGGGCGTGGTAATCGCCCCACATGCAGCTTTCGTCACAAGCGATCTTGCGGCCTTCGGGAATGCGGTCCCAGCCGTTGGGAAGGTGGTAGTTGCTGTGCAGGATGAGGCCGTGGTGGCTGCTGTCGCTACTCAGGTAGGGCTCGTCGAAGAGGGTGTTGAGCACGGTCAGGCCCGCCTGGAAGTAGTCCTTGCCTTCGTCACCGAGGTACTGGCCGAAGCGGATCAGACCCTGAGCGGCAATCGCGGCGGCGGAGCTGTCTACAGACTCGATGTCATTGTAGGGGTCTGCGTTGAACTGAGTGTAATCACCCAGTTTATGCAACTGGGGAGCTCCGGTGTCCCAATAGGGAATTCCGTCGAGGCTGCTGTTGGCGATGTAGAAATCACAGACCGCTTTGGCGGACTTGAGCATAAAGCCTTCAATTTCTTCCCGACCCCCATAAGGTGCCAGTTCCTCATCGGAAATCGTGCGCAGGAACTCCAGTTCCTCCGGATATCCGGCGATACACCAAGCCAGACCGCGGGTCCAGGTCGTGAAGGGGGAGAAACCCTGCTGGGAGTTCGGAGCTCGGAAATTGCCGTCGTTCAGGTTGAACAGACTTTCGTGAGCGGTACGTCCGTTCACATCGAAGGCATCCCGTCCTTCACCGTAAAAAATGGTAAAGGTGGAGGTGGTGCGGGCATGTTGTACCAGTCGTTCCAGCAGAGAGATGGCTTTATCTCCCTCTTCCATCAGCGGATGTCCCAGCTGATAGCCCACGGCCAGTGCGCGCAGGGAACGAATGGTATCTGCAAACAACGACTGAGGTCCGTTGAAGGAATAGATGTAGCCCTCTCCGTTGGCGATCGTTGTCCAACGACGGGCCTGGGAGGCGCCGGACAGTTTTAGAGCCAGCTCGTAAAAGTTGCGTTCCCACTCGTTCTCAGGAATCCGGCCTTCGTTCATCAGGCGCAGCAGGTTTCCATAGGTGCTGACGTTATTGAATCCGTGGTCGTGCACCCCGAAATGGGACACGTGCGGGGCCATGAATTTGACGGTGTTGGCTTTTCCGGCCTTGAGGAAACTTTCGTCTCCGGTGGCGTCAAACTGTAAAATTTCCGAGCCGAATTCGAATCCCTGGGTCCATTCAGTCCAGCCGCGGGTCGTGTATTTTCCTTCCCAGGTGAATACGGGCGATCCTTTGGAATGATCGTATTCTTTCTGCAGGGTATGAATTTTTGCCGCAGAGAGTTCCCAGAGACGGTTGATCTTAGGAAGCAGGTCTTGAGGGGTCAGGGTTTCGTTAATCTTCATCGTGTCTTTCGGGGTGGGGGAGATTGGGGGGAGGGGAAGTCAGGAGTCAGGAGTCAGAAGTCAGGAGTCAGAAGTCAGGAGTCAGAAGTCAGGGGTCAGGAGTCAGGGGTCAGGAGTTGTGGGTCATTGGTCATTGGTCGTTGGTCATTAGCCAGTGGTCATTGGTCGTTGGTCATTAGCCATTGGTCATTGGTCATTGGTCATTAGCCAGTGGTCATTAGTTTGTTGGCGCTTGTCAGTTGTCCGTTTTCCGTAATGAGGAGAGCTTGCTCGCGGTCGCGCAGAGGATAGGCACTCCTGACTCCTGACTCCTGACTCCTGACTCCTGACTCCTGACTCCTGACTCCTGACTTCTAACTCTTTGATAAACTCACTCCGTTAGAAGCGTTTCCCTTTCTTGAGGTGAACAATCATAAATTCGGAATCTTCGAGAGCTTGATAGCTGTGATCCAGGGCACCATCGAATTGCAGCGATTGACCTTGGGTCAATTCATGTCGCTCTTTGGGTAATTGAATCACCAGGCGGCCTTTTTTGACCCAGCAGATCTCATAAATATCTGAGTGAATTTCCGGACGGGTGACTTCAGCACCCCGGGGGGCCGAGCCGTGAAACACTTGCGCGTTGTTGTAGCTGATCCGATCGAAAGCAAAATCACCGGACTGGTAGTTTTGCTCATCGACCCGCTGCGCAGTTCGTGCTTCAGCCAGGGAAATCAGGTCGGTGGTGTTCAGGTCGAAGACCCGGCTAATGCGAAACAGGGTCTCCAGTTCCGCACTGGTTTGATTCCGCTCCAGTTTGGAGATCACAGAGGGCGAGAGGCCTGTGCGTTCCGAAACATCGGCCAAGGTTAAATTGGCGCGTTTGCGTAAATCCCGTAATATTGAAAAATCAAAGCTCATATTTCTTACACAGCAAATTACACCTAATACTTTTGTCGTAAAGAAATTTATTGAGCCTTTTTTTTCTTTGGGTTTCTAAGCGAGGCAATGCACACTGTGGGTATGAGCGATGTGATGATTCACTGCCGCCACTGCGGTTCTGAATTGCTGATTCATGAAGAATTGGCCGGGAAAACCGTGACCTGTCCGGAATGCAACCAGAACCTGGTGGTTAGCCAGATTTTGGATGGAAAAGCCTTTCATCAACCTGGAAGCCTGGCTGCCGGAGTTCAATTGCGGGTAGAAGGGGTCAATGAAAGTTTGCGTTCCTTGCAACGTCGAAGCGTCCACATGCAAAATGAAATCAAAAGTCTCAGTGAGGCTTGTGCCTTGATGATGAAACAGGCCGAGTTGCTGCAGGATTTCAGCCGAAAGATGAAGCGGGGTCACAGCTCGCCGAAAACCCGTAAAGTAGAACGGGTGGATTTGGTTCAGGACGAAGAGCTTTTTGAGCAGAGTGCCTCGCCTCAGTGGCGCCAGTTGACCTTGCTGTTCGGTGGATTGATGCTCCTGATGTTGATCGGGGTGCTGGTCCTGTTAAGCCGCTAAGCGGGGCTCCGAGCCTCGGCGCTCCTCCGGGATGGACATTCCGGCCTCCAGTTGGCATAGAGGATCCCGTCCTCGAATTGCGGAGAACCTGGAAAATGAACGAAGTACTTGAGTCCCTTGCCGTCGTGCCCGTTGTGGCCATTGAGAACCCGGATCACGCTCTGCCTCTGGCGGATGCTCTTCGTGCCGGTGGCCTTCCGGTGGCAGAAATTACCTTCCGTACCGAAGCGGGAGCGGAAGTGATGCGTCGGATCAGCGCAGAGCGTCCCGACATGCTGGTGGGGGCGGGTACGGTACTGACTCCGGAACAGGCTCAGTTGGCCAAAGAGTGTGGTGCGAAGTTTGCAGTGGCTCCCGGATTTAATCCGGACGTGGTCAAAGCTGCGCAGGCGATCGATCTTCCCTTCTTCCCTGGGGTGATGACGCCGAGTGACATTGAAGGTGCTCTGAGTCTGGGTTGCCGGATGCTTAAATTTTTCCCAGCCGGTCCTGCTGGCGGTACCACGCTCCTCAAAGGGCTGGCCGCTCCTTACGCACACATGGGTGTACGGTTTATGCCTACGGGTGGGGTGAGTCTGGATAACTTGGGTGACTATTTGGCGATTCCTCAGGTGGTCGCCTGTGGAGGAACCTGGGTGGCCAAGACGGCGGACATTGCCGATGAGGACTGGAGTGGGATTGAAGCTAAAGCCCGGGCCGCCACGGAAAAGGTGAAGGAACTTGGGCGCTCCTGAGTGGCGCTTGCTGGCGGAGAAAATCCGTCGTCTGGCTCTACCGAAAGGGCGGGAGGCCCTGGGCAGCTTCAGCCTGGAAGGCTATCGTTCCGTAGAACGCGCCCTGGCCAATGGCGCCGCCCTGGAAGAACTGTTGATTTCGGAGCGCCTGGCACACTCGGAGCGGGGCCGGGATCTGAAGCTCAAGCGTCGTGCGAGCGAGGCAGCTGTTCCGATTCGGGTAGCACCGGACTCCATCCTGGAAGCTTTATGTGATGGCAGAGGACTTGGGGAGACCTTTGCCGTGTGCCGCATTCCCGAACGCGCTCCGTTTGAGGATTTGTTCCGTCCACATACTCTGATCCTGCTCGGCTGGAATTTAGCAGACCCCGGAAATACAGGGGCCCTGATTCGTAGTGCTCTGGCATCGGGGGCTTCCGCTTTTTTAGCGGTGGGCACTACAGATCCTTGGCATCCCAAAGCGGTTCGTACCAGCATGGGGAGTTGTTTTGCGCTTCCCATTTACCGCATGAGCGAAGAAGCGTTCTCTCCATCAAGCTTTCAGGAGGCGGGGTGGCAACTCGCGGCTTCTGTGTGCAGGGAGGGAATTGAGCTTCCCGTATTCAAACGCTCTACAGCTCCGTTGATCCTGTTGATGGGTTCCGAAGCGTTTGGTTTGCCTGAAGAACTGGCTCGACAGTGTGATCATCAGTTGCGCATTCCCATGCCGGAGGGCGTGGATTCCTTTTCGGTGAATGCTGCTGCGGCCGTATTTTGTTATGCATTGCTTCATGGGAACGGCCGCGCTTGAACTGCAGGGGGATCTGTTCGGAGGGACAGGGGATCTCTACGCTCGCCGCTTTTTGGGGTCAGGTTTTCTTCTATTTACGCCATTGAAGGGTTGAGATTGGGCTCCGGCTGAGATTAGGAAGGGGTAGTCTTTTTGAGGAGTGTGCACATGAGCTGGTATTATGCCCGTGGAAATCAACAAATGGGGCCCGTCGAAGTGGCGGAACTTCAGCGGCTGCAGCAACAGGGCGAACTCACGGCGCGGACCCTGGTGTTTGGTCCAGGGATGAGCGACTGGATGAGCCTGGCGGATACAGAAGCTGCCGGATTTCTGAAGCTACATGCTGCAACCGCGGTCGCAGGTTCTACAGAAGTGACAACGGAACCGCAAACGGCAGTTTCTGCTCCTTATGCCGATGTAGGGGAGGCTGTACCCGAAAACAGCATAGCCTGTCCAACCTGCGGTAGGCAGGTGGCTGCGAATGAACTCATCCCTGTTCAGAATTTGAGTGTGTGCATCCATTGTCGGGATGAAACCCTGCAGCGGCTTCAAGAGGGCCATGGACTTAAGACGTCGAGTCCTTATGCAGATTTCTGGGACCGGGTTCTCGCGTTGTTGGTGGATGGAGGCGTAGATTATGGCTTTGGACTCGTGATTCAGTTTTCTGTAGCGTTGTTCGTCCCCCTTCTGGAAGAGGGAAATCTGGCTGCTACGTTGTTCTCGATCCTGTTTTTATTCATTATCAGCCTCATGCCATTGACCTACCGGCTCTATATGATGGGACATGAGCGTCACCGTGGAACGCTGGGAATGAAACTGGTCAAGATTCAAATCATTCGCCCCAATGGAGATCGGGTCTCCCGATGGCGCCTTTTTGGCCGTGCCATGGCTTCTGCGTTGAGTGCCTTCTTCTTGATCGGGTATTTTTGGATGTTGTGGGATGAGGAGAACCGAACCCTGCACGATATCATTGCAGATACCCGGGTGATCAAAGCGGGCGGAGTCTGAATCCAACTGAAGTCAACCATGAGTACAGCTGAGATAAAATGCCCCTTTTGTAATCCTTCCCAAGCCTTGGAACTTCCCAAAGCGGGGCGGTCCATCGCGCAGTGCAGTAAATGCCCGGATATTCATTATCACCGCTTTCCAGCGATGACCCGGCCCAGCGAAGCACCCAGAGTTACGGGGAGCCTCTCGGATGAAGATGCCACCTGTTTCCATCATCCGGACCGCAAAGCGGTGGCGGTATGTGTAGAGTGCGGTATTTTTATCTGTGACTTATGTGAAGTGAAGGACCATCATGGAAACTCGCTTTGTCTGGACTGCTATACCCGGGGGAAATCCTCCACCCCAACCAACCGTCGTCCAGATAAAAAAGGAGGAGGACGCATCGTCTGGGATCGAACGGCCTTTGGGGTGGCTCTCTTGGGTTTCTGCCCCTATGTGACCTGTTTAACGGCACCGGCGGCGTTGTTTTTGGCACTTCGATATTGGAAAGATCATCCTTGCTCGGTTACCAGCCGGGGGAGAGGCTATTATCTGGCGGCTCTGCTGATTGCCTCGCTGCAGCTGTTGAGTATGATCGCAATAATCGTATTGTTGATAGGAAGTGTTTTATGAAGGCGCCTTATCTGAAACCCTTTGCCAAGGGCGGAAACCTGTTTGTCCGGGCGCATCTCTACATCCTGGATGATCATTTGTTGTATGTGGAAGGAACCTATCGGGAGACCCTTCGACATTTTCAGTACAAAGATCTGCATGCCATCCTCTGGACGAGAGACCCCGGGGCCGCGTGGCGCTATGGGATGGTGGTAGCCTTCTTTGTAATTCTGGGGATGATCCCGGTACTGACCTTTCAGGACTGGCTGATGGGATGTTTTTTCTGGGCCTGTGCTTTGTTGCCGCTGTTTCGCTTTCTCTATCTGAAGCGGAAAGGGGGGCGGGTTCGTTGTTCTGTGCTTACCGCGCTGAAACGTTATCGTATTCGATGTGTTCGTACTGGCGATCAGGCAGAAGCCCTGATGGCCCACTTGGAATCACAAATTCCTCCTGAAGCTCCTCTATGAGTTCGGTCGCTCCACCCGCCATTCATCGGGCACGTTGCCTGAACCATCCGGAACGCGAAGCTGTAATGCGTTGTCCGGATTGCGGGCATTATTTTTGCCGGGAATGTGTCGTAGAGCATGAGGGGCGTATGACCTGTGCCACCTGTTTGAACCAGAGTCTGGAGGCCAAGGCCAGCTCCCCGGGATCCGGACGGATGGGCAAAGGCCTGAGGAAGGCGGGGCTCAGATTACTTACCTTTTTACTGGCCTGGGGACTTTGTATTCTGCTTGGTCGTGTCTTGCTCTTCCTTCGCAGTAGTTTGGAGGGACTCTGGTTGTGACAGAGACGCGATCTCTCCCTCCTCCCCGCCGGCGAGCGGGCCGGGAAAAAGGACGCTTGTTTCAACACCTGGAAGAAGCCATGAGTGTCCTCACCCGTTGTCCAGCCAGCGTGTGGGCTGGCTGGTTCCTGGGTAGTTTTCCTTTCGCGCTTTCCGTGGTGTTTTTTACAAGTCTGATGTGGGAGAGCGGCCGTGCGGAATCCCAGTTGCTTTCCTCATCCTTTTGGGTGGCCTTAAGTTTTCTATGGCTGCAACGCCGTCAGCGCGGCTTTCAACAGGGACTGTTTCGGGTCCTGCATCCCGCATGGGATCCCGAAAAAATGCCTGTTCCGCGCGGAGGCCGCCGTTCCCCCTATGCGTTGATCTACCTGCTGGGGATTTGTCCAATCCTGCATATCCTTGTGCTCCTGAACTGGTTGTTTTTGTTGCTGACGCTGCCCAAGCTCTTTTTTTCGCTGACCGGGATTGAAAATGCTTTCGTGCAAAGTCCCTTGAATTTCCTGAACCCCTCCTTCCTGCTCACGCTCATCATGCTGACTTGGCTCAGTGTGAGCCCCTTTCACCGAGCCTTTTTTTTGTTGGAGGCCTATTATCAAGATTCCCGGAGCAGTGGCCTGGATTTGCGAAATCGACTCCATGCGCTGTCGTCGACCCTTCCACTGCTCCTGGTTGTGCTTGGCTGTTGTTTGTCTCCAACGTTGTTTGCTGCAGGGGAGGCCGTTCCCCTGGATCAGGAATTGAGTCGGGTTTCCTCGCAGCGTAAGTTTACCTGGAGGCTTTCACCGGAATTCTTGCCGGAAGATCCGAGCCAGATTCCTGGCCAGGGTTCGGAACGAAGCTTTCTGGATGAATTCATTACAGGGGTGTTTGAAAGCTTCGTGAAGCTCATGCTCAAACTAGGTGAGTGGTTTAACGCCTTCTTTAATTTGGATTCTTCCGATTTACCTGAAGGGGATGGCTTCTCCTTTGGCAATCCAGCGCCGTTGCTTCGATGGTTACTCGTTCTGTTGGCTCTGCTCGTCCTCGGGTTGCTGGTGGCGGTGCTTCGCAAAGAACTTCGGCGAAAGCGCCTGTCACACTCAGCAGGGGCCTCGGAACTTGAGGACTTTCCGGACTTGGAGGATGAAAGCCTCCTTGCCACGGAAAAAGCTCCGGATGAATGGTTGGCGATGGTGGAGGATCTGGAGGCCCGTGGAGAGTGGCGTCTGGCCTTACGAGCTCTGTTTCTTTCTGTACTCGCGGCCCTTGCTGATCAGAATCTCTTGGTGGTTAGACGAAGTAAATCCAATATGGACTATCAGCGTGAGTTGGCCCGCCGCGCTCATGCCTTCCCGGGGCTTCTTCCCGATTTTCGTTCTCTACGCTTGGCTCTGGAGGCGGTGTGGTATGGTGATCGGCCTGCGGGGCCGGAACTGCTCCAGGAGCATAAACAACGCATGCAGCATCTGGGAGCTTCGCAATGAGGTCACCTTTTCCCATGGCACGCGTGTATCTCTTGTTCTTGGTTGCAGGCTTCCTGGGCATCCTGGGATGGATTTTTTCCATTCAGTTCAGTGGAGGAGGGAATTATCCTTCGGGTTCTTCGTTGCGTGCGGATCCGCAGGGAACGATGATTCTGTTTGAGAGTTTGCAGGCTCTTCCCGGACTGGAGGTGGAGCGAAACCTGGATCCCCTGGGCCGTCGGAAGTTGGATCCGGAAGACAGCTTGTTGGTCATGATCAATGCCTCTGATTTTTCCTTGCGGAACCCGGAGCTGAAACGCTTTGTTCAGGCAGGAGGGCAGGTGTTGGTGCACCCCACGGGGGGCTTTTGGAAATGGGTGGAGGAGACTCAGGAAACCATCGAAAAGATGGAAGGCCCGGAGGATGTTGAGGATGAACCCGTTGAGGACTCCACTGAGGAGGAGGCTGCATCCAGCATGGAACTGTTCCCCGGTATGGGGGAATTGCTACCCACATCCGAGCTACCCCCCTTGCAAGCTGAGATCGCAGAACGCAGTCCGGGAGACTGGGCCCGGGCGCAACGGGTTTCTGAACACTCCGGTGGACCTGCTGAGATATCCTGGCGGGAAGGGGCCGTGTTTACCGAAGTGCCTGGGGAACCTCTGTACCAACTTGACGGGCAGACTGTGCTCAGCCGCGTGGAAGATGGGGCGGGGAGCTGGTGGATTCTGTCGGATTCCGCGCTGTTGTTAAATGGAGCTATCTATCGACAGCGGGAAAGTGAATGGCTGGCTTGGCTTTTTGGGCAGGATCGTAGAATTCTTTTTGATGAGACGCATTTCGGCATTGAGCGTCCCCGCGGGATCATGACCCTCATCCGCCGATTTGGGTTTGTGCCTTTTTTGCTATCACTCTTTCTGCCAATGTCTCTGTTGATTTGGCGGGGAAGTCAGCCCTTTCTACCCGTAGAAATGGATCAGGATGATCCGGATGAACTCGCCCTCAGCCGTCTGGATGGATACCGTGATCTGCTTGCCCGTCATATTCCTGCCTCCCAGTTGCTGACGCAGATGCTGGATGCCTGGAAAGACGATGTCGGCGAAGCGGCACGGCGTCGGCTGGCTGCCCAGATCCCGGAAGCAGAAGCCCTTGCCAAACAGCCCTTGCCTCGACGGGATCGCCTGACGGCTCTTCAACGAAACCTTTTACAGTTACACCGACGTTTACAGCCTCGTACCCGGAAACATCATGACTGAATCCCTGAATGACCTTCAGAAACTCATCGAACAAGCCCGAGAACAAATTGCCAGCGTGGTGTTAGGACAGGAACAGGTCGTGAACCACTGCCTGACGGTGATCCTTTCCGGGCAACATGCGCTGTTGGAAGGGGTGCCGGGCGTTGGCAAAACCCTATTAGTGAATACGTTGGCCCAGGTACTGGGTTGTGAATTTCAACGGGTGCAGATGACGCCGGACCTGATGCCCTCTGATATTATTGGAACGCATGTGTACAACTTGCGCGACCAAAGTTTTACCTTGGTGAAGGGGCCCGTGTTTACCTCCTTTTTGTTAGCAGACGAAGTAAACCGTGCACCGGCAAAAACGCAATCGGCTTTGCTTCAGGCCATGCAGGAACGAAGTGTGGCCATTGACCGGGAGCTCTTTCAATTGGATTCAGGGTTTACGGTGTTTGCTACACAGAACCCGGTTGAACATGAAGGAACCTATCCCTTACCTGAAGCCCAGAAGGATCGTTTCATGCTCAAGATTGATGTGGGCTACCCAGAGGAAACCATAGAAGTGGAGTTGGGGACCCGGGTCCTGTCAGGCCGAGCTCCAGAGCATGTACTGGCGGCAAAACAACTGCAAGCGGTTCTGGAACCGGGAGGCTTGGAACAGGCTCGCAAGATGCTAGATCAGGTTCAGGTGAAAGAAGAGCTGGTACGCTATGCAACTCAGATCGTGAGAAGTTCGAGAGATCATGACCAGATTCTGGTAGGAGCCAGCCCCCGTGCAAGCCTGGCTCTGTTGAAAGGGGCCCGGGTTCAGGCGGTGATGGATGGCCGTGATTTTGTGACTCCGGATGATATCAAATCTCTTGCCGCTCCTGTGCTTGATCATCGATTGCTCCTGCGACCGGAATATGAAATTGAAGGACTCAGCGTACGCGAAGTGATTGCGGATCTTTTGGAGGAGATTGCGGTTCCTCGCTAAGTCCTATGCTGGTTCCGTCTCCCAGACTCATTGCCTGTAGCCTTCCTGTGCTGCCGTTGGCCCTGTTGCCTTTGATGGGCAGCGGTTGGCTATGGGTCCCTGTGTTCTACCTGTTGCTGTTGCTTCTGGTGGCCTTGCTGGATCTGGTATGGGAGCGGGGGGAAGGGCCGGCGCTTGAATTTTTCCCGCCCGAAGAACTCCGTCTGGCTAAAGGGCGGAGTGGGGATCTTAAGCTGCGTTTTAAGGTGCTACGCAGTCTGCAGGCCTGTCGTGTGGGCATTCCCTTTGCTCCCGAACTGGGCGTGGAGGAACAGGAGCAGCAGTTGCAGGCAGTTCAGGAGGGGGAGAAACGAAGTGTCAGTTGGTCCCTGAGCCCTCATGAACGTGGGGTCTATGAGAGTGATACCGTGTTTCTCCAGATGCTGAGTCGACTGGGGCTATGGGAACTTCGCAGCCGGATTCCCTGTCCAGTGACCTATAAAGTCCATCCGGACCTGCAGCGGGAACGGAAAGCCTTGGCTAATCTGTTTTTGAACCGTGGACTCAGTGGACTCCGTCTGCAAAAGATTGCGGGAAGAGGGCGTGATTACGATCAGCTTCGCGAATACCGCATGGGGGATACACTGGCGGATATTCATTGGAAGGCCACGGCAAAACGGAATTCTCTGATGGCGCGGACCTATCAGATTGAGCGAACCCAGGAAGTGTACATCGTCATCGATCATTCCCGTCTCAGCAGTCGGCCTCAGCCTTTCGCGGATGGGGAACGGGCGGAAGCCGTGTTGGAGCGATTTGTGACTGTAGCCAATATTCTCGCGATGACGGCCATCCGGGAGGGCGATCTCATTGGATTCATGGCCTTTGCCCGCATTACGGACCGCTACATTCCAGCAGGTTCCGGTACCTCGCATCTGCGGGAATTGCAAAATGGGATTTTTCAGCTTCGTCCGGAAGCGGTTTATCCGGATGTAGACGAGTGGGTGCGATTTACCCGCAGTCGGGTGCGACGCCGTTCTCTTATTATCCTACTAACGGATTTATCGGATGCCACGACCTTTGAGCTTCTGGAGCAACGGGTCTCTCTTCTGAGTCGTACGCACATGGTGGTGGTCGCCATGATACCTCCACCCGGAGTGAATCAGCTTTTCGCTACTACAAAGCCGGATCCGGATCCCTGGCGGGATTTAGCCGGGCACCTGTTGTGGCGGGAATTGCAGGGCTACCGCAAACGCTTACAGGCACTCGGTGTCACATTGCTCCTCCCTGCTGCAGATCGCCTGGCGGTCGATGTGGTCGATGAATACCTCACCCTTAAACAACAACAACGCCTGTGATTGCCAACCTCAGCCGATTTATTGAACGAAGAACTCCGCTTTGGGAGGAATACGAAGCTCTGTTAAGCCGCCTGGAGCAGGATGTCGCTCTGCGTCTCGCTTTGGATGAGCTCCAACGCTTGCGCTATTTACATGAGAGTGTCGCCGGAGATCTTTCCCGGATCCAGAGTGTTTCCTCGGACCCTCCAAGTGAACAGTATCTGGAGTCGTTACTGGCCCGCGGCTTTGGCTACGTGCATGATGGACGCCGCCGAAGCAAAGGTCTCTCCTGGTTGAAAGCGCCTCTGTGCTTTGCTCAGGTCTTTCGAGCGAATCTTCGTCTCTTTCTGTTGGTGTTCGCCAGCCTCCTGCTTGGCGCGACATTTGGGGGGATTGCCGTAACCCTGGATCCTGGGGTAAAAGAAGTGTTTCTCCCTTTCCCGCATTTGTTGGGGGATCCTTCTCAGCGTGTGGCCATGGAGGAAGAGCAGACTTCGAGTGTGAAAGGGCTTGAACAGACCTTTGCCGCTCAACTGATGACACATAATATCCGGGTCTCCATTCTGTGTATGGTGCTCGGCTTTCTGGGCGGGGTGTTTACCTTGGTCCTGGTCTTTTACAATGGAGTGATTCTCGGTGCGATCTGTGTGGATTATATTTTGGCTGGAGAAAGCCGTTTCCTGGCAGGTTGGTTGCTGCCACATGGCTCTGTTGAAATTCCGGCCATTCTTTTCTCGGCTATGGCGGGCTTAGTCCTAGCGCGGGCGCTGTTATTCCGTCAGGGGAGGCTGTCCTTGCGTGGCCGCTTCCGGCGTATACGAGGCACTGTGGTTACGTTGATCAGTGGTGTGGCCGTTTTTTTAGTTTGGGCAGGGATCATTGAATCCTTTTTCTCGCAATATCATGAACCTACATTGCCCTACACGGTGAAGATTCTGTTTGGGCTGACCCAGTTGATTCTTCTCATTGCCTTTCTGTGTTTCAGTCCCCCGCCGAAGGAAGAGCTGCCATGAGCCAGGTCGATCCTCATAAATTGGAGTTGGTGACTGCGGATGGCATCTCCTTTTCCATCTATCTGGCCTCACCGATTTCCAGAATGATTGCCCTGGGCATCGACCTCTTGCTGATATTGGGGGTACAGGGTGTTTTGATTGTAGCCTTGAGTCGCTTCTCTCTGGTCAGCATGGATACTGCCCAGGCCCTGATCATTCTCGGGAGTTTCCTGCTCTCTGTGTTGTACTTTATGCTCACAGAGTTGTTTCTCTCCGGTAAAACCTTTGGCAAGCGGCTCCTGGGTCTTCGGGTGATTGATGCCCGTTCCCGCAGGTTGACCTCCTCTCAGGTGATTCTCCGGAATTTGTTCCGGGTGCTGGATATGCTCCCGTTTTTTTACATGCTGGGAGGCGTCTTTTCTCTTTTTCATCCCCGCTTTCAACGTCTGGGGGATGTGGTGGCGGATACCTTGGTGATTCGGACCCCGCCACAAGCTCTGCCTTTACCTGAGGAAGTAACACAGCGGAAATATAACTCTCTGCGCAGTCATCCTTTGGTGGAGGGCCAGTTGTTACGTATCTGCAGCCCGGAGGAATTGCTCTTACTTACGGAGGCCATACGCCGCAGGGAATCATTGGATCCCAGTCATCGGGTGGAATTGTTTTCCGAGATGTCTGCATACTTCCAAAAGCGGGTACGCTTTCCGAGGGAATTAACCGAAGGCGTCAGCGACGAGACCTTCCTGCTGAATCTACTCGACAGCCTCACGCGCAATCAGCGGGAGCTATGACAGAGGGGGAGGCGGTGGTGGAAATGAAGCTGTGAGTGAAGCATTCCCTCCTTTGCGCGCCTCGTAGCCTTGTTTGACCGATTCCCGATTGAGCACAATGAGGGTAAATACCCCCAGTGCGGTGCCGAAAGGAAAGGAGAGGCAGAGAAAGCAGGCCATGATCATGCTGAACATGTAGCGTTTTTGTTGTGCCAGACTTCGACCTGAACAGATCAGGCAAATCCCATTGCACTGCATGATCAGGATGATGAAAGAGGCGACGCCAATAAAGACCCAGCCGATCATGTCTGGGGGAGAGCCGCTCTCCAGTTCCTCAAAACCCATACTGCCGTTGAGCATAGCCATGCCCAGGCCTACATGAATCAGGGGAAACAACCCGAAGAGCATTGTGAATCCTCCCAGGATGTAGTGGAAGATCGAGAGGAGGCGTAACTGTTCTTCGTCCTGTGAAGTCATGGGCGTGAAGCGGGGAGCCTGCGGAGCAGGTCCTGTATAGAGTTGTTCCACAGTTCCGGGTGCAATGCGAGGATAGACTGATGGCGAGCATCGGCTGCGATCACGAATTCTTTCTCTCCGGGTACGGCATTGTAGACTCGTTTCCCATCTTCCAGCGTAGCCCGGGGATCAAACTCTCCCTGGAAAAAGAGGCTGGGGATGTGGACGGATTCGGCATCCTTCATGGGCTGGTGAGCAAAGGCATTCCTTCCCATACGCAGGCTGCCCCAGGCCAGTAGCAGTTGGGTCCCGGGAAAAGCGGGCAGTCCCATGCTGCGGAAGCGGTTGGCCACAGTATTCGGCATCGTATCGAAGACCAGTTCGAGGATGAGTGCATCGGCATCCAAGCCTTCCTCGGCAACCGCTTTGAGAATCGCCGCGGCTCCCATGCTTGTGCCATGCAGTAGGATCTGACGTTGCGGATAGTGGGATCGGGCCCAGTGGTAGATCAAGGCAACATCCTCCGCCTCATCGATGCCCAGACTGGTGTAGGATTCTGAGGATCCTCCAGAGCCTCGGAAATCCACCAACAGGACTGAAACCTTCAGGTCCAGCCAGGCATGGGCCTCCCGGAGCAGAGCGGTTTTTTCAGCACCATAGCCATGAAACATGAGAACCAGCGGAGCCTGCTCATCTGCATCCTGGAGCCAGGCGCAGAGGCGAATGCCCTGTTCATGATCGAAGAATAGTTCGCGGGCTTCCTGATGCAGGGACTCCGGGCCGAGTTCGCTTTCCGGGCGGGGAACCTTCACCCCGGTTAACAGAACACCCAGCTTCTGGAAGAACCCCATCTGTTCTGGTGGGCGGGTTCGTTCGCCTTCCTCCGCATAAAACATCATGGCCCCGGCATGATGCCAGGCCAGCACATTGATCAATACGACTCCCAGGATCAAGAGCGGAAGCAGCCAGCGTAGGCATTGTTTCCAGGTTAAGCGAAAGCGTGGCATGTAGTTCAGGGCAGTTGCTAAAAGCTTCCGATGTTCGGAACCTTGAGCGGGGGAAGCTTCCGAGCTTCGGAAGGGTCCTCTGGAAGCTCTCTCGAGGGATATAGGGAATGAACCCGGATGTATCCAGAACGAATGCCTGATCAAACTGGGTAAAGGAGGTCTCTAGCGTTGTGTGTAGGGTTGCTTTTGTATCCCGGGGACTGTTCTGTGGGTGTAGAGCTTTTGGGTTTCGTTGTGTTGGCGCGGCGTAGCCGCTTTGGTGCGGAAGCAGCGCTTCCGCTGTTTTGTAGGGACCTGGGTTGAGGAAAGCGGCAGCGTGGCTCCCGCACTGCAAAGACGCTGCGTGTCTCCCCCCCCAAAAAAAAACACCCGCCGCGGAAGAGCGGCGGGTGTTTCGAGGGGAGAGGGTCTCTGGCCTCAGTCTTCTTTGAACTGGGCGACCAGGGACTGCACGCTGGCTTTGGCATCGCCGAGCAGCATGCGGGTGTTCTCACAGAAGAACAACGGGTTTTCCACACCGGCATATCCCGGACGCAGACTGCGCTTCAGCACGATACAGGTTTTGGCCATATCGACGTTGATGATGGGCATGCCGTAAAGCGGGCTGCTTTCGTCGGTGCGGGCAGCAGGGTTGACCACGTCGTTGGCACCGATGACGATGGCCACGTCGGTGGCGGCCATGTTCGGGTTGACGTCGTCCGGCTCCACCAGCTGTTCGTAGGGCACGTCAGCTTCCGCCAGCAGCACGTTCATGTGACCAGGCATGCGTCCGGCCACCGGGTGAATGGCAAAGTTGACTTCACAGCCGTTCTCCTCCAGCAGGGCACCCAGCTCTTTCACCGCGTGCTGAGCCTGAGCCACCGCCATCCCGTATCCGGGAACGAAGGTGACGGAACTGGCAGCCTCGAGGATGTAGTAGGTGTCATCTGCGCTGATGGGTTTGGCTTCGCCTTCCACCGCTTTCCCCGCGGAGCTGGAGGCAGAACCAAATCCACTGAACAGTACATTGCCCAGACTGCGGTTCATCGCTTTGCACATAATTCCGGTGAGGATGATGCCGGAAGCACCGACCAACGAACCGGAGACGATGAGTACGGTGTTGTTGATGATGAAGCCGGCGGCACAGGCGGCCAGACCGGAGTAGGAGTTCAGCAGCGCAATCACCACCGGCATGTCCGCACCCCCGATGGGGATCACAGCCATCACGCCAAAGGCGAAACTGAGCAGCACGGCCAGAATCAGCCAGGGGTTGCCAATGCCTCCGGAGTTGATCACGTAGAGCACACCACAGAGCAACAGCGCGGCGAGAATGATGATGTTCAGGATCTGCTGTCCTTTAAACATCACCGGTTTGCCGTCAATTTTTTCGGAGAGTTTCAGATAAGCCACTACCGAACCGGTGAAGGTGACGCCCCCGATGAGCACCGCCAGGAAGAGGGGAATGCTCACGGCGGGGGTGAGAGTGGTTCCGGGGGTACTGGAGGCCCAGCCCACCAGCAGGGAGGCGATACCGCCCGAGCCGTTGAACAGCGCGACCATTTCCGGCATGCCGGTCATTTCCACTTTCTTGGCGGCATAGCCCCCGATGGCGCCCCCGATGACCATACCGGCAAGAATCCAGCCCCAGGAGAACCCGGAGTCAATGAGCGTGGCCACCAGAGCCAACAGCATGCCCACGGCGGAGAGCAGGTTGCCCTGACGCGCGGTGGCGGCGGAACCCAGACGTTTCAGGCCCAGGATAAACAGAATCGAAGCGACGATGTATGCAAAGCTCTGCATCTTACTTGTCCTCCTTCTTGCTCTTGAACATGCCCAGCATGCGGTCGGTAACCAGGTAGCCGCCAACCACGTTTACGGAAGCGGTGGCCACGGCCAGAAACCCGATAATGGGAACCAGCGGGCTGCCTTCGGGCAGGTTCTGCAGAGTGAGTACAGCGCCCACAATGGTGATGCCGGAAATGGCGTTGGAGCCGGACATCAAAGGCGTGTGCAGCTGAGAGGGTACTTTGGTAATCAGCTCGACGCCCAGGAAAATGGCGAGGGCGAACACGAACAGGGTCAGGCCCATGCTGCCATCGCTGACTACAGCGGCAACGGGTTCGGGCGCAGCTTCCAGCAGACCATCAATGCGGGCTTCCATCCCCACCAAGCGGTCCTGCATGAGGCCGATCTGTTCTTTCATACTGTTGAGAAGATCGTTTTGTGAGCTCATGCGCCCATCCTTTCTTTAATCACCGGGTGCACGACCTCCCCTTCATGGGTGAGCAGGGCACCGGCAATGATTTCATCTTCGCGGTTCAGGTTGAAGGTATTGGCTTCTTTATCCCAGAAGTGGGACACGAGGTTGAGCAGGTTGCTACCATACATTTGGGAGGCATCCGTGGGCACGCGGCCCTCGAGGTTGCTGTCTCCGATGATGGTGACACCGTGTTGAACCACGTCCTCGTCGATGACGGAGCCTTCGACATTGCCGCCACCCGAGGTGGCCATGTCCACGATGACGGAACCGGGGGTCATGGCCGCAATTTGATCATCGGTGATCAGGCGGGGAGCCGGACGTCCGAAGAGCTTGGCGGTGGTGATCACGATGTCGGCTTTGGCAATGGCTTTGCCCTGGGCTTCCTGCTGTTTGGCAATCTGCTCGGGGGTCAGTTCTTTGGCGTAGCCGCCGGCGGTCTGGCCGGTTTCGCCGAGATCGATCTGCAGGAACTTAGCTCCGAGAGATTCAACCTGCTCTTTCACCACGGGACGGGTATCAAAGGCCTCTACACGGGCACCGAGACGTTTGGCGGTGGCAATGGCCTGCAGACCGGCCACGCCGGCACCGATGATAAAGACCTTACAGGGGGAGAGGGTGCCTGCCGGAGTCATCATCATGGGTAAGGAGCGGGGCAATTTTGCCACGGCCTGCACCACGGCGGCGTATCCGGCCAGACTGGCCTGGGAACTCAGGGCGTCCATCTTCTGGGCGATGGTGGTTCGGGGAATCATTTCCATGCAGATGGCGGAGACGCCCGCTTCAGCAAAGGCCTTGATGTTCTCCAAATCCAGGAAGGGATCAAGATAGCTGACGTGCAGGGCCCCGGATTTCAGACCCTCGGGTGAGGCTTTGTTCAGGCGCAATACCATATCGGCTTGGCCGAGGGCGGCGGCAGGGTCAGAGACCACTTCGGCACCGGCATCGCTGTAGGCGCTGTCCGGAATCTGCAGGGACTGACCGATGCCCGGTTCCACCTGCACGGTGGCGCCCAGGGCGGCCAGTTTTTTCACGGCCTCAGGCAGGGCCGGAACCCGGGTCTCCCCGGGTAGAGTTTCTTTGGGGATGTAAAGGATCATAGGCAGACAGGGGGTTAACTGCTGCTGTGGCTAGCAGGTTCCTGTTCCCCTGCAAGTCAGATCGGAAAATATCGGAGGGGTTTTGTCTGATTTCTTCAAGCTCTGCAAAAACGTATAAGACCAGGCAACAGGAAAGATTGGATGCTGCAGGGGCTCGATCTCCTGTTCATGGCTTCGGGAAGCGAATACATAAAGCCCCGGACTCCGTGGCTGGAGACCGGGGCGATGGCGCAGGATCTACCGCGAAGATCAGGGAGTAAGTGCTGATTTCAGATTCTTTAGATTCTCCTGCATGATGCTGAGGTAGTCGCCCTCCTCTGGCATAGTGGATCCGGGCTCCACAATGATACAGGTGATGCCGCGTTCCTGCAGGCCCTGCTCCACGCTGGGGTGAGGGGTTCCTTCCCAGATCATGAAGCGGGATGTAACCTTGGCCAGCATAGCGTCCAGTTCCTTCCAACCAGCTTCATCCACTTCCGTATCCGGCTCCCAGTGCAGATCGCGGGTGGCTTTCAGGCCGTAGCGCTGACTGAAGTAGGGGTAGACGGGGTGGGAGTAGAGGAAGGCTTCGTTTTCCATGCCCTGGAGCACCTTGGAGAATTCGGCATCCAGCTTCTGAAGATCCGCTGCTAGGGCATCGAAATTCTGTTCGAAGCGTTCAGATTGATCCGGCCAGCGCTGACGCATGGCCCCGAGAACGGCTTTGGCCTGCAATTCAGCCAATTCCGGGTTTAGCCAGGTGGTGAAGTGCCAATGACCGATCTGCTGGTGGTGATCGACTTCTTGATGAGCTGCGTGCTCCTCGTGCCCAGCATGATCTCCGTGCTCATGCCCATGATCATCATGCCCATGCTCTCCATGCCCATGATCTTTATGTCCGTGATCATCATGGCCGTGATCCCCATGACCGTGTCCATGATCTCCCGCTCGATGAATGTAGCGATCCGTAAAGGCTCTGGAGCTGATGACTGTTGCGCTTTCCGGCAAGCCGGCAGCAGGAGCCCAGCTGGCATATCCGGCTCCATTCAGCAGAATGAGGTCGGCGTTCTGAATGTCAGCGAGTTTCTCCGCAGAGGGTTTCCAGAACGCGGGATCGCCATCGGTGACCGGACAGCTAATTTCAAAGTCTTCCCCTCCAATCCGCTCCGCAAAGTAGGCGAGGGGATAATTTACGGCAAAAATACGGGTGCCTCCGGAACTGGAGGATGAGCTGGAGTTGCGACCGCAACCGGCAAGCATGCAGAGAGTGAGGGTGGCGCAGAATAATCGGGGGATAGCTGTCTTCATAGACGCTGATTTTGCAGGCATTGGCTTCGGAATGCAAATGAGAAAGGCGTTGGGAAAATTGATCAGCCCAAAACAAAACCGCAGCCTGAGCTGCGGTTTATATGGTTTTCGACGGTTAGCTTGAATCAGTCGAGCGCATCCACGCCGAACTCAAAGTAGTTGGCGGCGTTGTTGTAACAGATGTCTTTGACCATGGCGCCGAGTTTTTCGAGATCGTTGGGCAGCAGGCCCTGCTCGACGTCGTTACCCAGGATGTTGCAGAGAATACGGCGGAAGTACTCGTGACGGGTATAGCTCAGGAAGCTACGGCTGTCGGTGAGCATGCCTACGAAGCGGGCGAGGAGACCGAGCTGGGACAGCGTTTCAATCTGAGCTTCCATGCCGTCTTTCTGGTCCAGGAACCACCAGCCGCTGCCATGTTGCATTTTGCCGGGACGGGAACCGTCCTGGAAATTACCAATCATGGTGCCCAGCAAGTGGTTGTCACGGGGATTGAGGTTGTAGAGAATGGTCGGAGCCAATTGATTGTCGGAGTCCAGGCGGTCCAGGAAGCGGGACATTTCCTGACCCACGGTGAAGTCTCCGATGCTGTCAAAACCCGTATCGGGGCCGAGGCTTTTGAAAAGGCGGCTGTTGTTGTTGCGCAGGGCTCCGTAGTGGTACTGCTGTACCCATCCGCGGCTGTGATCCATTTTACCGAATTCTACGAGCATGCAGGATTTGAACTTATCCACCTGGATGGGGCCGATTTCTTCCCCGCGTAGCAGATCATCAAAAATGGTGCGAATTTCCTGCAGGCTGTACTCCGCTGCATGAAAGCGCTCAATGCCATGGTCGGATAGGCGGCAGCCTTCTGCATGGAAGAAGTCATGACGCTGCTTGATCGCCTTCATGAAGCTGTCGAAGTCGGTGATGTCCATTTCTGAAACGACAGCGAGTCGCTCGAGGTAGGCGCGGAAATCATCGGGTTTGTCGGCCGCCATGGCTTTATCCGGACGCCAAGCGGGGAGGACCACCACCTCGAAGCCATCTTCACGGATCTGACGGTGCCAGCGCAGGTCATCCACGGGATCGTCGGTGGTGCAGACGACTTTTACATTGGAAGCGCGGATCAGGCCGCGGGCACTGAAATCTGCTTCGGCCAGCTTGGCGTTGCAGCGCTCGTAGATCTCTTTGGCATTGGCTTTGCAGAGCAGTTCGTCGATGCCGAAGTAGCGTTTTAGCTCCAGCTGGCTCCAGTGAAAGAGGGGATTGCGGTAACAGCTTTCCAGCGTTTCAGCAAAGGCTTCGAATTTTTCCCAGTCCGAGGCATCTCCTGTGCAAAAGCGTTCATTCACGCCGTTGCTGCGCATGGCCCGCCATTTGTAGTGATCGCCATAGAGCCAGATCTGGGTGATGTTTTCCCAGCGCTGATCCTCGGCAATGGCCTGGGGGTCCAAATGGCAGTGGTAATCGATAATGGGCATGCTTTCGGCATACTCATGGTAGAGCTTGCGGGCGAATTCGCTCTGCAGCATGAAATCATCATGAATAAAGGACGTCATGGATTAGGTCTCCGGAGGGGCTTCTTCTAGAAAATGCTCAGCCAATTCTACATCACGCCAGGCGCAACCGCGGCGTTGGTATTTCCGTTTGAGTAGATCCAGCAGGGCTTCCCGCTGGGCACGACTGGGGTTCTCAATCTGCTCCCAGGGCTCCCGACGATGACTACGGCGCTTCAGTTTCCAGACATTGCGCTCCTTATGAGCTTCAATGTCCCACTTGACCCCGTCTTCATCCCGTTCGGTCCAGCCCTGAGTGCTGCGCATGACTCAGTACACGGTGGGAGTGTCGAGTTCGCGATCAGAGATGCGGCGGAGAATATCCGCTTTAAACTCTGCAAAGGGCAGGGTGCTTTGTTCTTCGCGACCGTAACGTTTCAGGGTCACCGTGCCTTCGTTCTGTTCGTTTTCACCAATGATGAGCACGTTCGGAACCTTGGCTTTGGCCGCGTTGCGGATTTTCTTGCCCATGGTATCCGAAGCTTTATCCACTTCGGCGCGAACCAGATTCCGGCGCAATTCTTTGACCAGTCCGTCCGCATAGTCGCGAAAGGCATCGGCCACGGTGATCACACGCACCTGCTGCGGGGCCAGCCAGGTGGGGAAGGCTCCAGCAAAGTGTTCGATCAGGAAAGCGATAAAGCGCTCATGGGTCCCAGCGGGAGCACGGTGGATAATGTAGGGGTGTTTCTCCTGGTTATCCGAATCCGTGTAGAACAGGTCCATGCGCGGAGGTACAGCGAAATCCAATTGGTTGGTGGATGCCGTTTCTTCCCGGCCGGTGACACTCTTGAATTGGAAATCAATTTTCGGCCCATAGAAAGCCGCTTCGCCTTTAACTTCCGTGTAGGGGAGGCCGGAGCGGTCCATGGCATTTCGTACCAGTTCCTGCGTACGCTCCCAAGCTTCGGGATTGTCGACGAACTTTTCTTTGCCTTTGGGATCTTCCGGATCCCAGGTGGAGAGGCGCATGAAATAATCTTTAATTCCGAGGGTGTCGTAGAGCACCCGATGCATGTCCATGACCTTGAGGAATTCCTCTTCGATCTGGTCCTCGGTGCAGTAGATATGTGCATCATTCATGCACATGCCCCGCACGCGGAGCAATCCGGACAGCGAACCGCTTTCTTCCCAGCGGTGGCACTGGCCATATTCGGCGAGACGAATGGGCAAATCGCGGTAACTACGCTTATCTGAAGCATAGATCATATGGTGATGGGGGCAATTCATGGGCTTGAGGACGTACTCCTCTACCACTTCGCTCCCATCTTTGCTGTGCTCCTTCATTTGCATGAAAGGGAACATGGAATCCTTGTAATAAGGCAAATGACCGGTTTTGTGATACAAACTGGTTTTGGCCAGGAACGGCGTGGAGACGCGCTGGTATTCATCCAGGAATTCCAGCTCCATCATATACTTTTCCATCTCATCCCGAATCACGGTGCCATTCGGGAGCCATAAGGGCAGACCTTTACCGGATTCTTCTTCGATACGGAAAATCTTCAGTTCTTTGCCCAGCTTCTTGTGATCCCGCTTCAGAGCTTCCTCATGAGCTTTGATCGCAGCTTTGAGCTCCTCCTTGGAGGGATAGGCCCAGGCATAGATGCGGGTCATCATCACATTATCGGCATTGCCACGCCAGTAGGCTCCGGCCAGGGAGCGGATCTTGAATCCGTCCGCAGGAATCGCCTTGGTGCTGGGGACATGCGGGCCTTCGCACATATCCAGAAAAGGGCCGTTTCGGTAAAAACGGAGGCTTTCGATGCCTTTGCTATCAAAGAGCTCCTGAGCATACTCTTTTTTGTAGGGCTCTCCCATGTCATCCAAGCGGGTCATGGCCTCATCATAGGACAGGTTTTCTTCTTCGAAGATCTGGTCCTGGTTTATGATGCTGCGCATGCGCTTCTCCAGCTGCTTGAAATCCTTTTCGGTCAGTGGCTCGGAGAGGATGAAGTCGTAATAAAATCCATTGTCGATGGGCGGTCCAAAGCCCAGCTTGCTGCCGGGGCGCATCTGCAACACAGCCTGTGCCATCACATGGGCGAGACTGTGACGGATTTTATAAAGCTCGTCTTTTTCGGGGGCGTGTTCCTGCATGGGGGCGCTCTTACTTCTTCTTCTTACCCGGTGCAACCAGCATACTCAGGTTTTTACCTGCCAGCTTGGCCTTTTGCTCTGCGTGAGCGATGTCTTCCACATCCACCAGAACGCGCTCATAGAGGCGGAAGCCGATTTCATTGTGAGCATTCTCACGCCCACGGAACCAAAGCGTACATTTCACCCGGTTTCCTTCTTCGAGGAATTCCCGCATGTGTTTCAGTTTGGTCTGATAGTCGTGCTCTTCCACGTTTGCGTGGAATTTCACTTCCTTGACTTTGACCACAGACTGTTTCTTCTTCTGTTCCTTTTTCTTCTTATCCAGCTCGTACTTATACTTGCCGTAATCCATGATGCGGCAAACCGGCGGTTTCGCGTTCGGCGAAATTTCCACTAGGTCCAGACCCACATCCTGGGCTTTGCGCATGGCATCCCGGGTGTCGACCACCCCTACATTTTCCCCATCCGCGCCGATCAACCTCACTTCGCGAACGCGAATGTAACGGTTGTAGCGGATATCGGGCTCCCGTTGACGTTGGAAGCGGTTGTTACGTTTGGGCTTGCTGGGAATAATAGACTCCGAGGTCGGGGGTTAGGCAGGAATGGGTCGCACCCATTCCATAGCCGCATAAGTGCGAGCCGGGATGGCGCGAGGAAGAAAAAGGGAAGGGGAACAGAGCTCCAAAATCAACTCACCTGATTTCATATCAGTATGGTCATGCGGAGATCAGGGAAATACGACAAAAGCCTCCGGAGAAAATCCGGGTGAACTGGACGCTGCTATGCTGTCGGTCGGGCTCTGTCATTCAGATGTCCAGGGAGGCCCTGGATACTCAAACTATCGAAATGGTGGGCGATACAGGATTCGAACCTGTGACCTCATGCATGTCAAGCATGCGCTCTAACCAACTGAGCTAATCGCCCTCAAACTGGTGGCGGTGGAGGGAGTCGAACCCCCGACCAAAGGATTATGATTCCTCTGCTCTGGCCACTGAGCTACACCGCCATTGGGCCGTTCCTTTTAGAAAATTCCGGCGGCTTGTCAAGGGAACATGTAGGTGAAATTGTTGGCAAGGGCTTGTGAAGGGAGCCGAGGGCTTTTTGCCGCCTCTAGCTACCACTCCAGTTCCCGCAGGGCTCCGATTTCACGTTGCCACCAACTGGGACTTCCGCAGTCTGCTTGGAGTCTGCGCAGGGGGTTGTCCCGAAGCTGGCTGAGGTTCCAGGCTGCGAAATGGATGTACCTCATTGCCCGCAAAGGCTCGATTAGGTCAATTTCCTGAGGGTCAAAGTCCCGGAACTGCCGATATCCCTTGAGAATTTCCTGCAGGGGAAACGCGGATTCGGCTGCAGCTCCGGGTAGCAACATCCACAAGTCCTGGACGGCAGGTCCCATGGCCATGTCATCGAAATCGATGAGCATCAGCCCCGCTTCTCCGGGACGGCGGATGAGGTTGCCTCCATGCAGATCCCCGTGAATCCGCAGAAAATCGATCTGCTCAAAGAGGGGCGTGATCTGCTCCAAACGTTCCTCCGCAAGATCGAGGTAGCGCATCGCGGCCTCATCCTCTTCGCCGCAGATGTCGTAAATCAGGTCCAGGTGCTGTTGGCTGGCTTCTTCAGGGTGCCAGGTGACTCGATGTGCTGCAGGGCGCTCTTCCCCGGCCCGGTGGAGACGGGCCAGGGTCCGGCCCAGTTCCTGCCACTCTTCCGGAGCTGGATCTTCAAAGGGGCGACCATGACAGCGGGGCATGATGGATGCCCAGATACCGCGTTCTTCGAAGAGGCTGCTCCCTTCATGATCCCGCAGCGGGGCCACCACTGGCAGCTCTGCGGCCGCCAGATCATACACAAAGGCCTGCTCCTCCTGCAGGGCGGCCAGGGACCAGCGTCCCGGCCGGTAAAATTTGATCACAATGCCCTGTCCGGCTTCGGTCCGCAGTTCAAAGACCCGGTTGATGTAGCTGTGCAGGGGGCGGAATACGGGAGACAAGGCTTCCTGGAGAATCTCCTCAGCCAGATCCAACACCTGCTCCGGCTTCAGTTCATCCAGTTTCATGGCTGCAGAAACATGGGCTGCAGGATGCCGCTGCCCAGGTGAAGCGTAGCGCATTGCGGCTGGGCACTGCGATGTACAGCTCCAGGATTAATGTGGCGCTGGTGTCCCTCTTGAGCATCTCGCGCGACGTGCGTGTGTCCACTAAAGAGGAGCTGTACCCGGGGATCTTCACTCAATTCCTGCCAGGCTTTTGGGTCATGACCATGGGTGATCCCGTAACAGACGCCATCCGCCTCGGCCCGAATGAGTCGGGGGAGCTCCATCCCCAGTTTTTTGGCGAAGAGCAACAGTTCGCTGTCCCATTCGTCCACATTCCCCAGCACGACTTCTACCGGGGTTCCGCATTCCCGTACCGTGAACAGTTGGGTTAGCACCTCTTCACCTCCGAGGTCGCCGCAGTGAATGATGCGGTCCACCTCGGCCTCACGCAAGCGGCTCAAGGCTTCTTCGGTGCGACGCAGGTTATTGTGTGTATCGGATAGGAGGCCTAAAAGCATGATGAATGAGGGGCGTGGAGTTCTGAGGATCGTTCTTTAGAGAAGCAGCCGCATGGTCCGGCCGGGCCCTGAGTTCAATCCCCAAAGTGGGTGAGTAAGTAATCAATCGCTTCCTCGAGGGAGGGGAGGATTTTTGTACTATAGCGCACCATCCAGGGACTGCACTCGCGGAAGGGGTAGGGACTGAAGGTAATCACAAATTTACCCAGATCGTGAGCCGCGTAGAACACCTCCATGGATGTGCCAATCGAGGCTTTGTTGTAATTCACCAAGAGGATATCTGCATCCCGCACGTCCTGGAGATCGAACTCCACAATTTCATTCGCACTGTCCACTTCCCGGTCTTTAAAATTCCGACGCATGGGGTCCAGCATGCTGAAGTTGCCGCTCAGCTGGGCTTTCGCTTGTTCGCGCCACTCCCGGGCCAGGCCGAGATGCTCATCCATGATGGGACCGCTGAGGTAAATTTTTTTCATAGCTTTGCTGATTTCCAGGGTGAAGGGCTTGAAATCGTAGCGGATGTTTGCCTTGGGTCAATAATCAAGGGCTCCTGATCAATCTTACCGTTTTTTCATCAACTTTTCACTGACTCCTACGAGGATCTGCGTATGAAGGTATAGACAACCCCACCAGCCAACGTGCAGGAGAGTGCTAGATGAATGTGATTGCCGTGATTCTCGGAGGCGGAGCCGGAACCCGCCTGCAGCCTTTGACCACTGAACGCTCAAAGCCCGCGGTGCCGATCGCAGGAAAATATCGCCTGGTGGATATCCCCATTAGTAACTGCATCAACAACGATATCAAACGGATCTTTGTACTGACGCAGTTTAATAGTGAATCCCTGCACCGCCACATCCACACCAGTTATAAATTTGATGGCTTTAGCCAGAATTTTGTACGCATTCTTGCCGCTCAGCAAACTCCGGATGGGGATGCGTGGTATTTGGGGACGGCGGATGCGGTGCGTAAAACGCTGAATCACTACAGTAATGAGAAAGCGGATTATGTAGTCATTCTTTCTGGCGATCAGCTCTACAACATGGATTTCAAAGCCATGATAAACGAGCACGTGGAACGCGGTGCCGAGGTGACCATTGCTACCAAGCCCACGGATCGACGGGACGCCGGGGCTTTGGGGATTCTTGAAGTCGATTCGGAATCCCGCATTACCAATTTCGTCGAGAAACCGGGGGATACCCCTGAGTTGACCGCCCTGCGGGCTCCCATGTACGAAGAGGAGCGCTTCCTCGCCAGCATGGGCATTTACATCTTTAACACCGAGGTACTGAATCGCTTGTTGCAGGGCAACGACATGGACTTCGGTAAGGAAGTCATTCCCAAGGCCATCAAAGATACGAAGGTCTGCTCCTATATTTACGAGGGGTACTGGCGGGACATTGGAACCATCCGCAACTTCTGGGAAAGCAGTCTGCAACTAACCGATGAACTGCCGGAGTTTTCTCTCTACAATTCTGAAAGCCCGATTTACACCCATATGCGGTACCTGCCGCCGTCCAAGGTGTTGAGCTGCGTGGTGAATAATTGTCTGCTCTCAGAGGGCTGTATTCTGTCCGGTCGGGAAGTTACGCGGAGTATTGTTGGTATTCGTGGTGTGATTGGGCAGGGTACCATCATGCGGAACACAGTGATGATGGGTGCGGATTCCTACGAGGATGAGCAAGGGGATTCCGGAGAAGCGATTCCTCTGGGCATTGGCAAAGACTGCCACATTGAAAATGCCATCATTGATAAAAACGCCCGTATTGGTGATCAAGTAGTGATCTCCCCGCAGGGCAAAGAAGATGGCAAATACGAACTCTACACGGTCTCGGAAGGCGTGATTGTCATTCCCAAGGGGACGCTGATTCCCTCCGGGACCATTCTCTGACGATGAAAGGAGAATTTGCCTCCGACGCTCCAGCGGAGCGGGATATCCGATTGGCTGCATTATTTGAGCGGCGGCATGAGGGCATCCGTCCCGGACTGGAATTGATGGAGGAGCTGCTGACTGCGCTGGGGAACCCTGAGCGCAGTTTTTTGTCGGTACATGTAGCCGGGACCAATGGAAAAGGCAGTTGTTGTGTGTTGGTGGAGTCTATGCTCCGGGCCATGGGCTTGCGTACAGGCCTATATTCTTCCCCGCATCTTGTTCAGGTAAATGAACGCATCCGTTTAGGGGAGGCCGATCTGAGTGACGAAGCGTTCTTTCATGCCTTGGATCAGATTCATGCGGTCGAGGCAGAGCTGAGTCGTCTTCCGACCTTTTTCGAATGTTTGACCGCAGCGGCCTTTCTTGCCTTTGCCGAGGCAGGGGTCCAGGTCGCTGTGCTCGAAGTGGGGATGGGGGGGCGTCTGGATGCCACCAACGTGGTACAGCCCCTGTGCTCGGTGATCACCCGTGTGGACATGGATCATATGGAATTTCTGGGGGAGAGCCTGAGCAAGATTGCTTTCGAAAAAGCCGGGATTCTCAAAGCCGGGCGACCGGTGGTCATGGCTCCTCAGGAGGAGGCTGCAGCCGAGGTGATTCGTGCCCGGGCGGAGGCCCTGAACTGTCCTTTGCTGGAAGTAGAGCAACGCGTGAGCCTTTCAGCCCGCCATCAGGACCTGAGCGGGCAGCGTTTTGTGGCAGGCTCGACGGAAAAAGAATGGGGGCGTTTACGCATTCCATTGCTTGGGGGCTTTCAGGGGATCGCCCTGGCTACGGCCCTGTCCGTCCTGTTGGTGTTGGAGGAACAGATGGGACTTGAGCTTGAAACCGAGTTGCTGCGCGAAGCCTTGCAGGAGATTCGCTGGCCGGCACGCTGTCAGTTGTTGCAGGCTGAACCCTTGAGACTGTTGGATGTTGCGCATAATCCCGGGGGGGCTGTTGCTCTGCGGGACACGCTGAAGGAGCTGTTGGGACCCAAAGCCAAGGTAACCCTGATCTGTGGGATGATGAAGGACAAAGATGCTCCCGGCCTGCTCAAGGCTCTGGCTCCGATCTGCTCCAGAATGCTGTGTGTGTCTCCGCCTGGTGAACGTGCCTATTCCGCAGAGGCCTTAGCTGCGATGGCTGCTGAACAGAATATCGCAGCAGAAGCCCTGAGCTTGGAGGAAGCCCGGCGTCTGGAAGAGGAGGAGCCCGGTGCGGTCGTCATCGCGGGATCCCTCTATCTCGCCGGCGAATGGTTGCGGGAGCTGAAGCGGGATCCGGGGGAGCGGGGCTAAGGGCCTGAAGGCCCTTGAAGACTTCCGCCTGAAGGCGGTACTAGGACATTCTTTGCGGAGACTGCCAGGGTCCCGCCTTGAGGCGGAAGCTTTCGAGAGGCATTAATGCCTCGGTATGCGGAGCCCAAAAGAACTCCGCATTCCGCCATCGCTATTGCGCACTCCCTTAGTCTCGGCTTCCGCCAAGCAAGCCGCTGCGCATCAGATAATACAGCAGGGTCATGAGTGAAGAGATGGCTGAAGCCAGATAGGTGAGAAAGGCCGCGTTGAGGACGGCTCCCGCGTCCCCTTCCTGTTGCGGGGAGACAATGCCGTTCTTCACCATCAGTCGTTTCGCCCGTGCGCTGGCATCCCACTCGACAGGCAGGGTGACCAGGGTGAAGAGGGTGGTGATGCCGAACAGAATGATGCCCAGTTGTATCAGACTCATTCCCAGGGGACCGGACTGGGCCCCGCCTAGAATCAAACCCACAAAGATGATGGGAAAGGACAGACGGCTGGAAAAGGTGGTCATCGGGACCAGGGCCGATCGCAGGTTGAGGGGCGCATAATTCTGAGCATCCTGCAGTGCATGACCGGCCTCATGGCAGGCGACGCCAACCGCAGAGAGACTGCGGCCACCGTACACATCCGGACTCAATCGCAGCACTTTACTGCGCGGGTCATAGTGGTCGCTGAGGAAACCGCGTGTCTGCTCAATGCCCACATCATTCAGGCCTTCACGTCGCAGCATCTGATACGCAGCCTGTGCTCCGGTGAGTCCGCTGCTGGGGGCCACGCGTGCGTATTTTTGGAAACGGGATTTGGTTAGAAAACTGGCGTACATGGCCAACAGCATGGGAGGGCCAACGAATAGAAAATAGATGGGGTCGAAGAACATAAGATGCTCCTGAGAGAGTTAGGTGTTTTGGGAGAGTATTCCCCGGATTCCGGATTTTTCAACTCAGCAAGCTACGCCCGGTTGAGCTGAGGACCCCTTATAATCTTTCCTCTCTCTTGCAATCGATTCCTCAGCAGAACTGAGGACGGGCGAAATGGCATTCTTCTTGCCTTTTTCTCTGGATCGGGGAGGCTGGGGGGCATGAACCAAGCCAGCCCTCTCAAACAGCAGGTCCATCGGTTTTATGAACGGCTCTGGGATGCACAGGATCATGTCGCGATTCCCTCGGTGCTGCATCCCGACTGCCGCTTCCGGGGATCCCTGGGGCAGGAGAAAGTCGGTCATGCTGGCTTTGCGGACTATGTTGAGATGCTTCATACCGCACTCGGCAACTATCGATGCACGATTCTGGAGCTCGTTGAGGAAGAAAAGCGGGTCTTTGCCAAAATGAGTTTCAGCGGGATTCATCAGGCTGACTTTATGGGGCGGGCCCCCACAGGAAAACGCGTGACCTGGCAGGGGGCGGCCTTGTTCAGCTTTGAAGGATCCTTGGTGAAGGATCTCTGGGTTTTGGGAGATCTGAAAGGGCTGGACGCGGAATTTGAGCGGAACCAAGAGGCTTCATACCGGGATCAGTGAGTACAAGGACCGCCTCGCTGAGGCGTATCTATCTTTTCGCTTGAAGCCTGTGGAGGATTTGTTGTTTTTCATATTGCGGATGAACGGTATTCCATTGCATATCAGGAAACGGCTTTTCTCCGCGGTGTCGGTGTCGCTTCTGTTGATTTTTTTCAAGGGCTTTGCCGAAACGCAGGATGAGTCGCTTTCGGATCCTTCACCCTATTTTAAACCTGCTTCCATCATGGGGGCTCCTGATGATGAGTCGCCTTTGGAACCTTCTTTGCGCGAAATGAGCGAGGAATCTCTTCGTGAGATTGTTTTGCAGTTCTTTCAGACCCCTCACTATCGAAGTCTTCGGGGATATGAACCCTGCCTGTTGGAAATGCAGCGAAGGGGAGGAAAGGTCTGGGAGACCTTCCTTCAGAAAACATACAGAGACCTGTCCAGGAGAATGGTGGAGATTCACCCGGATCTGGAAGAGATTCCCGGAAACCTGTATGCGCTTGAGATGCTCACCGTGCTTCGGCGATTACAGGGGAATGTGGATCCTTTGGCTGTGGAAGTTGATGTTGGGCAAAGGCTGATAATTCGAAATGGCCAACTTCCCCGAATTCCGGTTGCCCTTCGCAATGTGGATGTCGGCAAAGAGGCTGTGGGTTTTACTGCAGGTGGGAATTATCGTTCCGGAAGGCAGGCCCGGTGGCGTGTTGAATTGCGGAATGAAGCCGGTGAGGCTTTGCCTATGCTTGAATATGGCTTCGGGATGGGTGGGGGGATCTTTTCAGAGCTGATGTTGGAACCAGGGAAATCCTGGGAAACTCAGTTGGAGCTCAGGAACTTCATCTCTCTTCCTCCTCCAGGAACCTATACGATGCGGGTGCAGTACCACAATTTCCGTGTGATTGCCTCGCTGGATGAACTCGACGATCTGGTTTTCTTTCAGTCAGACCCTATACCTGTGCGAGTAGAGCGTATTTCCATTCCACATCGCGAGGGATTGCACTCAGACGTCATGAACCTGTTAAACGAGCTGGATCCGAAAGCTCCCATAAACCTTGTAGCCGGGACCTATGGGGAATGGGCTCATGATTTTTTAGCGCCGGATACGATTCAGGCTCAGATCCTCTCCATGGGGCTGCCGGCGGTCCCAACCTTGATTCAGGCCCTGGAACAACAGGATCTTTCTCCAAGGAAAAAAGCGCATGTCTTCGCCTTACTCTTCAGCCTGACGGGGGAACATGATCCTCGGAATACGACTGCCCTTGGCAACTGCAACTATGTATCGAGGGGATGGAGTATCTGGGGAGGGATGGAAAACCAATCTGGAGCAGGTGGACTTTCGGGGCGAGAAAAAGGGTCGATCCGGAATAAACGCATCACAGATAAGGCGCAGGATCTTTTAACCTCCACCTGGAGGGGTTGGTTACAGACCTTTGTGGAGATTCAACCCTGAATATGAAGGACCTTTTGCCATGAAGTGGGCTGTTTGGGTTAAAGCTCTGCTGGCTCTAGTGATCCTGCTGGTGCTGTTTGTTGGCATCAGCCTTGGGATGATTCTGATGCAAAAAGACATCCCAGCACCGGATGTATCAGATCTTCAGCCTACTCGCTTGCCTGTGCCTGAAGAGAATAATGCGTACCCGCTGTTGCGAGAGATGGCGGGGTTGGTTGTGAAAGATGAGGAGCAGGTAATTCAGGCCTGGATGGAAGGGGAGGGGCGGGAACAGGACCTGTTGGAGCTGTTTGCTGCCAATGAGCTTGCGATGGCCCAGCTACAGGACGCTCTCGCACGAGAGGGCTACTGGCATGAGCCCGAATACAGCTTTGAAATGATGATGCCTGAGCTGAATGGCTGGCTGAATCTGGCGAAAATTATGCAAGGAAGAATCTGTTGGCTCCGGGAAAGGGGGCAACTTAACGAGGCGGTGCTTCTTACGATTGATCTGGAGCGCTTTGGTGTGAAGGTCGCAGAGGATGGAGCGGTCGCAATCGCTCACCTTGCAGGACTGACGATAAGTGAGCTCGCCTTACAGGAAATGCGTGAACTGATTAGGCATCCTGACATCTCTGTGGAAATGCTTCAGATGCTCAATCGTCGACTGCTGGAGCCTGCGAAGATCAAAGCTGGGGCCGTGAATGCATTAAAAGGAGAGGCTCAGGTTGTGCACACCACTGCATTAAAAGCAATGAGCTCCCCAGAATATCTCGACAGTCTGGTACTTGGGACTTCTTCAGGGAGTCATCTTCCCATCATGGGAAACTTTGTTTTTCAGCCCAACCGTACGATCAGCCTCTATGCGGATGAAACTCGGGCGGCCATTCAGTTTATGGATGATCCTCGTATTCCATTAGATGAGTTCAATACAGAAGGCATACAAAGCTGGGTCGATCTGGAAGAGTATCGACGCATGATTCGACCGAATAACCATGGAATGAATTTTGTAGTATTTATGACCTCTTCGTTGCGTCATATATGTGATCGCGCCATTCAGCATATTATCTCCAGGGATGCGACTCGGCTAGTGGCCCTGCTTCGTTTGTCCGAAATAGAGCAAGGGCGTCTTCCCACAAGCCTGGATGAATTGGTTCCTGAATACGCGGAAAGCGTAGGCTTGGATCCCTTTTCCGCGAGACCCTATCTTTACGACTCGGAACGAGCACTGCTTTGGTCGATTGGACGTGATCGCAAAGATCAAGGTGGTTCCGCCCGCTTGATCCGTTCGAGGCCAAAACCCACTGAACTAGATGCCGAAGATCAGCTGTACTCTGTTCGGAAAACGATGTTGGAACTCCTGGAAGAGCCATGAAGCAGTCATGCTTCTGGGGCGACGGCTTAGAGCTCGGGTTGTTTGCCCGGCCTTTGTTTTTTATTCGAGTTGAGGATGATGCGGGTAAACAGAACCAGCAACCCAAACAGAAGTGCATAGAAAAGAATGGCAAAGAGCAATCCACTAATTGGAAGCGCATAGTCCTGATCGCCCCACATGATGTAGGTGTTGCTGTAGCCTCCATAAACCCCGAAAATCTTTCCATCCACCTGGATGCTGACGTCATAGATTCCCGGATCGGATGCCGGAGCCAGGTTTGTCCAGCAGCAGAAGAGGGCGAAGAGGTATGCTTTCTTGAATGAATACATGACTGAACCTTTATCTCGCTATGCTCTCACAGTCGCGTTCTCTGGGTCAATGTTTCGCTTAACGCGACCCGGAGTGTATATGTGCTCCTGAAGGGGAGTGCAGCATGGATCCTCACAGAACCCATCCCACATCAGGGAAGGCTGTTCAGAATGCTTCCGCGAAATGGAAGCAGGTTACTTTTTGCTGCTTTTATAGGGAGCCGAGTAGACTAGTACGGAGCGCGGGGGCAGGGTGATGTTGGTCCCGAGTTGACTGCGGTGCACCCGCTTTTCGGTGGTATGCAGACGCAGCTTCCATTTGCATTTGTCGGTTTCGGGAATGTTGAACTTTGCAGGTTCCGTTCCGCCATTAAAAAACATAAGCACATCTTCCAGCGATTGCCGGCGCCCCCGCACTTCGGCCCGGCCGGAGAGGCGCAGACCGATGGCCCAATCCTGGCCCCAGTCCGGGTCGCGACCTTCGGGGCCAATCCATTGCACCCGCTCCTGCTGAAAATCCCGAGGGCCGTCGGTAACAAACTCTGCTTCCCGCAGCAGGGGAAGCTCTTTGCGCAGACGGATGACTTTGCGGGTGAAGGCCAGCATTTCCTTGTTTTCAGCATCCTCTCCCCAGTCGATCCAACTGAGCTCGTTGTCCTGACAATAAGCGTTGTTGCTGCCTTTTTGCGTTTTTCCACGTTCATCCCCGGCCGGGAACATGGGGACCCCGCGGGATAGCAACAGGCTGGCCATCATATTTTTCATGAGGCGCAGGCGGGTACGGCGGATTTCCGCATCATCCGTGGGACCTTCCACACCCAGGTTCTGGCTGTGGTTGTTGTTGTCTCCGTCGCGGTTGTCCTCGAGGTTGTCCTCGTTGTGTTTGCGTTCGTAGCTGACCAGGTCGCGCAGGGTGAAACCATCGTGGCAGCAAATAAAATTCACGGACTTGAGCGGGCCCATCTTTTTGCCCTTGTACAAGTCCTCGCTGCCCAGCAATCGGGTGGCAAATCCAGAGAGGCGACCCTGGCCATTCTGCCAGAAGCTGCGCAGATCATCGCGGTATTTTCCGTTCCATTCCGCCCAGCGGCCGGAGGGAAAGCTTCCAACCTGATAGGCACCGGCGGCATCCCAGGCTTCGGCAATCATCTTGGTGTTACGCAGGATCGGATCCTCATCAATCGCTTCAATGAGTGGCGGTTTTCCCATCATGGCTCCATTGGTGTCCCGGCAGAGAATACTGGCGAGGTCAAAGCGGAAGCCATCAATGTGATATTCGGTGACCCAGTGCCGCAGACTGTCTAGAATGAACTGGCGAACCACCGGATGGTTGCAGTTCACGGTATTGCCGCAGCCGCTGTAGTTATGGAAGCCGTGGGTGGGGTCGGTGATGTAATACATGCTCTCATCAAGCACCTTAAAAGATTGGACCGGACCGCCCTGGCCATTTTCGGCGGTATGGTTGTAGACCACATCCAAGATCACCTCCATGCCAGCGGCATGAAAGGCTTTGACCATGCTTTTGAACTCATTGACCTGCTGCCCCAACACTCCAGCGGAAGAAAAGCGTCCCATGGGTGCAAAAAACTGGGCGGTGCTGTAGCCCCAGAAGTTTCGGAGACTGCTGCGGCGGTCATTGGTATGAAAATATTCCATCTCATCGAACTCGTACACCGGCATGAGTTCAATGGCGGTGATGCCGAGAGATTTGAGATAGGGAATTTTTTCGATGAGCCCGGCGTAGGTGCCCGGGTTCCGTACCCGGCTGCTGGGGGAGGCGGTCATGCCCCGCACGTGCGCCTCATAAATAATGAGATCTTCCCAGGGAAGATTGGGGGCTGTATCCCGACCCCAATCAAAGTGGGAATCCACGACGACCCCTTTTGGAAAGGCTCGACCGGTATGGCGGGGGTGGCTGGGGTGCTCGAGCAGAGACTGCCCCCAGGTGCTGGAAGCGGCGACCGCCGGGGCATAGGGGTCGAGAACCCATTGATCCGCAGGAAAGGTGCTGTCTGGTATATCCAGTTTCCACACATAACACATGCCGGCTTTGACTCCGGGGACGTCTACAGACCAGAGGTCCCCAAAGCGGTGTTCGGAGGCGGTGAGTTGCACTTCCCGGGAAGGGCGAAGATCTCTGGGTTCGTCAAAGAGGAGCAATTCGACGCCCTCCGCACGCCTGGAGTGCAGCGTGAAACGACAGATATCTCCCTCCAGGCGTGGGCCACAGATATGCAGTGGGGAAAGGGATTCGGCATAACGGGCAATCGGAATGCTTTTCATAGAGACCTTCTTTGGCTAGGGCAAAGGGGATGTCACGTCTGAAAGTCGCTAGCGAAGGAAAAGAAGCGTTCCGAATTGAGGATCCTGCAAGAATGGCGCAGCTGGAGTTGCAGCTGTGGCAGGACTACTATGCTCAGCGCTATCTACCCTTGATGTTTGGGCTGCTGAAGCTGGCCCGGGGGCAGTTTGCCTTATCCTGGGCAGCGGCATTGCGGTTGTCCGCTCTGTTCGGCAAAGCGGCTTGGCGTTTTAAACGCAGTTATCAGCGAGATGCTGTAGACGTCACCCCGGAGTTGGCCAAAGGTTATGCTTTGCTGGCCCGGCGATGGGGACGGGAAATGGATTGTCAACGGGCAGCTGAAGCGGAGCAGGCCTGGTGGGAAGCGCGGCGGAATCCTGAGCAATCCGACCCCGATGATGTCGGTGATCTGATTGCGGAACAGTTTGCGATTCTCAGTGGGGGAGAGGCCTCTGCATTTCAAGAGGGCGCCCGCTTACGGGCACGGGCTGCCGCGCTGCGCGATGCTCAGGAAGCGGATCCAGACTGGGCCCGGATTGGCAGTATGCTCCACGAAGCATACGAAAAACTCAGTGTGGCCATTCCTGCCCTCTGAGCATTTCCGACCTCTGAGCATTCGCTGGGCTGGTTGAATCGGATGCGGATGCACTTACTCGGGATCAGTCCGGTTTCTGAGTCATGTGTGCTTTCCTCCAGCGCAGGGGGGAAATGCCCTCCTGTTCTTTGAAGCGCAGGCTGAGGTATTTCTGTTCGGCAAAACCACACTCAGCCGCAATACGTTGCAAGGACCAGGGCGTAGCTCGAAGCAGGGATTTTGCATGCGTAATTCTAAACTGTAACAAGCGGCGGTAGGGGCTGATGTTGACCACTTCTTTGAAACGACGTTCCAACACTCTGCGCGACACCCCGCAATCCCGGGCAATCTCCTCCACATGTACCGGCTCGGCCATGCGGGCCTGAAGCAGAGATAAGGCTTTGGATACCAATGGATCCGGAACGGCATGAATGTCGGTACTGTTGCGGGTGACAATACGTTTGACGGGAATCTTGGTGTGCATGCTTTTCGGAAGGTCGCCATGGATCATTCGGTCCAGGATCCGTCCGGCCTCATAGCCGATCTCCTCTGCGGGTAAATCTACACTGGATAAAGGCGTATCAGATAGTTCGCATACATGGGATTCGTTGTTCACCCCCAGCAGAGAAAGCTCTCCCGGAACGATGAGTCCGTAGCTGCGGCTTACTCTGAGAAGAAATTGAGCCCACCAATCATCAGAACAAAACAAGGCCCAGGGGGGAGGGCGACGGCGCATTCGTTGCAACAAGGCATCCAGTTCCCCATCTTCAACAATGCTTCGCTGGCTGGTGAATAAGGCCTGGGAAACAAAGGCGTCAGGGTTTCGTTTGAAAATTTCATCCCGAAATCCCCGCCAACGCTCCTGGGAGTAGAGCATAGTGGGAGGGCCTACGTAAAAGAAGCTTTGGAAGCCCCGGTCGAGAAAATGTTCTGCCGCACGTCTGCCCACCTCCTCATCATCCACGGTGACCGCTGGAATATGAAGGTGTTCTGTGCGGTTGCTCAACTGCACGCAAGGAATTTGGGTGGCGAGGTCTTGGTGTTCGTTGCGCTCTGCGCACCACAAGATGGCCCCTACCACATGGGGAGGCGGCTGAGCCCAGCCTTCTTTGGGGAAATAGTTGAAGGCCCAGTCCTGATTTTCATTTCGGTAGCGTGCCAGTCCCAAGGTTAAGCGCTGTGCGTACTCGGTGTCACTGATGGGCTGAACCCAGATTTCGGGTTTATGGAATTCCAGAGGCATGAGTCAATTTTGTAGGAATGGGCGCAAAAAGACAAAAAACTTGGCGGATACGGGGATGAACACTTGTGCTCAATGTAGCGTAGTTTCTACCTAGTTTCCCAGTCTTTCTGAATGGATTTTATATGAAGATGAGACGTGATAATAAGTTTTATATATTAATAATGTGCGCTTTTACCGCCCTTCTGTGCTTTTGGTTCCCAACGGAACCCCATCAGCGCAATGTAGAGGACCTTCGAGCTCCAGCTGAGACGCAAATTGAGGAAAAACCTTCTTTCTCTGCATCGGATTCTGTTTTGGACACCTTTCAAGCCTCGCTGGACCCTGTATCTGTGCAGAGTGCCCCTGAGGCTATGGCTCCATCAGATCTGGAAGGGCAGCGTGTCTGGGCTGAGCAGCGAAAGGCCTATATGAAGGAGCTGATCATGACCGATCCGGAACGGGCTCTGGAGGAAGCGCTCAGCCCACGGGAACGGGCCGCTCTTCCCCCTGAGATCGCCAATGAAATTGAACAGGTGGTGGCTGGACGCGGATTTTATGGTGTTTTGGCGCTGTGCTCTCATGGCGCCGGGGGGCATCAAGGCTGTAAAATTCGTCGCGAAGTTATGCTAGATGGGAACGTGTACCAGGCCCATATTTACGGCAAACGTCTTGATCAAACTACGCAGGAAAGCGATTCCTTGTACGGGATTGCCGTGGATGACCAGTTAGCCCTGCACGAAGATAGCCTGGTTCGGGTTGAAGCGGCGGAGCAGCTTCATGATCTGGAGGCGGGTCAGGTTGCGGCTCTGCATGATGGAGAGCTCCAGATCTTTGATTCGGTTGAGGAACTCGAGGAGTTTGAACAGGCCTTGGTGGCCGCGGCCTTGGAATTTCCGGGGCTGGAAGATCCGCAGGCCGGCATCATTTTTGATCCAAGCAATCCTCCCACAGGACCCGCTTTCCCTACCGATGTGTATGATCGTTACACGGGTCGTAATAGCCATCAGTTGGGACCGAAAACACTGATGGTGATGGTGGTGCGGCCGAGCGACGGTGACAGTTATGGGGCTTCGCCACCTAATTTTGCCGCCTTGGATTCGGATATGGATAATACGTCACAGTGGTATTACAACGAGTCCTACAAACAGACCTGGTTCGGTCCGAAGGAGGATAGTTTCGGTGTCGTGGACCGTTTGGTGGTGACTGTGGAATTGAATCTGCCCAGAACGGTGGCGGAGTACAGAGCCCAGGGCGGGTTCAGTTTATTACAGTCAGACGCCAAAGCTGCTGTGCAAGCCCAGGGAGGAGATTGGACGAACAATGGTCCAAAAGACCCAGACCGTTTTGACCGCTGGGTGGTGATGTCCAAAAGCAAACTGATCAGTTCTACCGGCCTCGCCTTTGTCGGTGGAAAATTTTCCTGGGTCGGTGGTTCTTTGGATGGTGGCGTGGCCTACCATGAGTTGGGCCATAACTGGGGGGTGTATCATGCAAATTATTGGCAGGGGGATAACGGAATTCCCCGAAATGCCTCCGGGTCTCATACGGAGTACGGAGATGGGGCAGATATTATGGGCGGCGGGGGAAGCTTTAATCCGCTCTTCAAAGAGAAACTGGGTTTTCTGTATGCTCCGGACGGGGATATTATTGAAGTGACCAGCAATGGCAACTACCGCATCTTTGATCACACCGAAGCGGAGGCCGATAAAGCCGTGACCCGCGCCCGGGCTCTGAAGGTACCCATCACAGGGACATCAACCTCTTCCAAATTTTTAATGTTTGGTCTTCGCCACAGCGGAGGCAGCGACGGCGCGCTGGGCCGCAGTTCCTGGAACCGGAATGCGTTGGAACTTCACTCCGATCAGGTTTCGTCCGTTACTGGTGATAATGATGGCAGCCATTTTCTCGATACCTCACCGGGCTCCCGGGCAAACAGCAGTGATGATAAGGCCGATGGTGCTTTGCTGATCGGCCGAACCTACTCGGAACCTGCGGACCTGAATGGGAACAGTCTCTATGGCGAAGTACATGTTACTCCGGTTGCACGGGGGAGCCTGGAGGATAACGGAATTATCCATGAATATATGGATGTCGTGGTGAATGTAGGCGACTATTCCACCAATCAGGCACCTACGGCGCTTTTCACGGCATCTGCCAGTGATGTGGGCACGGGAGTGGATGTTACGTTCAGCTCTACATCCAATGATCCGGAAGGGGACCCCTTGGCCCTGTCCTGGACCTTTGGCGATGATCGTTACAGTTATGATAATGATGTGTCTCAGACCGTGAGTTGGTCTACCCCGGGATTGTATGAAGTGATTCTGACGGTCACAGACATGAAGGGGGGGACAGACTCCAGTTCGATGTGGATCAATGTGGGCGGCATCCCATATCAGGATCCCGCAAACCCATCCGCTACATTGGCCGGACTGTCGTACCGCTATTATGAATCTCCTTTTTCCAGCGTACCGAATTTCGATACGCTGCGTCCGGTGAAAACAGGTACGGTCTCGACCTTTAGCATCAGCCCACGTGACCAGAACGACAACTTCGCTTTTCTGTTCGAGGGCTTTATCAACATTCCGGCCACGGAAGTCTACACCTTCTACTTGGATTCCGAAGATGGCTCCCAGCTGTATATTGGGGATACCTTGGTGGTAGACAACGATCACAACTCCAACAGCAATCAGGAAAGCCAGGGCAATATTGCCCTGAATGCCGGAGTGCATCGGATCCGGGTGGAGTTCTTTCACGCTACCCGCTCAGAAAAACTGGAGGTGGACTGGAAAAGCAGCACCGCGACCGGAGGGCTGCGTTCTCCATTGGCCGCATCCTTTCTCCTGCAGCAGGATTGGACCGGAAACGATGCTCCCCAAGTCAGCGTGACCTCACCGGACGAGGCCGCACAGATTGTTGTCGGGAATGATGTGACCTTAACCGCTGCTGCCACGGATGCGGATGGGATTGACCGGGTTTTGTTTTTCTCCGGAAGTTCCTATCTGGGAGAGGATGATACGGCTCCCTACAGTTACACCTGGCTGGCGCCTCCTACCGGAACGCAGGAAGTGGTGGCCATTGCCTACGATAGCACAGGACGCTGGACGGAGTCCGCCCTGCGCAGTTTTGAAGTAACCCCGCCTGAAGTCCGTCGTCAGATTGGTCTAAATCTGGGTGGAGACAAACAGGCCTTGGCTGCGGGGGATGTTGCGGGGGCGATTTATGCGGCTCCTAACTGGAACAACCTCAATGGGGAACGGCAGTCTACTCCGCAGTCCGTCATCGACAGTGATGGACTCACTTCCGGTGCAGTGGTGACCTGGGAGTCCCGTTCTCAGAATCCGCCCCGGAACACACTGGGCGATACCTCCACACCCAACGGCAGGATGATGTATGGCCTGAATGTAACCCGGAAAGATTTTCCCTCTCAGTACCCCCGGGTAGAGGTGGAGCAGATTCCCTACATGGAATATGACGTCTACGTCTATTTTGATAACAACCGCAGCCAAAGCAACGACCGCAATCTGATTGAATTCGATCTGGATGGAGAGAAACGCTACGGACGGAATTCCGCATCCAATGCCGATACCTCGGACACCATCGGGGATTACCCGAACTACGATACCTGGACGGGATTCCGGGAGGCGACCGCGACAGATCAAAGTGATCCACTCGACGCCCAACTTGGTAATTATGTCGTCTTTCGTGCGCAGATGGATCCCGCGTTTCGTTTGGAGGCCATTGGCAATAATACGGGCAATACCTATCAACCTGTGTTGAACGCCGTTCAGATTGTGGAAGCGCCACCCAGTACGGCCCGGGTTCATGTGCAGGAATCGGATTGGAGCTCTGAAGTGAGTGAAGCCGGCGGAACAGATACCTACACCGTTCAGCTGACCTTGCCTCCGGATAACGGAGCGACCATCACCGTGGATATCCTACCCGATGCGCAGGTGATGGCTTCTCCATCCCAGTTGAGTTTTGATGCCACGAATTATGACAGCCCTCAGACGGTGACGCTCTCTGCTGTGGATGACAGTGATAAAGAAGATCCCACGCATATGGGTAGCGTGAGTCACAGCATTCAAAGTTCGGTCAGCTCCAATTATAGCGGGGCACTGGCCACGGATTTGACGGTTGCGGTATTGGATGATGATAAGCCGACCTTAACTCTGAGTGTTCAGAGCAGTGCGGCAGAGGCAGGGCCGACTCCAGGGAGCTTTCGGATTACCCGGAGTGGCATTAGTTCTCTCTTGGCCTCTGAAACGGTCAACTTCACGGTGACAGGGAGTGCTACCGCCGCGACGGATTACCTGCTGTTGGGAGCCAGCAGCTTTGATTCGGCTAGCGGGCAGGGCAGCGCGGTCATTGCCTCCGGACAGAGTAGTCTGGATCTGACCATTCTTCCTTTGGATGACGCGGACAAAGAAGGGCCCGAGACTATTCGCTTGCAACTGAGTGCAGATCCCAGCGAGTACCTGCTGGGGACAGGCGATGTGACGATGACGCTGACCGATGACGAAATTCTGCTCTCGGAGAACTTTGAAACCTTCTCCGCAGTGGGCGCTGGGAATTCCTGGACGAATGGCTCCGGAGATTTTTCCTGGAGTGTTGATTCTGGTGGAACTCCATCCAGTGGTACGGGTCCCCGCGTGGATAAAACGCTGGGGACTTCAGTCGGGACCTACCTGTTTACGGAATCTTCTTCTCCAAACTTCCCGGACAAACGGGCTGATCTTGAGACGCCGACCGTGAATATGAGTGGGCTCAGTTCAGCTACACTGAGCTTCTGGTATCACATGTATGGTTCCGCGATGGGGACCCTGCATATTGACGTGTTCTCAGGTGGGAGTTGGACCTTGAGTGTTTCTTCATTGAACGGCCAGCAGCAGAGCGCTCAAGACGATGCCTGGTTAGAGCATAGTGTGGATCTCAGGGACTACATGGATGACGATACCCGTGTGCGCTTTCGATTGGTGACCAGCAGTAGCTTTACCAGTGATGCCGCGATCGATGATGTGGAAATCGTTGGTTTCAGTTCCAGCGCAGCCGTAGCCCCCAGTATTCTGGCTCAACCACAGGGGCAGACCTTAATTGAAGGGGATACCTTGGTCTTAAGTGTCACCGCGACGGGCAGCCCGACTCCCACGTATCAGTGGCGCTTAGACAACGTGGATATCCCCGGAGCAACCAGTCCTTCTTATTCCCTGCCTTCGGCTACTACAGGGAATGCAGGCAGCTATACCGTGCGGGTTAGCAACAGTGAAGGCAGCGTGACCAGTCAAGCGGCTATTGTACAGGTGGACACTGCCACGCCGCCGACGTTTACGCAACAGCCCAGCTCCGCCACAGTCAATGAAGGTGGACAGCTTGTATTGACGGTTGCTGCGGATGGCTATCCCGCACCAGAGTACCAGTGGCGGCGCAATGGGGTGAATCTGAGTAATGCTTCCGGGCTGAGTGGGGTGAACAGTAGCTCCCTGACCTTGAATCCGGCCGACCTGAGTATGAGTGGGAGTTATGACGTTGTGGCCAGCAATTCTGGAGGCTCCGCAACAAGTACAGCGGCTCAGGTAACGGTGAATTCCGCCCCACAGATTACCCTGAATTCCCCGAAGGTTCCTTCGGTATTGTTGCCCTCCGGCGTAGGTTTGATTCTGGAAAGCACAGTAACCGATGACGGAGTGGGTACGTTAACCACACAGTGGTCTAAAGTGTCCGGTCCAGGTAATGTGATCTGGGACCATCAGGATCAGCAAGACACAGGCCTGCGCTTTGATGCAGATGGAGACTACGAACTGCGACTTACGGCCAGCGATGGTGCCTTACAGAGCACGCTGGATGTGATGGTCACCGTCGGAGCTTCAGGGGGAGGTGCATCTGGCTTCCAGGAAAGCGGTGGTCTGGTGGTCATCGAAGCGGAACATTATCAATCCATGCAGGTGGGTTCCGGTGCCTTTGCCGCCAGTACCTGGACTGCCACCACCGCAGCCTCTGGCTACTCCGGTGCTTCGGCGATGGAACTTCCCAATACGGGAAATAGTTTGAATAGCCGGGATGTCACAGAGGGGCCACGCATGGATTATCCGGTGAGCTTCAGTACGACCGGAACCTACCGGGTGTGGGTGCGTATCCTCGGTGCCAGTGGCAATGATGATTCGGTGCATGCCGGGATCGATGGCAGCCTGCTCTCTGGTGGGGGAGTGGGGATGTCCGACAGCAGCGGTTCCTGGAGTTGGGTGAATTCGGCCAATGCCGTGGTTTCTTTTCAGGTGAATTCGCCCGGAGAGCGGATCCTGAACATCTGGCCTCGGGAAGATGGGGTGCTCATAGATAAAATTGTCCTGACCACGGACACGCAATTTAGTCCCTCTGGCCAGGGGCCTGCGGAAAGTGCCCAGGGAGCTGGCAATGTCGGCGCTCTGGTGGATGCCGGTAGCTTGAGTGACGGCGTTGTGTCTGTCGCTTCCATGCTTTCCGCTAGTAGCAGTGATGACGGTCTGCCTTCCATGCCAGGAGCGGTCACCCTGTTGTGGCAGCAGATGAGTGGGCCGGGTACGCTCAACTTTGGCGATGCATCCCAGCAGGATAGTAGCGTGAGCGCGGACCTTGCCGGAAGCTATGAGCTCCGTCTGATTGCGGATGATGGGGAGCTGAAGAGCTTCGACCAGCTTAGCTGGACTGTAGCGGATGTCTCGTCTCCCGCTGCCCCTGGAAATCTTGTGGCTACCAGCATCAATGCCACCCGTATTGATTTGAGCTGGGTGGATCCATCCGCATCAGAAAACGGTTTCCGTATTGAACGGGCTCCCGCAGCCAGTGGGCCCTGGAATCTGTTACAGGATGTGGCTGCGGACAGTGTCAGTTTTTCGGATACAGGGCTAGCTGCCGGCGTGTTCCATTACCGGGTACGGAGCTTGGGCAGCTCTGGGAATTCAGCGCCTTCCGCCCCGGCCTCCGCCTCTACCCTGGATACCGATAACGACGGCATGTTGGATGATCATGAGCTGGTTGCCGGAACCTCACCCACGGATAATGGGGATCTGCTCAAAATCCGTATGAGCAGTTCGGCGACGGAAGACCTGGGCTTGGAAGTGGATACGGTGCTCGGAGTGTATTACCGCGTAACCTACCGCGAAAGCCTGACTGCGGGGGACTGGGCGGTGTTGCCGGGGTATGAAAACTACGCCGGGGATGGCTCGCCTTTTACGGTGGAGGACAGTTTCACCGGGTCACGCTTCTACCGCATTGAAGTCCGGAACAGCCCCTGGCTGTGATAGCCTGCGTTATTTCACCTTCCACACGGTGGCTTCGGCCACCGTGTACTGAGCGCGGCGCTCATGGTCCCGCAGGAGAAAGGGCATATCGCTGTGTTCCACGAGTTCACACCAGCTGCCCACATGTTCCTGAAGTCCTTCAAAAGTGGGGTAAATCCATTTTTCGCGTGGAGTAAAGGCTTCGTCCCAACTGCAGGGGGTGGTCAGGACGATCACAGAGCCGGGGCGGGTCAGGGTTTTTAGACGTTCCAGACAAGCCTGAGGCTCAGGCAGTCGGCAGAGCAAATTGGCCAACAGAATGCCGTCAAAGATCCCCAGATCCTCCCGCAGATCGCAGGCATCTCCCTGCTCAAAGACCGGGGTGAGTTTCCGAAGGTCGGAAGGAAGTTGAACGGAACATTCCGAACTTCGGAAACGCCCGTGCATCGCAATCTGGGATGCGGCATTGATAAAATTGTGGGAGAAATCGATTCCAACGACTTCCTGGAAATGACTTCGCAGGCTGAAGCTGCTTGCGCCCACCGCACAGCCCAGATCGAGCGCCCGTCCGCTGAGGCTGCTGTGCTGGATGAGACGTTCCGCGCAACGGCGGGGGTAGGCTAGGAGTTGAGCGTCGGGTTGGTGCCGGGGCAGGTAGTTGGGATCTTCGCTATTATAGTGAAAGTCCAGATATTGATTCAGCAGTGCTTCAGATTCGTACATCAGATCCCCGGCAAATATAAATAAGAACAAGCAGCCCACGCCGGTTTAGGCGGGGCTGCACAGATCGCTTCAACAGCGGTTTCGGTTACACTTCGAGCAGGCCTGCGAACCAAGCGGAAGGCTTGTAATTTTCGATCAGCACCTGTTCATCCCCATCTTTGTACATGCGCACTTCGCGTACGTTAATCGCAGGAGTTTTGTTGGGATGGAAGAGAATGTCGTCGTGAGATGCATTTGCCGCTTCGGCGAACATATCGGGAACCAAATGTCCTCCGAGATGGTCACTGCGCCCTGTGGCTACATGGACGGTCCCGATGGTTTTCTCGTCCTGAATGTCTGCGCCACTGAAGGGGAGATTCTGTGTGCCCAGGCCCAACTCTCCGATTTCTCCGGTGACCGGATCCGAGATCAGAGTCTGTTTGTGGGCTTCCACGGTAGCTGCGTTTCCTGAGAGCAGTTCCACATCTACAATGCGGCCGCCCTCCACTTTCTGCAGGGCAATGGTATCCGGATCGTCTTCGTACTGCATGGGGAAGATTCCATCCGCCCCATTGGGTACGAAGTAAACCTCACCCGCGGGCAGGTTGGCTATATCCGGGTCCCGGCCATGGCAGAGGCCGTGGCTCTTTTGGGCGTCCTGTTTCTCGAGGTGCAAACTCAGTTTGTAATCATTGCCTGCGATTTCGTAGGTGATATCCACTTGATCGGCATTGGTGACGCCCAGGCGCAGTTTTTCGGCTTCCGCGCTCACATCGTTGTAGTTTACGGAAAGACCACTGTTGAGGATGACATCATTGAGACCGTGCATGGTGCTGCCACGGAAGCCATATTCTTTGGCGTGAGCGGTCAGGGGAGCGGTAGCGGAGTAATCACTCACGCAGAGGATGAGGTCATAGACTGTATAGACCTGTTCGGCCAAATTGATTTCTTCTCCGGCGGCATTGAATCCGGTTTCGGGCAGATCGAGGTTACTGCCTCCTGTGGTTTTGTAGGCAAACATTTCCCCACCACTCAGACCCAGTTGATCCATGGCGCCTTCATTCAAGCCTTTGTAGAAGACCTCATAGGCTTTCTTCTGCACGCTGCGTGCTTCATCCTGGAGAAAGGCAAAGTTTTTCATCTGGCTGGGATCAGGGAGGTCAATCAACAGACAAACGCGGCAACCATCGATGGGATCAAATACAGTCTGTAGGAGAGATACCAAATCGAAGCTGGGGAACTCGCGTTCGCCGGAGAGGGTAGTGTAACTTTGGCTCATAGTGAGGTTCAGTGGGGTTAAGGTTGTCTTCCGAGAGGCTCGGTTCTTTTTTGGGGTGTCTGACTCAATAGTAGACGCATCCTGCATAGGAGTCAAAAAAGACTTGTGAACCTTACACAAAAAGAATGTTCCCGAAACCGCAACGGAAAACTGACACAGCAACAGTTTGATTTATGTAAGGATCTGTTATGAAGGGATCATGAATCCGCCTGTGATCCTTCTCGATGCCCTGTCTCCCTTTATGGCGGAGATCAGCCGGCACCGCATCAACTGGTCAAAAATCCCTTTTGCCGACTTGGAGAAAGACGGGATGCCCGAGCCGGAACTCTGGGAACGCATTCAGGTGCGTTTTGCGGTGTACTGCAAGCGGATTCGTGAAGATGGGGCCACGGCGGTGGCATTGGATGATTTGGCACATCTCTACGTGGATTCCCGATATCCGGAAGACCTGAAGCGACGCTTGGATGCCTATCGAGAGCAATATCGCCGGCTGATGGATACCTGTAATTATCATGGCCTTGATGTGTACGTGAATAGTGATATCCTGTTTTACACAAGAGAGTTGCGTAAACAAATCGGTATGAAGCCCGCGGCGGTGACCGAGTTTTTGAAGCATGCCAGTATGCAGGTGTTGGATGAGTTTCCTCAGCTCAAAGGCATTCAATTTCGTCTCGGGGAGTGTGATGGTCAGGATGTGCATGGAGATTTCCTCAGCGAACTGGTGCTTCATACTCCCCAGCAGACCAATCAATTACTGAAATCCCTGCTCCCTCTATTTGCCGATCGCGACAGTATGCTGATTCTGCGGACCTGGACGGTGGGGGCCTATCCCATTGGGGATTTGATTTGGAACGGCGCCACCTTGTTGAAACTCATTCAGGATCTGGAAAGCCATCCTCACTTGGTGCTCTCCATGAAATATGGGGAGAGCGATTTTTTCCGCTACCTGAAGCTCAATAAACATTTTTTTCGCAGCCCGGTGCAAAAGATGGTCGAACTACAGACCCGCCGCGAATACGAAGGCTGTGGGGAGTTTCCCTCCTTTGTGGGATATGATTATGAGCAGGTGCTCCGGGAATTGGAATCTGCAGAGAATCTCTGGGGGGTACAAGTTTGGTGTCAAACCGGAGGTTGGACCTCTTTTCGTCGATTGACCTATCTGATGCCGGAAGCGGTGTGGAATGAGATCAATACCTTCGTCACCCTGAGGATGGCCCGGGACGGCATCGGCGTGGAGGAAGCGCTCTCCGCATATGTATGGGAACGAAAGCCGGATGCAGAAATCACCTCCTTGACCCATCTGATGCGCTTGTCGCATGAGGTGATGATGGAGCTGTTTTATGTAGAAGCTTATGCACGCCAACCGGTGTATTTTCGCAGATTACGTCTGCCCCCCCAGTTGATGGTGTATTGGGATCATATTTTTGTGAACCATACCTTGCGCAAAGTCCTGCGCTGTTTCGTCGAGGATCCGGAGGCCGCGATTCGTCAGGGGGAGGGCGCGTTGCTGAAGATTGAAGAGATGAAAGAACTCAGTGAGCGCTGTGCACTGCCTCGACGGGATATTGAGTTTATGCAGGACAGCTTTGAGTTGTTGGCCCTCGCCAGGGAATATGCCCTGCTTCCCTACACCAAAGAACGGGTTCAGAAACTCCATGCGCTCAAGGATCGCTACAAAGAACGCTGGACGGATCGCTATCGCTTTGCGGTAAAACTCGACTTTGAACCACAGCTCATGCGGCGCTCCCGGATGCGCTGGATGATGAAAGTGCTGTTCCGTCAGGAGCGGCGCTACCGCCGTTTGGATCGCCTGGTGGTGCTGTGGTTGCTGGGGAAACTGTATCCGCTGTTACGTTTGGGTGGACGAAGGTTTACCACGGGGTTCATGGGCGAAAAAGCCATGGGTGTGGGGACGGTGTTCCGCTGATCCGCATTGACTTTCCTCCCCCTCAGATCATGTAGGGTGAATGGAACGAAAATGGTATCGAGCGGAGATGACAGCGGGTCCGGAGACTTTCTGTGTGTTTGGCTGCAGTCTTTTGGATGAAGGGCAGATCGCTGAGCAACTGAACGAAGGAAAGCTGATCATGTTGGAGGATTTGCTGTATTACGACGAGGAGGGTAAAGCCAAACCCTGGTCGGAATGGGATCCTCATTGCGAGCCGCGGATCTATTTGAATTCCAAATTTTTGATCACGTTAATGCCCATGGTAGGGGACCCCCGTCATATGGGGGGCGGTCAAAAGATTCTCAATATGCCGCATTTCATGCGGGACAATGACTGAACTGGAGAACTGCGATGAAAACGATACTGTGCCTGTGGATGCTCTGTTGTGGAAGTATGATGTCGGCAGCGGAATTGCTGGCGGTGGATGGGACTGCATTCAATGGAAAAGCCTGTAGCCTGGAGGCTCCGGAAGGCTGGCAGCGTCGTGAGCGTATGATGGGCAGTTATTTTGTGCTCATCAATCCTCAGATGGGGGCCGAAGACGGTTTTGCGGAAAACCTCAATGTGGTCTTGGAGAATGTAAAAGCCGGAATCCAGGGGCCGGAATACCGGGCCGCCACCATCCAGGGGCTGAAGATGGCCTTGAAGGCGGACATCCTGGAGGAGGAAAGTCTGCAGCTCAACGGAATCCCGGCTGAGCGCATCCGCTACAGTTTTAATATGGGCGGACGGGAACTGGATAACGATCTATATCTGATCGTGAAAGGGAATGCCGCATATGCCGTCACCCTCAGCATGATGAAAGGGAAAAGTCGCGAAGAGAATATCAAAGAACTTACCCGCATCGTGAATACGTTTACGATTAGTGAAGAGTAAGAGCAGACTCACAGGGATAGATGCTCACCCACCCGGCAGGTTTGCCGGGTGTTTCGTTTATGTCTTGTGTGACGACGCCAGTGTGAGTCCTTTGCTCCGTGCCCAGAGAGTGACATCTCTTTTCGATAACGTGGCAGCCATGAGATCCGGGAATACATCCGGGGTGCAGGAAAAAGTGGGGATCCCCAGACTGGCAAAGCGGGCCGCGTTCTGCTGATGGAACATGGGTGTCCCTTCATTGCTCAGAGCCAGAAGCGTTACCAGCGTGACGCCGGATTCCTGAAGGCGTTTGGCGGTCGCCATCATACCCGATTCACTGCCTCCCTCGTATAGATCTGTGATAAGGATCATGACGGTGTCTTTCGGGCGGGAGACATGAGCCTCGCAGTAAGTCAGGGCTTTGTGAATATCGGTTCCGCCCCCCAACTGTGTCCCGAAAAGCAGATCCACCGGATCCTGTAGGTCTTCCGTTAAATCCACCACAGCCGTGTCAAAGAGCACGAAACGAACACTCAGAGCAGGCAGGGAAGCCATCACAGCTCCGAAGATGGAGGAATAAATTACGGAGGGCGCCATCGAACCACTCTGGTCGATACACAGGATAACATCGCGAAGAGAACTTTGTTTCCGGCCATAGCCGATCAATTTCTCCGGGATCATGATTTCCTGTTCCGGAAGATAGGTATGCAGGTTTGCCCGGATGGTTCGATGCCAGTCGATTTCATTCAATCTGGGCCGAGGATTCCGCAGGTGACGGGCCAGAGCCCCCTGAATGGATTGGCGGGTGGGTTGCTCGAGTTTTTTCAGGAGCTCATCCACCAGTTTTCTCACCACGGAACGGGCCGTTTCCCGGGTTTCGGCGGGAATCACCTGATTGAGACTCAACAAAGTGGAGACCAGGTGAATGTCTGCTTCGACCTCTTCGAGAAACTCTGGTTCCAGCAGCATCTGTTGAAGGCCCAGTCTCTCCATGGCATCCTGCTGCATGACCTGCACCACTTGCCTGGGGAAATATTTGCGGATATCGCCCAGCCAGCGGTTCACCTTGGGACTGGAAGCGCCCATTCCCCCACGTTGCCCTGCGGAATCACCATAGACGGCTTCCAAGGCTGCATCCATGTCCACATCCTGATCCCGAAGCTCTCCACAGGACGGGGCTGCCGGCTCTCCCAGGATCAGGCGCCATCTACGCAGAACGTCGTTTGCTGCTGATTCACTCATGAAGGATCTTTCGGGGTTCCTAATTGAAGAAGGGCGCTGACGAAGGCTACTGCGGCTGTGCTCCGTTTGAGGTCTAGATCATTCCGCTGATCCTCTTTCCTTTGATGACCATGAAGATCCTGTTGAACCGCAGCCCCGATCCGTTGACGTTCGGGTGGGCTGAAGCTACTAAAGCTCCTCCGTAACAACGGGAGCACATGCTGAAAGGCTTCTTCCTGAAGCGCTGCCAACCAGCTGTGAATGAGCCCAAGCAGAGGAAGGTCGTGGACGAGGACAGAGCCGTTACCGGCAAGGAATCCCTCCAACCAGGCGGCGGAGGATTGTGGCTCATTGGCCACGGACAGTGCGCGTGAAATCAACCTCTCTACTTCATCCTCCTCCAGTCTGGACGCATCGCGCAAGATACGGCAACAACAGCCTCGGGGCAGGGCATGGGCGGTATCCTGCAGGGAGATCTGATGCAGGCTGAGGTAAAGTCCATCCAGTAGTTCCTTTCGGTCTACCAGGAGGAGAGCCGCATGATGCTGTCGCAGCCGTTCTCCAATAATTTCTGCGGCGTGATTATCGATCTGATTCATACAAGCAGGCAGGGCCAGGTGAACGCGGGTGGCCACATGCTCAAGAATCTGGACTACGGCTTCAGAATTACTGTCGCGCACATCCCCGTACTTACTGGTACGGGCCAGGTAGGGAATGCTACTCAGCAGATCCAACACATCGGAGGCTTGTGCGGCTAGAGCATCCAGCCGTTTCAGCAACTCAGTGCTTGCCTCAGGAAGTTCAGCGAGGAGGGAGCTTTCCAGCCGCTGACTCAGTTCTTCGAGTGTACAGGATTCATCCTGTTGGAGGAGTTTGCTGGCTGCAGCAGCCTGGAGGGTGTTGCCGAGGGGCGCCCGGTCAATCAGTTCCAGCACCAGCTCCGGACGCCAGCTTACTCGCCAGATCTCTTTGAAGGTCCCTTTGCTTCGGGCGCTGGTTTTTTCCGCCCAACTGAGACCCAGAGCATGAATACGATGAAAAAAGATGGAGCGATTCCGGCCACTCTTCTCGCGTAAATCCAGAACCAGATCTTTTTGTTCGGTACTAATCTTCAGGCGGAGGCTGCGTTGTTGCGCCTCAATATCCAGTTGCAGGGGAACCCGAGAGGTTCCCTCCGCGACCGCTCCGGTTTTCTGACCAATGAATTGAGGTCCGTCGAGTAGCCGTAAGCGGGTTGGATCTCCCTGACAGAAAATGGTGGTGGTGGCCTCGAGAGTTTCGTCCAGACCGGCCCGTGGACGGCCACGTATTCCAGCCAGAGCATTGGCGAGGCGGACTGCTTCAATCACCGAAGCGGTGGAGCCTTCCAGGTCATGCTTTCGCAGGATCCGTGCTGAGCGGGTCAGCCAGGAGGCCGTCAGATGCTCCGGGTTATTCCAGAGATGTTCGTACCAGCCCGGGCTGTGAACCCCTGCACCATAGCCACTGTTCATGGTCAGGCGGTCATAGGTCCATGGCACCCAGGTACCTTCCACCTTCACTTTCGGAGCTCCTTTAAGCAATTTCTGGTCTTCAGAGACTTTGGGCCGATTGACCAGCACAGGAGCATGCCAGGCGCCGCATACCACGGCGATATTCCGTTCTCCGCCTTTTTCTACGGCACGCAGACAACGTCGCATCCAGGCTTCTCGGAGCAGGGTTTCCCGGCTTTCCTTCAAGGCCAGTTCGCCGCGCAGGTTGCTAACCGCCTCCAAAATGGCTTCGAACAGATCCGGAGCGGAGCTCCGTTCCTCAATACGGTCATTCCACCAGCGCTCGCTATCCGAATAGCCATCTGCTTTGGCGAGCCAGGCGAAGGGATCGCGCAGATCCGAATCCCTTTCTTCAGAGCTGGATTCTTCGGAATCTGGGTCTGCGGAGTCCGAAGGTTCTGTGAGGTCCACTTCCTGTTCGGCATTCCGCAAGGCGAAACGGATCGATGCCGGGAGGTCAAAGCAATGAACCTGAACCTGATGGCGTGCTGCCCATTGGATGGCCTGCCATTCCGGGGAGAATACGGCAAAGGGATAAAAGGATGCATTCTGGGCCTGCCCCGCCTGGTAGAGGAGTGCGGCCAGCGGAGGTTTCATCCCGGGTAGATTGGCATCTGCAAGCAGCGGTTCCAGTTCGGTTGGGGATTCCAGAACAATCAGATCCGGTTGCTGCGCGTCAAGCGCAGCTAGCAGACTGCGGGCGCAGCCAGGGCCATGATGCCGAATGCCATAGATGATGCTGCTCACGCTTCTCCAAGAAGGAAGCGAAGGTCTGCAACTGTTTCTGAATATACCACAGCTGGAAGTTCTCCAAAACTCAGCACATGTTTTTCGTCGCTGCGGACCTGATCGTATTCATAACTTCCCCGGGTCAGCACGCCCGCTTGAATGAACAGAGCATCTCCCAGGGTGACTTCATCCATGGGATCCATACCCACCCAGCATTCCTCCAGATTCAGAACCGCCTCTACCCCCGCTGTGTCATATTCTTTGTAATAGCTCAAGATTCCCCCTGCATCTGCAACCGAACCGCGGGTCCAGCCCCGTTTTTCCATGCGGGAGCGGAAGCTGCCGTAGGAAAGTTCTTTGTTTTCCGTGAGCAAGAGGCTTCGGCGATTGGCATGCCGGGGATTCGGCCGTTCCACCTTGCGGTCTATTTGTTCAAAGGGTGCTTTGACCTTGAATCGTGCCAGATGCTCTGCCCAGGGAATCAGCTCTTCCTCTTCGATTTCCAGTGGATGAAGCATGCCCACGACCTGAGTTTCATCTTCCAGTTCCACCAGATTTCCAGCGGCTGTGGCCAGTAAGCCATTGGGGTAGCGCCTGAAGCTTCCGCACAACTGCCCCTCCGCTGTGTAGCGTCCCCAGACCAGTCTGGATGCAAAGGCCTGCATAATGGGGTGTTGTTCAAAGAGTTGTTGCCATCTGGGTACCGGCCAACGCCGCTGTCTGACGAGGTTCTGTTCCAGTCGGGCACTCTGTGCTTTCACGGTCGCCCGAATCAGTTTGTTCATGGCTTTGATCTCAGACTTCAGATCTTCGGAAGCGGAACCGGGAAGCGCCTTCTGTTCTTTTTCGGCTTCCGGGTTGTACCAGCTGAGTTTGAAATCCGGCTGGAGGATGGCCACCCATTCCGTTCCCGAGAGATCGAAGCCACGTTCCCGGTCTTCATTGAATTCAAAATCGGGGACAATCATATCCTCCAGGTCATCCAGGGAAACTCCGCGGTTCACCGCTGCCTGCTGAAGGGCCAGGCGGCAGGCGGCACCGATGTTTTTAAATTTACTGCGGTAGGTATTCGCCAGAGAGTCCAGAACCATTAAGGCCTCCTCTCCTGGGATGAGCGCAATGGCCTGGGCGGCGTATTCCGCGAGTTTATGACGGCTCTTCTGTGCCCAGTCTGCGATGGGCTGCTTCAAGGGAAGAATGGCCCGGGAGTCGCAAAGCAATGCGCAGAGGGTCATAGCCCAGCGGTCGGAAGCTTTCTGTTCCGAAGCCAGCCAGCGGTTGAGAAAATCCATGCCCGCCTCTGCCGTCTGTTTCCGGTCGAGGAGTTGCAGGAGGGGGAGCACATCCGGCGCGGCTTCCATCACCTTGTGCGCGGCCTGTTTTTGGATCAGGTAGCTGACTTCAAGAGTGCTAAGCGCTCCGCCTGCCTTGGTGGGAATCACCGGAAGAGATTCCGCGTGTAACCAGGTACTTTTGGGAAGTTTGATCCGTTTGCGCTGCTGTTCGATCGCGGCCCGGATCTCCTCCGGGCTGCTGTGAGCCGAACCCAGTTCAGAGACCACTTCTTCCCCGAGGGACTCCAAGGCCTGTTGGATTTCCTTGCGGACCTTGTCGCTGTTTTCCCGTTCCAGAGCCTCGTTCAATACAGGGATCGCGTCGGGGAGAGCGCTGGCTTTTAACAAGGCGATTCCACCTTTCCGGGTGTCCGCTTTTTTTGCGGAGAGATGCTTCTTGGCCATGGGCAACACAGCATCCCCCATGGCATTGACCAGACCCAGAGCCGAAGCTTCTCTCCGGGGCTTGGAGCTGCCAATGAGTTCTTGCTGAAACAACTCCGTAAATGCAGCGGGCCTCCTGGTCGAAAGCAGGGACCAGATCTCTTTGGAGCTATCTGCTTCATAACGGAGGGCTTCTTTGCCGTTCTCCAGCAGGGTTGTAACGGTTTCGGCCAGCTCCTGATTCGGAAGCTGTTCTGCATCGCAGAGGGCCTGAATGATATATTTTAGTTTTGAAGCATTTCCGTAGCGGTTGTCCCAGCTGCACCTACGCAGGTAGTTCAGTAGGGAGGCTGTAGCTTTCCCGCCTACATTCAGACTCATGCTCAGGACCTGTTGTATTACCTCACCCATGTGGCGATTGTCTGGGTGCTGCAGCCAGCGGACAGAGGCCTCCGGAAGTTGTTCAACGTCGTTTTTTGCCAGGTACACCAGTACCTCTTCTGTGATGTGGAGTTCAGGATGCAGACATGCCTCCAGGGTGATCTTCTGGAAGGCGCCGTTCCGGGCACTATCCAGGTGAATCAGCGTGGTGATGCCTTCTTCCTGGGAACAGAGGCGGCAATACCGGAGACAGTCCTCATCAAACTCAGTAGAATCGCTGGTGAGTAACCAGCGCCAGAGTACACTGTGGTCTGCATCGGTGGAGGTCTGAATGCTGTTCAGGAAACGACGCAGGGGCTCCGGGCGAAACAGAGCCAACGCGACCTGAAGCGGTCCAATAAACCAGTCTTTCGAACCGTAGTTGTTCGTGGCCAGCGTGTGTGCCTGCAGCAGCCAGTAGAGATCCTCGTCACTCTGATCCCAGAGATAGCGTTCCAGGCTGTTGGTCAGCGTCAGCTCTTTGGGTGGAATCCAGGAGATCTGGAAGCTCCATTCTTCTACAGATTGGCTGCTTGCTTCATCAGGATGTGTCCCCCCGAATTCAAGCCGCCGGTTCAGGCTGCGGACCATCATTAGCATGACGTCCCGGTTCGTTCCCCCACATTCCAGGACCTTGGAAACCACTCGCTCCAGTTGCTCCTGCTCTAAGAGGGCGATGGTTTCGTACAGGGATTCAGAATAGAACGAATCCTGTATCCGTGCTTGGATCATCAGCGCAAAAATATCCACCAACGCATTTGTTTCGTTCGAGAAGGGGAAGCGTGCAAATAACTCCTTTGCATGCAGTGCAAAGCCATAGAAATACCTGTGCTTATGCTGTAGGACCAGGTTAGGATCCGGGTTCTCGATGTATGCCGCAATCAAAGTGAACATGCTGTGGCTCGGATCGTAACATCCAGAAGTTCCGGATTCGATCAGTTCGGTGAGGCTGAGCGTTTCGTACATATGATGCTGACCTGAGTTAGAGATGCGCTTTACAGGCCCGGTAGAAGTCGTTCCATCCGGAGCGTTCTTTGACCACGGTTTCGAGATATTCTTTGAACACCACCGGATCCTGAGCGGGGTCCTTCACGACGGCCCCAACCAGCCCGGAGGCCACATCCCGCGCCGTGAGTTCTCCGTCGCCAAAATGACCACAGAGGGACAGCCCGTTGGTGACCACGGAAATGGCTTCGGCGGTGGACAGGGTGCCGCTGGGGGATTTGACTTTGGCTCTGCCATCCTCGGTGGCACCGGAACGTAATTCCCGGAAAACGGTCACCACCCGCCGGATTTCCTCCAAGGCGGGGGGCTGGGCGGGCAGAGCCAGGGACGAAGACATCGAGTTTACCCGCTTTTGTACGATGTTCACTTCGGTATCCAGGTCCTTGGGCAGGGGAAGGACCACGGTGTTGAAGCGACGCTGTAAAGCGCTGGAAAGTTCATTGACTCCCCGGTCGCGGGAGTTGGCGGTTGCAATCACATTAAAACCAGGTGCTGCCTGAATCTCGGTGCTCAGTTCAGCAATGGGCAAGGTTTTTTCAGATAAGAGGGTGATCAACGTATCCTGTACATCCGAGGCAACCCGGGTCAGTTCCTCGACCCGGCAGAGTTGACCCTGTTCCATGGCACGGAACATCGGGGAGGGGACCAGGGCTTGCTCGGAAGGTCCGTCCGCGAGCAAACGAGCATAATTCCAGTTGTAACGCATGGCTTCTTCACCGGTGCCTGCCGTGCCCTGAATCAGTAGAGTGGAATCTCCGGAAATCGCAGCCGTAATATGTTCGGATACCCAGCTCTTAGCGGTTCCGGGCACTCCCAATAACAGCAGGGCGCGATCCGTGGCCAGCGTGGCCACCGCCACTTCCATCAGGCGGCGGTCACCGATGTATTTAGGCGAAATTTCGGTGCCGTCTGCCAGAGTGCAGCCAAGCAGATAATCCACAACCGCCCAGGGGGAGAGATGCCAGTTCGGGGGCCTTTGCTTGTCGTCCTGGTTACGAAGAGCTTCTAACTCCTCTGAAAAAAGATGTTCTGCATGTTCGCGAATGACGCTTGGTTTCATGACGGGGTACCGGTTTCGAATGAAGGAAGATGCTGGAGATAGCGTTGGCGAAATTCCAGAGTATGAGCGAGGCGTTCTGCACTCGGGGTCAATTGTGGGAGAGTGGCCATATAGGAGAGAAGAAACGGAATACTTTCCGGGGCAAGGCAACGGGCAAAGTGAGCTGAAACGCCATGTGGGCTGCGGATGACTTCCTTCAGCAGTGCAAACAGTTTTGGATGTCGCTCATGGTGCACCCGGCAGCTCTGAGTGTGCAAGAGCTTCTCTCGTTCCTCCGGGCGGAGCGTGAGCTGCTCCAGCAGGTCCGTCAGCTTATCTGTGTTCACCCCGTTTAGGAGGGGCTCAACGACATCCCTTCGTTTCTGTTGTTGGGCCTGAGAAAGAAGAGCCGGGAGCATCTGCACGACGAAGTCCGGGTCAGGATGATTTGTTAGGCTAAGCAAGACCGCGTTAAGCAGGAGAGCGGCCCATTCCGGATCCCAGGCGAGTTGTACAAACTCTTCGGGGCCTATGTTCAAAGCTGCAGCCCAGTCCTGTAGCGAAGCCAGTCCGAGGATCTGTTCCACCCAAAAGGCTTTTTCCCCTTTTCCGGAGGGGGGCTTGGACTGTAGCCCATCCAGTGACCAGTCTTTGGGGAATTCTTCCGGTAGCAAAATGCACAGCTCTGTGCTGTTTCTCTTGTTCTGGAGATGAAGTACTTGGCAGATTCGTTGTTGATGGCGTTTGCAGAAGGCGGAGTCGGGGAGCTTCCATAAAGCCAATTGGGCTGCTAGACGGGTAGCTGCCCGTCGATCCCGTAAGGCCATTTTCTGTAAGCTGGCTTCCTCTTGGGGAAGGGGGGCTAGCTGGATCAGTTCAACCAGATGTTGTCGGAAGTCGGGACTGTCTTTTTTCCAGTCCTTTTGCAGCGCCGCGATGGCCTTTTCCGGATCGGATTTTCGGGTGCTCGCATACCAACGCAATCGTTGTGCATCGGTCCCGGTTTCCCAGTTTGCGGATCCTTCTTCCAGCGATTCAGTAAGCCAGGGCCAGAGATTTCGGGTACGGGCCAGCCATGGTCCTCGTCTGCCGGCACAGTCCTGCACCGATTCACGGAGGCTTCGCTCTCTCTGCGCGGCATCCAGGAGCTGCGGAAGAAGATCCGGAGGAATGAGCCATTGCTGATCAGAACAAATCTCCAGCCATTCCGGGAGGCAACTGCGATGGACCTCTCTAAGCATTTCCAGCAAGGGGGCTCTGAAAGAAGATGGGGGATAGCTGCGGGTTTCGGGTGGGGCCGCTGCAGGAGCCAGTAAGTCTTCCCGTGCAGGTTGCCCGGCACTTTGGGCTATATCCAACAGAGCTGCTGCATGAAGTAGGCGTTTTGCCGGAGGAAGTCCTTCCAGCTTTTGCCAGCTTTCTTGGGGAACTGCCGCCGGAGGCGGGGGCAGCTCCGGGTGCCGTTCTGTGCCCAGTAATGCCTGAGTCAGGAGAGGATTTACACTCATTCGCTGCGCTCTCTTGTGAGGGAAATCCAGCTTCCGGCAAAGGCGGAAAGCACTTCCAATTCTGCACCATTCCAGAGAACGCACATGGGGACAGGATGGCCACCGCAGATACAGGTCAGCTGATCCACCTGCATCTTCCGGCTTTTCCAGGGAAGAGCTTTTCCATTCAGATCCATGAGGTACTCCTGATTGCCCTGAAACACGGGTTGCAGCACGATGCGGTAGGGCATGCGTTTACGCCAGGGGTTTTGTGCCAGGATGCTGGCGAAATCAGAAAGCATGTCTTCAATGGATCCGCCTTGATCTGAGGGCGGGGGCGCCGGAGAAGCAGCAGGGAGGGGGGCCAGTGTCAGTGCCCGGTCGGGGAGGACCCCAGGATAAAAAAAGAGTTGAGTCTCCAGCTGCTGCCCCACCGTCCATGTTTCTTTGGGGCGGGCTGGAAGCTGGGTAAACTGGAGCAGGGTGGCATGTCTGCCGCTTCGGGTGCCAAAGAGCCAGGTGCTGGAGCGGAGCAGGTTCTCACGGGTCACCCGTTCCTGCCCGCCTATGAACCATAGATCCTGAACGCCTTCTCCCGCCAGAATATCCGTTTTATCCACATTCCAGCCCACCCGCTGTTCCACTTCGCTTTTCAGATCAGGATTCAATGCATCCCGATGGGTGTAGGTATGAAGTAACAGGCCTAGATTGCCCATCTGCCGGAGCATGGCCTCTTCCCAGTGGGGGTGATGAAAAGGAAGCTCGCCGATCATCCGAACCGCAGCAGCCAATCCTCCGGCTTGGCAGTCGATCAAGCGTCGTTCCAGATTGTTCCAGGTTTCCGGGTTCCGGAGCTCATCCTGGGCCAGACCGTGACGCAGCATATCCTCCAGCACCTCCTGGAGCATGGTGACCCCTTCGTCTATTCGTCCGCTGCGTTTTTCTTTCCGTTTGGCTGCAGCCTGCGTATCTTTAGGGGCATGGGCTGTCTGAGCTTTTGCAGCCGCCTTCTCCTGTCGGACAGAACGCTTTTCCAGCCATTCGCTGACCCATTCCGGTGGGTCAGAGGCCTCAAACAGTTCTTCCTGCTCAACATATAAAAACATGAGGGCCAGTGCATGTTTGCAGGGAAATTTTCGGCTGGGGCAGCTACATTTTGTGGCAAAGTCGTCCAGAGCGACCCTGGTTTGGTAAGGGTTTTTTCCTGAGCCGGCTGCCAAGCCCCACAAGGCATGTTCATTTTTTCCTAATTCTTGCCACTTTCTGGGGGTTGCCAGCCCTTTAGCTGCTTTGTATGAGGCGGCATCCGGAGCCAGAGAAGTTACCGTGTCAGGGGTCAACATGGTAGAGCAGTTAATGGCTGCCCTGAAGGGAAATCAATCCGAAATCATGTTTTGCCCAAAGCTTCTTTCGTTTAACATGGATACAGAATCGTGTTTTTTTGAAATTTAAGGGAGGCTGAAGGGAGAAAGCTCTTTCTCTTCGATCCAGATTGTTTGAATTGGATGAGATGCCTGCCGATGAGATCACGGAAAAAATGGACGAAAACAGCAAGGATTCTGATGAAAGCTTGGAGACTCATTTAGTTGAGTTGTATAGCCATACGCTCGACCAGGATCTGGAAAGAGCGAAAAGCAAAGAAGCCATTCTGATTATCATTCGCGGGCTTCCGCAGGGGAAAAAATTTATTTTGAATCAGCCTGAAATGCGGATTGGCCGGGATCCTGATGTGGAAATTCTGATTGATGACGGGGGGATTTCCCGGAAGCACGCGTTGATCCGGAAAACAGATTCCGGTTATACGCTTGAAGATTTGCAGTCGAGGAATGGCAGCTTCCTGAATGATATAAAGCTAGAGGAAGTTGTAGAGCTGAATAAAGAGGATATGATTAAAATCGGGACGACGATCCTGAAGTACATCCCTGCCGGCGAAATCGAGATTCTCTATCAGGATAATCTGACCAATGCGGCTTATATGGATGAGCTAACGCAGGTGTTTAATCGGAATTACATCAGCCAGGTCTTTGAAGCGGAATTTAAGCGGGCCAAAGCGTTGCATACTCATTTTCCCGTGCTGCTCTTTGATGTGGATAACTTTAAGCGCATTAATGACTGCTATGGTCATGATGCAGGGGATCATGTGTTGCGTGAAGTCGTCCAGGTGTTTCAGCAGGCAGATCTTCGGGAATTGGATTTGCTGGGGCGTTGGGGTGGCGAAGAGTTTCTTCTTTTGCTGAGTAATTCTTCAATCGAAAGGGCCATGCGGGTGTCGGAACGTATTCGGAAGCTGATCGAACAGCATCGTTTCCTCTATGAGGAGCAGGTGATTCCGCTCACCATCAGTGTGGGCATCGCGGATGTCCGACGGGGAGATTATGCCTGCTATACCGATCTCTTTAAGGCCGCAGATCAGGCCTTGTACGAGTCCAAGCGAAAGGGCAAAAATCAGGTGACCTTGGCCTCATCCGGGGAGGACTGATTCGTTCTGTTCCCGAAGCGAGAAGCTTTGGGTGAACTGTGTAGCGAAGGAATAGCCGGCAACCTGCCAGAACCAAACGCTGCTGAAGAAAAAACCGAAGCCCAAGCCCAAGAGGCCAACAAAGGAGAGCAGCAGGCCAGAGAGGGCAATGACCCAGGCATGCCAATAGCCTGGACCCGCTTGAAACACACGGCGTAGGGCTTTGGCAGGATTGAAGATTTCACTGGGGTCCCGTTTCAGGCAGTAATGCGACATGTATCCGGGTACGGCGACCGTGGCCAGAATCCAGAGGGCTGCAGCTACAGGATACAGCCCCGGGATGTTCTGTTGCCAAGCAATCCATGCCAGCAGTAGCGCAGGAGAATGATATTCGATCATTCCCAGGAGAGTGATGCTGCCATCTTTGAGCAACTGTGTTGGGTTTTCCCAGGCAGGCCAGGCTGCTTGCCCGTGCTGCATTCGATGCACCATGTTGATGCGGTGGCCCATATTCAGAATCCAGCCCACGACGGGAATGAACAGCAGAAGCCCCCCGATAAGAACTTCGGATCGGGCCTTTGCGTGTTGTAGCGGAAAGGCAAAAGCACTTCGTAGGCTTAAGGGCGTGTCGAGAGTGAAGCGTTGTGGAGGTGTGCTCATTCCAGATTGAAATTCAGTCGGCTAAGAAGTTTTCTCACAGGCCGCCCATGCTGAGTTTGCAGGCGTTTAGTGGGGTCAGGATTCATCGATGGGCCGTTCTGCCTCCAGAACAAGACCCAGGAAGCCGCTTCCCCGGATGATTCCACAGCGGGGGCACTCCATCCAGATTCCCTCCCGTTTACTGGATTCCAACGGACCGGATTCCTTGCAGAAGGGGCAACGCATGCGCAAATGTCCTGTGCCATACATGATTCCGAGGATCATTCCGATGATCCCGAAGAATACAAACAGACCCATAGCCATCGCGCCCAGTGTGGACAACCATAGGGACTGATCACCGTAGATCGTGTCGAGAACGATCAGTAGAAACAGCACCCAAGCGAACTTGCCAATGTAATACCAGAAGCTGAACCTCACGCTCTACGCCTTAGGGAGTTAAGACCCGGTCGATAATGTGCAGGGTGCCATTATTCGCACCGATGTTTCTGGTTTTGATGATCGCATCATTCACCCGCAGGCTGTCCCCGGCTCCATTGATCTCGATAAAAGATCCCTGAATGGTCTGAACTCGATCTAAATTTTCCAAATCGCTGGTTTTCAAATTTGCGGCCACAATGTGGTAGCTGATGGCATCTTCCAGAGCGGCAGGATTCGCGAGGAGGGCATCGAGCTGTTCCTGCGTAAACACATCAAAGGCCTGGTTATTTGGCGCGAACACGGTCCAGGGACCCTCTTCGTCCAATTCATCAGCCAAACCCGCTGCCAGAACTGCGGAGCTGAAGGTGTCCAGTTGATCACGTTTGAGAATTTTATCCAGCAAGGTGGAGCTGGAACCTCCGCCGCTGCTGCCACAGCCAGTGAGTAAGAAGGAGAGGAAGGCGAACAGGATCAGGCGGGTTGGATTCATGAGGTTTCCGATGTGGAGGATCGATCTGATTTCAAACATGTAGAGTCTGCGTAGTATTTGTCCACTTGGTCTTCCAGGGCGAGCCAGGGAAGGGTGACACACTTCATGCGCATAGGGCGGGTCCGGAACAGGCCCAGGGCCTGCATTTCAGTTTGTGCCCAGTCCTGCTCCCACTCGATGCCACTTTCCGCAGAGCTTTCAAGATAAGCGCGTACTTGCTCCATGCGTTCCTGCAGCGCTTCCAGGCTGAGTCCGGATAACCACTCGCAGAGCACCGCTGCGGAGGCATGAGTTACAGCACAGGACTGTGCCTGGTAACGGATTTCACTTCGCAAGGGCTCCCCAGTAAATCGACAGAGTAACCAAATTTCGTCGCCACAGGCAGGATTGCGTCGTTCGCTTACGCCTTGATGATCTTCAAGGTGTTCCCGATGACTCTCTTTTCGAGAAAGAGTCAGCAGGCAGGACTGAGCTTCTGAAGGGGAAAGCATGTTTCTGTGTAAGGGAGGGAACGTTTGTGCGATAGGTCCTTGATATGAAACTCTTTTCTAAAAAACCAGACCAGAAACTGCGAAAGCAGTACGAACAGAAAATGAAAGAAGCCATGGAGGCCCAGCGTTCCGGCGATATCGTCAAGAGCTCTGAGCTACATGCTGAGGCTGAAAAGCTTCTGGATCAACTGGAAGCCCAAAAAAGCTGATCTTTTCAAACCTCTTCAGGCATGGAATCTGCTGATTCCATGCCATGTTCTTTAAATCGCTCCTTCTTCTGCTGTTGCCGCTGAGTCTCCGGGCCTTTTATGACCCACTTACGGTGTTTCCTTGGCGTCAGGCCGTAGTTCATGAACTCAGCATCGAAGATCCAAAATGGGGGCGTACCCTAGCCGTCAAAGCCTTTGTGCCTGGGGGAGATGAAGCCTTGCCGGTCCTTATCTACAGCCACGGCTTGGGCGGAGATCGGCACGAAGTAGATTACCTGGGGAAACATTGGGCAGGCAGGGGATATGTTTGTCTCATGCTGCAGCACCCCGGTAGCGATGTGGCCTTATGGAAGGGAGCTGAACCCAAACGACGCCATCAGGTATTGCAGGAGGCTTCTTCCGGAAAGCAGCTCATGGTCCGGGTTCATGATATCCAGGCCTTGTTGCATCATCTGCCGCGGATGAACAGCCAGGAAAAGCATCCCCTGGAAGGCCGCTTGCAATTGACCAAGATTGGGCTGAGTGGCCATTCATTAGGGGCGGTGAGTACGCAGGCGATGGCGGGACAGAGTTTTGGCGGCATGCAGTTCATGAAAGATGATCGAATCGGAGCGGCCTTACTCTTCAGTCCCAGTCCCCCTCAACAGCAGGCGGAGGAAAATAGTTTCTCCAAGGTTTCCATCCCCTGGATGATGGTCACCGGTACTGCCGACAGCTCTCCCATTCAGGCGGTGGACCCGTCCCGGAGGAGGGAAGTGTATCGCTCTTTGCCGCAGGGACAGGCCTACGAACTCGTCTTGGATGGAGCCAAACACAGTTCCTTTACCGATCGGCAGCTTCCGGGGGAGCCCAGTACACGCACTGCGGTTCAGAGTCAGCGGATTCTAGCCTTCACAAGCGCCTATTGGGATGCCAGTCTCAAGCAGGATCGGCAGGCGCTGCATTGGCTCCAACAACGGAGAGGAAGCTTCCTGCTGGCAAAGCAGGATAGTTGGCAATGGAAATAAGTTCTTCGGGTCCCGCAGTCGCCCTTGAAAGTACTGTGATGACTCATGGGTTGCCCCAGCCTCAAAATGTGGAAATCGCCCGTGCAATGTGTCAGGCCGTCCGGGATGGGGGAGCTGATCCTCGGGTGGTCGCGATGTTTCACGGAGAGCCCCGGGTCGGACTCCTCGACAGCGAATTGGCGGAGTTGGCTCAGGCCCCAGCCCCCCGGAAATGCAGTCTCAGGGATTTACCCATCGCCATGGCCCGCAAAGAACATGGCGGTTGTACCGTTTCTGCGACGCTGTATCTTTCCCTGCAGGCCGGGATTCCCGTATTCGCCACCGGAGGCATTGGCGGAGTGCACAGGGGAGAGGAGGGGGATGTGAGTGCGGATCTGCCCGCGTTGGCCTCCCTGCCGGGCTGTGTGGTCTGCGCCGGAGCTAAATCCATTCTCGATCTACCCCGCACCCGGGAACGCTTGGAAACGGATGGGGTGGCGGTGATCGGGTGGAAAACCGATGAGTTTCCCGCCTTCTACTCCCGGGAGAGCGGCCTACCGGTGGATGCCCGGGTGGAGAGTGCAGAGGAGCTGGTGAATATGCTTCATCACCGGGATGCTCTGGGACTGAAGGCCTCCTTGTTGCTGGTGTGTCCCTGTCCGGAAGAGGAGGCGCTAGCGGCAGCGGAAGTGGAGCAGTGGATTCAAGAAGCTCTGGCCGAAGCGAAGCAGCGTGGCCTACGAGGGAAGGACATCACCCCGTTCCTGCTGGGATCCGTGGCTGAAAAAAGCGGGGGCCGTTCCCTACGGGCCAATCGGTCGCTGCTGTTGAACAACGCCAGGGTGGCTGCAGGTATCAGCCGTTGTTTTTTCGCCTCTCAGGCGTAATGTAGGGCTTCACACTTCGTCAGATACATCATGAGACCCTTCGTATTGTTCCTTTGCGTTCTGTTGAACCTCCCTCTTTTTGCCCAGTGGATGGGCGATGATCCCACGACTCAAGCTGAGCTGCTGGCCAGTCGCTCTGCGGTCGCCCCCGGTGAACGGATCTGGCTGTCCCTGAAACTGGAGATGGCGGATCACTGGCACACCTACTGGAAGCATCCCGGTGACTCCGGCCTGCCCACGACCGTGGCCTGGGAGCTGCCGGAAGGGGTCAGCATCAGTGAAATTCACTGGCCCACTCCGCAGCGCTTTGTGGTCACCGAGTTGGTGAGCTATGGCTATGAGAATACCGCCCATTTGCTGATGGAACTGCAGGTGGATGAGAGTGTCTCCGTTGGGGAGACGCTCGAATTAACAGGCAAAGTGGATTGGTTGGAGTGCAAAGAAATTTGTGTGCCCGGTGCAGCAGAGCTCAAACTGTCTTTGCCGGTTGTGGAAGAAGCTCCGGCAGAAACGGCTTCCTGGCTGGCGGAGGCGCAAGCGGCCTTACCGAAACCTTTCTCGGGAGAAGCCTTATGGACCGGGGATTCTCTGCAGATCTCCGACGCTGCGGGTACGCCGCCCTTTCGATTTTTTCCGGAAGCGGAAGGCGTATTTGCATTGGAACCGGAACTGATCCTGGCTTCGCTGCCGGGGCAGGCCTCGCTCAGCCTGGCGGAAGGCTCCACACTGCCGGAACGGCTCAACGGCGTTCTTGTGGATGCCGAAGGCCAGGGCTACGAGCTGTCCCTGCAGAAAGGGGAAGCGCCCCTGCTGCTGCCGGAGGAAGAATCCCGCGGGGTGCTCGCCTCGCTGTTTCTGGCCCTGCTTGCCGGGCTGTCATTGAACCTGATGCCCTGTATTTTTCCCGTGCTTGGCCTCAAGGTCTCCAGTTTTGTGGAGCAGGCCCAGGGGGATCATAAACAGCTCAAACTGCATGCACTTATCTTTGCCGGCGGCATTCTCATTTCCATGTGGATTCTGGGTGCGGTGGTGGGAGCTCTGGGTGCGGCCTGGGGTGCTCAGTTCCAAGAGCCCAATGTGGTGATTGGGTTACTCTTGGGACTGACTCTGTTTACCATGAATCTGTTTGGGGTGTTTGAATTTGGGCATCGCATGACCACGGTCGGGGGCGATCTCACCGGAAAACAGGGTTACGCCGGATCCTTTTTTCAGGGCGTCTTGCTCACCGTGATTGGCACCCCCTGTACCGGACCGGTGATGGCGGTGATGATTGGCTGGATGCTGACTCAGCCGCTTTACATTGGCTTTCTCGCCTTCACCCTGCTGGGAGTGGGGCTGGCGCTGCCCTATGTGATTCTGGCCTTCACTCCGGCGCTGGTGAACAAGCTACCGCCTCCGGGACTGTGGATGGTGACCTTTAAACAGGCTGCTGCTTTTATGCTGGTCCTCTTCCTGTGGGGCTTGCTGTTTGTGCTCAGTGGTCAAATCGGCGGCAAAGCTACGGTGCAGGTGGCTGGTGCGATGTTGCTGGTTTGTTTTGCCTCCTGGGTCTTTGGGACCTGGGGTGCCCCTCACCGCAAAGCTCTTACCCAAAAAATCAGCGGCGGATTCACCCTGCTCCTCTTGGCCCTGGCTTTGTGGATGGGCTACAGTTATCCGGTGAAAACGGATAACCGGGACGCGCTGCAGGCCCGAATTGAAGAAGGGGAGCCCATTCGCTGGAGTGAAGTGGACCCGGATCTGGCTGCCGATCTGGTCGAGGAGGGCGTTCCCCTTCATTATCAACCTTGGTCCCCGGAACGGGTAGCCGAGCTCCAAGCTCAGGGAAAGCGGGTGTTTGTCGACTTCACAGCGGACTGGTGCACCCAGTGTAAAGTGAACAAGATTAAGACCCTGCACAAAGAAGAAGTGATGAAGATGTTCCAAGAGGGCGATGTGGTCACCTTACAGGCCGACTGGACCTCCCGGGATGAAAGCATTTCCAAGGTCTTGGCCCAGTATGGCCGCCGCGGCGTGCCGGCTTATCTGCTCTATGATGGGACGGCTGGCAGTTCTGCAGAGCTGCTTTCCGAAAGTCTCAGTACGCAGGTGATCCGCGAAGCGTTGCAGTAATCAGAGCAACTTTTTTCAACACAGGAATTGACACTTCGAGGGTAGAGCGACTATAGTCCTCGCCTCACACCCAATACGGGGGGTTAGCTCAGCTGGGAGAGCGTCTGAATGGCATTCAGAAGGTCGTCGGTTCGATCCCGATACCCTCCACCAATTTAAAACCCTGCAGATCAGAGATTTGCAGGGTTTCTTTTTGTTCGGAATTGAGGGGGAGGGGCTTATTCCAGTTCCCATACCTTCAGGGAATGGAGAATGGCCGAGCGGCTGTGAGCCATGAAACGGATGCCAATCAACCCGGGATGATCATGAACCGGCCCATGGGCTTTGCCATCATCCTGATATTCCAGGGCGATCACACCATTGCTCTCAACCTGCACCTTTCCGCCGCGTTTGAGCACGCGCACGGTATGAGGGCCGGGACCGGAGCCGCCGATTCGATCATTACCCACCGACACCAGCATAAAGCCACTGTTCTTACGCATGTTGGCGGTGCGACGAAGATTTTTATCATCTGCGGCAAAGGAAGACACGTGATAACTGTCGATTTTCCCGATGATATATTCTCCGAAGATGCCTCGACGAATCGGGAGATCCAGATCGAAGAGCGTTTCTCCATGAGGATTGCGGGCGTTGAAGAACACAATACCCAGGCCTTTGCGGTCGTTCTCAGGACTGAAGCGATATTCCAGCAGAAAATCGGCGGGCATCTCCTTGTTCAACCATAGTACCATATGACCATGCTTCCGGTCTTCCGGCTCTGCGCTGCTGAGTTTGATCCCACCCTCTACGGAGCTGAGGCTGGCATGAGGGCCTTCCAATACCCACTCGGCCTGAGGACGTTTCACTCGTTTCTCAGCTTCGATCAGTCCTTCTTCGTGTTCCCAGGAAAGTTCTCCCTGAAAATCTGTACGAAAGATTTCCTTCCGTTTCAGCTCATCAAGCTTCAATGAGCCTGTATACACCGTTCGGCCCTCTCCGGAGAGGGGAGGAAGTTTCAAACGGTCCGCAGCCTCCTGGATTTGCTGGGGATCCAGCACCTCGTCAAAGATGCGGACCTGATGCACCTGAACCGGTGAGAAGATCTGTTTGCCCTGCCGGACATCGCCGCCAAAGCGAGCAGGGCCGCGGCCGGGATCGGCAATGTCGGGGGAATCCGCACCCCAATGACTCAAGTCCCCCTGACGGGTCCCTTGTAGGTAGAGAGCCACTTCTTTGGCAGGAAGATCCCAGGTCATCACCAGATGATAAGGTTTTTTGCCATCCATGCGGCTCATTGCCATTTGCAGGCGTTTTTCTTTTCCGTCCTTGTCCGGCATCAGCAAGGCCAGGCCGCCTCCGCCGTGAAGGCCCTGCTCTTTGTAGTAGGACCAGTAGTTACTTTTAACAAAGGGTAACTGGAAGAGAGCCGCATGCAGATAACCCTCTTCCATGGCTGGGGCGAGAGCCAGGGTACTTTCAATGTCTGGAAACTCGAACACGAATTCCAGAGTGCCACGCTCCGGCCAGGTCTGCTCCTCGCTACCCAGGCTAATGGGTAGCTTGGAGTGAGCATGTTCCAGAATGGGGACAGGGAGTTCGGCGATCATCGGCAGCAGGCTGAAGCTGGTGAGGCAGAGAAGAAAGTACTTCATTTTCCGGCGACGTCCACCCAGCTGGTCGAAATGCGCAGGTCATCAAAGGCGGTGCTGCCGCTGGCGGCATGGAATTCCACCGCGTCCCAGTCCTGAGGACCGGTCTTGGCTTCCAGTTCCACTTTCCATTCCTGAGGCTCGGGATTGGGAATGTCGTTCACATTGTCCACCCAGGTGAAAGAGAGTTTGGCTTCGTTGCCATCTTTGCTGATTTCCAGTTTGCCCAGCACCATGTAGCGGGTTTTGATATCGCCGATGCCGGTGTGTTCTTTATCTTTATTGAACACCGTGCCAAAAAAACCGTCTTCGGTAATGCCGACGCCAATGAGCTGACCTTTTTTGCTGCGGAAGCGCAGACCGGAAAAGTTCCCGCGTTTGAAGGAGTTCATAACGTAGCTGAAATAGATGGTCTCGCCATTGATCTCCCGGGGCAGTTTTTTGTAACAGCCTTTTTTGGTGCTGATGGGCTGAATACAGACGCCTTTGGGTTCAAAGGGGGAGACGCCGGTATGCACATGGCCGTCCCGGACCATGGTCTGGCTGGGTTCTTCATTGTTGAAGCCGAACTGCCAGTCGTTTTGTTTGCCAAGCGTGGGTTCACTTTCCTGCACTTCCACATCAAAGGGTTCGTGCAGGATCATTTCTGCGTTGAGGGCGGAAAGGCTGAGGAGTGAAATCAGAGACAGGGATATGGGTTTCATGTGTTCATAGTGACACTCAAATCCCTTTGCTGTAAAGATAAGCAACGGTTTACGCGTAAACCCGTTTAGAGGACAGTCACCCAGATCTTTGCATGGTCGTGCTTGGCTTTCTGCATTAGGTGCTTCAAGAGACTGCTCTTTGACCGTTCACCCAGGAGACTCTCCCATGTCTGATTCCCTTCGTTTTCGCCAGATCCACCTCGATTTTCACACCCATGGCAGCATTCCCGGCATTGGCTCCGCTTTTGACAAAAAAGCCTGGCAGGAGACGCTGAAAGCGGCAGCGGTCAACTCGGTTACCCTGTTCGGCCGCTGTCATCACGGCTTTGCCTACTACCCCAGCAAGGTGGCTCCGGTGCATCCGAATTTGGACTTTGACCTACTCGGCGCCCAGATTGAGGCCTGCCATGAAATCGATGTACTCGCTCCGGTCTATATCACCGTGGGCTGGGACGAGGATTATGCCTATGCTCACCCGGAGGCCCTGATTTCTCCTCCCGAAGGCATCGACACCCTGCGTCCCGCCTGGAAGCGGATTGCCTTTGAGGAGGAGTATATGAAATTTGTCTGCGCGGTCACTGAGGAGATTGTGAACCACTACGATGTGGATGGACTCTTCTATGACATTGTTGGCCTGACCAACGATCTGTCTTTGCCGGCACAACTGGAAATGCGGGAACGCGGTATGGATCCGGAGAATGCGCAGCAGCGTCACGAATTTGCCCGCTGGAAACAGGAGCGCTATTTTCAGGTGATCCGCGACTGTGTGAACGCCAACAAACCCGGGCTGCGGGTGTTTCATAACGCCGGACATATTCCCAAAGGGGATAAGGTGTTTCTCAACTACGCCTCCCATCTGGAAATTGAGTCCCTGCCCACCGGGGGCTGGGGCTATGATCACATGCCGCTGTCCGCGAAATACACCGCGACCCTCGAAGGCGTGGATGTGATGGGCATGACTGGGAAATTCCACACCAGCTGGGGCGAGTTTGGCGGCTTCAAACATCCCAATGCCCTACGCTATGAATGTGCAGCCATGCTGGCCTATGGCTGCCGCTGTTCGGTGGGGGATCAACTGCACCCGAATGGTGCATTGAACGAAGATACCTATGATCGGATCGGGGTGGCCTACCGGGAAGTGGAGGCCAAAGAAGCCTGGGTGGTCGGGGCACGTCCTCGTCATGAAGTGGCGATGCTGTCGATTGAATCCCTGCCGGGGGCGGGTATGGATGGAGAACATTTTGGTGGACGGCATTACTCCGGAGACACCGGAGCCTCCCGCATGCTGCTGGAGCGGCAGGTGCCCTTTGATGTGGTGGATTCGGCAGCGGATTTCAGCCGCTATGCGGTCGTGATTCTGCCGGACAGTGCCCGTCTGGATGCAGACTTGGCAGAACGGCTGAACGCCTATGTGGCCGGCGGCGGGAAGCTGCTGCTGAGCGGCGAATCCGGTATGGCACTGGATCGCGATGCGTTCCTCATTCCCGGCATTGGCGAAGTGGATGCTGAGGCGGAACGCTTCGATATGGAATACCTGAAAATCTCCGATGAGCTGGTGGAACAGGAAGGGGGCAAACGCCTGATTCGTTCTCCACTGGTCATTCCCGGGGAAAACCTTCGAGTACGTCCAGCAGCTGGAGCGAAGGTGTTGGGTGAACTCTACAAGCCGTATTTTTCACGGACGCTGGAGCACTTCTGTTCGCATCAGCATGCTCCGGATGCGGGCAGCACCGGTTTTCCTGCGGCCTTTCTGTGCGCGGATAAGAATGTGCTGTATTTCCCGCAAAAGATTTTCAGTCACTATGCTGACCGCGCGCAGATTCTGTATCGCGATTTTCTGGTGGAGGCCCTGCGTATGCTGCTGGGGCAGCCCTTTTCAGTGGAGACGAGTCTGCCCAGCGGGGGGCGGATGACCTTGACCGAACAGCCGGAGGAGCAGCGTTATGTGTTGCATTTGCTCTATGCGCTGCCGGTGAAACGGGGGGATGATGTGATTCCGAAGTGGAATCTCAGCAGCATTGAGGTGATTGAGGATATCCCGGAGTTGCACCAAATCCGGGTGTCGCTGAAGCTGGATCAAGCGGTGACGTCGCTGCGTCTGGTGCCCAGCGGGGAGGAGTTGGAATTTGAAGAGAAGGCTGGGCGGATTGAGTTTTATGTGCCCCGGATGGAATGCCATGCGATGCTGGAGTTGAGTTACGCCTGATGTGGGCTTGGGTTCTGTGGCTTGGGTTCTGTGGCTCGGGTTCTGTGGCTTGGGTTCTGCTGGTTTAACCACGAAGGGCGCGAAGGGCGCGAAGCGGATGCTCCGGCTGAGGTTGGTCTGCCTGCCTGTCTGCTTTGTCAGGGGGGGGCTCTGGGTTTCGCGTACGCGTACGAGTACGAGTACGCGTACGATGGGTTTGCTTCTGTGAAGTCGCTTTCCTTTATGGAGCGGCGTCGTCCCGCCGCCGATGTTGAGTTATGGGGGCAGCTTGCTACGCTGTTGCTTTGTCGAAAGCGGGTTGTTCCGTAGTTCGCCGCGAGGATGGCGGCGTTCTGTTGTGGTGGAGGGCTTCGGCTACGGAAGTCGGCGTCAAGATGACGCCGCTCGATAGAGGCGGGGGGGCTCTGGGTTTCGCGTACGAGTACGCGTACGGTGGGTTTGCTTCTGTGGAGTCGCTTTCCTTTATGGAGCGGCGTCGTCCCGCCGCCGATGTTGAGTTATGGGGGGGGCAGCCTGCTACACTGTAGCCTTGTCGAAAGCGGGTTGTTCCGTAGTTCGCCGCGAGGATGGCGGCGTTCTGTAGTGCTGTAGGGTTTTGGCTACGGAAGTCGGCGTCAAGATGACGCCGCTCCATCTGCAGAGCGCAGCCAAAGAATCCCCCGTGGAGAGGCGCCATCCTGGCGCCGACCAACAGATCCTGGGAGCTCAAGCAAAACCGAAGCGATCGGC